>JANXEE010000029.1 GCA_025058225.1 Candidatus Calditenuaceae archaeon | reverse complement strand
CCTGTCGTGGGTGACGACGATCGCCTGCGGCACCGCTCCCCTCTCCCTCCTGAACCCCTCCAGGAGCCTCACCAGCTGCCTCCTCCTCTCCGAGTCGAGGTGGACCGTGGGCTCGTCCATGATCAGGCACTCCATCCTGTCACCCGCGAGGGCGGCCGCGATCGCGAGCCTGAGCGAGAGCGCTACCGCCATCTTCTCGCCGCCGCTGAGGGACTCGAGGGGCTGCTCTCCCTCGGGCCCGTAGAGGTAGACTTCGTAGTCGTCATCGAGCCTGACGTCGCCGTAAGCGAGGTTGAAGGCCTGGAGGAACCTCTTGGCGTGGTGTTCTATGGCCTTCCTGGCCGCGGACCTTACCGCCCTCTGGGCCCCGTCCTTCCCGAAGCACTCCCTCAGCGCCCTCAGGGCCTCAAGCTCCCTCCGGAGCGACTCGGCCCTCGACCTCGAACTCCGGGCCCGATCGAGCTCCTGGGCGACCTTGGCCTCCCTATCCCCCAGCGACTTTAACCGCTCCTCGAGCCTCGCGGTCTCCCTGCTGACCCCGGAGATCCTCTCCTTCAGGTCCTCAAGGGACCTCCTCGCCCGTTCGAGCGCCGACTCGTCGTAACCGAGCTTCGCCAGTTGGGCCTCGACTGACTTCCTCTTCTCCTGATGCTCCCTCAGCTCCGCCTCGACCTTGTTCCTCTTCGAGAGCAGCCCGTCCCTCCTGCCGAGGTCCTTGAGGGTCCCTTCGGCCCTGAGGTACTCGTCGTGGTCGCGCTTCGTCGCCTCCAGCTCCGACCTCTTCGCGGCGAGCTCGCGCTCCAGTTTCTCCAGCTCCGGCCTGATGCCGCGAAGCCCCGAGAGCTCAGCCTCGATCTCCGAGGCCCTCGACCTGACGGAGTTCAGCCTCTCACGCGCCGACCTGAAGGCCTCCCCGATCCTCTGTGACTCCTCCCTCTTCGTCCGGGTCTCCTTCAGCCTCTCCTCCAGCGACGACCTCCTGTCCGTCAGGGACTTCAGATCGTCCTTCGCCCTCGCGATCGCCCCGCGGAACCCCCCGACGAGCCGCAGCCGGTGGTCGGGCGTGAGCGGCTGGGAGCAGAGCGGGCATACCTCCCCGGCCCTCTCTAGGTCCTCTAGGTAGCCCTCGTAGGTCTTGACGAGCCCCTCGAGCTCTCCGGCCCTCGAGTCGACCGACCTCAGCTCGGCCTCGAGCTTCGCCGCGTCCTCCCCGAGCCGCGAGAGGAGCAGAGCGTGCATCTCCTCGAAGCCCTCCACGTCGACCTCCTCGCCGAGGATCGAGCCCAGCGCCTTCGCGCTCCTCTGGACCTCCGACTCGGCCTTAGAGGCTTCATACCTCCGCCTCTCCAGCTCAGCCTCCAGGGACGTGAGCCTCCCCAGCCCCTCCTTCAGCCTACCCCTCTTCGCCTCCAGCACCTTCACCTCCTCGGCGAGCTCCACGTGCCTCTCGTGTCCGGCCCTGTGCTCCGAGAGCCTCCTCTCCGCGTCGTCGAGCGTCGAGATCTTCTCGTCGAGGTCCTTCAGCCTCTGCCTCGCGAGCTCGATCTCGGCCTCGAGCCCCCGGCGCCTCTCCGTCAGCGACTCGAAGGTCCTCCTCTTCGACTCGAGATCCTCCAGCTCC
The DNA here is from genome assembly GCA_025058225.1 of Candidatus Calditenuaceae archaeon. Classification (GTDB taxonomy): domain Archaea; phylum Thermoproteota; class Nitrososphaeria_A; order Caldarchaeales; family Calditenuaceae; genus Calditenuis. The sequence goes on along the minus strand of JANXEE010000029.1, from coordinate 3,275 downwards.
CTCTCCGCCTCGGAGCGCTTCACCTCCAGCGATCCCAGCTCCGACCTCAGCGCCTCCAGCTGGCCCCGTACCTCCTCCGCCTCCCTCCTGACCTCCTCGAGCTCCTCCTCGAGCTGCGGGACCCTCTTCGCCTCCTCCTCGTACGCCCTGAGCTTCACCTCCCACTCCCTGATCGGGACCTTCAGGGCCTCCCAGATCCCCTCGAGGGCCTCGGTCCCCAGAAGCCCCGCGATCGTCCGCTTCCGATCGGCCGGCGTAGCGTCGAGGAGCCTCGCGATCTCGCCCTGCCTGACGTAGACCGCGTTCACGAACGTCTCCGCGGTCATCCCGGTCAGCCTCTCGATCTCCGGGACCAAGGACTTCCTGCCGGCGTCGACGAGCAGCGTCCTCCCCGATGTCAGGTCCCTCAGCGTCGCCCTCGCCTCCGCCGACTCGCCCTTCTTCTCTACGGTCGTCTCGACCTCGTACTCCCTCCCCCCGGAGGAGAACCTCAGCTCGACGATCGCCCTCGAGCTCCTCCTGTTGATCAGGTTCCTCAGGTAGCCCCTGCTGTGGTCCATGAAGAGCGCGAAGGTGATCGCGTCGAGCATCGACGTCTTCCCGGACCCGTTCTCGCCGACCATCGCGGTCAGGCCATCGGAGAGGGCCAGCTCCGTGTCCCTGTGGGAGAGGAAGTCCCTGAGCCTGATCCTGAGGACCCTCACTCGCCCACGACCTCTGAGAGCCTCCTGTCGATGAGCTCCTCGACCGCGTCCTCGCCCCCGGACCTGTAGGCTTCGTAGACCCGGACCGCGAGCTCCGCGACCTCAGGGCCCAGCCCCCTGCTCCTCACGTACTCCCTGAGGATCGAGGGTATGTCCAGCGACTTGGGCTCGAAGGCCTCATCGCCTCCCTCCTCGATGACCTCGTACCTGTAGAGGAGGACCAGGCCCTTGAGCGCGCCCTCGAGCGCCCCCACCACCTTTCCCCGGTCGACGTCCCTGCCCCTGACCCTGACGTGGACGATCGGTTTCTTCGGGGACCCGGAGGCCCACTCCCTCAGCTCGTCGAGGGCCTTCGCGATGTCCTGATGGGGGACTTCCGACACGCGCTGAGGCCTCACCGAGCTCAGCTTCACGTCGTGGACCTGCGGCTCGTCGCCGGAGAGGTCAACGAACACGAAGCCCTTCCCGAACCTCTCCCAGTACTCGACCTCGTCCCTGGAGATTATCTCGATCGATCCCGGGTAGACGGCCGGAGACCCTCCGATCCAGACCGTCGATCGGACGTGTTCGTGTCCCAAGGCGTAGTAGTGGTACCCCTCCGGGAGCAGCGGCGACCCCCTCCTCCTGAACCACTCGAGGGGGAAGTGGGCGACCATGACCCGCTTGCCCTGTGACCTCATGGCCTCCTCGTGGACCGGTCTCAGCTTCTCGGTTGCGGTCTGCAGGAGGCTCGGAGAGACCTTGTCGAGCCCCGTCAGGACCAGCCTCATCCCCTCCACCTCGAGCTGCACCGTCCTGTGGCCGATGTGGGTCAGCTCATCGAAGAGCATCGTAGGAGGGACCTCGTCGGTCCGCTTCGGGAGGTCGTGGTCTCCGAGGACGCAGAAGACCCTCACGCCGTAGGAGGCGAGCCTCCCGAACTGATCCCTCGCTTTGAGGAGCGCCCTGACCGGAGGCCTGGTGCCGTCGAAGAGGTCCCCCGCGATCAGGAGGACCTTCGCCCGCTCCCTCAAGACAGCGTCCACCGCCTCCTCGAACGCCTCGTAGACGTCCTGCTCCCTCTCCGCGCTTCCGTACTGCCTGTGGCCCAGGTGGACGTCGGCCATGTGGGCTATCAGTGTCACAGGCCGCTCAACCCCCTCCACCGCGAGTCCCAGTCCATCTCCCTCTTCGCGCGGTCCTCGCGCTCCCTAGCCGCCTCCATCAGCGCCTCCTCGAGCAGGCCGTCGACGTCGATGTCCGCCCCTCCTTCGAGGCTCCGCCTCCTCCTCACCCTGATCACCGCCGGCAGGTTCACGACCTCTCCGACGACGATCGCCTCGCCCCTCTCGAGGCCCGGGAGGTCCTCCATCAGCTCCTCCCCGAGCCTCTCCGAGGCCTCCATCACCGCCCTCTGGTCGACCGGGTTCGTTATCCTCATGATCGCCTGGCTGTTGCACTGGCTCAGGACGTCGGGATGAATCTTCGAGGGCCTCTGGGTGATCAGTGTCAGGAAGACCCCGAACTTCCTCCCCTCCGCCGCGATCCTCTTGATCACCTCCTCGGAGAAGGTGGCCCCCGCGCTCGGGTGCGGGACGAACCTGTGCGCCTCCTCCACGAAGACGAAGACCGGGTACTTGTGGTCCCGTGACGTTCCCGACTTGAGCCTGAAGACCTCCGAGAGGACGAAGTACGCCAGGACGTCCGCCTCCCTGTCCTTCAGCCCCGAGAGGTCGATCACGGAGATCCTCTTCGGCCCCAGCATCTCCTCGACGTCGACCGTCCTCTCGCCGAGCGCCTTCAGGTCCCTGAGCCTCTCCAGGTACGTCAGCGCCCTCAGGTAGGGCTCCTTCTCCTTATCCTTCTTCTTCTCGTTGGCCAGCTCCTCGACCCTCCTGATCAGCCCTTCGACCTTGACGTCCCCCTTCTCCCTGAGCTCCTCGTAGGCCTGCGCGATCGCGTGCCTTATCCTCACGTACTGCTCCTCCACGCCCGCGATGTAGGAGAGCTTATCGAGGCCCAGGTCCCTCAATGCGATCTCGAGCCTCTGGACCCTCGCGACGTCGGAGTGCCTAGAGGGCGCGCCCCTGACCCTGTAGACGGAGACCCTCTCCGCCAGCTCGGCCCTCCACCCTTCCCCCTCGTTCGGGACCGAGAGCTTCACGTAGTCCGCGTGCGGGTCGATCACGATGACCGTCCCACCCTGGCTGAGGAGCTCCTCCATCATCACCCCCGCGAGGTAGCTCTTCCCGGCCCCGGTCTGAGCGATTATCGCCATGTGCCTCCTCAGGCCTTTCACCGAGAGCCCCACCTCCACGTCACCCCGGGTCGCGAGCGTCCCGACAATCAGCTTCCTCCCCCGTCCCGAGTAAAGCCCGCTGAGGAGCTCGTCCGGCGCGACGTAGACTTTGGTCCCGGGAGCGATCGCGTGCCTCGGCCTCGAGTGCGCGATCACCTCCGGGCTGTCCAGGTCCACGACGTGCGCGATCACCCTAGCCTCCCGCCAGTGCTTGCAGGTCTCGGCCATCCTCTCGACGAGCCTCGAGATCACCTCGAAGTCCCTCTCCCTCGTCAGCAGCGAGCTGAAGGACG
>JANXEE010000003.1 GCA_025058225.1 Candidatus Calditenuaceae archaeon | reverse complement strand
ATGCCGTCCCACGGTTCGGTAACTAAGGCGGGCAAGGTGAGGAGCGCGACGCCGAAGATCGAGCCGAAGCCGAAAGACTTTCCGCCGCCAAGGATAAGGAACAGGCTGAACTACTTCAAACGTATAGTGAACGCGCAAGTCGAAGATAGGGCCGCAACCGGCAGAAGGGGGTTCTGAGCGGTTTAGAGCAGGTCGATGAGGGAATTCGCGATACTCAACCTCTGGCTTAAGGTTTACGTAGGTGACATTACTGAAGACGAGGTCGACGCGATCGTCGTTCCAGCGAACTCCCTGATGATAATGGGTGGAGGAGTGGCCGGAGCCGTCAAGAAAGCTGGCGGTCAACAGATCGAGGACGAAGCGAGGTCCAAGGCCCCGGTTTCGGTGGGTAGTGCGATCGTGACGTCTTCAGGGAGACTGAGGTGCAGGTTCGTCGTTCACGCACCGACGATGGAGCGTCCTGCGGGAGAAACTGATGAACGCAAGGTCTATGCGGCTACGCTAGCGGCCCTCAGAGCAGCCGAGGCAGCAGGTGCCAAGTCGATCTCCTTCCCAGGCATGGGGACGGGTGTTGGTGGGCTGAACCCAGAGGTTGCGGGGAGGGTGATGTGCAAAGCCGTACTCGATTACGCGTCTTCTGGGGGAAAGCTGGAGGTCGTCAACTTCGTGGCCTTCAACCGCGAGTTGTATGAGTGTCTGTTGAGGGGCGTTGAGAAGGTTGTTGCGTGAGGACTTCGAGATACAAGTTGAGGAGTACGTGAGGGGTACCCTTCAAACACCGCCAAGGGCCTTTGTGCTGAGGAATGTCGATATCGGGTCAAGACCCAACGTCAGCGAGTCGTTCGAGTCAGAGGTCTATAGTGAGGTGAGGAGCAGACATACCCTCGAGTCGGTGAAGTGGGACCCTGTCTTTAGGGCTTACAGGGACTTCTACTGGAGGATCGGGATAGATCCCACAAAGGTCAGACCCTCTTCTGAGGCCTTGGTCAGAAGGATTCTCCAGAACAAACCACTCCCCAGGATCAATCCTTTGGTCGATGTGTGCAACCTCGTGTCTGCACTGACCGGCATCACATTCTCCGTCTTCGATTTGGGGAAGCTGTCAGGGAGTTTAGCGCTCACGTGGTCTAGGACAGGCGAGGTCTTCAGAGGGATAGGCGTCGTGAAGGCCGAGACGCTCACCGGAAAGGAGCTCGTGATGAGGGACGAAGAAGGCGTCATATCGGTTTACCCCTACAGGGACTCCGAACGAACCAAAACCGATCACTTCACTAAGGACGCTCTGATAGTGCTCTGTTGCGTTCCAGCAATAGGTCTAACGAAACTCCTTGATACGGAAAGAGTTCTGCTGGAAGCAATCGAAAGGGAACTTTTTAAGTCACAAGCACGATAAGGCTACTCTCTTCATCTATAATTCTCCTAGAGTAAAAAACATATTCTATTGTTTAGAAATCACTGTAACGGACCAGATTCTCGCTGTAACAATATCGGTCGCAGCACCCTAGCTATAACGAGTCGACCCTCCTGATGAATTAACTGAGACATGCCGAGCGGCCGCTTAATTATTGCAGGCCTTCAACGCGACCTCGGGTCTCGTGGCCTACGTGGAGTGTCGGTTATCTGGTCAGCTTTACATACGACGCCGTGAATGAAAAGGCGTGGCTTCGGGATCGCGCGACTCGATCCTGGACGTAATCGGTAACACGCCGATGGTGAAGTTGAAGAGGGTTCCGAATTCACTGGGCCTAAGTGAAGACGTTGAGGTGCTAGTCAAGTTGGAATACCTGAACCCATCAGGTTCACTAAAGGACAGAATCTACAGGGAGATGATCACCCGGGCCATAGAATCGGGCACCCTCAGGGAGGGCATGGAGATACTGGAGGTCTCAACTGGGAACGCCGGTATAGCCTGCAGCTTCGTGGGTACGGTGCTGGGCTTCAAGGTGAAGGTCGTCATGCCCGAGGGCGTCAGCAGCGAGAGGAGGGAGCTGATACGAGCCTACGGAGGTGAGGTGTTGCTCACTCCTGGTGGTGAGAGCGATGTCGACATCTCGATGGCAAAGGTGAAGCAGATGTTGGCCTCCGAGCCCCACAGGTACTGGTTCCCCAACCAGTTCGACAACCCCAATAACCCGGTGGCCCACTACAGAACCACGGGTCCCGAGATATGGGATCAGTGCGGCAGGAGGATAGACGCCTACGTGGTCTCCTATGGGACGGGCGGCCTCATCTCCGGTGTCGGGAGGTATCTCAAGGAGAGGGACGGGAGGGTGAAGGTATACGCGGTTGAACCATCGGAGTGTGCGGTGCTTGCTGAGGGCAGATGGGGCCGTCACAAGATCGAGGGGGTGGGCGACGGGTTCGTGCCGCAGAACCTCGACTACGAGTTACTCTCCGGCGTCGTGTTGGTGACCTCCGATGAGGCTATCCGCATGACGACGAGGCTGATCAGGGAGGAGGGCTTGTTTTGTGGTATCTCTTCGGGTGCAAACGTGGCTGCGGCCCTCAAGCTGGCTAGGGCCCGTCCAGATCTGAAGAGGATAGTAACGGTGGCCAACGACTCGGGTGACAGGTACCTCTCAACGGAGGTGTTCGGCCATCGGAGGGAGCTTCCTGTGGTGGAGAGAGAGGTCAAGTTGGACGACTACAGCAAGCAGGTTTACGAGAGGCTTCGAGGTAGAATCGATCTCCTCAGGTGACCCTTTTACGTCTCCCTGTTGGGCAACTTGAGCTTAATTAAATACCACACGGGACCTTGAAACTGAGATGCCCGAGTCTGGTGCATCGCGCAGGAGGGCCCTCAGGGCGATGCTTACGGTCGCCGTGTTGGCCGTTATAGCACCATTCACGAACTTGGTCAGGTTCTTCTATCGGGAGGAAACGGGGTCATCTCCGAGGCAAAGGATAGCCAACATCAGCGAGCTGAAGCCAGGGTCCTCGATCTTCTTCTCCTATCCGAAGACTGGCGACCCGAAGATCGACGGAGACCCCTTCAGGCAGTGGATGTTAGTTATGACCAACGACGGGAAACTCAGAGCTTACAGCAGGGTCTGTGTCCACCTCTGGTGCCTCCCGATCTACGTGCCGGACCGCAGTGAGCTGATGTGCCCCTGCCATGGCAGCATCTACAGGGACGATGACGGCGTCGCAATAGCGGGGCCAGCGGCCTTCCAACCCTATCCGACCAACGCGTTGCCGATGATGGTGATCGAAGTCGATGAGAAAGGGGATATCTACGCTACCGGTGTTGTGGACGGTAGGATCGGGTTGGGAAGGGAATGGAGGGTCAGGAGACCCGACGATAACGTGAGGAGGGTGTGAGAGTTGAGCGCGCCCAGATACAAGACCTTCAAAGAAGCGGTCGACGCTCTGATAAAGTGGACGGTCGAGAGGTTGGAGAGGACGCCGTTCGCAGCTTTCAAGTTCACCTTCCCCAAGCAGTACATCAGCCCCTATGGTTATCTCGGAACGCTTACGGCAATAGTCTTCCTCGTGCTTGGTGTGTCCGGAGCGATACTGATGTTCTACTACTCACCATCCGTAGATTTAGCCTTCTCAAGCGTCAGGGAGATTCAAGACAGTGTGCCGTTCGGTTTCGTGATGAGACAGGTCCACTATCACGCATCCAATTTCATGGTCCTCCTCGCGGTCTTCCACCTCTACTACCAGTACTTCTCGGGGAGGTACAAGATCAAGAACGAAGTCCTCTGGGTGACCGGGATAATTCTCGGTATCCTGACGGTCCTCGAAGCGTATACCGGTTACAACCTCATCCTCAACCAGAGGGCCATGCTGGCGATTAACATAGGGATGGGTCTCACGTTTTCTGCACCGGTGCTTGGGCCAACGGTGGCGCCGATACTCATGGGAGGAGGCTACTTCGATCTGATCGTGAGGTTCTACGCTCTCCACGTCTTCATAATCCCGCTCTTGATGCTGCTGTTGCTCGCGGTTCACGTGCCCAGGGCTCTGATCATTGACATGCCGATGATAGTCGGAGTGTTGGGTGCCATCTTCGTGGTCGCTGGTATGTTCCCTGCGGAGATAGGGATCCGGTTCGACCCGTCGAAGGGTCTCGTCGAGGTCCCGGAGTGGTATCTTACTTCGATCTACGCCTTCCTCAGAACCGGGAGCGAGCGGTTCTGGTCCGGCGCCCTCCTGCCGTTGCTCTTCGCGATCTTTTTCCTGATAGTCCCCTTTGTCGACAAGTCTAAGAAACTCTCATGGCGCGATAGACCCTTCTTTGCTGCGATGGGCATCGCAAGCATAGTGATGATAATAGTAACAACCGTTTGGGGCTTCTACGTCGACTTCTCCCAGAGGACGGTCTTCGATCAACTCTACGTCGAGCCTGTCATTTATTATTCATCCTTCGGTATCATGACACTCGCGAGTTTCTTCGTGACCTACAGGTATCTCGTCAAGCCAAGAGGGAAGCCTGCTCCGGCGAAGCCTGTCGTACTCACACCGGGTGCGGGGCTTGCAGCTGTGGCCGTGACGATGGCCTTGGTGATAGTGTTCGGATATTTGGCGGTGCTGACCTACGCTCAGAACATGCCGAACATATCGATGTTCCACATGGGGATGTCGTTGATACTGTTAGGGATGATGTTGCACTTCTATAGGCACACCAGCCAAACAACAGCGAAGCCACGTTAAATTTCTCATTCATCTGCCGTAGAGCGACGTCAGTTCCACCTTCACCGATTGGTTCCCTAAATCTATGTAAGCAGCGTACCCCGCTCGCGCGGGTCCAGCGTTGACGACGTATGACCTTCCGAGCTTGGAGACGCTCCTAGCCTCGTGGATGTGACCGCAGGAGACTACGAGCGGCGAGTGCCTCTCGCAATAATTCCGGACGGCGAGGCTACCGACGTGAACCCCTCTGACCACGTCCGCTTCAGTGCCGTAAGGTGGCGTGTGAGATACGAGAACGTCCACGGTGCCTAGGGAGCCCATCGCTGCCTTTAGCTCGTCCTCCGTTAGCTCTATCCACGTGGTGCCGCCAGAAATCAATCCTCCACCGACGCCGCCGAGTCTGTAGTCACGAACTCTCAGGCTCCTTGCGTGGAGGTTGTACACCTTCTCAAGCCCTAGGTCATGATTGATGAGCTCGGGAGGGTCGCAGTTGCCCGGAACGTAGACGACGTTTGCATCGGTGGACGCGAGGACCTCCAACAAGGCCTTCGACTCAGACACGGAACCAAAGGTTGTGATGTCGCCTGCCAGGACTATGAGGTCGACGTTGATGGAGCCGGCGAGATCCCTCGCGGCCAGAGCAGCCCTCTTGCTGCCGTGGAGGTCGCTCAGCTGCAGTATCCTCATGACCCAACTGCGAGCTCTAAAATTCGCATTTTAGTCTTCGCATCACGCAGGGAGCCCCAAGAACCTCAGGACGGCGATGTGCTGGTCGGACTTCACAGGATAGTAGACGAAGAACCAGAAGAGGGTGGCAGCTATGGTCACGGCCAGCACCGACCTCTCGAACCTGCCGCGCGAGAGCAAACTCACGAGCCCTATCGCCAACATCGGAACTACCTGGTAGAAGTAGAACGGATAGACCCATCGATGCATCAGGTGGGCAACCGGTATGAAGACGAGATAGTTGAACGCGAACCAAGCGATCAGGAGGACGTAGACGTGATCGTCAGGATACTCCAGCTGCCTGCCGCGGACGATCGCACGCCAAGCGGCCTTCAGGCCGAATAGCAGAGAAAAGGCCAGAACCACCCATGTGGTCCACCAGATGGGGGACGCCATGCCGTAATAAGCGACGGGTTTGTAGTTGTAACCGTCAACGCTGACCGAGAGGACGTAGAACCCCATGGGCGCGTATGTGACCACGGGGAGCGTCCAGCTCAGAGGGAGGTCCACCGTGACTACGGAACCATCATCGTTGACGTGCAGGCAGTAAAAGGCCGTCGCGCCGCCGTTGCAGTTGAAGGTCAGAGCGGAGTGGTAGGAGAGTATGAAGTCGAGGTGTGCGAATGGGTGCGGGAAGGCCCCGTAATAGTAGTCGTATACCGCGAGCCCTGTTATCATGACAGCCGCAGACAGCCCCAGTACCACATAGGTCGGCACGATCCCCCTAGCGACCCTGTCGAGGGCGTTGCCGCTACCCGTTGAGCTCCGGACAGCCCAGTAGACCAGAAGCGCTAGCACTCCGAGGACAGCGGAGGCCTTCGTCAGCAGCGCGAGTCCGGCCGTGAGACCAGACATCAGCCGCTTCCCCCTGACGCTGTAATATGCCGCGGTCAGGAGCAGGAAGTTCGCCGGCGGATCGAGCACACCTATGCTGCTCAGGTTGAAGGACGTCACGTCGAAGGCGAACAGCGTTGCAGCAGCTAGTCCGAGCCATTGGGAACCTAGGAGGGTCGATGCGAGTCTGAAGAGGACATAGACGCTGGCCGATCCGGTCAAGATTGACGCAACCCTCCAGCCGATGGGGTTATCGCCGAACGCCATGACTCCCAACATCATAAGGAACTTCGTGAGCGGAGGATGCTCGTTGTTCGCGGCCTCGCCCGACATCATCTTCCTGACCGCAGGGACGTAGTGGGCCTCGTCGAAGACGAAGGCGCATTTCGTGGTGTCACTCCTGCAGGCCTCCGGGTCCTCCGGGGAGGGCGTGGCGATTATGGAGACGTGCAAGGTCAGGACAAGGAGTGTCAGGGCTATCGCTGTGAGGTGCGGGTCGACCCGCTGAACTGCCTTGACCAACCTCGATGCTACACTCAACCCCTTAAACCCCCCAGTCCGCGACAGTTAGATATCACCATGGACTCTCTTCCTCTACCGGGAATTGTCAGTATGTAAGCTCTACATCGACGGGTCGTCCCTCGGAAATCCGGGGCCCGCCGGATACGGGTACGTAATCGAAGCGATGGGTACCGTCACGACCGGTAGCGGTCACATGGGTCGTACTACCAACAACGTCGCCGAGTACGAGGCCCTTCTTCAGGGGTTGAGGAGGTGTCTGGAGTTAGGGTGCAGGAGGGTCACGGTCTTCACGGACAGCGAACTTCTCACCAAGCAGCTCAGGGGCGAATACAAGGTGAGAAGCCCCACCATCCGGAGGCTTCACGGAGAGGTCAGTGCCCTGATCGAGAGGTTCGAGGCTTTCGAGGTCCGTCACGTCAGGAGAGACGAGAACGAAGTGGCCAACAGACTCGCACGGGAGGCAGCCAGAGTAGGTAGGCGGGATAGCCGTTAGGGAGTCGCGGCACGCCAGACTCGCTCGAACTCCGACCTGTACTGTGAGGCCACCCCTTCACCCATTATGACTATGATGTTCTCATCGTTCCTGTCCTCAGCGGCACCGGAGAAGTTGTAGCTTCCAGTTATCACGATTCGTCCGTCGATTACGATGAACTTGTGGTGCATGAGGTCCGGGTTACCGTCGAGCCTCACGTTGACCCCACCGTCTCGAAGCCTTCGGTACTCCGATCCCGATACAGCGCTTTGATCCTCCTCCATCACGACCCGAACTTCCACACCCCTCCTCTGTGCTCGAATGAGGGCAGAGGCTATGTCATCGCGCGTGAATGAGTACACCGCCACCAAAACGGTAGACCGAGCACCATCTATCAGGTTAACGATGATGGACGCACAATTCATTGTCCTTGAGAAACAGACCTCCTGAACCGTGATGTCAGACTCTACTCTTACCGAGGTCGTAACGGTGGTGACCCTCATGCGGGTTTCCGTGATTGTAACGGTTTCGCGTCCTGATCCAGCGATCACCACTCCTATAACGATGCCCAAAAGAATGAACGAGATGGCCGATACTGCAGAAATTCTTGGCATATTGGTATCTATTTTTGCCAATTAAAAAAATGATTAGGTGCACCCGAGTGACCGATGCTATCCTTGGACAATGTAAAGGACCGACTCGGCGATAGCCGTCGAGTGATCCCCTATCCGCTCCAAATAACGCAGGATCAATAACCTGGCTATGTCGCACCTCCTGTCACCTTGAGAGGAGATTATCCGACTGAGGTAGGATCTATACATCTCGTCGACCTCGTCGTCCATCTCGATGACCCTCTTGGCGAGCGCGACGTCCCGCTTCTCGAAGGCCTCCATACCGAGCGACATCATCTCCCTTACCTTTCTGCCAGCCTCATCGATAAGGCTCCAGTCGCAGCCGGGAACGCTACCGAAGACGCCGATGGTCGCGGTGATGTCGAACGCATACCTCCCGTACCTGTAGAAGCCGTAGGAGACCTCCCCACATGCCCTGATGTACCTGAGGTCTGAAGCGACCGGTTGGAACCGCGCGATTATCTCCGTCATCAGAGACGAGACGTCAAGGTGGTGGAGCTTGAGCAGCTCTGCCAGCCTGTATACCTCCGAAGTCAGGTCCTTCTGGGTCCTGAAGGCCTCGATCGCCAAAGTATAAGCCCGATCGCTCAGAGCGTACATCTCCCTGAGCTTTCCGGTTAACGACTGAACTGCCACGTCTATGAGTCTCATCGATCCACGAACGCGATACAACGATTTAGGTTCTATCTCCCAGTAATCGACCTTTAGGCTGCGTGGGCCCGGTGGGATTCGAACCCACGACCTACCGGTTATGAGCCGGCCGCTCCGCCAGGCTGAGCTACGGGCCCTATGTATCGACGCCCCAGGTCACTATTTAGTCTCTTTCGAAATCTACAGCGATACAACCACTCAGAACAAGGTCAGGTGAACCTGAAGACCGACGAAACCCCGAAGCTGTGATCCCCTTCTCTGAGAACATCCTCATGGAGGGAAGAGTACACCGAAGCGCGAGCTCGAGTCCCGAGTTCATTAATTGAATCCTCGGCTGAAATAGGGTGATAGGGTTTTGTAGGGAGCGAAACGGTGATCACCGAGTTGGTCGGGGTAGCTAGGGCCATAGCACCTGTCGTCTCGACGATCGTGATGAACAGCATTGGAAGCTACGTCTCGGCGAGGGGGGCTGGTCTTGCTTGTCCCGACTGGCCGCTGTGCCCGCTCGAGATGGACGAGCTGGTGATCCTCGAGTTCTCGCACAGAGCCTTCGCGCTGGTCGTGCTGGTGTCGGTGATCGCTGTCCTGATACCCGCCATGAGGATGGGAGGGCTCGCGAGGAAACTCGCGGTTACTGGGGTGATCCTGCTGATCGTTCAGATCGCGATCGGCGGCGTGATGGTATTATCCGCACTCAGACCTGAGCTCGTGGCTGTTCACATGGCCTCCGCCAGCTCGGTGCTCGCGGTCTTCGCGATGCTCGCGGCCCATCTGATCTTCGGTGGGAAGAGGTGAAACTCTCGATACTCGGGGGAACGGCTGGCCTCGGGAGAAGCTTAGCCATCAGGTTTTGTGCGTCAGGTCTTGAGGTCGTAATCGGTTCAAGGGTGAAGGAGAGGGCCGAGTCGGTCGCCCACGAGCTCCGCTCCTCAGTCCCCTGTTCAAAGGTTTCTGGAGCCACGAACCAGGACGCCGTAATCGGAGCGAAGTTCGTCTTCTTCGCCGTGCCTTACAGCGGCCTCTATGAAGTCGCCAAGGCGGTGCGTCACAACTTGGCGGAGCACTCGATAGCCGTTTCGACGGTTGTCCCCCTGGAGTCTGACGTCGGAGGTTCAGCGAGGTATTTGGAACCATCAGCGGGTTCGGCGGCAGAGGCCCTTCAGCAGCTCCTCAAGAGGGTTCCCGTGGTCTCAGCGTTCAACTGCGTTCCGGCGGCCGCATTGGCTGACCTCAACCGGGAGCTCGACGTGATCGTCTGCGGGGAGCGGCAGCCGTCCGACGAGCTGATCGGTATGCTGAGCAGGGTCAGGGGAATCAGGTCCATCTACGGGGGGCCGCTGCTCAACTCCAGGGTCACGGAGAGGCTGACGCAACTCCTCATCGAGATCAACAGAGCCTACAGCGTCAAGTCTGCATCGATCAGAATTGAGGGGGTTTAGCCATTATATTCAGGTCACGGTAAGGAGATACGTGGACCCTTCGATCTTCAGGGCCTACGACGCGAGGGGGGTTTATCCGAGGCAGATAAACGAGCGGGTCGCCTATGCGCTGGGGAGGGCCTTCTCCAGAATGACCGGTGCGAGGAGAGTATTGGTGGGGCGCGACGTCAGGCTCAGCGGCCCCTCTCTGATCAGAGCGGTTGCTCTGGGTCTCGAGGACGAAGGCTCTGAGGTGAGCACGGCAGGCCTCGTGCCGACTCCCACCCTCTACCTTGGGGTCGTTGAGGGGGGTTTCGACGCCGGCGTGCAGGTCACAGCGTCCCACAACCCGCCGGAGTGGAACGGTTTCAAGTTCGTCCTCGGCAACGGCGAGACGGTCTCCGAGGGTCAGGGGATGGAGAGATTGAAGGAGATCGCACTCTCGATCGGTGAGTCAGATCCACCGAGGCGTGATCCGGTTCCGAGACCGTTCGACGCGAAGACTCTCTACCTCGAGAAGGTGAGGTCGCTGGTGAGGTTGAAGAGGAGGGTGCGGATGGTCGTGGACTTCTCTAACGGAGCCGGTTGCGAGATCGGCAGGAGGTTCTTCGAAGAGATAGGGATCGATTTGATACCGATGAACGACGTGCCGGACGGGACCTTCCCCGCCCACCTCCCCGAACCGACCCCTGAGACGATGAAGGGGTTGATTGAGGCCGTGAGGGAGCACGGCGCCGAGGTCGGTGCGGGTATCGACGGTGACGCCGACAGGGCCGTCTTCGTTGATGACCGGGGCAGGCTCCTCGAGGGCGACGTGACGCTTGCGTTCCTCGTCCAGAACTCAGACCTGAGGGGTAAGGTCGTTTACGATGTCAGCTCGAGCTCTATTGTGGAGGAGGTGATTAGAAAGAGAGGGTGCGAGCCGGTGATCTGCAGGGTCGGCAGGGCCTTCATGCTGAGGAAGGTCAGAGAGGTGAGCGCGGTGCTGGGAGCGGAGAAGAGCAACCACGTCTACTTCTCGGAGCTCTACGGGTTCGACGACGGGGTCTTCGCGGTGGCGAAGGTCGCAGAGGCCCTCTCAAAGTCCGAGACGAAGCTCTCCGACTTCGTGGACGGGCTCCCTAAGGTCTACGCCTCAACGATTCACACGGTCGACGTGGGGACCGACGACGTCAAGTGGCGGGCCATGCAGCTCATCGCTGAGAGGATGACCTCCACCTATGAGAGGGTGCTGACGATAGACGGTGTCAAGGCCTACCTCCCCGAAGGTTGGGTTCTCATACGGCCTTCCAACACGATGCCACAGATCAAGTACGTCGCTGAGGCCAGGACCGAGGAGAGCCTCAACTCCTACCTCAGGATGGCGAAGACCCTGATCGACGAGGCGGTCCGCTCGGTTAGGGCGTAACCTATTTTGTCAGCGGCGAACAGAAGCCTGCCGGTGAGAGGTACTGGATGTAGTTGAGCTGATGCGGGAGGTCGCAGAGTCCTACGGCTACCTGGGGGTATTCGGTATCTCCCTTCTCGGCAGCCTCATACCCTTCCTCCCGCTGCCGTACCTGTTCGTTGTGGTGATCCTGAGCAGAACGCTTGACCCGCTGACGCTGGGGCTCGTCTCGGGCATCGGGGGGGCCGTTGGAAAGCTGACCTCCTACGCCCTCGGGAGACTCGGGAACAAGCTTCTCGGTACGGAGAGGAAGAGGAAGATGGAGTCCCTGAGGGAGTTCATCGGGAGGTACGGTGATCTAGCGGTCTTCCTCTTCGCGCTCACGCCACTTCCAGACGACGTCTACTACATCCCCGCGGGGCTGATAAGGATGCCGCTGTGGAGGTTCATGTTGGCGAACGCCGCTGGAAAGGTCGCTCTGGCTACCTTCGTTGCTTACTTGGGTGGCGTCTACATGACCGTCATAGAGACGACGCTCGGCAACACCTATGGCTTCGTCGTGGCCGTTGCGGCGCTCGCGGTGATCACATACGTCATCTTCAAAGTCGACTGGGAGGCTTTCGTGAGCCACTACAGGACCGGCGGGTTGAGGGGGGTTCTGAGGAACATCAACGAGGTCTTGGGAAACAAAAGGAGATAGGTAAACTTGGGAGGCCTCATGTGGATCGTGGGTTGAGGAGCTACAGGTCCATCGACATTGAGGTCGTTGACCTCAACTCCGAGTACCTCGGCGTAGGGAGGAGGACGCTGATGGAGAACGCTGGCAACGCGGTCGCCAGATACGTCATGGAGCAGGAGGGCAGCCTCAGTAGCAAGAGGGTGGTCGTTATAGCGGGTCCCGGCAACAACGGTGGCGATGCGCTCGTCGCGGCACGTCATCTCGCTGGACTGTGCGGCTCGCTGAGCGTCGTGCTGGTCTCGAGGGACGGCACACCCAAGACCGAGGAGGCCTCGGACGCCTTCAGACCGCTAACGAACATGAGCCTTTCGGTGAGGCTGTTCAGGGTGACAGAGGAGAGGCTCGGGGAGGATGTACGCAGTTACATCGCGGGGTCGGATGTGGTGATAGACGGCCTCTTCGGCACCGGCGTCAGGGGGAGCGTCAGGGAACCCTACAGGAGCGTCATCGAGGCCGTGAACGTTGCAGCCGGTAGGGTCTATTCTATTGACGTTCCGTCGGGGCTAAACCCAGACACAGGTGAGGGGGAGCTCTACGTGAGGGCCGATCACACGATCTGCCTTCACGGCCTCAAACCCTTCGCAGGGAGGGTGAGGGCCGGCTCGATCGCGGTAAGGTCCATAGGCGCTCCTCCCGAAGCTGAGACGATCGCCGGTCCGGGGGATGCGGCGGTTGCGGTGCGTCAGTTGAAGGGGGGAGTGCAGGTGAGAATCTCGAAGGACAGTGGAGCGCTGTCGGAGGGGGCGCTGGCCGCCGCGAGGTCGCTGGGTGCGCAAGCGTTAGCCATTGGCTCGTCGAGCTTCAGAGCTGAGGCACGGAGCGTGAGCTTCGCGTTCGAACGCACCGGCGCGGGTTCAGAGGTATTGCTGGAGAGGTCATCGGGCACGGACCGGTCGGTCGTGGAGACTATGGAGGTCGCGAGGAGGAGGTCTAAAGAGATCGGTGGTGCTGTCTGGCGGATCGGGGGAGTAGACGCCTTCCACACCGGTGAGCAGGGCAAGGCCAACTGGATCGAGCCAGCACACTCGAACGACTTCAGCGTCGGAGCCATGATCGGGGCCGCGGCGGTCCTGGCGAGCTGTTGTGACGACCTGCACTACGCGATAGGCGCGGCGATCTACCTCACCAGGCGCGCTCTGCGATCTGCGTCGGCGGAGGACCGGACCTCATACATCGAAACGCTTGTGGAGGAGGTCAGAAGAACCAGAGGACCAGCAGGATGACGGCCGAGAGGGTCAGCGGGATCGTGAGGCCCGGCACCTGCTCCCACCTCCGCAGCATCAAGATCGTCAGGTAGTAGCCGGCCACAACAGCGACGTTGACCGCAGCCGCTGCCATAGACCCCAGATATCTGTGTGCAACAGCGACCGCTATCGAATAGAACAGCAGATCACCCAGGCCGACCGTCGCACCGTCCAGCTCCACGACCATCCCTCTGAGCCCTCTGACCCGTTCCCCTAACTCGGGCCTCTTCAACGCTGCAAGGTATCCCCGCCAGACCATGATGGCATCGAAGGCCGCGAAGGAACCGAGGAGGACGATCGCGGTGAGAGGAGGAAGGACCGATCCGACGACGATTCCTCCCAGTGCACCTGTCAGGGATGCTGAGAGTGCCGCGACCAGTCCCGTAGTCCTCCTCACAGCGAAGGTTGCAGCGCCCGCGACGCCGAAGATCAGGGCCAGCACGACCGAGTCTGGGACGTAATACAGCACGCCCGAAGACGCGACGAGGTACAGCGCCGAGAGCGAGGTGACCAAGAAGTAGGCGACGACCGCTAGGAGGCCGACTATTCTGGGGAACAGGCGCAGCAATAGGACCAAGAGGGTTCCTGAAGCAGCTATGAAGCCCATGAGCACGATCGCGTTGAGATATGGAGCGGGTGAGGACTCCGGCCCGACCTCAGGCTCCTCGACTGTAACGATGGGAGGGATCGTAGAGACTGGGGGCTGTGGGGGTGGTGTAAAGAGGTAGAGCGCAATCCAAAGAACTGACGTCAGGAGCAGCGGTAAGAGCAGGACGGCGCGCAACTCACAGTCCTGTGGCGACGCGAGCTATATCACCACTACTCCTCTGCTCCTAACCCTAACCTCCACCTGCGGAAGACTTCAGTCGGTCGACTAGGTGCCTCATCGCGATGTAGGCGAACGTGCACGCCGGTCCCAGCGTCGATCCAGGACCTGGATAGGTGCCCCCGAACGGCGATGCTGAGGCGTTGCCTGCGGCGTAGAGGCCCTCGATGGGATGACCGTCCACGTGGAGGACGCGGCCGTGCTCGTCGGTCAGCAGCCCTCCCGACGTCCCGAGGTCTCCCGGGTATATCGCGGTGGCGTAGTAGGGAGGTTTCTCGATTGGGCCGAGGTTCGGGTTCGGCTTGACCTTAGGGTCGCTGTAATAGCGGTCGTAGGCGCTGTCACCCCGTCCGAAGTCCTCGTCCTTTCCAGATCGGGCCATCGCGTTGAACCTCCGAACCGTCGCCTCAAGACCCGTCGGATCTACACCTGTCCTCTCACCGAGCTCCCTCAGCGTGTTCGCGCGCATCAAAAAACCGGGGCCGGTCGCCGACTCGGGGGTCCGTCCCGGGGGGAGCGTCCCGAAGAGGTAGTAGGACCTGTGTCTGGAGTCGATGATCAGCCACGCGGGTATCGCGCTCACCTTCTTGTGCCTTTCGTACTGGGCCCTCCAGCAGTCGACGTAGGAGGCGGACTCGTTCATGAAGCGCTCTCCTGAGGAGTCGACGATGATCCCGAACGGAAGCGACCTCTCCGCGAGGACGAACGAAGTCTCGCCCTTGGGCGTGATCATCACAGGGCCTCCCCAGGCCTTATCCATCAGGGCGACCTGAGCGCCGTGCCTCTGAGCGACCTCGATCAGGTCTCCCGTGTTTCCCGGTGACCCAACCGTCCACCTCGCATCCGTGGGCCGCGGCAGGTAACGTTCCCTCATGGCCTGGTTCCGCTCGAACCCTCCGCTGGCGACGAGCACACCTCCCCTCGTTCTTACTCTGATGGACCTGCCCTCCCTCTTAACGACCGCACCCACCATCTTCCCGTCGGACTCGATGAGGTCGACAACCTGGCTATTCAGCCAGACCTCCACGCCCCTCTGAAGGCAGAGCCAAAGGAGCTGGCCGACCAGCGATGCGCCGAGCGTCAGCGGCACCCTCCCGAGGACCCTGTACCCCGCAGTCATCAGGCCGAGCTTCAGGGCGGTCGCCAGTCCAGACGCGGTCCGCCTCATGAGGTAGAGCTTTGCGGCGTCGGTGATGTGTATCGGTAGTGGCGGCGCACCTGGATACCTCCGAAGCCTCCCCAACCACTCGCCGAGCTTCCTGCCGTCGAAGACCGCGCCCTCGATGCTCCTGCCGGTCGCGGAGCCGCCAGGCTTCTCGGGGTAGTAGTCCGGGTAGCCCACCGCGGCCCTCCACCTGAAACCCAAGTCACTGAGGAAGCTCACCATCTTGGGTCCGTTCTCGAGAAAAGCCCTTATTCGTTCCGGTGATGTCGCCCTTCCTGCTTCCGGCACGACGTTGGTCAGGTAGGTCAAAGCCGCCTCGAACGAGTCGACGTAGCCCATCTCCTTCATGACGGGGTTGTTTGGGATCCACAGTCCCCCACCCGACATCGCGCTCGACCCGCCGATAAGATCGGTCTTCTCGACCACGATCGGTTCGAAGCCTGCGACCTTGACCACCAGAGCTCCCACGAGGGCGGCAGCGCCGCTGCCCACGATCAGCGCGTCACACTTTCGCTCTGATTCGGACATCACAATTAAATAGACGGCGTACAATAATAGTTTTAACGCCTTGAAAGGTCGTCTCGGTACGACCTCAGGACGCTGTCGATCAGCTGGACGCTTAGGCCGATGTCCTCCTCCGTGACCACGTAGGGCGGAAGCAACCTGAGGACCGTGGTGCCTGCCTTAAGCGTCAAAAGCCCCCTCGACTGAAGCTCCTTGATGACTTGCGATGGACTGAACCTTAAGTCCAGCCCGAGCATCAGGCCCTTCCCTTTCACCCCCCTCACCACCTTCGGGTTCTGAGACGCGACCTCCTTCAGGCCGTCAGCGAGCAGCGACCCCGCGTAACCCGCCCTCTCCGGGACGTTGTCCCCGCGAAGCGCTTCCACGCCACCAGTTAAGGCTGCAAGGGCCAGAGGGTTGCCGCCGTGGGTGCTCCCGTGCTCACCGTCCTCAACTCTCGACGCGACCTCGTCGGTGACCGCGACGAAGCTGACGGGAAAGCCTCCGCCGATTGACTTTCCCGCCACGAGCATGTCGGCCCTCACACCCGACTCAGAGTGGGCCCAGACGGAGCCTGTGCGCCCGAAACCCGACTGGACCTCGTCGACCACGAGGAACGCGCCGACGTCCCTGCACCTCCTCTCCACCTCCCTCAGGAACTCCGGACGCGCAACCGTCAACCCACCCTCTCCCTGCACGGGCTCCAGTATCACGGCCGCAACGTCCTCCCCGATCTTCTCAATCTGGTCGACCTCGTTGAAGGGCAGGAACTCCACCTCGAACGGGAACGGGTCGTATCCCTCGCGATAGGTCTTGTTGAACGTCACGGAGAGCGCTCCAAAGGTCCTGCCGTGGAAGGAGCCCGTGAACGCGACGAGCTTCACCCTCCTCGTCCTCTTCCTCGCCAGCTTGAGGGCCAGTTCAACGGCCTCGCTCCCCGAGTTCTGGAAGAAGACGTTGCCGAGTTGATGGGGGAGGATCCTACCGAGTGCGTCCATGGCTTCGTCGAGGATACCGCTGTCGTAGAGGGGTGGCAGCACCATCACCTTCTCCAGCTGCTCCCTCAACCTCCTGACCACGTAGGGGTTCAAATGTCCTAGGAAGCAGGCGCCGTTCCCCGTGTGGAAATCGAGGTACCTCCGCCCATCTGCGTCCCAGACGTACTGGCCCTGCGCCCTCTCGACCCTGAGACCCCTCGGCGCGAAGAACCTGATCAGCTTGACCAATTCCCGGCCGCGATTACCGGAGAACGCCTCCCAATAAGTGTCTGCCGTCCCCAGCTCTGCAGACTTGTGGTTCTCAGCGAGCTGATCTCGATAACGCTCCCCGCTGAAGTTCGAAAACCGCCCAGGAGGCACGCGAGGACTTCTGGAGCCGGGACAATACCCGGACCTTCATGCCCTCTACGCGGGAACGTTTATCTCATAGCCTATGTTCGGCGGGGTTGGGATCGTTTGCCCGGGTTCGTTGAAGAGGTCGCCCTGACCTTCGACGACGTGCTCCTTCTTCCTAGATACTCCGAGATCAGGTCGAGGAGTGAGGTGTCTACGAGGTCGAGGTTCACGCGGCGGGTCGAGCTCCACTTGCCGATAGTCTCCGCGGCGATGGACACGGTCACCGAGAGCAGGATGGCGATCGCGATGGCGAGGGAGGGGGGAATCGGCGTGATACACAGGTTCATGCCCATAGAGGCGCAGGTGAAGGAAGTCCAGCGGGTCAAGCGCGCCGAAGGCATCATCATCGAGGACCCGTATGCCATAGGACTCGAGGCGAGGGTCGAGGACGCCAGGAGGGAGATGATGAGGCTGGGGGTCTCAGGGCTCGTCGTGGTGGACAGGGAGAGGAGAGTCTGGGGGATAGTGACCCGGCGAGACCTGCTCTTCCAGCACGATGGGATGCCGGTGAAAGACGTCATGACACCGAGGCATGAGCTCGTGACCGCGAGGTACGGTGCAGACGTAGAGGAGGTGAAGGACCTGATACGGAAGTACAAGGTCGAGAAGATACCCATAGTCGACGAGGAGTGGAGGCTCAGGGGACTGATAACCGCGAAGGACATCGAGTCCCGAGGTCTGAACCCTTACTCGACCAGGGACCGGAAGGGCAGGATGATGGTGGCTGCTGCTATAGGCGTCAGGGGTGACACCGTTGAGAGGGCCAAGGCTTTGCTGGAGGCTGAGGTGGACGCGCTGGTGGTCGACGTCGCTCACGGCCACACGTCCATGGTGATGAACACGTTGAAGGCCCTCAGGCGCGAGCTCGGTGACGAAGTTCAGCTGGTCGCTGGAAACGTGGCGACTCCAGAGGGCTTCGAGGACCTCGCGTCCTACGCTGACGCCGTAAAGGTCGGGATAGGGCCTGGCTCGGTCTGTACCACTAGGGTCGTCGCAGGGGTTGGAGTTCCGCAGCTCACCGCGATAATGAACTGCGCTGAGGTCTCTGAGAGGATGGATGTCCCGATGATCGCCGATGGAGGCATAAGGAGTTCTGCTGACCTCGTGAAGGCCCTTGCGGCAGGCGCATCGACGGCGATGATCGGGATGTTGCTGGCGGGAACCGACGAGAGCCCAGGCTCAATCGTCCTCAGGAACGGTAAGAAGAGCAAGGTCTACAGGGGGATGGCATCGTTCTACGCGATGCTCAGCAGGGACCTGAAGGAGCGCGGGGAGGTGGAGCTCGATGAGGTCGCCGACTACTCCTACATGGCTGAGGGCATAGAGGCCTACGTGGACTACAGGGGTTCTGCGGTCGAGGTCCTGAGGCAGCTGGTGGCCGGGCTGAGGTCCGGGATGAGTTACCTGGGTGCTAGGACGCTGAAGGAGATGAGGGAGCGCGCGGTCTTCGTGAAGATATCCGAGGCCGGTTACAGGGAGAGCCTGCCTCACGACGTCGAGCGCGTAGCGTGAGAGATGCCGTCGGTGGTGGTGGTCGGTCTCCAGTGGGGCGACGAGGGCAAGGGTAAGGTCGCTGCGTACCTCTCTAAAGGAGCGAGGTTGGCGGTCCGGTACAACGGCGGGCCCAACGCCGGCCACACGGTCGTCTACTCCGGCAGGACCTTCAGGATGCACCTGATCCCTGCGGGTGGGCTCGTCTGCGGACGTGCTGCGATTTGCTCTGGCGTCTACGTCGACCTCAGGACCCTCGCCGAGGAGCTGAGGGAATCGAGGGAGGTCAGGCCCGACCTGAAGGTCGTCCTGAGCCCGAGGGCGCAAGTGATCACCGAGTTGGCTCTGAGGGCTGAGGAGCTCCTCGAGTCGATGAGGGGCGAGAGGGCCATCGGCACCACGCGAAGGGGGATCGGTCCCACGGCTGTTGAGAGGTTCGGCCGGGTGGGCCTTAGGGTCGCGGACCTCCTCGAGCGCGAGACCTTGAAGGAGAAGCTAGGGGACATCGCGGCCTTCTGGAGGCTCGAGGGCTCAGACCTAGATGCCATGGCGGAGTCGTTGTCGGAGCAGTTCATGTCGCTGGACCTTGAAGTGGCTGAGGTCAGCCGCGTGATTCGAGACCACTTGACATCGGGCGGCACGGTCGTCTTCGAGGGCGCGCAGGGTACGATGCTTGACGTCTACTACGGCACCTATCCATACGTCACATCAAGCGTCACCACCTCAGCAGGTGTCTCTCCCGGTTGCGGCGTTCCTGTGAGATGGGTCGATTCGGTCGTCGGAGTGGCTAAGGCCTACACCACGAGGGTCGGCGCGGGGCCGTTTCCGACAGAGCTCCACGGCGACGCAGCGGAGAGGATCAGGTCTACGGGCGGCGAGTACGGCGCGACCACCGGCAGGCCCAGGAGGATAGGGTGGTTGGACCTCGTGCAACTGAAGTTCGCGACGGACCTGAACGGCACCGATCGGATCTTCCTCACGAGGATCGACACGCTCTCCGGCCTGACCGGGCTGAAGGTCTGCACTGCCTACGAGGGTTACAAAGACGGCGACTACCCCGTGACGCTCTCGGAGCTCTCAAAGGTGAGGCCGGTCTACGCAGAGCTGGAAGGATGGCCGGTCATCGACGATGTTCAGCGCACGACGATCGTCAGGGAAGGGTACGGAGCGCTGCACCCCAACGCGAGGAGGTACGTGGAGTTCCTCGAGGAGCACCTCGGGACGCCGGTGAAGCAGATCGGCATAGGGCCAGGAGTGGAGGACGTGGTGGAGCGGTGACGCACGCGCTCCTCGCGATCACTCCTGTAGATGGACGTTACTCCGAGCTGGTGGAGGACCTCAGGCCCCACCTCAGCGAGTTCGGCCTCATCAGGTGCAGGCTGCTGGTGGAGGTGGAGTACCTGAGCTTCCTCGCGAGGAAAGGGGTCGTTTCGCTGGAAGAGAGAGAGCTGGAGGCCGCGAGGTCGGTCCTCCGGAACTTTGACCTCTCAAAGGCCGAGGCGGTGAAGTCCATCGAGCGCGAGGTCGGCCACGACGTCGAGGCTCTGATCAGGTTCCTCAAGTCCCAGCTCGCAGGCCTCGGAGCAGAAAGGGCCGCGGTCTGGGTCCACGCGGGCCTCACCTCGGAGGACGTGAACAACCTCGCCTTCTCGATCTCACTGAGGGAAGCCCTGAGGGCGGTGCTGCTCCCGGAGCTCGAGGTTCTCTGCAGGGAGCTCGCGGAACTTTCTCTGAGGGAGAAGGCGACCTTGATGCTCGCAAGGACCCACGGTCAGCCGGCCGTCCCCACGACGCTCGGAAAGGAGCTGGCCTATCACGGATCCAGGGTCCTTTGGTGGATCGAGGCCCTGAGGGGCTTCAGGTTCCCCGGGAAGGTGAGCGGTGCCGTCGGTACCTACGCGGCCCTGGTCGAGGTCCTCGGAGGGCGCGCGCTCGAGGGGGTAAGGGAGTTCGTGGAGTCATTGGGGCTGGAGTTCGTCGAGCTGACGAAGCAGGTGATCCCGGCTGACCGCTATGCGTCGCTCCTCGACTCGATGGCTTCGCTCTCGACGGCCCTGACCGACCTCTCGAGGGACCTCTGGCTCCTCTGCGCGCTGGGCCACGTGACGGTCCCGCCGGGGGGTGTGGGGTCGTCGACGATGCCCCAGAAGGCCAACCCGGTCGAGGCGGAGAACGCCGAGGGGAACTTCGAGCTGGCGGCGAGCTTGCTCTCCTTCGCGTCGAGGAGGTTACAGATCACCAGGCTACAGAGGGACCTCTCAGACTCAACCGTCAGGCGGAACGTCCCGGTCGGGGTGGCACACCTCCTGATAGGCGTGAGGCATCTGAGGAGGTTCCTCAGCAGAATAGGGTTCGACAGGGAGGGGATGCTCGAGGAGCTGAGGTCCCACCCGGAGGCCCTATCGGAGGCGGTGCAGGTGAGGTTCAGGAGGCACGGCGTCGACGCGATGGACGAGCTCAGGTCCCTCCTCAGGCAGGGAGTGGGGCTCGATGAAGCTGCGAGGAGGGCCGCGGAACGGCACGGCGTCCCCGTTGACGAAGTCCTCCCGAAGGACTTCAGGGAGTACGTCGGGTTAGCGGAGGAGCTGGCCGAGCGCTTCTACGCCGATTGCGTCAGGAGGCTGGGGCGGGGTGGTCTCGTCACCGAGCGGTGACGGCGCTCTTCACGCTGCGCGGTTGCGGTCGTGGCTCGGGGAGGTGTGGGTGGTCACCTCTGAGAGAGCGGTGAGGTACGTGCAGGTGCGCGGACGGCTCGACGACCGGATCGCCGGGAACTGCGTTTTCTGGCCCGAGGGCGGCGGACCCGGGATCACCTCGGAGGCCCTGCGTCAGCTGGAGGAGTACTTCAGAGGCGAGCGAATGGCCTTCAACCTCCCCCTCGATCTAAGAGGGACGGCCTTTCAGAGAGCCGTGTGGCAGAAGACGCTTGAGGTTCCCTATGGCTCGACCAGGGCCTATTCCTCGATAGCCAAGTCGCTCGGGATGCGAGGTGGTGCTAGGGCCGTGGGTTCTGCGCTCGCGTCCAACCCGATTCCGCTGGTGATACCGTGCCACAGGGTGATAAGGTCGGACGGCTCCCCCGGAGGTTACTCTCCCTCACCGGGTTTGAAGGTCATGCTCCTTGAGTTCGAGAGGAACAACCTGAGGCGCGTCGATCGTCGCCAAGAAACGTCTTCGTCGGAGAGAATTACTTGATATCCGAGAGTCGTGCTCAATCGCCGGGTTACATGCGGGACGGCACCGCTCACAGGAGGATCGAGAGGTTCCACGAGCTTGAATGGGTCCTGAACGAGGTCATCGGTAGGGTTTTCCCCCTGACAGGGAACGAGCTCCTACGTCCGCTCGATGCTATCGGCCGAACGGTGACCGAGGACGTCTTCGCACCGGTCGACAGGCCACCCTACGACGCCTCCCATATGGACGGTTACGCGGTCAGGTCGTCGGAGCTGCGCGGCGCATCCCGGGAGCGGCCCGTGGTCCTAAAAGTCGACGGTTTCACGGGTCCCAACGAGAGGGGCCCTCCGCTGGGGCCGGGTTGTGCCAGGAGGATACTGACTGGTGGGTACATGCCCGAGGGCGCGGACGCGGTCGTTCCGCAGGAGGAGGTGACCGTCGAAGGAGGATCGGTGTCGGTGCGGAGGCCTCTGAGGCCCTTCGAGTACGTAGACCGCGTGGGGTCTGACCTGAGAAGGGGATCGGTCGTCGTGAGGGCGGGCGAGGTCCTGACGCCGGTGAAAGGGGCGCTGCTCGAGACGCTGGGCGTGAGGTCTGTGAGGGTCATGAGGCTCCCGGAGGTCGGCGTTCTCTCCTTCGGGTCGGAACTGACCGATGACCCTGTCGAGGCCGATGCCGGGAAGGTGCTGAACACACACGCGCCGATGGTGGTCTCGATGCTCAAAAAGCTCCCGTGCAGGCCGAGGTATCTGGGGCTGATCCCGGACGACCTCGACGCGGCGAGGGCTGCCCTGAAGACGGCCCTCGAGAAGTCCGACATGGTCCTGACGATCGGAGGCTCCAGCGTCAGCGAGCTGGACGTCGTCCCGATGGTACTCTCGGAGGTATCGGATTTCTTCGCGCAGGGCCTCAAGATGCAGCCGGGCAGGGTTGGGGGTGCGGCCGTGGTCAACGGTAGACCCGTGATCGTCCTACCGGCCCTCGTTCACTCAACGGTGAACGTCCTCAACGAGCTCGGAGTACCTGTGCTGGCGCACCTGGCCTCCGCGAAGCTCGACCAGTTCTTCGCGCTAACGGTCGCCACGCTCTCCGAGCCGGTTGTCTTTCACAAGTGGATCGACTTCGTGAAGGTGGTCTGGGTGAGCGTCTCGCGGTCAGACGGTAGGCTCACGTGTAGGCCCCACCTCTCGGAGTCATCGGTCTTCTCCTCGATCGCCTTCTCGGACGGTTATCTCACGGTGCGGCCTCATTTGGAGAGGTTAGAGGCCGGGGCGGAGGTCGTCGTCAAGAGACCGCTTTGGATGCTCTAGTCCACTTTCGGAGGACCGTCGACCCATCTCTTTTATCGTGGGTCATCGGAGAGGCCGCAGAGGATGGTTCGGGTCTTCAGGGACGAGGACAGGCTCTCCCCCGAATACGTCCCTTCGAGGCTGCCGCACCGAGAGGACGAACTCGAACACCTCCTCACCCTCTTCGGCTCTTTCATCGCTGGCAGGAGGATCGGACAGGTGAGGGCCCTCCTGACAGGCCCCACGGGCACAGGTAAGACCGCGCTGACGAAGCTCTTCGGCTTGAGGGCAGAGGAGCTGGCCAGGAGATCGGGTGCTCTGCTGCGGCACGTTCACGTCAACTGCAGGCTTCACAGGACCCTCTTCTCGGTGCTCAAGAGGGTCATAGAGTCACTCGGGATCAAGTTGCCGACTAGGGGTCTGGCGAACGAGGAGATCCTCCACAACCTCATGACCTACCTAGAGAAGGAGGGGATGGCGCTGATCCTCACGCTCGACGAGGCGGAGGTCCTCATCAGGGAGGAGCAGGACGCGGTCTACTACCTCGCGAGGATCGGTGAGGAGAGGTCTGAGGGGTCGAGGATCTCGCTGGTACTCATACTGAGGGGGCTTGAAGGCCTGAACGTCTTCGACGCGGGTACCAGGACGATGTTCGTCACGAACGTCATCCATCTTGCCGAGTACAGCGCAGGTCAGCTTAGGGACATCATCGGTTTCAGGGCCTCCGAGGCCTTCCACGAGGGTGTAGTCACCGAGGAGGTGATCGAGGCGATCGTCGATCAGGCGGGAGAGAGGGGTGATGCGAGGTACGCCATTGAGCTGCTCTGGAGGGCGGGGAAGTTCGCGGAGCGGGACGGTTCACCCAAGCTGACGACCGAGCACGTGAGGAAGGCCGCCGCCAGCATCTATCCCGCCATAAGGAGGGAGAGCCTCCACTACCTCTCGTTGCACGAGAAGCTGGTGTTGCTCGCGATAGCGAGGTACTTCCAGGGAAACGACTCGCCGACCGTGACGGCCTCCCAGCTCAACGGGCTCTACGCCCTCGTCTGTGAGGAGAACGGCACCATGCCCAAGGCCTACACGAGGTTCTGGGAGATACTGCAGAAGCTTGAAGACCAGGGCTTCATCAGGATCAGGGTCCTCAGCGAGGGCATCAGGGGCAGGAGGAGTTACATCGCCCTCCCCGAGATACCGGCCTCGATACTGGGAAGGGAGTTGGAGGCCATCCTGAGGAAGGGGGGAGCGCTCAGCCACGACGAACGCGACGTCGCCCCGTCGTAGCCCTCGGCCTCGGTGCCCCAACGCCGGACTCCTTGGGCTTCACTTGAGTTTCCGGAGACCTCGACAGTAACGCTTCCACCTCACGGTCGTTCAGACCGAGCGCATCAGCTACCTTCCTGTCACCGGCCATCAGCATCACCCTAAGGTAAGGCAAGAAATCAGCTGCAGCCTTCGAGGTTGACATGTGCGTCTTGCTGGCGACCTTCTTCAGGACAGACCTCGTCAGCTCCCGCTCCGTTCTGGTCTGCTGAAGGAACCTGATCTTCGATGGGAACTCGAACCTCCCGCCCTTCTCCGAGGTTGAGCCCTTGACCACTCCTGGACCAGCGGAGAGCAGCGCGGTGCCGTATCTCATCAGCTCCCATCTCTGGAACCTGGAGGCCCTCCTGAGGTGAAGGTCGGCATCCGCTAAGACGCGATACGCCTCCTCGAGCTTTTCGGGGTCCCTGATCTGTGTCGGGATGTTGTCAGAGATCCAGGTCATCACGCTGTCGACGTCGATGTCGGTGCTGTTGAGGACCCCGCGGCCATCGGCGAGTCTCCGGGCACCGAATATCCTCGCCATCAGCTCGAAGGCGTTCAGCTCGACCTCCCTCGACTCGATCAACTCGGCCAGGGCCCTTGGGTCCGCACCGGGAATCGCGACCGCCTGTAGGTCGTTGATCGCCGCCCTCAAGTCTCCCCTCGCACGTTGGGAGATTTCCCGAATCAACTCGTCATCGACTCTGACGCCCTCCCTCTGTGCGATGACCCTCAGCCTCTCCGCGATGTCCGTCGACCTCAGCCTCCTGAATCCGATCAGTTTGCACCTCTCCCTCAGGGGCAGCAGCCTCTGGTCCCAGACGTCGTTCGCAATCAACACCATGGGCACAGACGTCATCTCGATCAATCCGGCCAAAGCCGCCACGCTTCCCGACTCTGCAGACAGGACAGCTCCCTCCACCTCGTCGACGAGCACCATTCGCTTCCTTCCGAAGACTGCAGTCGACGAGATCGCATGGCTCAGCGCGCCCTGAAGGTCCTCCGCTGTTCTCCTGTCACTGGCGTTCACCTGGACGAGGTCGTATCCCCGCTCCTCAGCGTATGCCAGCACCAGCGATGTCTTCCCTGTTCCAGGTGGTCCATGGAGGAAGGCGGCCCTCTGCTCCGGGATAGATCCACGCTCCCACTCACTCATCCACCTTACGAACTCGCTGACCGCTTCGCTGTTGCCGATCACCTCGGAGACCTTCTTCGGCCTGTGCTTCTCAGCCCACAGAAGCTCCCGCACGTGCTCCAGCACCGGATGGCCTCACGATCGGCCGGTCATAGGGTTTTTCATCTGATCCCGAATACCTGAAAGGGGGACAGAACAGAGTTGCAGTGGGCGATGCCGACGGTTCGATGGTCTCAGCTCACGAACTTGATCACGTCGATCTTCTCGCTGAGCTCTCTGATCCTGTCGGAGATGATCTGCTGAGCTAGCTTGCAGAGCTGGAGAACCCTTTGGTCCGCGATCGAGTAGTAGCTCTGATTTCCAACCCTAGTTACCCCGACTATGCCGTACCCCCGAAGGATTTGCAGGTGCTGAGACGTCGCGGATTGGGAGAGCCCTATCGCTTCGGAGAGCTCCACGACGGTCTTGGGACCCTCTCTGAGCAACGCGATCAACTTCACCCTATTCTGGTGCGACAGGGCCGCGAGGAACTCGGCCACGTGCTCACAGGACCCCTCATCAGTTTGCAACGTTCTTCACCCTGTACGGCTTACCGAAGTACAGGTCAAAGACGTGGTCCAGCCTCCCCTTCAACATCTCCCAGTAGACGGACGCGAAGGCCCTCTTCATCAGATATTTCGCAACAGACGGCCTCTGACGGGCGGGAGGTTTCTCGTACGTCGCCGAGACGAACACCGCCCTGCTGTCTCCCAGCTCCAGCGGGCAGTTGATCCTTCCCGTGTAGCAGTAAACCTTTCCGGTGCCGAGGAAGTCCGAGGCGACGTTCTCAGCCGCGACTATCGCCTCGAGGTGGGCCACAACTCCTGACTTGGAGATCGGTATGTTGGTGGCGTCACCTATAACGTAGACGTCGTCGCTTCCCTCATGCCTCATCGTCTCCTTATCCGTCGGTATCCAACCCTCGGAGTCGCCCATCTCAGATCTGAACACGACATCCGCTCCTCTGTGGGGAGGTACGGTTATCAGCAAATCGAATTCCAGTTCTTCGCCCTCAATGGAATAAACCTTCTTGGCTTTTGGGTCGACGTAATCGGTGTTGAACATCGTGTACAGCCTTATTCCCCTCTCTTCCATCATCGGCTCAACGACCTCCGCGATAGCTGGAGCCGGGTAGGCCCTGGTGTAGGGTGTTGCGTAGGAGATCTCGACCCTGTCCCTCATCCCCCTCTTCCGGATCAGCTCCTCGATCAAGAAGGCCGCCTCCACCGGCGAAGGAGGGCACTTGTGCGGTATGTTTGTCAGGACCACGATCCTACCGCCGACGAATCGCGAAAGTGCCTCCCAGGTTCTCCCGGCGTCCTCCTGTCCGGTGTGGAAGTTGTAGGATGACTCCTTGAGCCCTGGTATAATATCGGGCCTCGCGACAGAACCAGTAGCCAGAACCAAGTAGTCGTAGTTGATGACCCCGGAGTCGTGGAACAGAGCACGGTTCGCCAGGTCAACGCGGCTGACCGCGTTCTCATGGAGGACGACACGCCGATCGAGTAGGGCGCCCTCACGTCTCCTGAAACTCTCTGGCCTAGCCCCCCTGAACGCGATGTCTATGTTACCTGGTGAGAAGACGTGCTCCGTTGACTCGGTGAACAGGTGCACCTCGACCTCTCCCCTGGCGACCTCTCCCTTCAGGAGAGAGACCAACTTGTTGGCCAGCAGCGTTCCCCCTGTCCCTCCACCGATGACTGATATCCTTTTGGGGCTCATCTTCCCTTCTTCACCACCCTCACGACGATCTTGAAGTAGCCCTGTTCGTCCTTTACTTCCACCACCTCGTTCCCGCTCTTCTTGGCCCACGCGGAGACATCGCTCTTGGCGGCCGGATCGGTCGCGAGCAGCTCTATCTCGTCCCCCACCTCAGCGTTCCTGAACGTCTTGATCAGCTCGGTCAAAGGTCCCGGACAGTAACTGCCCCTTGCGTCAACCAAACGCCTCAAATGAAGATCACCTGCCCTCCTTCGGAGAGCTGCAGGAACGTGGCCGCACCCACGACATCCGAGACCTCCGGTATTAGGTCGCTCTCCTTCAACCCCAGGACCGCCATCGTCGTCGAGCAGGCGTGTATCTTGACGCCGAGCTCCGTGGACTGCTTGATCAGTTGGTAAAGCTCCGGCACCTTGTTCTTCGACATGCGGTCCTTCATCATTCTGGTGGCTAGAGCCGTCATGCCCGGGATCACAGCGAGGATGTTGGGAATGCCGAGCGACGTGTTGCCCACGGTGGTCAGCTTTAGCGAGTTCACCCTGTCCTTCCTGATCACGTCGAACCCCCAGAAGGTGACGAAGACGTGCACCTCCATCCCCATCGCTGCCGCCGTCTGAGCTATCATGAAGGCGGGGTACGCCATGTCGAGGCTTCCCTTCGACAGGATGATCGAGACCTTCCCGGCTGCGCGCTCCTCAGCTCTCTCCTTACCCGAAACCTGTACGGTACCCAACCGGTTCACCTCGTTACTGGAATATCCGAAATTTCTAATAAACTGATTGTATTTTTCCGTAAGCGCATTCAATGTATACAGAAGCATACAAAATGTTATACTCTCAGCGTCTTTGACTAACAGCGAAGTGGAAAGAAGTTCGGTTACCGGGTTGAGAGGGCGCGGGACACCAAAGGCCCTGTCCCAGAAAATCCCCCTCTTGATCAACCGGACGATGGTCCACATTGTAGAGTTCATCGACAGCGAGCGTTAATGCGACACACCTGCACGTCTCATCACCAGCCTCTTTTACCGCTTCCTCGAACACCGCAGGAAGTAGGGCTTGACCATTCGGGTGTGCATCGCAAGCAATTCGCTCTAACGAGTTCATGGTTGGCTGGGATTTGAACCGATGATCCTCTCCGGGAGCTAGTACGTATCCGGCCACCGGGGGTGAACAGGCCTCCGGAACATCGCTCATGTCGCTCGCAGAAGCTATAAATTTCCCAAGGGCCCTTTAAAGTCGGCGCGGGGGTAGCCAAGCCTGGTCAAAGGCGGCGGGCTTAAGATCGAGGGTGAGAGACCTGCTCCCGTGGTTTCGGCCAGAGGGATCTGCTCCCGAAGGATGAGGGACCCGCTCCCGTAGACCGAGTTCGAAGAGGGCGGAAGGGTTCGTGGGTTCAAATCCCACCCCCCGCATCCATCACGGCACCAAAAGCCATCTCTCGATTTTGTTGGTGAAATTATTCGGTGTCGTAAATTTTCTTCAACGACTCGGTTTCGAGTTTTTTCATCCTGAGGACAGCCCACGTGAGCCTTGCTAATTGTTCCTCCGTAGCCTCTACCATCATCTCATCCATCAGCTCAGGCACAACCTGCCATGATACCCCAAACCTGTCCTTCAGCCAGCCGCACTGCTCAGCTTCAGGGACGGCTGAAAGCTTATCCCAGTAATAGTCGATTTCCGCCTGAGTTCTGCAGTAGATCATGAAAGAGACTGATTCGTTAAATCTGTTGAGAGATTGGGGTGAGCCATCGGTTGCCGCGAACCACTGCCCTTCAAGCATAAAATCGGAAAAAAGCAAACCATTTTCATAA
Organism: Candidatus Calditenuaceae archaeon; assembly: GCA_025058225.1. Lineage (GTDB taxonomy): Archaea > Thermoproteota > Nitrososphaeria_A > Caldarchaeales > Calditenuaceae > Calditenuis. The sequence goes on along the minus strand of JANXEE010000003.1, from coordinate 69,327 downwards.
CGGAGGGCCATTCCCTTTCTCGAGTTCCTGAAAACTGACGAATAGTGGTCGATGGCTTCTTCAGCTCTACCCGCAACCTCGCCCTCGAAAGAGAGAACCGGAATGATGAAGGGCCGTACTTCATCACCGGGATTGGTGTTAGACAGAATCAGACTCCACGTTAGACCATATTTATCGCGTATGCAACCATATAGTTGGCTAAAAAACGTCTTGGCTAAAGGCGTGACCGTTAGACCTCCGTGAGATAATTTTTCCCAAACCCGGACTAAATCGGTGCGCGCATTTTTGTCTCTGGATGGGTTGAAATTTACCATGAACGTTATGGAAGGGTTGAATTTGAAAAACGGCCCACCGTTGATGGCCATGAACCGGTAGCCTCGCAGCCTGAAGGACAGAAGCTCAGCGTCGCCCGACGGCGTGTTGCGGAGTGTTCTTGACCACTCAATCTCCGAATCTTCATCGAAAACAGACACATAAAACTCAGCCGCCTCCTTGGCTTGCTTATCAAACCAAAGATGCGGAACGATTTTCTGATTAAACCTCCACTCACTCAATATGCCCAAACCCGTCCATCCGGGTGATAAACATTTTTATTCTCATGTCTGGGGAAACATCAAGTCACAAGCCGCCGAGCCCGCCGACACCGGCGACAAGCGCCTTCGACCGCTTCAGCCTACCCTGACAGTCCAGACCAAGTTCCGGAGACGCAACCTCCTATCATACCGCTCGAGCTCCCTCACGGTTAAATCGGCTCCGCACAACCCTTCGTCGCCGTCTTTCACAACCTTAGACAGTCCGTTCGGAAAATCGACGTCCCTGCCGTTGACGTAAATTTTAATCGATTTCTCAGGCAGCTCGTCCTCATTCAAAACTTCTTGGGTGAATTTTTCGCCAAACCAGCGGGCAAGAACATTTAGCAAAGACTTGACATCAGCATCCTCCCGAAGCTCGACGGATATTTTCCCGGCCCTGCCCAGAACATCCCTCACGGTCGCAAAAGCGTTGACGAGGACCGCGTGTCCTTGCGTCCGTCTAAACAGTTTCTGACGCGGATTCAAGGTTTGAAGGGGCGATTTTCGTGTGTGGCTTTCGTTTTCGGTGCCCAAAAGGCCCGCGGTCGTTGACAAAGATTAAGAGAGGGAAAACATTGCCGGGGTGAATGGTCTCTGCTGATCATCGTGAGAGGTTGTTGGGCCTGCTGAAACAAAGGTTTGACGTCTATGCCAGTCGTTTGCACGGCCTTGAATGGTCTCACGTCGAGGCTCGTTTGCTGAACAGCCCTGAAAAGCTCGTTTCGTTGTATGAGATGGAAAAGACTGGAGGCGAGCCTGCTTTAGTAGCCTACGACGAATCCTGTGACCAGTTGGTGTTCGTGGATTGCGCGCCCGAAAGTCCTTCGGGCCGGAGAAGCCTCTGCTACGACGGAGAAGCCATGGCCCTCAGACTGAAGAAAGGTGTTCGTCCAAAGGGGAACGTCGTGGACATGGCTGCCGCCATGGGCGTCGAGGTTTTGACGGAAGAACAGTACAGATGGTTGCAGACAATCGGCGAATTCGACACGAGGACGTCGAGCTGGCTCAAAACACCCGCCAGCGTAAGAAAGCTCGGCGGCGCACTCTTCGGCGAACGCAGGTACAACACGGTTTTCGTATGCGCCAACAGCGCCCCCTCGTTCTACGGCAGCCGAGGATTCCGAGCATTACTCAAAGTTTGACCCGTCACAAAATTGGACCAGCCCCTCACCATCTTCAATGTCTCCGAAACTCTGTCCCTGTCAAACCTCCTATCAGCCGGTACCAAACCTCTTTCGCATCCGTTGAAGGACGGAGCAACGATGAATGTGGCAGGGGTAGCCAGGCTTGGTTAAAGAAGCCTTGTTGGAGGCTTTGGAGGTGGTAGGCTTAAGATTCATACAAGTTGAAGACCTGCTTACGAGGGGTTCACGTGTTCAAACTCCACTCCAGCAGTTTTTTCGAGGCGGGAGGCGGGCCCTCGAGGAGGTGCCGGCACGTATCGGTGAGCTAACGGGTGTGCGCCGATGAACGACCGATGTGCTTCCGGCCCACGAAGCCCTTTAATGCATCCGAGAGAGGTCTCAATGACATGAGGTACAAGGAGCGGGTCGAGAAGCTACTGACCCTGATGAGGCTTCACGGCATCGACAACTTCCTGATAACAGGCAAGTCCAACCTCCTTTACTTCACTGGGATTGAGGGGCCCGCGGCTCTCCTGGTATCGACCAAGAGGAACAAAACGCTTTTCGTGCCTCCGCTTTCGAGGAACGTGGCAGAGACCTATGCACCCGACTTCCTCGAGGTCGTAGCGACTAAGATAGACGAACGTTTCAACGTAGTCGTGGCCGAATCTGTCAGCACCGTCGGCGGGGTTACGGCGATCGACGAGATGTCTTTGGACGATTACAGGTTCGTCTCAGGGCTTTTGGCTCCGACCGAGCTGAGGCCGGGCGGGGAGATCATCTGGGAACTCAGGGAGCTGAAGGACGATTACGAGATCGGTGCGATAAGGAAAGCGTGCGAGGTCGCCGATCGTGCGATGCGGACCGCCTACGAAATGCTTTACACGGGCATCACCGAGAACGAGGTGAAGGCCGAGATAGTCAGCGAGGTTTACAGGTCTGGGGGCGAGAGGTTGGCCTTCGACGTCATAGTCGCTTCAGGCCCGAGGTCGGCCCTCCCCCACGGGCCGCTTCAAAGGCCCGGTGAACAGGACAGACTCCTCAGGGAAGGTGACGCTGTGGTCATAGACCTAGGTGCAGTAGTGGAGGGGTACAACTCCGACATCACGAGGACCTTCTTCATCGGCGAGCCTGAGGCGCAGTTCGCATCGGCCTACGAAGCGGTGGTGGCTGCGAAGGAAGCTGCTGAACAGTACATCAAACCCGAGACGCTCTGCGGATATCCGGACGCGGTGGCGCGCAACAAGCTCGCAGAGCACACGCTCTCTGAGTTCTTCATGCACAGCCTCGGACACGGAGTGGGTTTGGACATCCACGAGCCTCCAAGGATGTCGCCGACCAGCTCGGAGAAGCTGGCCGCGAACATGGTCGTGACCTGTGAACCCGGCGTGTACCTCAAGGACCGGTGGGGAATAAGGATTGAGGACACACTGCTGGTAACAGAGAAGGGCGTCGAGAGGTTGACCAAGTTCGATTACTCAGCATACGTTATCAGCTAGGCCCCGAACCGCCTACTTCTGGCCTGATAGGTCCTGATGGCTCTCAGGAGGTCGATCCTCCTGAACTCGGGCCAGTAGACGTCCAGGAAGATAAGCTCGCTGTAGGCGATCTGCCAGAGGAGGAAGTTGCTGATCCTCTCCTCACCGGAGGTCCTTATCACCAGATCTGGTTCGGGGAAAGGTAGCTCGCCGGTGAACAGATACCTGCTGAAGACGTCCTCATTGACGTCCTCCAGAGACAGCTCCCCCCTGCTGACGTCGTGGGCCACCCGCCTGACCGCTTGAATGATCTCGTCCCTGCCACCGTAAGCGACCGCGAGTATCAGGAAGTGGTTGCTGTTGTGGGAAGTCTCACGCTCGAGTCGCTCGAGGGCGCTCGCGACCTCTTCGGGCAGGACCCAGTTCCTTCCGATGACCTTCACCCTTACACCCTTCGACCTCACCTCTTCGTCCAGCAGGAACCGCTCGGTCGATTCCACGAGGACCTTGTAAATGGTCTCAACCTCTTCCTTCGGCCTTCTGATCATGTTTTCCAGTGATAGAACGTAGAGGGTGACGGTATTCACGCCCAGCTCGAGACACCACCTGAGAAGCTCCTCGACCCGCTTTGCACCCATCCTGTACCCCTCTTCGATGGAGAGGCCGTTCTGCTTCGCCCACCTGCGGTTGCCGTCGAGGATGACGGCGATGTGTCTGGGAGGCTCCCTCTTGCTCACACCCCTGAGCAGCAAAGCCTCGTAGAGCGCGTAGACTCCGAAAGCCCTCAGGAGATGTCGTATCACTCTGACCCACGCTCGGTCCTCCTGCTCCGGATGAATCCCAGTCCCACAGCCGAGAGCAAGATATACATCGTCGCGAGCGATGCTATGCCCATTATGACTATCAGTATCATCTGTGTGATGTAGATCTCCTCCCCCCTCACCAGGTAGCTACCCAAAGCCCTCATCAGGGCCCAGAGGAACACCATCAGGACGATCGCCTGGGCAGACCTGACCACGCGTGCGCTCCTTAAGTATATCTGATAGATGAGGTCGTAGAGCAGCGATATCGACGTTGAGATGATGACTAGGTCGATCGAGCTCAACAACATCACGCCTGCTAACAGTGGCATCCTCTGGGCCCAGAAGACAGGGTCCTGTGCGGTTGTCGAGGGTGGAGGGAGGTTCTGAGCGATATAGGTGGCGACGCTGTTTATGCCTGCGACGAGCGCGACGACGACCAGTATCGCCGAAGAGAATCCCACGTAGACTCTGACCTGATAGAGGGCAGGACGCGTGGGAATCATCTGCAGCTTCCTGAAGTAAGAGGCCACCGCTGTGTCTATCCCGAAACCCCTCATCGCCAGCACGATGCCGACGAGTATCAGCAGGGTGGCGGGTGTGAGCAGGTTGTAGTAGAAGAGCACTCCTATCGCGAGCAGGAAGGTCCCTGGTATGCCGAGGAGGACCCTCGCGTACTCCGATTCGAAGAGCGCGGTCTTGAAGTACTTCCCCAAAAGTATCCAAGTCGTCTCGATCGAGGTGCTCTGCTTGACGACCAGTTTCCTCACAGAGATCACCTTAATCCTCGACGTGATGATCGCGCTGACAGACTCTGAGAGGGGGCCGTCCGTGACGACTATCCCTTCGGTGGCCGGGAACTCAACGAGTACTTGCTCGATCTCTTGAGACAGCTTCCTATCAGAGTCGAGCCCGCCGCCGGGCTTACCAGAGACGGTCGCTATCTCAACGGTACTCTCGGCCCCCTTTGAAAGCTCGTCGTACAGCTTAATCGCCGCGAACATCGCGTTGGCATCGGCCTCCTCTGGGTCCGAGAGGAGGAGGTCCTTAGCTGCGAGGAAGTTCCTGTCCCTTCCAACGATGGGGGTGACCCAGCCCGCCTTCCTGCCGACGTCGTTGTCCTCGTCGATCACCAGTATCAGCACCCTCCTCGCGGACCCCTCCTCAGCCATCTGAGTGAACAGGCTAACGTGCCTTATTATGGCTAACCGAAGAATTGAGCCGGGGGATCGGACCTAAATTACCCTGAGAAATAGGAAGGCTCCCATCGCAACGAGGGCGGAGCTCAGCAGGAGTTCCATGTACCTGAGGGCCTTAGACCCGAGAAGTCCCAGCGCGCGTTCCGACGCGACGCCGAGGAACGTCAGCCACACGTAGTCCATCCATATGTGGGAGGCGTACATGACGATAACACCTGCGACCGAGGCCAACGCAAGGGCCTCTGCGATCAGAGCCGTTCCCACGGTCAGCCACCACGTGATGAAGAAGGGGTTTAGGCCGGTGAAGAGGAGCCCCGCGATGAACGGCCCGCCCTTGAACCTCCCAGTTCTGAACCCAGGTGCATCAAGGGATTTGGTCTTCAAGGACTGCGAGATCCCCAGCAGACCGAAGACGATTAACGCAGCACCGCCTAGCGCCCCGATCACCGACTGCGCACCCTTGTCCTGAAGTACACCGGTGAGCCCAGACGCGATGGCTAGCACGAGCGGGAACTCAACGAACATGTGTCCGGTTGAGACCAGAGGCCCCGCGAGCCTTCCGTACCTCGCGCCTGAGGAGACCGTGACGATCGTGAGCGGCCCGGGTGAGAGAACGCCGCTCGCTGAGACGACGATCACCACCGGGATTAGCGTCTCCCACCCCATCGCACCGACCGCACAGAGCTCTGCTCATAACGGTTTCCCCCGACGTGGAACTCCGGGCAGAGCAATACTTTTTTGACCGCGGGAGAGCACTCCTTGTAGCGATGGAACGCACGAGGAGCGATGAGAGGGTGAAGAGGCTTGCCGCAGTACTGAAATCGGGCGCGAAGCTGAGGACGGAGAGCTGCCCGGAATGCGGGAGCCCGCTGGTGGAAGTAAAGGGACAAGTGATGTGCGCCGTCTGCGACAAACCTGTCGTAATAGTCAGGGACGAGACCGAGGCCGGCAGGGCCATCTACCCCTACGTCCTCAGCGAATTAGAGGAGGTGATGGTCGCGAAGATCGACGAGCTCACCAGGATCCTGGCGAGGACCGGCGACCCCGACGAGATCGAGCGCCTCGCCGAGACCATCGACGCCCTGATGACCGTCCTCAGGAAGGGGGTGGAGCTCCGGGAGTACTTGAGGGAGAAGGACCAGCCCAAGTGAAGATCAAAGCTCTATCCACGTCCCCACGTCCTCCTTGAGGGCCTTCCTGTAAATCAGCTCACCCGTTGCGAGGTCCAATATCGCCAGCCCTGTCGAGTCGTAAACCGTGACCTCACCGTCATCGGTGCGGCCGGCTTTTTTGCCGGCTACGACGTCACCGATCTCGCCTTTGATCTCCCCGACGTCCAGAAGGCCCTGCCTGATGGGGACGTTGACCTCTCCGCTGTGTACAGCCTGCTGCAGGTCGTCCACGAAGATCGCGGCCCTCTTGAGGATCTTCGGGTCGAGTTCCTGCTTTCCGGGCGCATCAGCTCCGATGGCGTTGATGTGCGTCCCTGGGCCCACCCATTCGGCCATCACGATCGGTGCGCGTGAGGGGGTGGTGGTGCAGAGTACGTCGGTTCCCTTCACGCAGTCCTCCGGCGACTCACAGACCCTTGGCGAAATCCCCAGCTCTCCCGAAGCCCATTCGGAGAAGGCCCTCGCCGTTTCAACCCTCCTGTCGTAGACCCTGACCTCCGAGAGGCCGTTGAGGACTTCCACCATCGCCATGAGCTGGGTCCTTGCCTGCGTTCCGGCACCGATTATACCGACGACGTTCGACCCCTTCCTCGCGAGGTATTTGGTGGCGACGCCGCTTCCGGCCCCCGTCCTCATCGCGGTCAGCCAGGTCCCGCCCATGAGCGCGAGCGGCCTGCCGTCTTTAGGGTCGTAGAGAGCCACGATGGCCATCACCGTAGGGAGGCCGTAGCGCTCGGGGTTGAGGGGGTGGGAGTTGACGAGCTTGACGCCGGCCATCCCGATGGCCTCTATGTACGACGGCATCACCCTCAGGTCTCCATCGAAACCGTCGAAGTACAGGTACGTCTTCGGTGGCATCTGGACCCTTGCCAGCCCCTTCTCCCTGTAAGCCATCTCGACCGCTGTGATCGCTTCACGCATCGTGAGCAGCGATCTCACTTCCTCCTCCTTCAACAGCAGCACCTTCACACGCCTACTGCACCGCACGGTCTAATATGCTCTCCAGCAGGTTCATGGTTAATACCGAGCCGATGGGTTCGTGTGGTGGGGCACCGGTCATAGGACGGGGGAAACGCCCGGACCCGTTCCGAACCCGGAAGCTAAGCCCCGTCCGCGCGGCGAGTAGTGGGGTGGGAGACCACCCGTGAAAGTCGCGTGCTGGTGCCCCTTCCCTCACACGATCACGGCTCAGAGCCCGAGGCCTCTCCCCTGACCGCGGCCGTGATCACTTCGACGACCTCAGCGGAGCCGTATGGGACGAGCGACGCGAGCTCCGTGACCAGCGATCCATCGAGCTCGAGCCCCGATTCGTTAGCGGCCCTCAGCAGCTCCCTCGCGACCTCGACGGCCCTCCGCCGCCCTGGGACGATGACCGCGTAGACCGCGGCGACCGAACCGACCCAACCCCTGCTCCCGGAGACGGCCCTCCCCTCAGGAGTGACCCCGACCGCGAGCTCCAGCCTCACCTGCAGGTAAGTCTTCGGCGGCTTGACGATGAACGAACCCCTCGGGAGGTAGGTGCCGGGAGGCGGCGTGAAGGAGACCTGCTCGGGCTTCACGTGGTAGACCGTTACCGACCCGAGCCCCTCCCTCCAGGCCCTGCTGTAACACCCGCAGAACGTCGCGGCCTCAAGGACGTCCCTCTCGTCGCCGACGCCCTTCATCAGCGCGACAGGCGAGCCCCTCACCTCCGCGTGGAAGACGAGGTCGTCGGGGTCCATGTGCCTCCTGAGGAGCCTTACGTTGCTCTGCGCGTCCCTCCCGGCCACGACGAGCCTCCCCGAGCTCGTGAAGGTCCACCGGTAGGCCTCGTACCACTCCCTCGGTCTCGACCGCTTGACCGAGGGCTCCTCGACGGGCATCGCCTCGGTGACGGACCGCCTCAGCTCCTCGACCTCTGACTTCAGCCGCTCGACCTCGGCCCTGATGTTCCGCGCCGCCTCCTCGAGCCCCTTCACCCTCTCGTAGATCCTCGAGGCCTGCTTTGAGACCTGCTCCCTCGCGCTGAGCGGGAACTCAGCTCCTCCCCTCCTCACGACCATCACCCCACCCTCCCTCCTGACCGAGAGCGCACCGATCTCCGCCGAAGAGTCGCCACCTACCCTGAAGGACTCGAGCTCGTGCATCCGGGCGAAGACTTCGTCGGCGAGGGCCCTCAGCTCCGCTGCGTCTGCGTCGACCTTCCGGAGCGCCTCCTCCTTCTCCGCGATCTCCCTGCTCAGCCTCGCGGCCCTCTCCTCGACCTCCTTGGACCTCGACGCGGCCCGCTGGACCGCCGAGTGTTCCGCGAAGTACCTCGTGACCGCATCGTTGACCGTCCCGAACGCTTCAGGTTCGTACCCCTTCGCCTCGAGGTGCGTGAGCCTCGCCATCGAGACCTCGACCCCTTCCCGAGACCTGTAGACGAGAGGCCTGCCCGCCGAGAGCTCCTCCAGGAGGCCAGAGAGCGCTCCCCCGACCCTCTCCAGCTCCTCCGCGCTCAGCTCCCTGACTTTCCTCGAGCCCTCGATCCCGGCCCTGTGGAGGACCTCGTTGACGTACTTCGGAGGGAGGTTCAGCGACCTCACCATCGCGGACCCTACCTTCTGATCCCCGGTCAGAGACCTCAGGGCCCCGAGGAGATCCTGCGAGCTCACAGGCCTCACGGTCGGGGCTTGGACCCGCTCTCCGCGCTCGAGGGCCGGACGCGATAGGACGACGTCGCCGGACTCCGAGATGAGCACCGTCCTGCCTCCGGGGAAGAGCTGGAGCAGGAGCTTCTCTCCGGAGTCGAAGACCACTTCGACGACCCTCTCGCCCTCAACCGCCCTGAACGCCTTCACCGTCCTACCCCTCAGCCTGGACCTCAGCGAGGACGCGAACTCGTCGGGAGGAGGGTGTTCCTCGTACGTGCCCTCGACCAAGAAGATGAGTGACTCTGGCACGACCCTCAGCTCGACCGTCCCAGACCTAGTCCTGAGCTTGAACGTGTAGGTCCCGTCGGGCATCGAGTAGACGTTCGCGACCCTCGCGCCCTCCAGCCTCGGACAGATCTCCCTCGCCAGCGCTTGGAGCTCGAAGTGGCTTAGCGGTACCCTCATCCCCTCCAAGGCTTCAGGGCACAGAGCCTTCAATATCCTTATTTCAGCGGGCCCGCCGAAGACTGACGGTTGTCGCTGGAGGCCTTCCTCGAGAGCTGTCGGGCGAACGGCGTGCTGGTGGACGTGTTGCGCGGAGCCCTCGAGCTCAGGGAGGTCGTGGAGCGTGCTGCATCAGAGGTGGGCGCGAGGCTGATCGTCGTCGACGGCGCCCTCGCCGAGGCCGCCGACCGGGGCGAGCTCTTCCTTCCGATGGAGGCCAGGCCCCTGAGGGAGGTCGACCTCGAGCTCCTGAAGCACCACGACAACGGAGTTCTGTTGGTCAGGTCGGCGGGCGCCGCGATCGCCGAGATGGGGGCCGCGGTCCTCTGGGGGGACGCGCGGACGCAGAGGGCCACCGCGATGACTGAGCACCTGATGGTCCTGATCCGGGCCGAATGCGTCCTCGACGTCGCGAAGGCGTCATCTGTCATCCGCGGGGTCCTGACGGAGTCGGGCGGGCCGGTCCACCTCGTGATAGGGCCCAGCGCGACGAGGGACGTCGAGCACGTGAGGGTCCTCGGTGCCCACGGGCCAGTGACGCTGAGGTTCGCGGTGAGCCCATGAGCCTCGAGCGCAGGACCGCGGAGGCGCTGAGGGAGGGGGCCAGGGTCGAGAGGCTCTGGAGGGTCTTCGAGGAGACGAAGCGCTCTCGGGACGAGGGGATCAGGAGGCTGAGCGTCGATGAGCTGAGTCTGGTCAGGGAGTCGAAGGTCTCCGCGCTCCGGAGGCTCGAAGAGCTAGTTGAGGAGGTGAGGACCGCGGTCGAGCGGGCCGGAGGCGAAGTGATCTTCGCGAGGGGCGCAGAGGACGCGAGGATGACTGTCGTCAGGGTCCTGAAGGACGCGGGCGTGAGGAAGGTGATCAAGTCCAAGTCGATCACGAGCGAGGAGATCCACCTCAACGAGGCCCTCCTCTCCGCGGGGATCGAGGTCGTCGAGACCGACTTGGGCGAGAGGGTCGTCCAGCTCTCTGGCGGGAGGCCCTCACACATCCTCGGGCCTGCGCTCCACTTGTCAAGGGAGGAGGTCGCCGCGATACTGACTAAGTCGCTGGGAGAGGGGGTGGACCCAGATCCCGGGAGCATCGTCGGTGCGGTCAGGAGGCACCTCCGCGGGGAGATGATGAGGGCGGCCGCGGGGATCACCGGCGCTAACGCGATCGACTCGGAGACCGGGACGGTCGTGGTCGTCACCAACGAGGGGAACGAACAGTTCGTCGTCGGGTTCCCGGGACTCGTCGTCTGCGTCGCGGGAGTCGAGAAGCTGGTGAAGGGCCTTGAGGCCGCAGTTAGGGTCGCGAGGGTCCAGTCGGCCAGCGCGACCGGCAGGATGCCTTCCTACGTCACCCTGTACGGCCCCCGGTGGTGGGGGGATGGGAAGAGGTTCGTGCTAATACTGCTCGACAACGGGAGGACCGAGGCCCTGAGTGACCCGTGGCTATGGCAAGTGAACCTCTGCGTGAGGTGCGGCGCCTGCTTCAACGTCTGCAACCCCTACAGGACCGTCAGCGGCCTGGTCTTCGGCAAGAACTACTCGGGACCCATCGGTGTGGTGTGGGACGCGATCACTTCAGGATTCGATGCCGCGAACGAGTATGCATGGCTCTGCTTCAGTTGCGGCCTCTGCGAGCTGGAGTGTCCGGTCGGTATCAGAATCCCTCTGCTCATCTCGAGGGTGAAATCGTTCTCGAAGAGAGACCTGAAGGTGAGCCTGCTGGCGGGCGGCTTCGAGCTTTACGCGAGGCTAGGCGGGCGGCTGGCCCCTCTTCTCAACCGCGCCCACAAGTCCAGGGCTTTCAGGGCAGTGCTGGAGGCGTTAGCTGGAATTGACAAGGACGCACCGCTGCCAGATTTCAGGGGCGGGACTCTCCGCGGGGCGCTGGAGAGTCTCAACATCAGTGACGACCGTGACGTTGGGGCTGGAACCGTTGTGTACTTCCCGGACACCTACACCTCTTTCATCGACTGGGGTGTCGGAGTCGAGGCAGTCATCACACTCAGGTCTCTCGGTTACAAGGTAGTGCTGTACAGCGGTCCGGGGACACACATGCCTGCGATTCAATACGGCGGTCTCGGCCTCGCCTCGGCGGTCTCTGAAAGGATCACCGAGGCGTTGCTACCATACGTGGAGCGAGGAGCGAGGGTCGTCGTCACGGAACCTACCGCGAGCTACTGCTTGAGGGAGGTGTTCCCTGCGGTCCTCGGAACTCCGGAGTCGAAGACAATCGCGAGGTCTACTTTCCACCTGAGCGAGCTGCTCGTGAAGGACGGTCTTTCGACAGAATTCGGGCGATCGGAGCTGGCAGGAAAACTCGCCTACTATCACGTCAGCTGTCACGGCCAGGGAAGCGACCTGATGGACGCGACCAGGTCTCTGCTGGAGAGAGTCGGATTGAGGGTCGTCACGAGGGCGTTGGGATGTTGCGGAATGGCTGGGACGTGGGGCATGAGGAGCGGCCCCGTCGGGAGGGGGCTCAGCTCAGAGATCGGGAGGATGGTCACGGAGAGGATACGTGCGGAACGGCCAGACCTAGTGGTCACGGAGAGCAGCGTCTGCTCCCTGCAGCTCAGGGAGTTCCTCGACGTACCGGTCCTCCACACCGTCAACGTCCTCCGCCCCAGCCTCAACCGCAGGAGAACCTGACCTGAACAAGGTTTATCACGGAGCCGTCTCCAAAACGAACGGTTTGCAGGGAGAGGTAATTCTCCCGCTGCAGGGAAGGAGGTTCTACGAGCTCGAGGTCATCGGATACAGGAAGAGCTTGCCACTGATGAAGGTCTCCGACCGGCTCTACATCGCCTACTTCGACAGCCTCGGCGACGTGGAGTTCCTCTCGCACTGCGCAAAGCTGCTGGCCGATCGGTTGAGGGGTGCTGACGTCCTCTTCACCTCCGAGACGAAGGGCGTGCCACTGGTCCACGAGATCGCGAAGATCCTCGGACACAAACAGTACGTCATCGCGAGGAAGAGAAGGTTGCCGTTCATGGAGGACCCCATCACGGTCTCCTACAAACCCATCACCAGCGACAGACCGCAAACGCTCACCATAGACGGGAGATACGCTAGGGTGCTCGAGGGGAGGAAGGTGGCGATCGTTGATGACATCGTGAGCACGAAGGAGACGCTCAACGCGCTTGAGGAGCTGGTCAGGAGGGCCGGCGGAATCGTTTACAAGAAGGCCGCGATACTCGTCGAGGGCAGGGTTCACGACGACGTCGAGCACCTCGGAGTTCTCCCGCTCTTCGTTGAGGACAGCGCCGGTCCTCAGCGCGGGTGATCCCATCTACGACCACTCAGGGTAAATCTTACTAAGCTCCTCAATTCGTGTGATCGGGATGAGGGCAGCCTCGGTCAGGAGGCGGGGCCTTATCAGCGCTATGCTGAATCGGAGATCGATTAGGTACTTCTCCAGCGCACCGGTTGGTGAAGAGGTCGCGAGGCTGATCATTGAGGCCGGACAGAGAGCTCCATGCGTCTACCAGTCCTACTCCGTGATCAGGTTGAAAGACCCTCAGGTGAGGAGGAAGGTAGTCGAGATAATTGGCGACGACCCTCCCCTTAGGGCACCTCTCCTCCTTTTAGTGTGCCTGGACGTCAGGAGAACCAGCAGGATGTTCTCGTTGATGACGGAGAGGCACGTGCTCAGGACTGAGAGGCATCCGGTGGAAACCGTTGAGATGCTGGTGGAGATGGCGATGTTCATGGAGAACATGGTCATCGCTGCCGAGGCTCTAGCTTTGGGAAGCGTCGTCCTCGACTACCCCCTGAGGGCGCCAGAGGAGTTCTCGAGGGCACTGGACCTTCCAGAGAAGGTTATCCCGCTCTTCCTGATGTGTGTCGGCCAGCCTGCAGAGAGTCCGCCCCTGAGGCCGAGGATGCCGTTGAGGTTCGTGTATCACGTTGACCGCTACAGAGATCCCACGGAAGAGGAGCTTCAAGGTTACCTGACGGAGGCTGACGAGGCCCATAACTCCGAAGGTTACCTCAGGAAATACGGCAACCTGGACGTGAAGTACAGGGAGTACATGTCCCAGAAGGTGTCTCAGAGCAAGGCTCAGGAAGAGGAGGCCTCAGAGGTCCAGAGGTTCTTCAGGGCATCCGGGTTGATCCTCTGAGCGCGACCGCCTCGTGCGGATAGGTAAATAGAGGGTCGTGGGAGCGAATGTGGAATTGAGAACGCTTGAGAGACTGTCTGGCAAGTACCTGGAGATGATCGCCTCTTCCATGGAGTCGATACTCCCGAGGACCGCCGACGAGACGTTCCTCAGCCGCGTGAGCGGGTTGTCAGGAATGAGGTTTGATGCGGAGGCCATCACGAAGTCGGTCAACGTTCCTGCATGGGACCTTCTCGACAGGGGCGGGAAGCGGTGGAGACCCATACTGGCCATGTTAACGTATGAGGCATTAGGAGGAAGGGTTGAGGAGATCGTTGACCTCGCGGTAGTGACGGAGCTCATCCACAACGGTACGCTTGCAGTCGACGACGTCGAGGACCAGAGCGAGCTCAGGAGGGGGAAGCCGTGCGTCCACGTGGTTTACGGCGTGGACGTGGCTATCAACATGGGCAACACGCTCTACTTCCTTCCGATCGTCGCGGCCCTGAGAAGGGGCAGCGTTCCGAGATCGGTAGTGGAGAAGGTTCTGTCGGTCTTCGCGGAGGAGATGACCAACCTCAGCCTCGGCCAGGCGATCGACATAGCGTGGCACAGGTCTCTCTCCTCCTCCTATGACGAGGATGCCTACCTGACGATGTGCAGCCTCAAGACCGGATCCCTGGTGAGGATGGGTATGAGGTTCGCTTGTGCCCTAGCAAACGCCGATCCAGTTACCGAGAGGGCCCTCATCAGGTTCGGAGACTCTATCGCTGTAGCCTTCCAGATCCAGGACGACATCCTCAACCTAATCGGTGACGAACAGGAGTACGGTAAGGAGATAGGTGGTGACATCAGGGAAGGAAAGAGGACGCTCATGGTCATTCACGCCATTCGGACTCTGCCTCGAGAGAGATCGAAGCGCCTCGCGGAGATAATCAACTCAGGTCCATCAGATCCCAATCTAATAAGGGAGGCTATAGATATGATGGTTTCAGCCGGTTCAATAGAATATGCTAGAGCCTTCTCGAGGAGGATCGTCACAGATGCATGGACGGAGCTCGACGGAAAACTTTCCGACTCGGAGCCGAAGAGGGCCCTAAGGGAGCTGTCGGAGTTCCTGATAACTCGGTCGAGATGAGCGGGCCGCATCGTTAACGCCTGGGCCGGGATTTGAACCCGGGTCACCGGCTCGACAGGCCGGTATACTAACCTGGCTATACTACCCAGGCTCGCCGTATGTGACGATCAGCCGGCTTGTTCTTATACTTCTCACGTTCAGACAGAGGAACTCCCTTCAGAATTATACTTAAATCGTGATCTCCTTCCGAAGGTCCAATTCCTTTAGGTTCAAGACCGGTTAAACTCTGCCTAGCGTTGGCTCTGTCGGGTCTGGTGCTGATTCCTGTGGCCGTACAGATGGTCACCGTTAGCGCGCAAAGCAGAGAGGGGGTGACCACGACCACGAGGGCTCCAGAGACGTGCGCGTGCATGATGGACCTCAGCACCGGCTCGCTGAACTTCGCGGCGAAGCCTGCAGGATCGAGGGAGCATCCTGTTTCAACGCCTCTTGATTGGTTCGTCAGGTTGCCAGACGGTACGTCTGAGAGACCGTGGGTCGTGAACCCTGTGCCGGGCGCTTGGCACTCAGGCCCTCCGGTAGGCTCGAGGGCGATGTGGATAAACCCCTACAGGCCGGTCAACAACCAGCCGGGCCCTGCTCCGGGAAACACCAACTTCACCTTACATCGGCATCAACATACCGGGTTACGCTCTCTGGCCCTCTCAACCCGGATGGTGGGTGTTCCCTGTGGGTTCGGGCATAAACAACGTGACCGTAGTAGTTCAAAACGGACCCGCCGGCACTCCGACCGGCCTCCTCATAGAGGCCTTCTACTGTTCCGATGAGGCACCACCAGCCACCGTGACTGAGACCGTTACCACCACACTCCCCGCGGCGACCGTAACCCGCTTCGTCAACGTGACCACGACTCTGTCACCCACCACCGTGACGACCCGAGTGGAACTGACTACCACGCAGACGAGTACCGCGACGGTCGTCAGCTCGGTTACCGCAACGTTGGTGTCGGTAACGACGAAGGAGGTCATGACAACGGACGTGAAGTTCACAACCGTGAGGGATCTCACCACCACAACAGCCACTTCTACACAGACGGTCACGGAGAGGGTCAGGCCTGGCGACGGAGGGCCGCTACAAGACCCTCAGACATCGACTCTGATTATCGCAGCACTTGCAGTCGCTCTGGCTCTGCTCATCGCATATAATATTGCACGAATGATAAGAAGCCGGGGATCCGGGCCTATTCGAGGAAACATTACATTACTGAAGTAACAATAAAAATTTAACGGGGTTTTTATTTTAGAGGAGCACTCTTTATCTCGAGCTCCTGTAGCTTCATCGACGCGATCTCGGCAGCCCTACGGCCGGAGAGCAGCATCCAGCACCTTGACCCCTTTGATCGCTAGGTCCCTAGCGGCCATGAGGCCTGCAGGACCACCTCCCACGACCACTACATCGCTCTCCACAGACGAGTGGAGCTGCTCGGCGAACTTCGAGACGATGGCCCTCGTTATCTCCTTCTCTCCAACCTCAGGTGCGAACCTCACGCTCATCGCGACGGATGCCAGACCGGACTTGTTCTTAAACAACCTAACAAGTCACTTATGTCAAATGTTCGGTTCGGCCCCCTTCCGTCCTCCGTCGCCCTGACCGGCCCCTCCCTGTTGCTGCAGCGCCTGTTCGATGAGCCTCTTTACCCTTGAGCCTGAGCCATCTACGCCGATAAGGGTCGAGAAGAGCTGGGATGTGCGAAGTATCCGCTTGCGGCCTCTCCGTTCCACCTCAACGAGGCCCAAGTCCTCCAGCTCCCTGACCTGAACGTAGGCCCTCGAGCCCCTCACCGCGGCGATCGCAGACATCTCGATCGGCTGATGGTACGCGATGAAGGAGAGCGTCTTGAGGGTCGCGGATGAGAGGAGGGAGCCCCTGTAGTGTCTCCTGACGATGGGGAGCAGCTCGTGCCGGACGTGAAGGAGGAACCGTTCACCGGGGAGCTCGGTCAGCGTGAAGGCCCTCCCCTGCTCGTCGTAGTCGCGCTTCAGGTCATTCAACAACCTCATCATCTCCTTCGAGCTCCTCCAGCTCGTGGCCCTCATCAGCGTCCTGAGATCGACCGGTCTGTTGGCGGCGAAGAGTATCGCCTCGACCACCACCCGAGCCTCACCCTCGCTGAGCTTGTTACGCACCACCCGAACCACCCCATCTGACCAAAACCCCGTTGCCTGATTCGTCTTGGATGAGATCGACGTAGCCCCTGTTCGCAGCGAACAGCAGCAGTATGATCCGCTTGACCGCGGTCAGTCTGTCGAGACCCCGGATCAACTCGACTAGGGTCATCAGCTCCCTGTCAGCGAAGTACTCGGTCAGCTCCTGAATGAAGGCGTTGAACTCCTCCTCGATCCTGATCAGGTAATCGTCGAGCTTGATATCGACGTTGATCTGTTCGAACTTGCTGCTCCTCTCCGAGTGCATCCTCTCCAGAACGATCCTCAGGGCCTTGACGATGTCCAACAGCGTCGCGCTGAGCACGTCCCCCCTTATTGGCAACTCGACCGGGGGTGGTACGATCAGGTCAGGCCTCTCGGGTCTAGGACGCTCCTCTTCGACTTCCAGCCTCTCGGACTTCTCCCTGTGCACGGTTGAGGCGTTAAGGACGACTATTCCCGCGTGGGTGAACGTGACCTCTGTGGACCTGAAGGCCGCCGCGAACTGCTGCAGCAGCGGTATGAGTCTCAACCTCCAAGGGTCGACCCGCTTAACGGCCGCCGGGTTGAGTAGGACCTTCCATCCTAATTCCTCAATCCGCTCCCTGCTCTCCCTCAAGCAACTCACCCAGCTTGGTCGATATGAAATGGGACGCGCCTTTCCTGCCGTAAACACCGATCAGGAGGTCCGCCTTCTCGGCGACTATATCCTTCAGGCTGATCACGATTATCTGAACCCTTTTGGACATCTCCTTCAGCAGCGCTGCCAAGTTCGAGGAGTACGCGGCGTCCAGGTGAGCGTCGACCTCGTCGAGGATCAAGAAGTCGGCCGGTGTTAGGGACTGCAACGAGAGCAGCAGCGCGACCGCCGAGACGGACTTCTCGCCTCCACTGACGCCCCTCGTCGATCTAGGAGCCTTCCCGGGGAACCTCACGACCATCTCTATCCCGGATTCGAGTGGGTTTTGGGGATCGGTGAACTCCAACCACGCATCGCCACCGGTCAGCCTGCTGAAGTACTCTCCGAACATCTCTGAGACTTTACGAACGGTGTCCGTCACGACCTTGAGCTTATGCGAATCGATCTCCTCGATCAGCTTCAGTATCTCGTTCCTCTCAACCTCAAGCTCCGATATCCTGATCGACCTCTGTCTGTACGTCGACGAGACCTCTCCGTACTGCATCGGCGCTAACTGGTTGACCAGCTCCAACTCCTTCAGTTCTCTCTCGAGGGAGGACTTGATCTCCTCGATGACGTTCTGAGGAAGCTCGTAGGCCACCTCGTGAACGGGGACCTCAGAGCCAGACAACCTCTCCTCTAGGGCCTTTCGCCTTGAGGAGAGCTCAACCCTAGAGAGCCTCCAAGCCTCCAACTCCGAGTCGATTCGGGCCAGCTCCTCCGCAAGCCCGTCCCTTCTCCCCCTCAGGGTCTTGATCCTGTCTGAGAGCTCAACCGACCTTCTCCGGATTTGCTGACGGCGGTCTTCAAGCCTCGAGAGCTCCGACTGCTTCTCCTTGACGGACTTCAATAGCCGGGCGAACTCCAGGGCGGCTGACCTCGCGCGCTCTAGGTGGGAGGCTGCAGCCCTCTCGAGCTCCGAGATCCTCGCAGGTGCATCGGCCACCCTTCCTGCGACCGCGGCCAACTCCTTCCGAAGGGAGTCAGCCTGTTCTACGAGCCTCCTGAGTTCCGCGATGAGCCTCGACCGCTCAGACAATAAGTTTAGTCGAATCTCCGACTGATGCTGCAGCTCTTTCCTCTCCTGTTCGGGGACTTCAGGCGTGGTGACACCCTTCAGGGCTCTCTCCAGCTCCTCTCGTCGAACCGATAAGGTCGCGATGATCGACTGCAGTTCGCGGGAAGCAGACTCGACCCTCGAGGACTCCGCCTCAATCCTCCTGACTTCAGACAGCAGTCTCCTCTCCCGGTCCTTCAGCTCCGTCTCTCGAGACTCTATAGACCTCTGTTCTCCCTTCAACTCGGACTCGATCTCGCGGACAGCTGACATCTCACCCCTCAACCTCTCCAGTTCAGCTTCGGTCACCTTCAGGCCCTCCCGTAACGAGGCCACCAGCTCGCGTACAGCCCTGGCCTCTGATCTCAGCTCCACCTCGGAGACGACACCACCGAGCGATGCGAAAACTCCGTTGCCGTTGTGATGTGCTCCAGTGGCGTTTACAGCGGCCCTTTTTGCCGGAAAGGCGCGGTCTTCGACGAACTCAGCCCAGGAGAGTGCGACGTGGAGCGCTGCCCTAGCCTCGCTGGATCCGCTCCTCGCAGCGCAGGCCAGACAACTCCCACTTCTGTCGTCACACGAGCCTCTGCCCTCTATGCTGATCGCGTACAGGCGAAGGTTGAGCTCGCTCGCAGCCAGGACCGCGGCCAAAGCGTCGGCGTCCTTCCTGAAGACCAGCGCGCCAAGCAGATCTCCGAGCAACCTCTCATAGATGGGTTCCATCCCCTCCGGGAAGGTCAAGAGCTCACCGAGAACGCCGACAACACGGCCTCCGAGCTCCCCCCTCAACCTCTCAAAGGCTTCCGAGGTGGGACGTCGAACGTCGTGCCCAACAGCCGCGAGCCTCGCCTCTCCGTCCCTGACGCACTCGAGAAGTTGGGAACGTTTCTCCTCGAGCTCCTTCGATTTACGGTCTAGCTCCTCTACGAGCCTCTTCCCTCCCTCCAACCTCCTCGCGATCTCTGCCCTCAAGGAGCTCAGATTCTCCAGCTCTTCTCTCACCTTTCTCAGCTCGTCAGCACGCAACTTCGCCTCAGACCTCAGGGTCTCCAACCTCGCAGAGTGCTTGGCCTCCTCACCCCTCAGTCGTGCTAGCTCATCGTTCAGCCCAGAGAGCTCCTGTTGCAACCTGCTCCGCTCAGCCGAAGACGCCCTCAGGGCCTCTTCGTATTTCTCCAGCTTGGATTTAAGCAGCTCAACGATCGCGTTCACCTCCGAGAGCCTGCCCTCGACGCTCCTGAGCTCACCGGTCAGCTCTTCGATCACACCCTCTAACGACGCCACCTTTTCCCTCACGGAGCGGGCCAGCTCGGCTTCGGCGACGACTGAGGAGCTGACAGAGATCGCCCGCCTCTTGATCTCGGCGTACCTCTGACCGGAGTCGCGCATCTTAGTCCTCGTTCTCTCCAGCGTCTCCTTCATCGAACTCAGCTCGTCGGAGAGGGCCCTGATACTCGACTCGACTTCGACCTCCTCAGACCGTAGAGAGCTCTCATCGCTCTCGAGTCCGGAGAGTTCTCTGCTCAGACGTTCGAGCTCTTCCTCCTTCCTGGTCTTTACATCCTGCAACGACCCGATCGCCTCCGAGACCCTGATCAACTCCTGATCGATCCTCGACAGCTCAGAGACGACCTCCCTCCACTTGACGAACTCCAGCTCCTTCTCCACGTGCCTGCGTCTCGAGAGGTTGAACCACTCCGTCTCGAGTTGCGTGAGCCTCCTCCTCACCTCGTCAGCGCTGGCCCTAGCCACGGCCACGTTACGATCGGCTCTCTCGAGCTCCTTCAGGGCCTCCTGTTTCCGCTGGTCGAATTCCGCCGTCCCAGCGACCTCCTCTATCAGCTCCCTGAGGTCGTCGGGCCCCATCTCCGCGATTCCCAGTACAGCCCCCTGACTGACGATGTTGAACCCTGAGGGCCTGACGTTCGCAGCCGCCAGCAAGCTGAGGACGTCCGACCTCCCCATGGTCCTGTTGTTCACAGAGTACTCGCTCTCGCCGTTGGCGTGGAGCCGCCGCGTGACCACGACCTCCTCGGAGTCTAAGGGTATGGCCCTTCCCGAGTTCTCGAGAACGACCGTGACCCTTGCCGACTGAGCGGTCCCCCCACCCTCAGACTGGTTCACGAGCTCCGACATCCTCGAGACTCTGAGGGCATGTGGGCTCAGTTCCCCGAACGCGAACCTAATGGCGTCGATTATGTTGCTCTTCCCGCTGCCGTTGGGGCCGGCGATGACCACGAACCCCTTCACCAGCTCGATCGTCTGCCTTTTCGGGGGGAACGACTTGAACCCCTGAAGCGTTATCCTCTTAATGTGGACCACAGCCGCACCTCATACTCCCGACTCCCCTTAATGCGTATCGCGATAGGTTCTGCGGGGGACATCTACGTGTATGCCACCCACCTGGTGCCCTAGGGCAGCCCCGGTGCCTCCTTGAACCACACCGGACAGTTCCGGTTTTTATTTGGAGGCAACTTGCGGTTGAACGGTTGGGGACGAAGACCGTCAGGGTGGGAATCGTCGGTGCCTCCGGCTATACCGGTGGAGAGCTACTCAGGTTGCTCGCGACTCATCCGAGAGCAGAGGTCACGGTCGCCACGTCACGTGAGTACGCGGGTCAGCCCATCTCCAACGTCCACTTCAACCTGAAGGGCTTCCTAGGGGGTCTGAAGTTCTCTCAGCTCTCGATCGACCAACTCATCGGGAAGTGTGACGTCGTCTTCACGAGCACTCCCAGCGGCGTCTCTAAGGACCTGGCACCCAAGTTGGTCGAGCACGGACTCAGAGTGATCGATTTGAGCCCAGACTTCAGGTTGAAAGACCCGAAGCTATACGAATACTGGTACGATTTCACCCACGGGGCTCCAGATTTACTCTCTAAGGCAGTTTACGGCCTTCCCGAACTTCACAGGGCCGATTTGAGTAACGCCCGGCTGGTCGCGTGTCCCGGGTGCAACGCCACCGCAGCGCTCCTCTCCCTCATCCCAGCGGTCGAATCGAAGCTGATAGACCTGGACCACATCGTGGTCGACGTTAAGGTGGGCAGCAGCGAGGCTGGCATGAAACCCACCCTAGGCACCCACCATCCGGAAAGGGCGAACGTCATGCGTCCTTACGAGGCCTCCGGTCACCGGCACGTCGCTGAGGTCGAGCAGGAGCTCTCGATGCTGTCGGGGAGGAGCGTAAGGGTGGCGCTCGTGCCACACGCGGTGGGAGCCGTACGGGGAGCTCTCGCGACCTCTCACGTCTGGCTGGCAGACTCCTCAACAGACGAGATGACCGTCTGGAAGGCCTACGCTAAGAGGTACGGTCAGGAACCGTTCGTGAGGATCGTCAGGGGCGGAAGGCACCCCGATCCCAAGTACGTGACCGGCTCGAACTTCGCTGACGTGGGGATGGCCGTGGAGCAGCGTATCGGGAGGGCTGCGCTCCTAGCAGCGATCGACAACCTGATGAAGGGGGCAGCGGGTCAGGCTGTGCAGTGCATGAACTTGGTATGCGGGTTCGATGAGAGGGAGGGTCTTTACGCACCTCCTCTCAGACCCGTGTAGCGGTTTTGAGTCCTGATGAAACGATCGACGGCTTCCGTTTACACAACCCCTTAATTCCGAGTCGAATCCCCTGAAGTGAGATGTCCAGACGGCGCCCACCCTCATCGACCGAAGACCTGCTATCGTTGTTGAAGTCTCACGGGGTAAAGGTCACGCACCAGAGGCTGCTTGTCGCAGAGGCGTTGATGAAGCTCGATCACCCCACGGCTTCCGAGATATATGAGTTCATAGCTTCCAGAGCTCCGGCAGTAGGCGTTGCGACGGTGTACAGAACCCTACGGCTCTTCACCAAGACCGGCCTGACCAGAGAGATATCGTCGATGAGGGGTCTTTCGAGATACGAACTCTACCAGAGACCTCACATCAATTTACATTGCATCGCGTGCGGTCACATTACAGACTTTGACGACTCTCACACAAAAGGGCTCTTCAGCGTCTTTACAAGAAGGGGGTTCCGCGTATTGGGGTGTGATGTAGCCGTTCTCTGCCCCTCATGCACGGCCCGGTCACGCAGATGATTTTGATTCTCATTTAACTTTTCCTCTCAATTGAAAGCATAAACCTAACTAATGCCGATCTCGAGGTCGGTCGCTATGTGGCTCCGAATAGACAGGTTACAGATTGAGCTTCCCAAGCCAAAAGAACCTGACCCAGACGCCGCGGCTGCAGTACAAGAACTGTTAGGAGGCAGGTTCGGTGAGATGTCGACGTTGATGAACTACACCTACCAGTCCTTCAACTTCAGGACCCACAACAACCCGGCGGTGAAACCGTTCAGAGACCTGATTGCGAACATCGCGACCGAGGAGCTGGGACACATAGAGCTGGTCTCTGCGACGATCAACCTTTTGCTTCAGGGGTCGACGAAGAGCGTTCCACCAGACCAGAAGCCCCTAGAGAGAGGGAAGTCTGCACGCAACACGTTCCACTTCATCAACACCGCGATAACCTCGTTCGCTGGGGACAGCATGGGAGCCTTCTGGCACGGAGGTTACATCTTCTCGAGCGGAAACCTGACGCTGGACCTATTGCACAACTTCTTCCTCGAGGTCGGCGCAAGGCTCGCGAAGATCCGGGTCTACGAGATGACCGACAACCCGGTTGCAAGGGAGATGATAGGATACCTGCTGGTGAGGGGAGGAGTGCACGCGCTCGCCTACGGGAAGGCCCTGGAGGCCGTAACTGGAGTTGAGGTGTGGCGGATGCTCCCGATCCCGAAGATCGAGAACGACAAGTTCCCCGAGGCCAAGAATTACATGGCCAAGGGAGTCCACAGGAAGCTCTACAGGTTCAGCCAGAACGACTACAAGGACATCGAGCGCATCTGGAGGGGCATGGCACCGACAGGCGACGGCGAGCTCGAGGTCGTGCAGGGGCCGCCAGAGGGTGGACCGATACCCGTGTTGCCAGACGTACCGGAGGAGTTCGCTCCGGGCCTTTACAGGGACGACTTCGAGCAGATAGCGAAGAGGCTCGGAATAAGACTTTAGCCTGTAGCTCGCGACACAGCCCAGCCAACCTCCCGCGTTTTTTATCACAGCATCCTAACGTTGCGTACCTCGTCCAGGGAGAAGGCCCTTCGACCGAGTCTCCTGAGGTGCGACGCGAACACTGAGGAGTGGCCGTACATCGTCACGACCACCCTTGGTGAGACCGAATCCACGTAATCGACGAGACCTGCGAAGTCGGCGTGGCTGCTGAGCGGGAACGCTGCATCGAACCCCTCGAAACTTCTGGTGAGGGCCCAGCCGGTCGCCACGGCCCAAGACAGCCTGAGACCGTCGAACTGAGAGACGCGGTCGCTCACGTAAACGAGGCAGCCGTCCCTCAAAACCTCCGACGCACTCCTTGAACCCTCTACGACGTAATCCAGCCACGGGTAAGTCCTCTTGTAAACGGATGCGACGCTACCTACCCTCCTGCTCACCAGGACAGGCACCCTGATCGACTGGTTGACGAGGGCGATGATCTCCTGTGCCTTGCCGGCCGCGTAGACGTTGAAAGCTGGAACCCTGCCGTCTCTGAGGGCCTCCCGGATCCACCTGACGATCTCCGAGTAGACCAGCTCCCTCTCCTTGAAGCGATAGACTGGCGATCCGTAGGTTGACTCGATGACGAGGACTTCTGCATCGGTTGACCAAGCCGGGTCGTGAAGTATGGAGGGCTCGGTGTTGAGGTCGCCGGTGTAAAGCACCCTCATGCCGTCGACCTCGAGCTCAAAGACCGCCGAACCTAACATGTGACCTGACGGGTGGACCGTGACCCTGAGTCCGCGGCCGAGGTCCGTGGACTCTCCGAAGCCCAACCTAATGTGATTCCGTAACCTGAAACCCCTAGCGCTTAGAATCAGCCTGGTCTCCTCTGTCGTGATCGCGGACCTCGACCCGAATCCGGAGAGGTGGTCCATGTGGGCGTGAGAGACGCACGCGAACGCGTTTGGATCGTCCGAGTCCAGCGCAATCGACCTGTTGTCATCGATGGTCAGCATCGCTCCTCTTCCGTTGCTCATGATCTCCAACAGGGTCACCTCACACCTCTAGCAGCTCGACGCCGCTCGGCGACAGCTCCGAAAGGAACCTGTTCCGCCCGGAGAGGAACTCGACCGCGACACGTCTCTCCAGAGCTACGTCCCTGACGGTGCTCGAGACGTAGCCCGACAGACCGTTCCCCCTCACCAACACGGGCTCGTAGTAGGCCCATCTGTTCTCGTCGGAGCTCTTCACGTAACCCGCTGCGAAGAGCAGGGGGGCTGTTGACTGACCCACGAACATCACGAGCATGTCCAAGGAGCTGAGGCCGTATGGAACAGCCTCCCTTATCGCAGACCTGAGTGACTCTCGGAGCTCGCGGGTCGCCCGACGGTTGACCCTGTTCAGCAGGAATTTGAGCAGGACGTTCGAGTCGGTGTACAGGTCTGGATCTGAGAGCCCCAAAAGAGCTGCGAGCTCGGCCTTCTTCACACCACCGTTGTGGGAGAGATAGGCCTCGAAGAGCTCGGGGCCGTTGACGCCGTTGAGCACCACCTCGCCCGAGAACGGATGGGCGGAGTTCACGCCGCGGGGCTCCGAACCCGTACGCCTGCTGTGGAGGATAAGCGCGTACTCGTCACCCCTCCTCAGGAGGCCCTTGAGTTCCTCTGCGGCCTCGCCCAGCGCCTTCAGGTTGGCATCGCAGGCCTCCTCGCCGCTCTTCCAGGGAGCCGCATCGAACCTCCCCTTGATGACCTCCCAAGACCCCCTGATCCTCCTCGCCAGCGCGAAGCCGTAGCCGTGACAGTGCCTTTGATCACCTGATAACCTCTCGAGGTAGGGGTCGTTCACTGAGGCCACCACCGTCGAGTCGATGAGTTCGTCAGCCAACCGTCTTGCTCCCTCGACGAACCTCAGTGCGATCATCCTGCACAAGATCTTCCACACCGAGTGAAGCGCGATGGAAATAAGCGTATCTTCACGCGGGATATTTGTACCGACGGGTTCGGAGAAGCGATAATACGGAGACCTCGGGGGAGATACGGGGATGCTGGGGAGGATCCTCTCGGCCCTGCGGCGTCGCAGGACCATTAGGCCGTCGTCGGAGGTCTACGAACAGGTCTTGAGGGGTTTGGCCGACCTCAGGAGCACGGACCCGAGATTGGTTGAGCTGAGGAGGCTGAGGGAGAAGCTTTCGTCGCTGAACGACGGCAGGCGATGAAGGCTCACGAACGACCTCTGACGAAACCCTAATTATAGCAGTATTAGCCAGATGTAATGGGGTGATGAGTTGCCGAAGCACGTTCTCGTGACCCTCACCGACGAACAGTACCGGTGCCTGTCCTACCTGAAGGGCAAGATGGGGAGCAGCGACGCCGAGGTGCTCAGGAACGTCTTCATCGCCTGGGTGTGGGAGAAGATGGGCGGAGCCGCGCTGGGCGAGTGCTGGACCGACATCAGGAGGCTTGCTCCCGAGGAGCGGAAGGAAGAGGACAAGTGATCGGTTCCGGTAGCGATTCGTATCTCGGGTCGGGGTTCTTCCAGATCAGGTATTGCGGCCTCGCCAGCAACCTGACGAGGGCCCTGGCCAGTTCGGACGGCTCGTTTGATGACCGAGCGGCCCAGTAGCCTCCGACCGCGGACTTTAAGAGCTTCGAAACCCTCCGGCGCGCGCTGGGCTCGATGGACCGGTACCACCTCCTGAAAAGCCGCTCGTCCCGTAAGACGAAGTCGTCGGCACCTAACCCGTCGAGCAGCACCAACGCATCCTCGACGGCCGCGGGAAGGCCGCGATCGAACTGAACGCGCCTCATCCCCGCCCTCTCGAAGAACGGGTTGTACCGCGCCATAACGGCTAAAGTCTCCACATATGGCTTCCCCACGAGGGGCATCGTTCTCTTCACCAGCTCGACACCCAGTCCTATGCCCCTGAACTTCGGATGGACGACGACCCTCGAGATCCTCACGAAGTGATCGTTCAACCACTTCAGGAAGTCCGATCCCTTGAGCCTGGACCTCATCTCCTTAACGATCGGAAGTGCTGCGTTCCTGGCGGCCAGCTCCCGGTGCGGTGCGACGTAGACTATGACTCCAGCGAGCTCGTTGCCGAACTTAGCGCTGTAAACGGCTCTCCGGAAACCCGGACTTCCACCTCTGTAGTGGAACTCGGCCAGCTGTTTGTAATCCTGCCATGTTCCCTCCGCTATCGTCATGCGGCCCATCAGCGAACAGCGCTGCGGACGCTGCAGGTCATAGGTAACATCAGCCCGATGTCCGAAGGCCTTCTTCACCAGCACATCAGGCCCCAAGTCCTCGATGAGGTCTTCGTGAGATGTCGCCACCAGCAGCGTTAGCCTTTGAGCTCTCGCGCGTCTCTGAACCAAGAAGGCAAGCACCTTCGCGGTGGTGCGGTCGAGGTTCGAACAGAACTCGTCCACGACGAGTGTCTTAGGTCTGCGGTCGAGGGCCTTCGCGATCAAGTACCTGAACTTCTGACCGTCGCTCAACTCACCGAACCTCCTCAGGAAGACGAAGGCCTCCCCAAGCCCCACGGCCGACAGCGATTCGATCGCCCTCTTGGTGTCCGAGCCTACGCCCTCTATTAACAGCTCGTTGCTCGGGACCTTGATGTCCTTCAACCCGATGACGGGCCTGAAATCCTTTATGGAGGCCAGTTTTGCTGCGAGATCCTTCAGTAGAAGCGACTTCCCTCCACCGCTCTCTCCGGTGATGTAAACGACGTCTCCCGGGTCGATGTCGACCACCAGCTTGTCGTAGACGACGAACTTCTTGGTTCCCAGACCGAGCCCGAAGGCGTCATAAACGTCCAGCACCCTCCTTCTCCTCGGAGCGGAGGTCTCGAAAGATCGGGAGAGTCTGAAGGCCCTCCTCGGTAAGTGGACGAAACCCCTCTGAATCACCGGGTCGGACAGCTCGATCCTCATGGTTCCAGGAGAGCGACAGAGGCGTTCGAGGGCGACAGAGTTGACCCCCAGGCAGCGAGCGCAAGGGCCCTCGCAAGGTCGTCGTGGTCACCGCGATCGTGGAAGAACCTGACCTTTCCGCTCCTCGTCTTCTCGTACTTCACGGACCTGAGCGAGTCCACGAGCCTGTGGTCGAGGTACATCATCACCTTTCCTGATTCCATGAGCACCCTCAGGAGGAGCATCGTCCTCTCGACCTCAGAGGGGCCGACACCGATCACGTCGACTCCCGAAGCCTCCAGCTGCTCTCTGATCAGGACTCCCGCACCTATCTCCTCCAGGACGACCTTGAACCCCATCTCCCTCTGGAGCGATGTAAGCCTGGAGACCGAGTACGCGTAGCTGTCGCTCATCCAGGTCTCCGCGTGCACCAACTTCAAAAGACCGTCACCGCACTCGACGACCACCAAAGCGTTCGGGTCAGACCTTCCACCCCAATCGTACCCCGCGACAAGCTCCGAACCTCTCCCCGGTGAGGGGTCGTAGTCGGCCACGCACCTCCTGATCAGCTCAGCCGAGAAGAAGGAATTCGAATCCTCCACGAACTCTGCGAGGTATTCCCTCCTGAAGGCCTCCTCGCCGATGAGCCTGCGCTGTTCCTCGACGAAGCTGCTCGGGATGAGCGGACAGACGCTAACCGGCCATCTCTTAACGCTCCAGCCGCTGCTGGTGAAGCACCTGTAGAAGACGTGCCCCTTGTCCCACGGAGTTCCTATCAGGACGATGCTTCCACTGGTCGTTGCGACCTGCGGCATCAGCGCCTCCGTGATGACCTCCTCCGGTACGAACGCCGCCTCGTCGACGATCACCACGTCGGCCGTGAAACCTCTGATGGTGTGTCCGAAACGACCCGAGGGTAGTGCGACGATCCTACTGCCGTTGAGGAACCTCACGGACGTCCTGTCAGTCTTGGCCAGCAGGTATGAGGCCGACTCGGACTTCCTGAGAAGGTCCACGACCTTCTCGAGGAACAGAAGGCTCTGCCGTAAAGTAGGTGCGACCACCAGAACCCTCGATCGGGTCTTAGTGAGGGAGGCGTGAAGGGCCCTCACAGCGACGGTCGTGGACTTTCCGACCTGCCTCGCGGCGCAGACGCAGATCCTCGGACTGCAGTCCGTGAGAAGATCCATCTGATACGGGAAAGGCCTCCATGAGAGGAAGTTGACCGCGAAGTCCGCGGGGTCCTCGGGGACTGAGACGGCTCTAGACCTACGGAGTTTCCTGATGTTATCGAGCCTCCTACTGAGGTCACGTGGCAAAGAACGGCTCATGAGGGCTCGCCCTCGATCTGTTCGACGAGGGCCCTGATCTCCTCGAGTTCCCGGTCACGCCTCAGCCTGCTCAGCAGCGCGAGCCCCCTGAGAGCTACACCGACGCACGCCTGAGAGGTCCTCAGGTCACCCTCTGACCTCGCCGCCTGAGAGAGCGAGTAAGACTCCTGCACGAGCGTCCAGACCTCCATCTCGAGCCTCTTCCAGTCTAATGGAACACCCCTCTCAGACGACCTCCTCTCGATCGATCTCGCCAGCCTCCTCAGCTTCCTCTCCACTGCCCCGAACCTCTTCTGAAGTCTTGAAGTCAAATGCGTTCACCGTAGAACCTCAGGTTGTCGAGGTAGTTCCTGACGCGCTTCTTGGGGGCGCTGAACCTCTCCCTCTCGACCCCCTCGATCAGCTGAAGCGGTATGTAAGTGATGTCGCTGGTATCGGGCTTCCTCTCAACGATCAACCTTAGGTACTCCACCTTCTCGCCCTTCACGATCCCCCCAAACGCACCAATTGAGTAGATGGGGCTGTCGACCTTTTTCGGGTTCTTAACGGAGTTGGGTACGTCCCTCCACGTGCAGGCGTCCCACCACTTCACCACTACCAACTCTCCCTCCCTCACGTCCCTTAACACTTCTCTTACTCTTTTGCTCACCACAGCGGTTTAGTTCCCGGCTAGGTTTACTGTGTAGCGTTTTTTTGAAACTTGACTTCAGTGAATTTTGGAATCAAACTGTCAATATAGCGAATTCTAATTCCCACCCACAACTCCTCTCTTGTGAATGTACGGCTCGGTTCAGGAGGTGAAGGTCAAGGTAAGTCTTCCCACCGACGACGCGACCTACGACGAGGTCCTCAGGGCCTTCGTTGAGGAGGCTGACGCGTTAATCGACGCTGTCCTCCAAGCCTCGGGAATGTCGGCACCATTGGCTGATCCGCCGCTGAGGATAAGGAAGCTATCGAGCACGATCGCCGCCCTGCTGTTCCTTGCGTGGAGGTCCCCCAGAAGGGAGGATGTGGCTTCGTACCTGAGGGTCGTGAGGGAGGAGCTGGAGATGCTGGCTGAAGACCTCAGGTCCAGAGGCGAAGTGCTCCTGACGGGTGAGTGAGGTGAGGAAGGAGGACAGGCTCACTGTTAGAAGGACAGGCAAGGGGCTGACCGTGAGTATCGGACTGGACGACTGGCTTGGGCTATTGGCTCTGATAATGGCGATCGCGTTCGTCCTTCTGCTCTGGGCAGGGAGGGCGCTCGAGGCTACCCTCGTGGGAAGCTTCGGCGGTGGCCTCTCCCTCAGCGAGATGGTCAGGAGGGCCAGCGGGAGGTCTCGCGCGAGATGAGGTGCAGGTCCTTCTGCATTTCGATGGACGGCGTTTCCAGAAGGGTTAGGTACAGATTGGGCTACGCCTGGTGTGCGGTCTGCGACGTGGCCCTTCCCCTCAGATGCTGCAGGTCGGTCGATGACTCGTTGAGGTGTCCATGCTGCAACAGCTGTGTTAGATTATCCCCCAGGACTAAGAGGTGGATGACGGTTGGGGCATGAGGTCGAGCTGAACCTCTCCGCGGCCCTCCTGGGGGCGCTCTACGGAGCCGTATTCGCCGGCGCAGGCTATCTGAAGTCCAGGAAGTTCGAGGATTTCTCCCTGCGGAAGTTCCTCAAGACCGTCGCGATCGGCGCGTTAGTCGGTCTGGTCGCGCCACGACTGGGCCTCGAACTCAACGACCTCAGACTGGATGAGCTCATGCTGACCGGTGGTCTGGTGACGCTGCTGAACGATCTGCTGGGCGCAATCGCAGTCAACCGTGGCCGGAGGAGGTATGTGAGATGAGACCGGTCCTGTTGGTGGGACTCGCGTTCGCTGCACTGATCCTCATAACGGGAGGAATCTCGCTCTCGTCTCCCGAGTCTGAGTTCGTCAGGAGGGCTGCGGTGAGGGAGGTCCACGTCCCCTTCGTCGGAGATTTCCCCATACACTGGGAGGAGTACGAAATACGCTTGAGGAGCAGGTCACCTGAATCACTTGCTCTCTTGGCTTCGGGCGCCCTAGCCCTCGCCCTAGTCGCGGTGCTGGCACATCAGGAGCGTTCATCGGTCTTCAGAAGAGCCGTATCGATCGCCGGAGTCGCTTATTCAGCAGGCGTGACGATGCTCGTCGCGTCGAGACGGGACTTCAGGGTCGCGGCACCGATCCTGCTGCCCCTCGGCCTCGCGGTCATGGCGCTCTCTCTGCTCTTGATGAGAATGCTGGGGATCAGGGGAGGGGTGGGATCTACCACCCGACGTGGGCCCTCACGAGGACCGCTGCGAGCGTCGACATCCTACCGCTCTCCAGCAGCTCGACCCTTCTCATCTCGTAGGGGAAGACATCGAAGGGGCGGTCTCCGACGGTTCTCGGCCCCGCTGTGAGGAGCAGCTCCATGGTCCTGATGGCAGCGCGCACAACCTCCTCAACCTGAAGCGCGTGATCCGGCCGTGAACTCTCGATGACTATCTCGTACTCCTGCGTAACGGAGAACTCGCTGCCGCCGATGGTCCTCCTCTCGATCCTGACCTCCTTTAACAGTAGCATGGCCCTTGGGTACACCGGTGGCAATGACCTCCGCGCGATCGCCGCGATGAAGCCCTCCTCCTTCAACCTCTCCAAGATCTCGATGAGCGCAGCCTCGACCTCCTCGATCAGTAAAGCAGAGCTCATCTCTTGACGCCCTTGATCAGGAAACCCTCCCGTGCGATGAGGTCCCTTATCGCCATTCTCACGGCCTCAGCGACGCTCACGTACACACCCGAGTCCACCAGCTCCTCCAGCGCGTCGAGATAGGCGTCCGGAAGCCTGACCGTCAAGGGCCTCAGGCCGCTGCGAACCCTGAGTTGACACGACAACCCTGCTCAGCACCGAAGTGACCGGATTTAAGCGGAGAGACCCAGTCCGTGACGAAGATGGAAGTGAAGCCGGTAGCCTATTATTTTCCGGGAGATCAAGTCCTCAGCGATGAGCAGACACTACCTCGAGGTCCTCGACCTATCGCGAGCCGAATTCATCGAGGCCGTGAGGACGGCGGTCCGTTTCAAATCGGCCGGTTACCCTCCAGACGGGCTCAGGGGTAGAACGATCGCTATGGTCTTCGAGAAGCCCTCGACGAGGACGCGAGTCTCCTTCACATCAGCGATCCGCAGGCTCGGAGGAAGTTACGACTACCTCGCTTCGACGGAGCTACAGCTTGCCAGGGGCGAACCGGTGAGTGACGTCGGGAGGGTTCTCTCGAGGTACGTCGATGGACTTGTCTGCAGGGTTTATAGCCACTCAACTCTGGAGACGCTGGCCGCGAACTCGAGTGTACCTGTCATCAACGCGCTCTCCGACAGGCACCATCCTTGCCAGGCCCTCGCGGACCTGATGACCGTCTTCGAGGTGAAGAAGACCTTCAGTGGGATCAAAGTAGCGTTCATCGGGGACGGTAACAACGTCGCAACCTCCCTCATGCAGGCCTGCGCCCTGACAGGCGTCGACTTTGCAATCGCATCGCCGAGAGGGTTCTGGGTGCCGGAGGAGGAGACTAAGAAAGCACTGGAGGCAGCTCAGCAATCGGGCGCCGAGGTGACGCTCACCGACGACCCTGAGGAGGCCGTAAGGGGGGCTGACTTCGTGTACACAGACGTCTTCGTCTCGATGGGTTTCGAAGCCGAGCGCGAGCAGAGACTCAAGGCCTTCCTTCCACTTTACAGGGTCACCAGAGAGCTGCTGTCACACGCAAAGCCCGATGCGAAGTTCATGCATTGCATGCCCGTCAAGAGGGGTGAAGAGGTCGAGGCCGAGGTTGCCGACGGCCCACGCTCCGTCATGTACGATCAGGCCGAGAACCGGATGCACACAGAGGCCTCCCTCCTCTATCTGATTTATCGCAGGTGGAGATGGCTTTGACGTGCTACCCGTAAAGACTTATCTTCAGTGAGGGTAACGAAGACTCAGCGAGGTGGACTTGCTCGACCCCACAGCCCAGCAGTACGTCGTTCAGGGTTTCACCTTCATGGTCGGGCTGTTGGTAGGTTACGGGATAGCTAGGGTGATCAAGGGCCTTTTACTGGTCGCAGTGGGGCTGGTGATCTTGGTGTTGCTCGGCCTGACCCTTGCCGGACTGCCCCCCGTTCAGACGGTCCTAGGAGCAATTTCGCCGATAGTCGACCTCGCAAGGAACCTTTTGGGGCCCCTGCTGGCGTACCCCCTTTTCCTCATAGGGTTGCTGATAGGGTTCGTCTTCGGAATCGCGAAATGAATCTCAGCGACGACGCTCCCGTGCCCGAGCGTGAGATTATTAGGTGAGAGCCGGCCGTATCGGAGGATGTCGACGGGAGCTCGTGAGCTCTTCGGAAAGGTCCCCGACGCCTTCCGGATGCTCGACAGGAGACTCGGGGGGAGGTTAGCGCCCATCGAGGCAGCTGTTCTGCTGATAGCCGTCGCAACGGCCTTCATGGTTAGGTCACTTCCGGCGAGGTGGGGCCCGCTCCTGAGCGAGTTCGACCCATGGTGGCACTACAGAGTCGCGACGATGATCATCGAAAGGGGCTGGGCCGGCTTCTGGGAGTTCAGGGGGATGGTCGACATGCAATCCTGGTACCCCACCGGACTCAACATCGGATCCACCTTCTACCCGGGCGTCGCGTTCACCATGGCATTCGTCTACCTGACGCTGTCATCGCTCGGAGTCTCCGTGGACCCGCTGGCACTTGCGGCCGCGCTTCCGGTGATCTACGGAATGGTGACGGTCGTGGTCGTCTACTTCTTCGCCAGGTACATCGTCGGGAGGGGGCCAGCCCTCGCGTCGGTGCTGTTCCTCTCGATCAGTGCCGCTCACATATCGAGAACGCACTACGGCTGGTTCGACGATGAGGCCCTCTCGATACCCCTGATGCATGCCGCGTTCCTCTTCTACCTCGTGGCCATAAACGAGAAGCGATCGCTCAGAGGCTCTCTTCTGTTCGGTGTGGTCTCGGGACTCTTCATAGGTTACGTCACCGCCACATGGGGTGCCCATAGGCTGGTCATAGCGATGATACCCCTTTACACTGCGGTGTTAGCGCTGCTCGGCAGACTCAATAGGAACGTCCTGCTGGCCTACCTTGCAACCTTCTCGATCTACGCCGCGATAGCCGTTAACGTCCCGAAATTGGGAATCGGATACCTCACGGAGCTCAGCATGGCCGCGGGGTGGCTGATCATCCCCTATCTCGTGGTGGTTTGGTTTGCGAAGGAGCGCTTCGACGAGGTCAAGTCGCTGCTGATAGCTAGGGGGGTGGCTCTCGCCATGGCAGTTATTGGGGTCACCGTCGTCGCCCTCGGAGCCCTCGACGTCCCCGGACTGAAGTTCTTCTCGGTGCTGCTGCCGCAGTTCAGGGGGACGCTGCCGATCGTACAATCGGTCGCCGAGAATCAGCTCGCGACTTGGGGGTCTCTCTTCTTTGACTTCGGCCCGACGCTTCTTTTGGCACCGTTCGCGATCTACCTGCTGATCAGGCGGGGAACGAACGAGGCCCTATTCTTGGCGATCTACGCCCTGCTGGCCTTGTACTTCGCATCTTCGATGGTAAGACTCGCGCTGCCCACATCGCCCGTCATCGCGGTGCTGGCCGGCACCACACTCTCTTACGTCGTAGAGGGAAGCTTCAGGACCTTGACGTTGCCTGCGCCGAGGGTCAGGAGGAGGTCGGTGCTGGAGAGCAGGGCCGCTGTGGCCGTACCGCTGGTGATCCTGCTGGCCATCTCGCTCTATTACGTACCCGTTAAGGCGGGAGGGGTTTCACAGTATTCGAGCATCGACTTCGCGGACGTTCCACCGACGGTGCTGACGAGTAGCCTGCCCGTTAAGCAGCCGATCCACGACTGGGTAAGGGCTCTCGAATGGATGAAGAACAACCTCCCCGAGGACGCTGTAGTGGCTGCGTGGTGGGACTACGGCAACTGGATCTCGAGGTTAGGGAATAAGACGAGCATCATCGACAACACGACCATAGACAGTGTCAGGATCGCGAAGACGGCCCGTGCTTTCCTCTCGCCCCCGAACGCGAGTAAGCAGATCTTCAGGGAGCTGGGTGCGACCCACGTCGTGATATTCGTGACGTTCGCGCCGTTCGTGGGGGGACAGCAGGGAGGTCAGCTACTCTTCTACGGCGATGAGTCAAAGTGGTACTGGATGCTGAAGATAGCAAACCAAGAGGCTGCGAACCTCGGATACCCGTCGATCGATGAGGCCAGCTTACTCGGATCAGGCGGGTCTCCCACGACCGCGACCGACAAGTTCTGGAGAGAGACGACGCTAGGGCTCATGATACCGTACAAACCAGTCACGCTGGGGACCCAGACCTACTACGTCTACACCCCCTCACAGATCGAGGGATACAGGCTCGTTTACTCCTCAAGCCCTCCATACAGCACCAACACGTACGGTTACGTCTACGTCTACGAGATCGTCGACTGAATCATCCGATGTAGGAAGGTCTCTTCTCCTCCTCACCCGGTTCGAGCATTCCCCTGACAGCCCTCTCCATCTGTTGGATGAACTTCTGCTGCTTCGCTGCTTCTTCATCGAGCTTAGTGCTGTCTATCTGAATGTCTAGAAGCGGCGAGAGCAGCCGCACCAGCTTCTTCGTGGCTTTGAAGTCGGGCATGAAGGCCTCGGTGTCGACCGCGACGAACATCGCCTTCGCTCCCGCGACTATGCACCTCCGCAACAACGCGGAGGAGAGCTTGTCGACCGGTAACGCGTCCATGGCTGGAGCCATCTTCGCTCCGAGCTCCACAGCCCTCCTGAGGAGGGCCTGGTCGGTGGAGGCCACGTAGACGTCGCCGGTCCCGGACAGTCTGCCGCTTCCGACGACGATCAGCAGGTCTTCGTGAGTCACCTCTAAGTCCCTGACCAGTCTCTCCGAGACCGACTCTCCTGCCTCGGTCGAGTCGATGACGAAGTTCCTGACCACGACGACCGTGTTGACGGAGTTCGCGTGCTGATAGACATCAACCTTGGGAAGGCTAGAGAGCCCCTCGCTGTCTATGAGACAGACTTGGGGGAAGTGCGGCGAGAAGACCGATCTCACCTTCTTGATGCCCTTCAGCTCGAGCAGAACGTTAGCCAGGATCACCCCGACTGCTCCAGGTCCCGGAGACAGGTCTATGATCACCTTCCTTCCGCTCAAGACCTCTCCGTATTCCTCCACGAGCTCCAAGCCCACGCAACCTCCGCTTTCAGGTGCTCGCTCCTCGATTTAAGCCGCTCGATCAGGAGAGCATCACGGTCTCACGCTGACCAGCTCGTCGCCGACCTCTTCGCGCTCGACTTTCTCTTTGGGTATCGTGACTCGGATCCGGACCTTGTCACCGTCCTTGAGACCGAAGCGCCCTCGGAGGTAAACTGGTGAGACCACCTCGACGACGTCTTCGCTGTAGTGGGT
This sequence comes from Candidatus Calditenuaceae archaeon, assembly GCA_025058225.1. Classification (GTDB taxonomy): domain Archaea; phylum Thermoproteota; class Nitrososphaeria_A; order Caldarchaeales; family Calditenuaceae; genus Calditenuis. The sequence continues at coordinate 33,045 of JANXEE010000003.1, read as the reverse complement.
CCGCTCGATGAAGAGGATCGCGCATAGCTCCCCTTCGTTGAAGGTGCCGTGAATCGCCTTCAGGCCTCCGTATGTCCGCGAGCCGTTATTGAAACCCACGATGTAGATGTCTGATATTTTATTGAGGAGCCTCCTGTTGTTGATCGAGTCGATCGAGAGCAACCTGACGTTGAGCGTCCCGGGAAACGGATCGAACCCCAACTTCTCCCTTAACTGTTGCCTGTACTGGGGCAGTGAGACGTAGAACGCACCCTCACCGAACCCGGTGAAGACCCTGCCCTCGAGGACGAAGTCCATAGGCCTTTCAATTACGGCCCTGAGATCCGTATATAGTTCTACCAGCCTGTTCAGTCCGAGCTCCGTGACCCTGACGTAGGTGACTCTGCCGACGGACCTCCTCTCGATCAGACCCTCCTTCTCCAACCTTATCAGAATTCTTGAAGCCGACTGCTGGGAGGTCCCGAGCGTCTTAGCGAGCGCCGGCGTTGATATTCTGACACTACTTGAAAACCCGTTTTGGGCATACAGTGACAGGAGGGCCCTGACCGCCACGAGGTTCAGGGTCATACGTCATAACGTTGTTATACCAAGAAATATAGTTTAGCCACGTTACGCTGTTTACAAGTGGACGGGGACGGTGTCAACTGACAGGGACTGTCTCGTCCTTAATGATGCCGCTGTCGTTGATGAGGAGGACGTCGATGCCGTTGCCGCTGCCGCTGTCACGGGCCATCGATGCCTTCAGCGCCTTCAGCGCCAGCTCGTAGATCTCCTTGGGGCCCAGATCGGCCCTGTATTCGCCCTCCAACACGCCGACCGCGATCTCAGCACCTGAGCCCACGACTGCGTAGTCGTCCTCTATCATCGAGCCCATAGCATCCAATACGATCACGTGCGCCCCTCTGTCGTCGAAACCGCCGACGATCGCCTCGGTGAGGTAGGGGAAGTACCTGTTCCCGAAGAGCAGGTTGGACATCACCTTTGCGATCGAGTTCACCGAGGGTTGTCTCCTCTCCTCCAAGACGTACAAGTTCACCAGGAACTTCAAGTCCCGGATCAAGTTCTGCATGTCGGACACCAGGCCGGCACACGCAGCTCCGACCTTCGGGGTCACCTGGAAGACCTTCCTCACGTTCTTCGACACGACGAAGTAACCGTACGTCAGGCGCTTCTCGGAGGCTAACACCACACCGTCCCTGCACCTTATGCCGAGGGTCGTCGCACCGGGGAAAGGATACTGGAAAGCCATATCCGCCAACCAAGAGGTCACTCATTATATAAGCTAGACCCCGACGACCACGAGCATCACATCGGACGATCGAAACGACCCGCAGAGCACACCATCGGACGGCTGGGTTTTCCCAACCTTAAATGATGGTCGAAACGGGTAGGCCTGAGAGATGCTGATCCCTAAAAGCTCATTCGGCTACCTGAACCAGGTATTTGAGAACGTGGCGGAAGTCAGCTGGGACGAGGCCGCCTCTCTCTACTCATCCCTTAAGGCCGCCGGCGTAATAGTGCTGAACGGTGAGGGCAGGAGCAAGGGCGCCCTCAGCATCGTCTGCTCCGAGATCGCGAAGATGAGGGGAGGGAAGGTCGTGTTCGACAGAGGTGACGTCGGCTTCCCTGATAGAGACGTGGACGTCGCTGCTCCGATCCTCAGGGACCGCTACGGCCAACTCTCGTTGCTGATCCTCTCGGGTAGCGGCAGGTCGCTGGTGCCGCTGGTCGACGCGCAGAAGCTGGCACTCTACATAACGCGGACAGGACGAAAGAGGGACTTCAGCATCGACGTGGTCACGAGCGACCCGAACTCCCCGCTCGGAAGATTGGGGCGCGAGTTCGGGACGTGCATGACGGTCAAGGGCCGCGAAATCGACGAAGACGCGATCGATACCTCGACGTTCAAGTCGGTCGGAATTTTGGAGGACGTCTTCATACTGGGTTCGAGTCTGGTGCTTCAAGCCATCGCGGAGTCCATGTACACAGGCAGGCCTTCCGAGATCAGAGACCGGGTGCAGAGGTTGATGAACGAGACCAACAGCGTCGTTGAGACCTTCGTTGGAAGCGACTTCATGAGGACGATGGTCGAGCTGCTGGAGAGGAGGAACCTCTGCTTCTTCGCAGGTCTCGGTAGCGGCAGAGAGGTGGGTAGGATGATCGCCGTGAGGCTCGGTCACGTCAAAAGGGCCATCGGTGACCAGGTGTACGTGGCTGGAGAGTCCAGTACGCCGCCACCGAGGGCAGGTGATCTGCTGTTGGTGATCTCCTACAGCGGTGAGACGGAGGTCGTGGTGTCCTGGACCAGGAACTTCAAGAAGCTGGGCGGCACAGTTCTGTCGGTGGTCGGAAAGGGCAACACAACGCTCGAGTCCCTTTCGGATTACACCTTCAGAATCGAGACTGAAGTCGAGCCCGGGGCACCGAACGACTTCTACATCAAGGCGGCGTTCGCCACAAGCCCGGTACCGATCTTCGTGGTCGAGAGGCTGCAGGAGAGGGGACTTAAGCTCCCCGAGTACATATTAAGGTGGTACCACAGCATAACTGGATGAAGTGCACCTCACCGACATCGGTCACTTCGATCCCTTCTCGACCAGTTTCTTCAGGTTGTTTATGATCTCGGTGACCTTGTCCTTTGTGACGCTCTCAATCAGCCTGCCGCCGACACTGGCGATGAGCCCGCCGACAGTTAAGTCTGCGGTCCACTTGACCCGCGAACCGGCATCGAGCGGTTCTATGTTCGCATCGATCCTCAGGTTGACCGTGGACTGAAGGCCGCTGCCCTTTCCTGCGACCAGAACTCTGCTGTTGGGGATCGACTCCTCATACTTGAAGTCGACCTTCATGTTACCCCTGATCGGCCCCAACGAGATCACGAACTCCACGTTGAACCGGTCCTTGTCCTGAACGGTCACCTTCTTCACATCCGGAATGGCCTTGCTGAACTGCATCGGATCCCTTGCAACCCTGAAGACTTGCTCGGGAGGGGCGTTCACCTCAAAGGCTCCCTCGAACTTCATACGCCGCATGCGGTTGAGAGCATTATAAATACGTGACCAATCGGTGGAGTCGAACCCGAGAACCGGTTGCGGACTAACTGAGTTCAATTTATTATCAGCAATTGGCATAGAACGCCGAATGGTGTCCCTGAAGGAGGTGCTAGGACCCCTCTGGTCGGCGGCCAAACACGTCTTCGCGAAACCCTACACGTACAAGTATCCCTACGAGCGGGTTCCAAGTGCCCTTCAGGAGAACTACAGATACGACCCGAAGGCGGGAATAGCATATCCGGGGTCCAAGGGGAGGCACCTGCTGAGGCTGGAGAAGTGCACCGGGTGCAGCCTCTGCGACATCGCGTGCCAGAACATCGCCGAGGCCATAACGATGGTCTACGCCTACGACGCCGTGCTCGAGATGCCTGAGCACGTCTACTCGGAACTGGGCAAGAGGGGATCGCCGGCCACGAGGGCCGTCGACCTGCTGATAGAGGGCTTTAACAGGTACCTAACGGATGAGTACAGGGGAGGATTTTCGCACCCGGTGACGCCTGTCCTCGCGACGCTCAAGAACGTCACCAAGACCGATGCCGGTTACGTGATTCGGCTCAACTCGGACGCGGTCTGGGCTAACGGCTTGGACCTCCTCGTAACGAACTACCTAGAGGACTCGTTCAGGGTCATGATCTCTGAGGGCTATCAAGTGAGGATCGCGAAGGACGAGTCCCCAGACCGGGTGACCTATGAGCTTGCGAAGGACGGTTTGACGGTGTTCTTGAGGCTAGAGAAGAGGGCCATGAACATTCCGGTCAACAAGAAGTCCTACTTCCCGATGGTCGACTACGGTCGATGCGTCTTCTGCGGCTTCTGCGTCGATGCCTGTCCCTTCTATGCCCTCGAGATGACACCAGACTTCGAGCTCTCCTCGACCTCGAGAGTTGGGATGGTTTACAACCCGATAGCCCTCTCCGGCCCCAAAATATCCACCAACCCTCCGTCAATCAACCCAATCGATGCTGTTATGGGGTGGCTCAGGAGAAAGACCTCGTGACAGGTTAGAAGGCCTTCCTCCACGGCGAGGTGAAGTCCACCAGCGCACCCACGTCCCTCACCTTTAGCGAGCGTACGCCCTCCATGCCCTTGAGCTTCTCGACGACAATTCCTAACGCTACCTCACCGCACTCCAACTCGACGTAGACCTCCCTGAGGCCGTTGACTTCACGGCCGACGAAGATACCGGTGACGATGTTGCCGAAAGACGCCAGCGTCTCCCGTAGGGCCTCGCCGACTGCTCTGCTGCTCATCTCCACTCGAGCGACCACCCGCCTCACATCGGACATGTTAGACCTCCACCCGCCCGTCGGACGGTGGGCTTTAGGGTTTGTCGATCCAGTCCGACTCGAAAACCTCCTCTAGCCCAGAGAGCGTCTCAGTGACGCAGCCCTCACGAGCTCCTGAACTGGGTCGTGACCCGTGAGTAGAGAGATCACGACGTTCTCAACGGAGTTGAGGTACATCCTGTCTGAAATGGTCCTGGGACCGCATTTGATACCCAGCTGCTCCTCAACGACTTTCAGGTCCTCGAGGTAATTCGGCACGAATCGATCGACGAAGTCCGGTCCGAAGACTCTCCTAGCCGCTTCGCTGTTCTCGCTGAGGAGGGAGATGCACTCCCAAGATACTCTCCTTGCGACCGCCTCGAGGTCGTGTTTTAGTTTCAGGTGCGTCTCGAGAACGAAGTCGAACTCCTCTTCACTGAGCGAACTGATGGCCCTCAATCCCACCAGCTCCGGTGGCATGCCGATCGAGTAGAGGGACGCAGTGAAGGGGATGGCCCTCGGTAGCTTTATCGAGCCGACGGTCCTGCTGTATCCGAAGAGGCCCACGTGTTGTCTTCTGGCCCTTCGAGGAGGTAATTGGGAAGCGATGAAGTTGATGGTGTGGGCGGCCGACTCGACGCTGGACTGGAACGCCGGAACGAGCTTCGCAGCGATCTTCAGCAACAGGTCCCTGTCCACCTCTCTGGCCTCTCCCGATGGCAGTAAAGTCCTGAGCTTCTCAATAGCGGATCGAGTTCGCTCGATGGGGTAGTCGTACCTGAAGGCCGACTGGACGGTCACCGTGTAGACGCCCCTGTACTCCTCGGCGAAGTCCTCGACGTTGTCAGGAGAGTTGTGACCTCTGAACGGCAACGAACCTGCCCCGATGATCGGAAAGATCGGGATGCCGAGCTGATCTGAGGCCCTCCTGCAGGCCCAGAGGCCGTACTTCGCTAAGAGGACCGCGACCACGAAGCCGTAGTTCATGGCGGGGTCTGACCTGGCGAGAAACACCCTCATGTATCGGGGACCGACGAGCTCGACGTATCTGACCAGTAGCCGCTCTAAATTCGTGACGGTACCAATGTCCTCGACCAGGGGTATCACTTCGATCGACTCGGGCTCGATGTTTCCGATCCAGTCCGCGAGCCTAGTCCCCTGAAAGTCGATTCTCTCTTGAAGCGGGGCGGCAACGGCCTTCCTGTAACTCTCGCTCACCCTAACCAGCTCCGTGTGGCTCGTCGTGAAGGGCAGTATGACCTCGAAGACCGCCGGCGCACCGGAGTCGGCGTAGAAGGCCTTTACGACGTCGTTGTGCCTCGGTATCGACTGCAGCGTCTCTAGGAAAACTTTCCGCTCCACGACCTCGATCGACGGGTTGGGGAGCCTGAACGTCAGATAAACGTCCCTGCCGAGCCTGTTGGTCCTGAAGAAGTCCGGGTAGGAGGTCAGTAGCTTCCTCACGACGTTGGGGTCGATGTCTTTGCCCTCCGCGTCCCACATCACCTCATCAGTTCCATACTCGGCGTAAGCCCAGTACACCTCGGTGACCTCGTCCTCACCTGAGATGAACGGGTCAGTGGACCACGGCGGTGCTGATACGTGATCCGGGTGCTGAGAGGCCATCGCCTTTGGAACCGTCCTCTCCTCCCTGAACATCCCCAGCGTCACCGTAGATTCGTTAGATTTTTAATGTGGGTCCCCGGGTGTTGGCAGGTCTTGCGGGAGATCCCGATAAGGGAGCTGGAGATCGACCCGGAGTTCGTCGCGGAGTACCTCTCCAAACGTCTCAGGCAGTACGTCCTCGATTACGCCGGTAGAACAGGTGGCGTCATAGGGCTGAGCGGCGGTCTCGACTCTACGGTGACCTCCTACATCACCGTGAGGGCTCTGGGACCCGAGAGGGTGCGGTGCCTGATACTGCCCACGTCCGTAACACCGAAGGAGGACCTGCGGGACGCCCTGAAGGTCGTCGAGGAGCTCTCAATTCCTGAGGCGAATTACAGGGTCATAGACATAGATCCGATCGTCGAGGAGTTGTCGTCCAGTCTGACAGTGACGGACAAGGTGGTGAAGGGGAACATCACAGCGAGGGTGAGGATGATCATGCTGCACGCTCTGGCGGCGAACACCGACAGCCTCGTCATCGGGACCAGCGACAAGTCCGAGCTCACGATCGGTTACTTCACGAAGTACGGCGACGCTGGCGTGGACGTGATGCCGATAGCCGACCTCTACAAGACACAGGTCAAGCAGCTGGGCAGGCATCTGGGAATTCCCCAGGAAGTTCTCGACAAACCGCCCTCTCCTAGGCTGTGGAGAGATCACCTAGCGGCCGAGGAGATAGGGATGAGCTACGAGCTCCTCGACAGCATCCTCTATCTGCGTTTCGACGAGTGGTTGTCCCCTCAGACCGTCGCTGAAGAGCTCGGGGTGAGCCCCTCATTGGTGTTGAGGGTGGAGCGGATGGTCAGGTCGAGTCAGCACAAACGCATGATGCCGGAGGTCTTCAGGGTGGGAAGGAGGTCTCATGGGTCCGACTGGCGCTACCCGAGGCAGTGGTACTGACCGCGAAGATCGGCCCCCTTATCTGCAGTTTTCTGGTCCTCCTGCGCAGGTAGAACGCGATCGCGAGCGTCGTTCCGAGGACGGTCGTCACGAGCACGAAAGCCAGAGCGACCAATCCCTCGAACGAGAGCGGCACTCCGCCGAGTTCGATGTAGACCGGCAGACGCACCTCAACTACCCCCTTCCTTATGGCTTCAGGGGGAATTTCAACCACTTCTGATAATCCCTTGTACTCGACCCTCAGGAAATGCTTGACCGGGATCACCCTGTTCAACTGGGCCTGCCCTCCCTGATCCGCGAACGCGAGACCCACCTCGACTCCCTCCCTGAGCAGCGAGGCCCTGGCACCCCTCAGCGGTTGACCGGCGGACCCCAGAACCGCGACGTTGAGGTCATAGACCGAGGCTGTCAGCGTGAAGGACCTGACTTCCCTGGATACTCTCAGGACCTGATTGGCGACCTCAAATCCCTCATAGGTCACGGTCACAGGAAGGCTGATGCCCCCTTCGCCCCCTGCGAGAGGGACGCGTCTCAGGATCGCCACGCCGTCGTCCCCGGTCGTCATCCTGACGTTGGCCGTGGCCAAGACCGCTCCTCCGAGGCCCCTACCTTTGTGATCGACTACCGCGACCCTCACGTCACCGACCGGTAACGTGATCGTCCCCCTACTCATGAGGTCAGAGCCGTAGCCTGCTGCGACGCCCTGAGCTGTTCTGTGATAGACCGGACTCTCCCAATTGACGGTGACCGTGTAGAAGAGCGTCCTGACGGCGTTGACCAGGACCAATGAGCTTCCGACGACTCGAAGCTCACCGTAGGCGTCATCGGGCTCGACCCTCACCACGAACGGCCCTGGCAGATCAGCACCGTTCAGGTCGACTACCCGCATCGCGAAGTTGAAGAACGGTAGCTCTATCGTTTCGACGACGTTCTCCACGTTAACCGCGACCGATCTCACGGCCACGAGGTGCTTCCTCCAGTAGACGGAGACGGTGTAAGAACCCCTCAGCGCACCGGTAAGCGTAACAGACGTCCTTCCCTCGTAGGTCAGCCTGCCCGAGGGGCCGTCGATGACGATCCTCAACTCGTTAACGACGTGCTCGGCGTTCCTGACTGCGACGGTCAGCGACGGCTCTGCGGATGACGGTTGAACCTCTGTGAGGAGCGTCAGAGCAGCGAGCACCGCGAGCAGGAGCAACCCTCGACCCATCGATGAACCACCTCAGAACCTCACCCCTGTCCTCGAGAGAATGGAGGTCACCAGCAGCATGACCAGCGCCGTGAGAACCGTCATGGCTCCCGGGGGGAATCCCACGAAGTAGGAGAGCGTCACACCAGAGAAGACAGAGGTCTGTGCGATCGCTATGGACAGAGCCATCGACCTCTTCATAGATGTGGCCAGGTTGGACGCGGATGCAACGGGAATTACCGTGAGAGCGGTCACCATGAGGACGCCGAGCAGCTTGATGGAGCTGACGATCGCCATTGAGGTGAGCAACGCCAAGAGCAGTTCGATCAGTTCAGGCCTGTAACCTCTCAGTCGAGCCAGTTCTCCGCTCAGGACGTACAGCAATATTACCCTGTAACGCACAGCAACGGTGAACGCGATCAAGGCTAGGACGACGGCTGCCGAGACGACCTCCTCCCATCCCACCAGTAGTATGGACCCGAAGAGGATCCCAGTCAGGTTCAGCCTCGATCCGAGGCTTAGGGCGACAGATGCCGTGGCCGCACCGAGCGCGAGGAAGATGACAGCCGCCATATCTCCGGAATAGCCCAGGGCCCTTATCATCCAGAGCGCTCCGATGACCGAGAGCGCGGTCACGCCGTAGAGCAGCAGGTCTTGAGTCGCGAGGTTGAGTAGCGTCGCGAGGGCCACCGCACCGAAAGTCACATGTGCGGCCGTGTCGCTGATCATCGAGAGCCTCTTCGGCACTATGAAGTTCCCGACCAGAGGGAGGAGTGTAGCCACCAACAGTCCCGCGACGTAGGCCCTAAGCATGAAGCCCTCGAGCAGCACGACCAACACCGACCGCCTGTTCGTGATGAGTCGGAGCGTTAATTTTCCTTTTCATATCCCTCCTGCGGTAAAGGGATTAATTACTTGAATAGCTGGTGGGGCCTATCGTATTGGGGTGCCATGTCCGGACACCAGCAGGTCTTCTACGTCAACCTTCCCCCCGAGAGGGTTGCGAAGCTCCTGGGGCCCAACGGCTCCACGAAGCGCGAGATCGAGGAGCGCCTCGGGGTGAGAATGGACGTGGACGGCTCCAGCGGCCGTGTCGAGATAAGGCTGATGAGGTCGCCCGCTGAAGGTGGAGACCCAGTGGCGCTCTTCAAGGCCAGGGACATCGTCAACGCGATCGGCAACGGTTTCAGACCCGAGTCGGCTATGAAGCTCTTCAGCGACAACACGGCCCTTTTGGTTGTGGACGTCTCCGAGTTCATCGGAAAGGACTTCAGGGACCTGAGGAGGGTGATGGGAAGGATCATCGGTACTGAAGGGAAGACCAAGAGGATAATCGAGGAGACGACGCACGTCGACATGGCGATCCTAGGTGACAGGGTCTCGATCATCGGCCACCCGGAAGACGTCGAGGCCGCGAGAAGGGCTGTGATGATGCTGGTCCAGGGTTCTCCTCACAGCGTCGTTTACAAGTATCTCGACCAGTACGCACAGAGGAGGAAGTTCAGCAGGCGCGGCCTATTTTGATTGAAGGAACTGAATGTTGTGGGACCTCACGCGAATGATCTCGACGTTCACGACGTTAGGTTCCAAAGACGCCTCGTCACCGAAGGTGACTTCACCCTTCAGCCTGTTCACGTGGGCGAACCTCGACTTCAGAGCCTCTCCCAGTCTTGCGTAGTAGATCGTCCCCGCCCTCCCAATACCTCCTAGCGGAAGGAAGACCACACCTTCCTCAACCGAGTAGTTGACGAATGGCACCGGCAACAAGGAAGCCAACCTCAGGAGGTCCTCCAGTGAGTCCAGCTCAACAGCAGCGACACGTGTCCCCCTCTCGCCGGCCATGAGGCCATTCCTGAACTACAGAATTTGAACGTTTCAGGTGTTGGCCTCTTCTCTCCAAAGCCGAAATTGCAGGTCTCCAGTAAATCCTAAATCTGGACCAGCAGCACTAAAACCGGTGAAGAGGGTAGGCACGGCCAAGCTCTGGCTCGTGTCGGGGACGGTACCGCACTACAGAGAGATGGTGGAGCTGGGAAGGGAGATAACGAGGGCTCTGGTGGAGGCGTGCGGACCTGAGGAGACCGTGAGGCGGTTTGCTGACCCGACGTGGCTCACTGCTCTGGCCTGCGCTCTGGGTTTCGAGTGGGACACCAGCGGCCAGACCACGATCACCCTCAAGGCCCTGAAGGAGGGGTTGTGGGAGACTGACATTCCCGTGAGGGTAGTCGGTGGAAAGGGGGAGGAGATGAGGTGGGTCACGTATGAGCTCGTGCGGATTGGGCGCGACCTCTCGATCAGGGACAGGGACGAGCTCGAGAGGGTCTCGAAGTTGACTTGCAGCGTGGACGACTCCGCACTTCAGGACTCGTACAGCGTCTATTTCCACGCGATGGTGATCTCGGAGGAGGGTAGCTGGACGGTCGTGAATCAAGGCATGAACGTTCAGGAGCGGGTAGCGAGGCGATACCACTGGTCCAGCGACCGGGGAGCGACGGTCGAGAGGCCTCACTCATCCATTTTCGCGGAGAGGCAGGAGGAGGTGGTGCTTGATATGACCAGCACCGATTCCAAGGGGACGAGGGAGACGATCGTAGAGCTACTGAGGGACACCCCTGCGAGCAGGCTGAACGAGGACCTCGCGCAGGCTAAGGCTTTGCTGCGGGGGCAGAGACTCTTAGACAGGGAGGCTGCTGAGGTCGGGGGAGCGGAGCTCCCGCAGCATTTGCTGCCTCCCAGGTCGATGGACGAGGAGACCATCAGGAGGGCGAGGAACGTCGAGAGCTTTGAGGAGCTGTTAACGGTGAAGGGGGTTGGGCCGGCGACGATCAGGGGGCTCGTTTACGTGGCTTCGCTGATCTACGGCACGAAGGTCTCGTGGAGGGACCCGGTCAAGTTCGCTTACGCTCACGGCACCAAGAGCGGCAGGCCTTACATGGTGGACAGGCGTGCGATGCTGAAGAACGCGGAGCTTCTCAGGGAGGCGGTACTGTCGGCTAGGCTCGGCGATCCGGGGAGGATGGAGGCCCTCAGGAGGCTGAACTCGCTGATCGGATGAGGGTGCGCGTCGTTGACACTTCAGTCAGCCGAATAACTTTTTGAAGTTCTTGGGAGGGTATATATTAAGAGCATCACCTAGAAGGCTTCGAGAGATCTTGATCGTGCTGTTGCTGACGAAGGCTGTGCCCGCCAGGACGACGCGGGTCATCACGGTGGGGGGCGTGCTGCGGAGGGAGGAGATGGACTTGGTCATAAACCCGCTTGACTTCAAGGCGCTGCAGGCGGCAGACTACGCGAAGAGGTTCAACGGCGGCAAGCTCGTGGCCGTCAGCATGGGACCAGACTTCAAGGTGAAACCCCTCTTCAACGATCTCTACTTACAGCCCATCGAAGGCATAGACGAGGGTTACATCTTGAGCGACCGGAGGATGGCCGGTGCAGACACCTGGGCCACAGCCTACGCGCTGGCTCTCGGGGTCAAGAAGGTCCTCGACGTGAACAGAGGCGCGGTCGACGAGCTGATCTCCATGGTCGAGTCCGGTGAGCTTCCGGAGAGGGTCCTGCAGAGGGCGAGGGAGCTCTACGAGCTCAACCTAATACCCAATTTGCTGTACACGGACAAGCCTGGGGCACCTGAAGGCGCGGTTCAGCGCTACGCCGGAGGCAGGTCGTCGAGGGAGGAGGTGGTGGAGGCGTTGAAGAGGGTAAGGGTCGAGCTGGAGAGGTTCCTGATCGTTGCAGGGCTGAAGACCTCCGACGGTGAGACCGGTAGCACAGGCCCTCAAACCGCCGAGGCCCTATCGGACCTATTGGGCAGAAGAATACCCGACATAACTCACGTCTCCTGGTTCGAGGTCGACGCGGAGACGGGAACTCTGATCGCTGAGCGGAAGACGGGCTCCTATTACCAGAAGATCAGGTGCAGCCTTCCCTGCCTCATCACGATACTACCAGATTATCGACCAGAGGTTCCGCCCGTATCCAGGAGGAAGAGGGCAAGGGCCTTCTCCTACAGGAGCAAGTCCCGCGAGGTCGTGGTGTGGAACGCAGACGCGATAGAAGCCGATCCGTCGCTGATAGGGCTGGCCGGTTCTCCGACGATCGTCGGTCCGGGCATTGACATCGGAGGCGTTCCGGTCCAGAAGTTCCTCGGAACGACGAAGGTCTTCACTAGCAAGGTCGAGAAGTTCGATTTTAACGGCAAGACCTACGGCCCCTTCGAGAGGTTCCAAAAGGTCGAGGGCCTCCCCGAGGAGCTGATCAGGGAACTTGAGTCCAAGGGCCTCGTCAAGACGTTTGACCTGAAGGACCTGATATCGGAGGTTTTCGGCGGTGTCCTCGCAGCTGCAAAGCATTGAGGTCAGGGTGGAGGGCTACAGGGACGTATGGGTTTACTGCGAGCACGAGGAAGGTAAGCTGACCAGGGCAACCACCGAGGTCATCGCGGGCGCGAGGAAGGTCGCAGAGAAGGTCGGGATGAAGGTAGTGGGCGTGCTGATGGGTTACAACCTCGATGACCTGCTGATGGAGCCGATCTACTACGGTGCCGATAAGGTGATCTACTGCGACGACCAGCGTCTCAAGGATTACCAAGTGCTGCCGTACACCACCGTCCTCTCGGAGATGATCCTTGAGCTCAAGCCGTGGGCGCTGCTGTTCGTAACCAGCGAGATCGGCAAGGACCTGGGTCCTAGGGTCGCCTACAGGACGAAGACCGGACTTGCCGCGGACGTGATCGACCTCATCGTCGAGGACTTCGTGATGAACCTGCCCACGGGGAGGTACATCTACAAGGACTGCATCGCCCAAGTGAGACCCGACTTCGCGACGAGGATCGCGAAGATCTTCACCCCGAAGCACAGGCCCCAGATAAGCAGCGTCAGACCGGGCAACTTCACACCTCTTCCGAGGGACGAGCGCAGGAGCGGCGATGTCGTGAGGTGGGAGCCCAGGTTCAACGACGACGACTTTCAGGTCGAGATCCTGGAGACGCGGAAACTTCCCAAGAGCGACGTCATGCTGGAAGAGGCGAACGTGGTCATCAGCCTCGGGCTCGGCATATTGAGGGACGCGTCTGGAAGACCCAGAGACCCGAGGGAGGCATACAGAATGGCCGAGGAGCTGAAGAGGGTGGTGGAGGAGAAGTTCGGAGTCAAGGTCGAGATCGGCTCGAGCAGGGCCCTGATCTACGCGCAGTTGAAGGAGCTAGAGGGTCTGATAACGAAGGACCGCCAGGTCGGACAGACGGGAAAGACCATCGCGCCCGACGTCTACATCGCGTTGGGGATCAGCGGCGCGCTCCAGCACAGGGTCGGGATGCAGAGGTCCAAGAAGATCGTCGCGGTCAACATAGACCCCGGGGCCCCGATATTCCAGATCGCGCACTACTGCGTCGTCGGCGATCTCTACGATGTCCTCCCCAGACTGATAGACGAGCTGAGGTCGATCTGAGAATGGGCTATGACTTCGACGTCATAGTGGTCGGAGCGGGCCCCGCGGGCTGCGCTGCCGCGATGAAGCTCGTCCAGAGCGGCGTCGAGGTGGCCCTGATCGAACGCGGCCCCCTGGCCGGAAGCAAGAACGTCTCCGGGGGCGTGCTCTACCTCGACTACATACCCGGGTACACGGTCCTCGACGTCTTCCCCGACTTCGTGGAGAACGGGCCGGTCGAGAGGCGTATCGTCTCCCATGAGGTCGTTTTCGTATCAGCGCCGACGCGCGACGCAGACAGAGTCTCCTACAAGTTCAGGAGACTGGACGAGCGTTCCCTCCTGACCAAACTCGGTGTCACGGGCTTCAAGGAGACCGGCGGTAGGGCGTACTCCGTCCTCAGGGCGAGGATGGACCGCTGGATGACGACTAGGGTCCAGGAGGCTGGAGGGGTTGTGAGCACCTGCACCACCGTCGAGCACCTGCTCTTCGAGGACGGGAGGGTGGTCGGTGTCAGAACCAGCGATGAGGAGCTCAGGGCGAAGCTCGTGATAGACGCGTGCGGTGTAACTTCGAACTTGGTGACCGAGGCTGGGCTGAGATCGAAGCTCGAGCCGTACCAGGTCTATCACGGCGTGAAGCACGTCTTCAAGCTCAAGCCCGAGTTGATCGAGGAGAGGTTCGGCGTCAAACCGGGTGAGGGGAAGGCGGTTTACTACATAGGGCCCTTCATGAGGGGCGTCAGCGGCGGCGCCTTCATCTACACGAACAGGGACACCCTGAGCGTCGGCATCGTCGCGTCCCTCGACTCCTTCCTGAGGCGTGCGTCCGAAGACCCGATTAACGTCGGTAAGCCCATGGACTTACTCGAGGAGTTCGAGGGTCATCCGGCAGTCTCGCAGTATCTGGAGGGGGCTGAACTCGTTGAATACTCGGCCCACAACATACCGAAAGGATACAAGACCTTCCTCAAGAGGCCCTACAGGTCTGGCTATCTGGTGACCGGTGACGCGCTGGGAGCCTTCGTCAAGATCGGTGGCCTCATCGACGGCATGAGGAGGGCGATCGCGACGGGCATAATGGCGGCGGAGGTCGCACTGAGGTGCATCTCGGCTGACAGGTTCGACGATGAAGCGCTCTCACCCTATCAGGAGTTACTCAAGCCCATCTACAGGGACATCAGGAGGTCTGCGACCAACTCCGCGATCAGCGAAGGCCGCATCGGTTACGGGCTTGGCCCGAAGCTACTGCTGGGAGCGGGCGGTGTGAGCGTTGATAACGTGCCCAGTTCCGGGCGGGAGATCAACGTCCGTGACTCCATCAAAAGGGTTCAGGAGCTGACCGGGATCCTGCAGTACGACGAGGATCACAACTACAGTCACATCGTGGTCGATACAGATGCTGCATCGAAGTTCAGCCTCAAGCAGTGGGTCCCGGCATGCCCGGTCAACTGCTACACTCTGCTACTGGACAAGGGGGTCTTCGCTTCGTACAGAGACCTCTACTCCTTCAACTTAGAACGGGCGAAGTCCCAAGGCCTCACCGGACGTGAAGCCCAGCAGAGGGCGCTGAAGGAGACGCTCGACGACATAGCTAGAGCCAGACTGAGGTTCGACTACGTGGCGTGCGTCGCTTGCGGAACCTGCGGCGTCATAGGTCCGGAGAAGGTTGTGTACTTCGGTCACGAGAGGAGAGGTCACGGAGTATCGTTCCGGTACGGATGAGGTGACCTCCGCTCAGGGTCTCAGAGCTGTCCTCTCAAAGAGGCATAGGGCTCTCGAGACCGCGACCCACGCGTCTAACCTGTAGTCGGACACCCTCACCCGCTCGTCGACCATTTCGAAGACGTGAGAACTGAAGTCACCGTGTGGGAAGCCCCCGACGACGAGTGTCAGACTTCCCGCAACACCGAGGCGGCCGACCATCGACTCGTCCATGTCAGACCCTGACTCGTGCAACAGAACTCTGCGCCCCGGACCCAATCGGCCCAACAGTTCCTTCAGGCCGACGCGCTCCATCTCCAGCAGCACCGTTCCGTCTTCGGACGTCAACCTCTCATGCCTGTAGAGGTGCTCGATGAGGCCCTTGAACCTCTCGTAGACCCTCGGAAGCCTCGTGGACGGGTTGACCCGTATCCACCACCCGTCTCTGGTGTGGACGTGTACCCTGAGGAGGCCGGCCAGGTTCAGCGGCGATCCCAGCGCCTCAAGGAGGGTGAAGTGGACTATGTCTGGCCTTCCCCGCTTCCTCTCGTCCTCAAGTTTGGTCATAGCTCTGTGATGATAGGAGGAGTCCAGGAGCGTCCACCTGGCTTCCTTGCGCCTCTTAGCGCAGTACGCGACGACGTCAGGTTCCCTCCACAACTCAGGAGGTATCAGCTCGATCGCTGCCTCGGCTATCAGGAGGTCGACCTTCATCCGAGCATCGGAACACTCCCTTTCCGAAAAACGGTTTCTGGGTCACCGGTAGGACTTCTGTTTGAACCGCCTAGCTGACCTCCTGTTCGGCTTCTTGGGCTCGGTCCTCCTCCAGTCACCGGAAAGCAGGTGATAGTCGAACGAGCTGATCGCTTTGCCGGACTCCGGGTCGAGGGCCGCCAGGGCCCT
The DNA here is from genome assembly GCA_025058225.1 of Candidatus Calditenuaceae archaeon. Lineage (GTDB taxonomy): Archaea > Thermoproteota > Nitrososphaeria_A > Caldarchaeales > Calditenuaceae > Calditenuis. The sequence continues at coordinate 16,937 of JANXEE010000003.1, read as the reverse complement.
TGCGATGGCGATCGCGATCGCGTCAGCCTGACCGAGGACGCCCCCTCCGTGAACATTGAGGTGGAAGTCGTGGGAACTCCCGACGTCTCCTGCGACCCTCAGGGGAACCAGGGCCTTCTCCCTGGCGATCCAGTTACCCCAGAACTCGATGGGCACACCGTTCACGAACACCTTTCCGGATCCCTTCGCCAGCTTCAGCCTCGCGATCGCCTCCTTCCGTTTGCCGACGTAGACGGCCTTCCTCACCGCCTCACTCCTAGACGCTTGAGCCATCCTTTCATGACCGATCGACTTCCGTATTTAAATCAGAACCGACATACGCTTTTATAAGCGAGCCGTCGAAGATGGCAGGGGGTTGTCTGAAGAGGAGCAACGCAGTTGCCCCATAGACGTCACGCCATCGATGATCGCGGGGCTGGTTGAGGTGCTCGTGCTCTGGGGTGGTAGAATAGACCTTCACCGGCTGGCGAGGGAGACGGGCATGGAGACCGGACTCCTCCTGAGGGTCGCAGAGACAGCCAGGGCGCTCGGGTTCGTCGAGATCTCCAACGGTGACCTCATCCTAACGAAGGACGGTCAGGCCTTCAGCAGGCGGGGCACCTCGGGTAAGCTGGGAATGCTCAAGGAGCTGGTCCAAGGGCTCGAGCCTTTCAAGTCTGTTATCATGCTCTTATCGGAGAGATCCGTTCAGCTGTCCGCGGAGGAGATCAACGAGAGGCTCGGTCTCTGCGCGGTCGACGAGGATCAGCTCCGGAGGCTCAACTCCTTCATCATAGATTGGTTGGTTGCGACCGGGCTGCTGGAGTACGACGGCGAGTCCTCCTCTTTCAGGCTGAAGAGGGCCAGGCGGGCCAGGACTTAATTCCCCATCAGCACGATCACGTCATCGACGATGCTCAGGAACTCGGGGCTCCTCCTCACCCTCGGCCTCTCGAGCTCGACCTTGATCTCTGCCGTTACGGTAGCTGGCCTTCCCTTCAGGACTATTATCCTGTCAGAGAGCTGAACGATCTCGTCGACGTTGTGTGAGACCAATACCACCGACGCCGGTGGAAGGCTCGAGTCGTACCACATGTGCTCTATCTCCCTGATGAGCGCGAGTGCAGTTAAGGGGTCTAGGTTGCTGAAGGGCTCGTCGAGGAGGAGGAGGTCGGGGAGGCTGATCAGGGCCCTCGCGAGCGCGACCCTCTGTTGCATGCCGCCGCTGAGCTCCCTCGGATACGCCCTCTCGTACCCCGAGAGGCCCGTGAGGTCGAGGAACCGCATCGCGAGCTCCGACCTCTGTTCATCGGTGATGTCTCTCCTAGCCCTCAGGGGGAGTACGACGTTGTCTATGACCGTTAGCCATGGAAGCAAAGTCGGTGACTGGAACATCATCGAGATCCTCTGGTTGGGTCCGTTGAGAGGTTCGCCCCTGAACAGAACCCTGCCGGACGTGGGCTTGAGGAGGCCTGACATGAGCCTGAGCAGTGTCGACTTGCCGCACCCGCTGGGGCCGACGATGCCGACGAACTCAGCGTAGTCCACGTGGACGTTTATCGCCTGCAGCACCGGAGTCCTCGAGTTGGTGTAGGCGAAGGTGACGTCCTCCATTCTCACCAGCTCGGTCATTCTGTTCACCCGTTCAAGAAGGTCAATATTTACGTGAGAGTCGAAGGGTCAGAGATCCGGCGACGGTGTCACAGACCCTCGGCGTGCGGCGGCCTGACGAAGAGCCAGTATCTGTTGGTGGGGTCCGAGAGCTCCTGCACGATCCTTTTGACGACGCTGGCCCTGACGTCCTGCAGTCCGGTCCTCTTCTCCACCTCCTCGAGGGATTCGAAGGGCTTCTTCTCCCTCTCCTCCAACAACTTGAGCATCGTCTTCTTCCCGATGCCGGGGATGACCTCGAGCGCGTGAAGGCGCGGCGTCAGGGAGCCGCAACTGTTGAAGAACTTCACGAACTTCGCCTCCTTCTCGTTGACCACCCTCTCCACCGCCCGCTCGAGCTCGAGCCTCGACGTCTCGGGTAGTTCCTGATAGCCAACTCTCCTTATGATCCTGACGAGCTCCCTAGGCGCGTCTCTTCCGATGTAGAGGAGGTTGCCGGCAGCCAACTTCAAGTCGGGGGAGACCGCTGCCTCGAGGAGGGTGAAGTGCTCGGTACCCATGAGGTACGCGACGTTCGAATGCCCGAACCTCCCTCCCCTTCTGGACTGGTTGATTCCCAATACTATGGCCTCGTCTTCGTAGACTTTGGGCCTCCAGCGCTCAGCTTCCCGCATGTCAGTCCTCAGACCTTTCGGGCATTACGACGTACTTCTTGACGGTCTCGACTATCTGCAACAGCTTCCCCTCATCAGCGAGTACCGTCAGCAGCAGCCTCTTGTAACCCGAGAGCACCGCCCTAAGCTCCTCAACGGTGGTCGGGCAGATGTTCACGACTTGGGTGGCCTCCAACTCGTCGAGACCGTGGACGTTCATCAGCTCCTCTTTCATGGCCCTCGAGGCCTCTGCGTTCACCTTCGAGTAGGTCGTGACGTATCCGTAGACCCGCTGGACCATGGGGGACCTCACCCTCTCGCCCTGCTCGAGCAGCGCCTTGACCTCAGATATGGGTAGGGGCTTCATCGAGACGATTCTCCTCGGCAAACGGATCACCTAAGGAGAATGAAGCCTCAGGTGGTCAGGGAGCACGAACAGGACCTTCCTCTTGGAACCCGTGTAGACCTCGACCTCGTAACCCATCCCCCTTCTGCCGAGGACCGTGCCGACTTTTCCCTGAAACCTCCTGTGGGGCATCGCCCTCTGCACCGACGGGTCCGTCAGCACCACCACTTTACTGCCCACCGGATATTCGATCAGGTAGAGCTCCGGCTTGGGGCCCATCCTCGACCCGATGGGCTTGGTGAAGAGCGTCCTCGTCCGGTACCTGTAACCGTGATGCCGCGCCAGACCGATCCACCCGTCGTAGAATTCGTCCTGCCACCCTATTTAAGCGTTAAAAAGTCGGGCAGGGAGTGGTGCTCTCACTAGGGTAGCGGAGGTCGCGAGTTGAGCTTATGACCGTGAAGTTGGGACTTTGGGACGTGCGGATCCGGGAGGACCTAGTCGCCTTCGAGCCTTACGCATGGGAACCCTCAACGGAGGAGATCGCGAAGGAGCACGGGCTCCGTCCGGAGAAGGTGATCAGGATGGACACCAACGTCTCGCCCTACCGCCCCGCGGCGGTGATGGGGAGGATTGCCCAGGAGCTCGGGAAGATGAAGGTCAACCAATACCCTGACACGAGTTACAGGGAGCTCAGGGAGGCGATGGCCGACTACGTGAAGTGGGACGCGAACTGCATCGTCCCCACGAACGGCGCCGACGAGGCGATCGACATCGTCTCGAGGACCTACCTGACGCGTAACAGGAACGCCGTCTCACCCGTACCGACCTACTCGTACTTCAGGGTTTCAACGGAGCTGCAGGGAGCGCAGTTCAGAGGCGTGGTCAGAGGGCACGGGTTCTACGAGGACGTGGACGCGATACTGGCGGCCTGCGACGAGAACACCTCCGTGATCTGGCTCTGTGATCCCAACAACCCCACCGGCAACGGGCTGAAGCTCGGAACGATCGAGAGGCTCTGCGAGGAGACTGACGCCCTGATCGTCGTGGACGAGGCCTATCACGAGTTCTCGGGAACGACTGCGGTTAACCTCCTCAGCGACCATGAGAACCTCTGCGTCATCAGGACGCTCTCGAAGGCCTTCGGGCTCGCGGGAATGCGGATCGGATACCTGGTGTCGAACGAGGAAGTCGTCGCGGAGCTCAACAAGGCGAGGCCTCCCAACAGCATCGGCACCGTCAACGCGAGGTGCGGGGAGATAGCGCTGAGGAGTCACAATTACGTCAGGAGGGACGTGGAGAGGCTGGTGAGGGAGAGGGAGAGGATCCGGTCAGAGCTCTCGAAGGTCGAGGGCCTTCGCGTCTACCCGTCCTCAGCCAACTTCCTCCTCATCAGGTTCCTGAGCTACGATGCTCGTCAGGTCAAGAGGTCGCTGCTGCGACGCGGAATCGTCGTCAGGAGCTTCGATGGTAACCCGTACCTCAACGACTGTCTCAGGGTCACAGTCTGCTCTAAGCCGGAGAACGACCGGTTTCTCAAGACCATCGGCACGGCCCTGACCGAATCAATCAGGACCTGACGGTCTCTCCCTTCTCGCCAGCGCCTTAGAGGTCACGACATACCGCTGAAGCGCGGTAGCGTATGAGATCGCACCGATGAACATCAGCGTCCAGTTCAACCCCTCTCTCCAAATCGGGTAGATCAGCGTGCCCACGAAGAGGCCTACTGTGCGCTCAGCGCGCTCAGCGACTCCGACGCCTGCGAGCTCTACCCCCAACGGCTCCGCGCGTGCCCTCGTGTAGCTCACCAACAGCGAGCCTGTGACGAACACCAGTACCTCCAATTCGCCGGCGGGGCCGAGTAGGAGACCGATAGAGACCGCAGCTTCGGCGAATTTGTCGAGGACCGAGTCCTCGTAGGCGCCCCTCGGAGTGACTTTGCCAGTCCTCCTAGCGACCTCACCGTCAAGTGCGTCGAGGAACCCCGAAGCGAGATAGACCAGACCACCTATCGGGACCAGAGACTCCCAGCTTGAGGAGAGGGCCAGCATAACGGCAGCTGAGAGCGCGAGCCCGAAGGCCGAATAGGTCAGCTTGAACGGCGAGACTCCTCTTCTCACCATCGCCTCGACGAGCCGCCCTGAGGCACCCCTGAGGGCCCGTCTCTCCAGCTCCCGCTTGCCGGACAACCCCATAGCCGCAACGGCTCGCAAACGTAAAAAACTCGACGCGGTTAGGAGTCACTCTTCGACGACGGTCCTTGACTGCTCCCGCAGGAACGTGAGGAGGTAGTGGGGGCCCCCGATGCCCTTGCCGGTCGCGCCGCTGGCCTTCCACCCAACGAACGTCTGCGCACCAGGCCAGGCCCCGGTGGTCGAACCGCCGCGCCTGTTAGCGTAACAGACGCCGAACTGGATTCGTTCGAAGAACCGCTCGACCTCGCTTCGATCCTCGGAGAAGATGCCCGCGGTCAGTCCGTACTCGGTATCGTTCGACATCTGAAGGGCGTCGTCCAGCGACCTGAAGCTCGCGACGAGGACTATCGGCAGGAAGAGCTCCTCCTTCCAGAGCCTGTGTCCGTGAGGTAGACCGGCTATGATCGTGGGCTGGACATAGTGCCCCCTGTGATAGGGCTCGTAGTCGAGTACCTCCCCGCCGAAGAGGACCTGTGCGCCGGCGGCCTTCGCCTCTCGGACGAAGTTCCTGAAGTTCTCGAGGGCCCTCCTGTTGATGACCGGTCCCATGAACGCATCCTTCTCCCTCGGGTCGCTGACCTTCAACTTCGAGGCCTCCCTCACCAGCTCTTCGAGGAACCTGTCATAGACGCGTTCGTGGACGTAGAGCCTCGAAGTCGCGGAGCACTTCTGACCGCTGTACCCGAACGCAGCCCTTAGCACGCCGGTGACGGCCTTGTTCAGGTCCGCCTTGTCGGTCACGATCGTGGGGTTCTTGCTCCCCATCTCCAGCACCACGGGCTTGGGATAGGGCTGGCCGGTGAGGAACTTCCTGTACAGCCTCATGCCTACATCCTTTGAGCCTGTGAAGGCTATTCCAGCCACCTTGGTGTTCGTCGTGACCTCTTCCTCGAAGACGTCTCCCGGGCCGGTGAGGAAGTTGATCGCTCCGGGTGGAACTCCCGCGTCCCTGTAGACCCGATACAGCAACAGCCCCGCGAGCGGCGCCTCACTCGTGGGTTTGAAGACGACCGTGTTGCCTGTGATGAGGGCACCGAGGATCATGCCGTTCGCGAGCATGAACGGGAAGTTGAACGGCGAGATCACCACCCAAGCTCCGTAGGGCTTCGCGACCATCCTGCAGACTTCACCCGGGCCACCCGGCCCAAGGTCCCTCTGATAGCCGTTGTTCTCCTCCATCACCCTGCAGTAGTACCTTATGGCGTCGACGGCCTCCCAGCACTCCGCGAGGGCCTCGAGCCTGTTCTTCCCCACCTCGTAGGTGATGACCGCGGCTATCTCGAACTTCCGCTCATCGATGAGCCGCGCGGCCCTCTCCATCACTCTGACCCTCTCCCTCCAGTCGAGCTCGGACCATCTCGTGAAGGAGGCGTCCGCCGCATCGATCGCCCTCTTTACGTGCTCGCGGCGCGCTCGCTGGAACTTACCGACTAGGATCGTCTCGTCGATGGGGCTTCGGTCCTCAAACTCCTCACCGGTCCATACCTCTTCGTCACCGATGTAAATGGGGTAGCTCTTCCCGAGGTACTTGGTCTCGACCTCCTTCAGGGCTCCCTCGAAGTTCGGGTGAATCGTCGGGTCCGCGAAGAGGGTCACATAGGTGATCTTCTGTTGACCTGACATCGCTGTGAGTTGACCTCAGCCATTAAAATCCTTTTTAGATCGGTGGGGAACTGGTGCTTAGGTTACCGGGGCCCCGGTCGTATAGCCAGGTCAAGTATACCGGCCTTTCGAGCCGGTGACCCGGGTTCAAATCCCGGCCGGGGCATGAACGGACACCGTGTTGAAGTAGTCCTGACTCACAACGAGGTGAAGAGGAGGAACGCGACCCTCATCGCTGGCTCCGCAGAAGCCGCCGGGCTCTCGCTACTGCTCGAAATCGCCCTTGATCCGGAACACCATTCCTGTCGACTCGTCCGGTTGTGATTGGATACTGCTCATATCATAGCTTCGATTCGAAAGAGAGAGCTATGGGGGGCGCTGCTCGACGGATCAGCAGGAGGCATCTACTGATCGGTACAGGCGCAGCAGTCGTGGCGGCAGTCGCATATTTCGGCCTGAGACCTTTCGCAGACCGAGTCACCACCATTCGGGGTAGCCAAGACGGTGAGACGGTGGTCGAGACGGTCGTCGAGGGTCTCGAGATCCCCTGGTCGATCACCTTCCTCAACAGGGGCGAGGCCCTGATCACGGAGAGGCCCGGCAGAGTCAAACTGCTCGACGTCGACGCCGGAAGGGCTGAGCTGCTGGGGACTGTCGGGGTCGCCCACGTCGGTGAGGGAGGCCTCCTCGGGTGCGACGTCCTACCTAGGGGTGAGAGGCTGTTGGTCTACAGGACCTCTTACGCCGGCCAGCGCCTGACGAACTCTGTCCTCCTTTACGACGACCTCTCGCTCAGGGACCACGTCGTCTTGGTCTCAGGTATCGAGGGCGCATCAGTCCACAACGGCGGCAGGGTGAAGGTCGGGCCTGACGGCAACGTCTACGCTACGACGGGTGACGCCGCAAGACCCGAGCTCTCCCAGAGGCCCGAGTCGCTCGCGGGGAAGGTCCTCAGGTTCAGGCCCGACGGATCGCCTCCACCCGACAACCCCTCACCGGGTTCGATCGTGTACAGCATGGGTCACAGGAACCCTCAAGGGATCGCATGGAGCCCTCGACGAGGAAGGCTCTTCGCCACGGAGCACGGCCCCACCGGAGAGTTCGGAATGTTCGCCCACGATGAGATCAACTTGATAGTTCCAGGGGGCAACTACGGCTGGCCGCAAGTGATCGGTTCTGGCAGGGATCCCAGGTTCATTGATCCGGTCATGGAGAGCGGCAGCACGACGTGGGCACCATCCGGGTGTGCCTTCTACACCGGATCTGAGCTGGGGAGGTTCAGGGGCAGCCTTCTCTTCGCGGCACTCAGGGGAGAGGCCCTTCACAGGATAGAGCTCGACGCAGAGGAGCGCTCGGTCGTAGATCACGAGGTGTTACTCCAAGGAGCTCTGGGCAGGCTAAGGGATGTCGTCCAGGGCCCCGATGGAACACTCTACGTTCTCACGAGCAACCGCGACGGCCGCGGAAGGCCGAGGCCCGGCGATGACAGGGTGGTCGCGATCAGGACGAGGCGCTGACCCGGCAATTCCACGGGAAATACCCGGAGATTCTGAGGTACTTCTCGATGTGGACCGTGAAATACGACCGTTCGTCCGACTAACTGACGTGCATTCGTTCAGGGTCGAGGGTGGTACTGATGATGCCGTGATCGCTTACAGGTGCTACTACCACACCGACCACTTCGCGGTGAGGCGTTGTCAGATCTGCTCGCGAATGATGTGCAACCGGTGCTCGGTCTACGCGGGATCGAAGACGGTCTGTAAGGTCTGTTACATGAGACACGTCCTCCCCGGTCGCGCCGTGGTCCTCATCTCCACGGGCGTCAGGCGGCCAGAATTAGCCCATCGCGTCATCAGCGTCTGACCTGTAGAATACGGAACACCCCCTCGAATCCTTCATATAAGAACGTTTTTTGAGGGGGCGATGTGGAGAGAGGGTGGAGGTTGAGCGTTGGATACGGCCGCTAACCTGCTGTGGCTGATCTGGCCCGTCGTGTTGGCAGTAGCCTTCGTCGCGGTACTGGTCACTGTCCTCTCAGGACTGAAGAGGGTGACTACGGAGCTGAAGCTCATGAGAGAAGCACTTCAGATCAACGTGAAGCAGGTCCCGGCTGAGGAGGAGAAGGAGAAGGCAGTTCCTCGACCTGAAGTCGAGACACGCGTCGCGGCGTCCTCACCGCAGCCTCCACCGCCCGCGGCCGAGGAGGCCGTCCCGCCGACCCCTCAAGAGCCTCCACAACCGACGACCGCCGAGGTTAGGGAGGTATCTGATCTCGGGGACCTGTTGACGGTCTTCGGGCTCAAGTCTGTGCTTCTGTTCGACTCGGCTGGACACGTCGTGGACAGCGAAGGTGAGCAGGAGCCCGAGAGGCTCGCGGCCCTTCTGGCTGAGGCCTTCACGGTCATTCTCATGGCCAACGACCGGGTGAGGTCCTTCGCGATGCTCAATGGTGGTGTGGAGGCGGTCGTGAGGGTCGCCGTGGTCGAAGAGCGGGAAATTTACGCACACTTCAGGGCCGAGGGCCGGTTGAGCACGGATGAGATCCAGAGACTCACGGAGTCCTGCAGGCGGGTCTTGGGGAAGATGCTGGAGGTCAGGTGAAACTTGTGCAGCTACTACTACGATCCCGACTCTCTCAGAGTTTACCTCAACGAGGTCCTCAAGGTCAGCAGGGGAGCCCTGGAGATACTTCTGGTCTCGAAGCCTGACGGCACACCGGTGGCCTACGCGAATTCCGTCTCACTGAGCCCTGATTATCTCGCGGCGGCGATATCCGCGGTCTCCGGAGTGATCAGGTCCGTTTTGGAGATGCTCGAGCTGGGGGACTACAAGAGGATCTACGTCGAGCTGGCCGACAAGCGTTACGTCTTCGCTCTGCCTTTCAGGGGAGACGTGGTGGTGGCGATAACCAAGTCAAACCCGAACCTCGGGTTCATCAACATGCTCCTCTCTGTCTACTTCAAGGATTGACGTCATGAGGAACGTCAAGGTGCTGGTCGTGGGGCCCTTCAACGCCGGCAAGACGACCTTCATCAGGACTCTGACGGGCATCAGCATGACGACCGACGTTGAGGTGACCTCTGCTGAGGAGAGGAAGAAGAAGCGCTGGACGACCGTCGGAATGGACTTCGGGATGGTCGACATCGGCGACGGCTACGTCATAAGGCTCTTCGGCAGTCCGGGCCAAGCGAGGTTCTCCTTCATGTGGAAGGTCCTATCCGTGGGGGCTCACGGGATCATCTTCATGCTGGACGCCAGCGACCGGGAGTCCATCCAAACGGCGCAGGAGGAGTTCCGGAGGGCGACTGAACAGTTCGCAAAGTTGCCGATGGTGGTGGCCGCGAACAAGCAGGACGTGTCCAACGCTCTGAAACCTGAAGACGTGCGGTTCATCCTCGGTGTGCCCTCAAAGGTTCGGGTCTTACCGTGCGTCGCCATCGACAAGGCCCAAGCGTGGTTGGTCTTGGGTTCCCTACTGGAACTCATCATGCCCCAAGAGAGCCAGATCAGCTGATCACATCCTTGCCCAAGAGATCGAGAGGTATCTGACGAGTCCCTTCTCCAAGTCAGGTGTCGCTATCAGGAAGTTCTTCCTCACCGTCGTTGAGAGTCTGCCAGCCCTCACTATGTCGGTCGCCCAGAGCTCCTCCTCCTTTGACCTCACCAGCACTATGAACGGAGCGTGATCTATTCCGGGGCCGTAAACGTAGACCGCGAAGTCGCTTCCGAACTTGATCCCCGTGCTGACGTAATAGCCCCTCTTCCTGAGGTCCCTGTAAACGAGGTAGAGCTCCTCGTATTTCGAGTAGCTGGCGCGGCCCGCCTCAATCAACTCCTCCGTGCTCATCCTCACACCGTCTCTGTAAACCTCCAAGTACCCCTCCTCCATCAGATACCTGGCCTCGATCAGGTCCAAAACCAGCGGCTCGTCGAATTGGGTCCCCTTCGGTTTCGGGATGCCGAGGGGTTTCCCGAAGAACCCGAGCGAGTAGATCGACCTGGACTGTGTCTTATCGAAGACCACCACGCTGCCCTCTAGGTACTCACCGCGGTACGAGGCGCCAGTTCCTGATGGCATCTCACTTTACCGGGTAGAGGAAGCTCAGTATGTCGGCCGTTTCCTCGGAGAGGTCCGAGACCGACTCGAGGAGGTCAACGATCTCCTTGAGCAGGAGCGTTTGTGCAGTCAGCTGCCCCCTCTTCAGAATATCGATTCCGACCCGTCTGTAGACGTCGTCGACGCTCTTCTCGTTGAGTTTCACCTCCTTCAGCCTCTGATAGCCTTGCTCGGAGTCCATCTCCAGCGCAGTGATCGCCCTGTTCAACGACTCTAAGCACGTCCCCACCTCATCGAGGAGTGTAGTCACGGGTTGCAGAGTCTCCCCCTCCAGCCTCCCGAGCTCAACCAGTCCCAAGGTTCTGTAGGCGGCGCCCTCTAGCCTGTCGGGGATCTTGTCGATACATCCCAGCAACCTGACGAAGTCACCGCGTTCCACGAGCAGGGCTCCGACCTCAAGGATCCTGGACTCGGCCTCGGACTTCAGTGCCTTACACTCCTCGTCCATCTTGAGTATCTCCATAAACTTCTGCTGGAGGAAGGCTTTCTCCGCGTTGCCATTGATCATGCTCTCCAGCATCATGCCCAGTGTCCTGAGTATCTGGATCGACCTCCGAGTGTGGTCCTTCGAAGTCATCAGCACCATCCTCCTGACGTCCTCAAGCTTCTGTCGACCGATGAACGCCACGAGGTGATACACCATCGACCGCTAATAACTCTTAGCTCCAACCGCACTGAAAGGTGGAGGGCGCGCGGTAAACTCTATCAGAGGGTCGCTCTCATTCCGACCGAAATGGAGTTCCCGAGATACGTCGGTTCCATGCGGGGGAGACACTTCCTCAACACCAATGACTTCACGCGGGACGAGATCGAGGAGGTCTTGAGGGTCGCGAGGGACCTCAGAGAGAAGTACAGGTCCCGGGTACCAACGCCCTACCTTTCGGGGAAGACGCTCTTCATGCTCTTCTACAACAGGAGCCTCAGGACCAGGAACTCCTTCGAGGCGGGGATGTTCCAGCTCGCCGGACATGCCCACTTCCTCAGCCCGCAGGACGTCTACACTCCTACGCTCCCTGAGGACATGATACCCTATCAAACCGAATCGATAGCCGACGTGGCGCGGGTCCTCAGCAGGTACGGAGACGGGATAGCGATCAGGATCTACGGTGACGCTGCGAAGTGGCACATAGGGAGGGGTCACAGGGTCATCCAGGAGTTCGCGAAATGGAGCTCGGTACCGGTGCTGAACATGGAGGACGACCTATACCATCCTTTTCAGGCGCTCGCCGACATAATGGCGATCAGCGATGTCGCACCTAACCCGAGTGGTAAGAAGTTCGTCGTCTCCTACGCGTATTCCGGTGGGCTGAAGCCGCTGGCCGTGCCCCAGAGCTGCGTCTTAATCGGCACGATGTTCGGAATGGACGTCGTCTTGGCTCACCCGAAAGGCTTCGAGCTTGAGGAGGGCGTGATGAGAGCCTGCAGGGAGAACGTCGCGCGATACGGGGGAAGCTTCACAGTCGTGAACGACCTCAGGACGGCCTTCGAGGGCGCGGACTTCGTCTACCCGAAGGCTTGGTCACCCCGGGCGTTCTTCCCTCCGTACAACAACAGGGTCGACAAGGAGGGTGCGGTGGAGTATCAGAACAGGTTCAAGGACTGGATCTGCAATCAGGACCTCATGGACCTCACCAATAGAGCGAAGTACATGCACTGCGGCCCCGCCGACAGAGGCCAAGAGGTAACTGATGACGTCATCGACAACATGAGTTACTCGCTTTACTTCGAACAGGCAGAGAACAGGTTACACGTCCAGAAGGCGGTCATGAGCATGGTGATGGGCTAAGACGCACCTCTGGCCCCCAGCATCATGACACCGATCTCCTCGAGGCTGGTCGCACTCCGCTCGAGTACTCCGACCATTTCTCCCTTGTACATCACCCCGATCCGATCGCTGAGGGCCAGGAGTTCCTCGAGGTCGTCGGAGAGGAGCACGATCGCAACTCCCTTTGACTTCAGCCCGAGCAGAAGCCTCCTGACGAGGTCGGTAGCTCCCACGTCTAACCCCTTCGTGGGGTGGGCGGCCAGCACGAGTTTGGGGAGGTCTCCTGCAGGACTCGCGAAAAGCTCTCTGGCGATCACAAGCCTCTGGATGTTGCCGCCGGAGAGGGTCGAAGCCTTCGCGGTGGCCGACCTCGTCACGATCGAGAGGTTCCTGATCAGCTCCTCGGCCTTCTTCCTCATCTGATCCCTGTTAATGACGCCCGCCCTCGAGTAGGGAGAGCGTTTGTAGCACTTGAGCAGTAGGTTCTCCGCCACCTCTAGCCCCAGACCGACACCCTTCTGAGGCTCCGGGACGATCATCGAGACGCCCTCTAACACGAGATCGTAAGTGTGCCTGTTGGTGACGTCCTTGCCCAGTAAGAAGACTTTTCCACGATGTGCACGTCTCAGCCCGTAGATCGCCTCGAGAAGCTCGTCCTGGCCGTTCCCGGCGACCCCAGCGATCCCGAATATCTCTCCTCTCCTCACGTTGAAGGACACCCCCTTCACGGCGAGGAGGCCACGGTCATCCCTGACCTGCAGTTCCTTCACCTCCAGGACCGATTCCTGAGCGGGCGGGACCGCCTGCTGATAGGAGAGTTCCAGCTCCCTCCCGATCATCAAGGTTACGAGCTCTCCGATCGAGACCTCGCTCGTCCTCTTCACGGCCATGACCCTGCCCTTTCTCATCACGGTGACCCTGTCGCTGACACGGGTCACCTCGTCAAGCTTGTGTGTCACCAGAACTATTCCCATCCCGGACGCGGCCATCGCACGGACGCTCGCGAAGAACTGCACGGTCTCTTGGGGCGTCAGTATGGAAGTCGGTTCATCCAATATCAGGACCTTAGTTCGCCTGACGAGCATTTTCATTATCTCGACTTGCTGCTTCTGGGAGGCCGTGAGTTGCCAGACGTAGTCGTCGGGGTTCAGGTTCCAGCCGTACCTGCTGGTCAACTCGATCAGACTCTGCCTCAACTTCCTGTAGTCCATGAAGAACCCCGCCTCCCTGTAGCCGAGCAACACGTTCTCGAGGACCGTGTGCTTCGGGATGAGTTTGAACTGCTGATGTACCATGCCCAGTCCGTACTTTATCGCGTCGCTCGGCGACCTGATGTTCACCCTCTTGCCCTCGATGTAGACCTCGCCCTCGTCCTTGGTGTAAAGCCCGTAGAGTATGTTCATGAGGGTGGTCTTGCCGGCACCGTTCTCACCGAGGAGAGCGTGAACCTCCCCCGCGTAGAGCGTGAAGTCGACTTTGTCGTTCGCTACAACGCCCCCCGGGAACCTCTTCGTGATCCCCTTCATCTCCACCATGGGGACTTGCTGGGGCGCCGTCATCTCATTTCAAGATTGTCGATCAAAAATAAAAGAATGATGTGAGATGTTTCTACGTTATAGTTTTGTCGGCTAATCAGACGACCATCGCCGTCTCGGTACGCTCGACGCCATCTATTCTGTGGACTTTTTCCAAAATTAAGGCGCCCAGGCTCTGCAGGTCCTTCGCTTCGACGAGCATTATTATGTCGTACCTGCCCGTGACCGCACTGACAGCCTTGCACCCCTCCAGCTTCGCGAGGGCCTCTGCTGCCTTCTTAGCAGCTCCCGGCTTGGTCCTGATGAGGACGTACGCTTGTACCGGCATCTCGTCAAGTGCAGTCCCTCTTGGTTGATAAGCGTTGTGTGGCTCAATACGTGAGCCGTCCCAAAAACCAAAGGCCCACTGACTCTCCCGATCGCCGGGTCTCATCCGGCTGCAAGACGGCATACGCCTCTGCCTTGGAGGCCGTGTAGAGGTTGTTGACGCCCTTCGGGAGCGTTCGGGCCAAGAGTCTACCTCCCTCGAGCGATAGGCTCGCGAAATACACGCTGCTGATGCCTTTCCTTCCGTGCATGTCGCCATCGATCTGGGCCACCAGCCCGGGAAGGGGAGACTTCACCCTCATCAGCGACCTGAGGTACGGCACTCCGATGAGATGTAATCCTGCGATCGCTGCGGTCAGCGATCCCGGAAGTATCAGCCAGCATTTGTCGTCTATGAGTACCATTCCGGTCGGTTTACCGGGATGAATTCTGACGCCGTGGAACAACACCTCAGCTCCCTCCATCTCGGAGTAGGCCTTCGGAACCAAGTCGTTCCTGCCAACAGAGGACCTTCCCAAGGTGACCACGAGATCGTTCCCGGCCATCGCGGCATCAACTGCCTCCAACAGCTCTTCGACATCGTCAGGGACGACCTTCACAGAACTCACCTCGCAGGACAGCTGACGGAGATAAGACGCGATCACGTGGGCGAAGTCGTTCGGAATCGACCTATAGGACTCAGCGAGCAGCTCGTCGCCGATGGAAATTACCTCACACCTCGGGTGCCTGAAGACCTCCACCCACCTCAACCCCTGCTCGGAGAGCAGCGCGATATGCGCGGGCCTCAGTACCTCCCCGGCGTCGATAATCGTCTCACCCCTCTGGTAAAAAGCTCCCCTCCTCTCGACGTTCTCCCACCTCTCATGAGACCCACTGATGACCAGCGATTCTCCCACCAGCCTCGCGTGCTCTCTCCTCACCACCAAGTCCGAGCCCCGCGGGAGGACCTGACCGGTGACGACGCTGACGGCCCACGGACCTTCTCCGGCGTCTGCGGAGAGCCTCAGCCTAACAAGACCGTCTCTGTCCCTCTGTGAGAGGAAGTCGAAGCAGGTGGCGAAACCGTCGAGGGCGGCCCTGTGCTCGTTAGGGATATCGGAGTTCGAAACGATGGTCTCAGAGAGCACCATGCCTGTTGTCTCCTCGATCGGCAACCGGGCCCTCTCCAGCGTTCTCCTAGATCCTGCGAACTCTGCGGCCCTCTGCGCGTCAGCCAGCGGTATCAGCTTCAGCACGCCGCCGTTCACATCACTTCGACCCCTTCGGTGCAAGCCTGAGGATCTCCGAGAGGAGGTCTTCGAAGCCCTCAGGGAGGACATACTTCGCCCTCGGATTAGGATAGAACGAGGCCGGCAACTCGTCCTCGCCCACCTCCTCCCCCTCTCTGCTCAGCACCCTTATCCTGACGACCCCCTCCGGGCTGGACGCAACTAGGGACTGGAACCCTTCCATCACTAAAAAGTCCACGTCGCCTGCGAGGGCCTTCAGATCGTCCAAGCCTCTCGCGGTTGCGGACCTGTAAATGACCGCTGTCTCCATCGGTGACATTATTATGACCGGGTCTGCGCCTGAGGTGTAGAGGCGCCAGCTGTCCGACCCCTCCCTATCGATCGTGAAGTCGGGGTGGTGGACGTGCTTCGCGGCCGCGACCCTGTAACGCCTCGCCTTGAGGGCCGAGACCAGCATCGAGGACAGTCTGGTTTTACCGGCCTTCTTGAATCCGAATACTGCTATCACCAACACCGTCCCGATGAGACACGAGGACCATGAAAAGGCTAACTATCCCCCTCAACACCTCATCTTATTAGAGTCCTTGATACACTACTTATGTGGGCTCTATCCCTAGGCTCGGGCTTTACCTTCAGGACATGCATGTGAGGGACATGATGAGGCACGCACGTACAGCAGAAGCGCACGGCTTCGAATCTGTTTGGATCGCCGAGTCCAGACTCTCGAGAGACGCACTCGTTCCGATGACAGCAATCGCCACCGTCACCGAGAGGGTCAAGGTCGGTGCTGGGGTGATCAACACGTGGACGCGAAACGCGGCGCTGATAGCTCAGACGTTTGCGACGCTGGACGAGCTCGCGGACGGTCGAGTCATGTTGGGTTTGGGAGCGTGGTGGGACCCGCTGGCATGGAAGGTGGGGATAGATAGGAGGGACCCTCTGAGGTGCATGAGGGAGTACGTTGAGGTCATCAGGAGGCTCCTCAAAATGGAGGAGGTAACATACGAGGGTGAGTTCGTCAAGCTGAGGGGGGTGAGGCTCGACGTGCTTCACGGCAAGGGCGAAGTCCCGAGGAACGTCCCGATCTACATCGGTGCTACAGGGTTCAAGATGATGGAGCTGGCAGGCGAGGTCGCCGACGGAGTCCTGCTCAACTACCTAGTGTCTCCGATCTACAACGACAAGGCCATTGAGTATCTGCGTCGGGGAGCGGAGAGGGTCGGTAGGAGGCTCGAGGACGTCGACCGGCCGCAACTCATCGCTTGCTCAGTCCACGAGGACGGTGACTACGCGGTCAGGCTCGCGAAGAAGCACGTGACCATGACACTCGGCCAGCAACCCCACATCATGAAGGCCAGCGGGGTCAAAGAGGACCTGATTGAGGAGGTGACGAGGGCGATGGGTGGATGGCCCGCGAAACCTGGCGGCATAGAGAGGGCGATGGAGATCGTCCCGGACGAGGTCGTGAAGCTGATCACAGCCTCCGGCACATCCTCTGAAGTCAAGTCCAAGATTAACGAGTACATGAGTCACGGATGCACCGCCCCACTCATTCTGCCTCTCAGTGGTGACATCGAT
>JANXEE010000002.1 GCA_025058225.1 Candidatus Calditenuaceae archaeon | reverse complement strand
GTCGTGCACTTCTCTCGATTCAACCCCATCATCGTTTGGAACGGTGGTAAAAAGGGCTACCCGACCGTAGCCCCGGGAGGGATTCGAACCCTCGACCACCGGCTTACGAGGCCGGCGCTCTACCGCTGAGCTACCGGGGCCTCCACCGCCGAGCTTCCGATGTATGGACTTCTAATCTACGTTTCGCACCGGTAACGGTATTGGCTGACCCTTCGGTCGCCCCTCACTTAAGGCCCCAGCTCGTCTTCTTCTCGGGAACCAGCTTGATGATCACGACTTCGCCCTCGTCCCAGAAGTCCCGCCTGGCCCACTCGAAACGCTCGTAGAAGGCCTCGGAGATCCTCCTGAACTCCTCCCCCTCGGTCAGCAGCTCTGCCCTGCCCTCCACCATCACGGCCCTGTTTGGCTTGTAGACGTCCACAACGAGGGTTGCTCGGGGGTTGTGCTGCAGGTTTCGGTGCTTCTTCGTCCCTAGGTCGGTTACCATGTAGAAGGCTCCATCTCTGAAGACGTAACATATTGGAACGACGTGAGGTCGCCCCTCCCGGTCGACCGTGGCCAGTCTGCAGAGCTCCATCTTCTCCAGGAAGCTCAGCTCGGATCTCCTGAACTCCACGCCCATCGACAAAGGGCCCTCCTCGTGTCCTAAAACGTGTTTCCCGTACCAACTCCTGAATGTCAGAGTGATCCTTAACAACAGCGGACGTCCATATTGGCTCCAGAATGGAGTTCAGGGTGAGGGGTGTCATCCCGAGGACCAGGAGGTTGATAGCTGCCCTCCCTGACATGGGCAACGTCGCCGGCATAGCGATGGAACACCTCGTCAAATGCTGCGGACTTGAGGAACTCGCAGCGGCCACCGGCGAGTGGCCACCCTTCGTGGTGCACACCGGTCGCACTATAACCTTCGAAAGGGGCTGGTACAAGTTGCTCGGGCGCGACGGATACGACTTCGTCGTTTTCACGGGAAGCTATCAGCCTCCGGAGAGCACGGCCCTTTTCGAGCTCTGCGAGAGGGTGCTGGACCTGGCCCAGTCGGTTGGTGTGGACACCGTGATCTCCCTAGGTGCTGCGCACACAGGTGAGTCCCGGCTCGAGGACCCCAGGGTCTTCTACGCCGCGACGTCCGATAGGTTTTGCGAGGTCGCCGAGAGGGCGGGCGCGGTGCCTCTTTCAGACGAGGGCTACATCACCGGGTTCAACGGCCTCATACACGGACTCGCGATGGAGCGACAGATGGAGGGATTGTGCTTGTTAGGTGAGATAGACGACCCGAGAGTCAGGCAGCCCGGCGCTGCGAGGGCAGTTCTCCGGATTCTCTCCGACATCGTTCAAGTGAAGCTGGACCTCCGCGAGCTCGACGAGGAGATAGCGAGGCTCAAGGCCGAAAGGGCCCTCAGGAGGAGTGCCTGGAGGAGGGGGCAGCCGGGGGTCATGTGAGCTTTCACCTCGACCGCCTCAGCGTCCTCCCGAGCAGGAACTTGAGGTTCCAGATCGCGAAGCCGACGACGTCTCGGACCCTCAGCTTGCTCTTCCCAGAAGCCCTAGGCCTGAAGGAAATGGGCACCTCGACGACCCTCGCACCGAACCCAACGTAGGTCGCCAGGCTCTCCACTTGGAAGACGTAGCCCTTGTTCGACCCTCTGAGGGTAGCGATGCACGTCCGCAGGAGGTCCGACGAGACGGTCCTGAAGCCGCTGGTTGAGTCCTTGACCCGCAGGCCGGTGCAGATCCGCGTCAACAGGTTGGCGCCCCTGCTGATGAACTCCCTGAAGGCCTGATTTCCCTCCCATGAACCACCAGCGACGTACCTCGAGCCGACCGCGACGTCAGCCTCTCCTGAGAGCACGGGTTCGATCAACAGCGGGAGCTGAGAGGGGTCGTGGCTACCGTCGGCGTCCATCTCAACGACAGCTCTGAGCCCCTCCACCTGCTCGAGGGCGTACCTGAAACCGTGGACGTACGCGCTCCCTATGCCCATCCTCCCGGGCCTCACGAGGAGGTCGATGCAACCCATCTCCTCGGACAGCCTTTTCACCACCTCCGACGTACCGTCGGGACTGTTGTCATCGACGACCACTATCCTGCACGACACACCTCTACGTTCAACCGCCTCGATCACGCTTCTGATCACGCGTTCGATGCTTCCGGCCTCGTTGTACGTCGGTATCACCACAGCCACCTCAGCCCTCTTCAAACCTCCGAGCTCACCGTCCGATGAGATCCAGAACAGCGACCCTAAGAAACGTTGACCGCTAAAGACTTTTAAGTAGGTAATGAGAGGAGAGTGTGAAGTAATGGTGGATTCGTGCCCAACCTGTGGGCTTCCGAGGAGCCTCTGCGTCTGTCAAACGATCACGTATGAGATGCAGAAGATCAAGATCAGGCTGGAGACGAAGAAGTGGAACAAGCAGGTGACCGTCGTCGAGGGGTTCGAGGGGGCTGACGTGGACTTGGACGAGATGGTCTCCGAGCTGAAGACGAGGTGCGCCTGCGGAGGGGCAGTCAAGAACGGCGTCATCATCCTTCAGGGCGACCAGAGGGACAAGGTACCGAGGATACTCTCGGAGGTCTACGGCATACCCATCGATAGGATCGAGGTCATCTGACAGCCGTTGCAGAAGGCCGGTGAGCACCAGCCCCGAACACGCACCCACCGCTCTGTTGTCACGAGGTTAGGGGCGCGGGCCAGGTCGGCATTTGGTCGTGAAAGGCTTTTAGTTCAATCGACGTCCATATGGGGGTGCGTTGAGAGACGGCACGGTGAAGGTCGGTTTAGCTCCGAACCTGTATCCACCCGAACTGACCTTCAGGGCCGCAGAACTCTGTGAAGAATCCGGATTGGACGGCTTATGGTTAGCAGACCACGTAGTGGCCTTCGGGATCAAGAGGTTCGCGGCCGTGGACGCGTGGACCACACTCGCGGCGCTGGCAGTCAAAACGCGAAGGGTTAGGCTCGGCAGCTCGGTCTCGGACCCCCACAGGAGGCATCCTGAGACCTTGGCGCAGATCGTAGCTACTGTGGACCTCCTCTCACACGGGAGGACCGTTCTGGGGATCGGCGCTGGCGAGGCGATGAACCTGACACCCTTCGGTGTCGAATGGGATCACCCGGTCTCGAGGATGAGGGAGGCCGTTCAGGCGATCAAGTTGCTGTGGACCCTAGATCAGGTGGACTTCGAGGGCAGGTTCGTGCGGCTCTCCAAGGCGATTTTGGACCTTAAACCGGTCCAGAGGCCTCATCCGCCCATATGGATCGGCGCGAACTCGCCCAGGTCCTTGAGGCTCGTCGGAGAGCTTGGGGACGGCTGGATCCCGATAGCCGGTGAACCTAAGGATTACGCACGGAAGCTGCAATTCGTTCGTCAGGTCGCTTCAGATGCAGGCAGGAACCCCGAAGAGATCGTTCCAGCCCTCTTCGCGTACGTCGGCGTTGCCGTTGAACGCGCGGCTCTCGAACGGAAGTTCCTCCTTCCTGTTAAGGCCTTGTACCTGACCACCACGGTACCAGAGTTAAACGTCTGGAAGCACGTCCCCTTGAACAGGGAAATGGGTGAGAGGATCCTTTTCGAGGCTCAAAAGTTAGACGTGAAGCTGGATGAACTGGTCGACAGGCGCGTCGCGGTCATAGGGACGCCGAGGGAGTGCGTGGATCTGCTGCAAGAATACGTAAACGCTGGAGCTAGGTACCTGATACTCGCACCGTTATCGAGACCTGAAGAGTTCGTCGAGACGGCGAAGCTGTGTATAGACGGCGTCGCCAAGGAGTTGACGGGGTAGCAGCCCCTCTCCTCCCCTCCGGTTCAATCATACCGGATACCGTATCGGGCCCGGCGGGATTCGAACCCGCGACTTCCGGCTCCGGAGGCATGCGCCCCTCTTGCGGTCGGCGCCCTGTCCAGGCTAGGCCACGGGCCCGTTTCTCATCTCCCTATGGATTTCTTGAACCTTCTTCCGTCGTGATGACCGGTTTGAGTCGCCGACCATAACGGTGGTCAGGAGAGCGATCGGCACCTTCGTCAGGGTTTCACTAACTCGAGGCGGTACGTGAGGAGGCTCTTTTTCAGAGAACCCAACCTGAACCCCCGCCGAACACCCTCCTCCAACACCTCCTCTGCGTCGGTGCCGTGACCCGCGAACCTCGAGCGTATAGGGTCATAGACGTAGAGCCTGCCGCCACGCCTCAGCTTGGAGTTCGCCTCCTCCAGGGACTCCCGGACCCTCTCGAAGTGATGCAAGCTGAAGAACATGACAGCTAAGTCCACCGTTGCGGGATCGACGCCTTCAATCCTCCAGGCTTCTGATTTGATGGGTCTAAGGTTGACGAGGCCCTCCGCCTCAGCCCTCTTCTTCAGCCTCTGAAGCTTGAAGTCGTCAACGTCGATCGAGTATACCAGACCCGATGGGCCGACCAACCTGGCCGCAGGCACCGACAGAAATCCGTAACCGCATCCGATGTCCATAATCACCATTCCTCGTCTCGCATCGAGCTCCCTCAGTACCCTCATGGGGTCCTGAACCAGACGCCTCAACGAGCTCTCCAACACGAACTCCTCCATCATCCTCGAAAAGGGCCCCGGTCCACAGAACACGCCGAAGTGAACCGTTGGACGGTACTAATATCCCTGCACGGCTGTCCGAGGGCCCCGTCTGACACGTTTCACCGAATTCCGGCGCCTATCCTCGTCCTTCACAGGATCCCAGAAGAACAGAACGTAGTCCCTTGAACGGTCCTCCACAGACTTGACCGACTAGGTTATCGGCGGCCTGAACTTGAAGCCGTAGATGATGATGCCGGCGTCGCCGTCGTGAGTGATTTTCCTCAGGACGCGCTCGACGATCATACCTGTCTTGAGATCCTCGGGGTCAGCGTCGGTTATCTGCGTCACGATACGCGTGCCGTCCTCGAACTCGACGAGTCCCACGATATACGGCGCCAGCTCCTTGTGCTCCTCTGTGGGAGACTTCACGGTGGTAAAGGCCACCAGCCTGCCCCTCTCCGGGAGCTCCTCCCTCTGGAGGTTCCTCGATCTACAGCGCCTGCAGACGGGTCGAGTCGTCACGTTAACGGTGCCACAGTTCGCACATCTGAGCACCTCTGTCCTGTACCTGAACCTCTTGAACCTCCAGTGGTTCTGAGGCCTGAAGTTGAACCTCAACCCATCTCACCCGAGAGCATTACGGCCGTCCCGGCGATGGTCCCGAAGCCCGACACGGAAATTATTGCACCTGCCTTCGTCCGATCGACCTGCTTCTTGCCAGCTCTACCCGTGAGCTGAAGGTAGACCTCCGCTACCTGATAGAGCGCCGTCGCCCCAATCGGGTGACCTCTGGCCTTGAGGCCTCCGAAGGTGTTGATCGGTAACTCGCCCCCCAGGGAGTACTTCCCGGACTTCACGTCCGGGCCGCTCTCCGAGCGTGACGAAAAGCCCCCGCTCTCGAGTATCAGAGGGGCGAGTATAGAGAAAGAGTCATGGACCTCGAGCACGTTGAGCTCGCTTCTGGAGATGCCGCTGCGGAGAAGCGCCTCATCGACCGAGAGAGCGACAGAAGTCATGAAGAGCGGGTCTTCCCTATCAAACGGTGATACGTAGTCCGTCCTTATGCTTATCCCTCCGATCCTCACCGCTTGACCGGACAAACGCCTAGTTTGCGAGTCATCGGACGCGAGGACTACTGCAGCTGCACCGTCACAGGGCGCGGAGCACTCCAGCCTCCTCAGAGGGGGCGCTACCTCAGGAGAACCGAGCACGTCCTCCAGCTTCACCTTGAACGGGAACTGCGCATGGCTGACGCCTTCGGCGTTGTTGTGCATGAGCACCGGGAACTGCGCAACGAACTCCTGAGGCACCTCATACCTCTCGAGATACGTTTTGTAGAGGAGGGCCGCGATGGACGCCGGTGTGACACCTGCGTAACCCATCGAGTCGTACGGTAGGGTCATGCTGTGGACGGAGTTGAACTCATCAGGCAGAAGGTCGGAGAGCTTCTCGCCGCCGACGACCAGCGCGAAGTCGACCAGACCCGACGCGACCGCAGCGTACGCCTCCATCAGGGCCATCAATCCCGATGACTCACCGCCCTCGACCCTAACGCCGTACACGCTCCTCAGGCCCAGCGCCTCGGCGACCAAGGCCGATATGCCAGCTTGGTTGTTGGTCACCTCGCAGAAGGTGCTCGCGACGTAAATGCCATCGACCCTCTCGACGCCCGCGTCCTCAATCGCAGCGAGCGAGGCCTCTGCCATGAGCTCGGTCAAGGAGTCACCCCAGTGCTCCCCGACCCTGGTGTAGCCGACGCCCACCACGTGAACGCTCCTCATGACTCAGGCACCGCGTATCTTGTCCCTGTGCCTAAGATAGGTCGCATAATCGACGTACTTCGCCCTGCTGATCAACGCGTCCAGCAACGGAGCTTTGGCCCTCTTTTCAGGCAACCCCTCCTTGGTCTCGATGAGGAAGGAGTCGCTTCCAGCACCGGAGCCGAAGGACGTGAGGACGATCAGCTGGCCAGGCCTCGCCACGTCCAGCACCCTCACCAACCCCATCAGAGAGCTCGCGGCGTAAGTGTTGCCGATGAGGTGGGTCACGACTCCCTGCTCCACCTTCTCCTTAGGAATCTGGAGGACCTTCGCGGCCGCGAGCGGAAACTTGTAGTTGGGCTGATGGAAGATGAAGTAGTCCACGTCCGCGACCTTCAGCCCCGCCTCCTCCAACAACCCCTTAACCGCTGAGAGCGTGTGATGGAAGTAGGCCGGTTCACCTGTGAACCTGAACGTATGCGAGGGATAACGCTCGTGGGCCCTCCTCCAGAAGTCCGGTGTGTCGGTCACGTAGCTCCGGGCGTACTCGATGGACGCGACCTCACCGTTTCCGGGCCTACCGACGACTAGGGCCGCCGCACCGGCCGCAGCTGTGAACTCAAGCGCGTCCCCCGGCCTCCCCTGAGCCGTGTCGGCCCCGATCGCCAGACCTGCCTTTATGATGCCCGCCGAGACCAGTCCGGAGATCATCTGGAGGGACTCAGTCCCGGCCTTGCACGCGAACTCCAAGTCCGCCGCGAGGAAGTTCGGCGGTATGCCCAGCGCCTCGGCGACCACGGTTCCCGACGGCTTGACCGCGTAGGGATGCGACTCGGAGCCCACGTTGACCGCGCCTATCTCTGAGGGATCTATGCCGGCCCTCCTCATAGCGTACTTGGCCGCCTCCACGGCCATCGTTATGGCGTCCTCGTCGAGCTCGTTGACCGACTTCTCCCTGACCGGCAGCGCGTCCTCCTCCCTCCCCCATATCCTCGCTATCTCGGTCGCCTTGATCCTCAGCCTCGGGACATATCCTCCGTACCCTAGGATCGCTACGTTCCTTATCCTCGCCAACTCTTCAGATTAATTTCCGCTCGGAATAAAAACTTGCCTAATTTATAGTTAGTTGATTGGCTATCTACCCTCCCTAAATAACGGGTAGGTGGACAGAATTTTGTGACGTCGCCGGACGAGAGGGACCTCAGGATCCTGGAGGCGCTGAGAAGGGACGCGAGGAAGACCTTCACGGACCTGGCCAGCGAGCTCAACCTGCCGAGGACCACCGTCCAAGAGAGGGTCAAGAAGTTGATCGAGGAGGGCTACATCAAGTCCTTCACCGTGATACCGGACTACGCGAAGATCGGCAACGGGACCACGGCCTTCGTGTTGGTCTCCTTCGCGCCGACGATGGACGTCTCTCAGCGCGAGCTCGCCGCACAGATCGCCAAACTCTCCGAAGTGTATGAGGTGCACTTGGTCAGCGGCCAGTGGGACATGATACTGAAGGTCAGAGGTTCCTCGGTCGAGGACGTCGGTAAGCTCGTCATCGACAGGCTGAGGCCCTTGAAGAACGTCAGCAAGACCGAGACGTGTTTCGTCTTCGAGACGGTGAAGGAACAGCCCTGACGCCGGTGGAGATCCGACGCGGATGAGTTTCGTCCGTGAGTCGATCAACATCCTTATATAACATGGGGAACGGCAAGACCTAGGCGGTCAGTGATGCTCGTAACGGGTACAGATGTTAGGGACGCATTAGTCAGATTGATAAGGGTCGGCTCTCTGATATCTGTTCTCGGTGCGGTCCACGTCCTCACGCTTCTTCTGGACTGGGTCTCCCTGCTTCACGACAACGTGATGGCCGAGGGCGTCCAGGGTTATGATCTCCCCTCCAGTTTCATGTTCTCCTTGATCGCGGCCGGGCTCGCCGGCGCCTCAGGCGTGCTTGCATCGGTCTCAACCAGCATAAGAATACTCAGGTTCGCGGTCCCGGCCTTCGCGCTGGGTGGGGCCGCACTGGCGATCCTCTCTCCGCTGTACTCCGTCCTCTACCTGCTCCCCTCACTACAGGTCGAGTTCAGGACCGAAGTCGGTGCGATAGCCGCGCTCTTCACCGGCGTCGCTATGGCCGGAGGTGGTGCAATATCCACCATGATAGGGTTGGTCGCACTTCGTCCGGAGTCTCAGCCCTCATCCTATCAGCCGTATCAACCGATGGAGGTGGAGGCATTACAGGGAGCAGCCATCTCTTCACCGGTACCCACTACTGAAGAGGAGATGTTCGACGAGCTCCTGAAGGAGGAGTCAGAGGAACAATCCACGACCGCTGTGAGACTGGCACCTCCAGAAGTCACACAGAGGATCCCTCAGCCCCCCCAGATCCCCCAGACCCAGACGCCCAGCTCGAGGACCGAGTGCTCCATATGTGGCGACATAATACAACCGGGTTCGATGAGGAACTGCGCGGGATGCGGTGCCCCGATGCACAGGGAGTGCATCGAGACCTGGAGGGACATAGGAGGCAAGTGCCCAATCTGCGGTACCCAGCTCTCCTGATGGGTTTTTCTATCACGTGCCGACGGATCGATCTGGGACATGTCCGGCAGGGTCTATGACGAACTGATCGACCTCTCCCTGAAGAGGGGCTTCTTCTTCCCGGCATGCGAGATCTACGACGACGCGCCCGCGGGGTTCTGGGACTACGGCCCCTTGGGCTTGGGGCTGAGGAACAGGTTCGTGGAGGCGTGGAGGCGCTACGTCGTCAGATACGACGGCATGGTGGAGCTCGACGGCTCTGTGATCATGGCGAAGAAGGTCTTCGTGGCATCGGGGCACTTGGCGTCGTTCGCGGATCCGGTGACGAGATGCAAGTCATGCAGAGCGACTTACAGGGCTGACAGGCTGGTCCAGGAGTTCACGGGCAAGATCGTGCCGGAGAGGCTCAGGGACGAGGAGATCTACGCGCTCATCCTCGAGCACGGCATCAGGTGTCAGCGATGCGGCGGTGAGCTCGACAGCGTCGAGAGGTTCAATATGATGTTCAGGGTCAACGTCGGCGGTGAGGGCGAGGAGGCCTACCTCAGGCCTGAGACGTGCCAATCGCTCTTCGTCGACTTCCTGAGGACCTACAAGATCGGCTGGTCCAAACTGCCGTTGCCTCTCTGTCAGTTCGGTAAGAGCTTCAGGAACGAGATCTCGCCTAGGCAGAGCCTTCTAAGGCTCAGGGAGTTCTATCAGGCGGAGGTCGAGGTCTTCTTCGATCCCGAGGACGACGTCGACCCCATCAGGTGGAGGAGGCTAAAGGATTACAGGCTGAGGTTCGGCGGCGAGCGCGGCGACTTCAGGGAGGTCTCCGTCGAGGAGGCCCTGAGGACCGGTCTGGTCTCCCACTGGCTTCCGGGTTACTACCTGGCCCTGATGCAGAGGTTCTACGAGCTTCTGGGTGTGGAGAGGTCCAAGATCAGGCTCCGGAGGCTCAGCGACGACGAGAAGGCCTTCTACGCTAAAGAAGCTTGGGACCTGGAAGTGCAGACTTCCCTGGGATGGGTGGAGCTGGTGGCGTGCAACTATCGGGGCGACTATGACCTCTCTGGACACATGAGGGTCAGCGGAAAGGACCTCATGGTCCCCAACCGCAACAGGAAGGTCCTCCCGCACGTCTTCGAGCTCTCGATGGGCGTCGACAGGAGCGTCTACGTGTTGATGGAGCTCAATTACGTCAGGGAGGCCAAGAGGAGGGTCCTGAAGATCCCGAAGTTCCTCGCGCCGGTGGAGGTGGCCGTGTTGCCTCTGGTCGAGAAGGACGGGCTCCCGGAGAAGGCGTGGGACATCTACGAGTCTCTGAGGACGGAGTTCGACGCGGCCTACGAGTCGAAGGACACGATCGGGAAGAGATATCACATGCTCGACGAGATCGGAGTTCCCTACTGCGTTACGATCGATTACCAGACTTTGAAGGACGAAACCGTAACGGTCCGGGACAGGGACACGACGGAGCAGGTCAGGGTCCACGTGTCAGAGCTGAAGGGATGGCTGGAGAGGGCCCTGTCCTTCCCCAGCGCAGGGTGAACATCGATCTGACACAGAGGTGCAATGGATTCGACTCGCAGACGATCATTCAACGCCTTTCCTGCAGGCCGTCACAAACTAATTTAGACACCTGGACCGTTTAGCGAAGATGCCGGAGGTGAGACGTTGAAGCAGAGGGTGAGGCTGACCTGCGCGCTGATCGACAGGCCCGGGACGCTGCTGAAAGTCCTCGAGCAGATCGCGCTCGCAGGGGGCAACATCATCTCCATCGTCCACAACAGGGAGATCATAACGTCCGGATACGTGCCCGTCAGCATCAACGTCGAGTTCCCTGACCCTCAGAGCCTCGAGAGGGCGAGGAAGGGGATAGAGGGCGTCGGAGTGCCCGTCATGGGAGCCGAGAGCCTGGAGAAGGAAATGGCCATGGCGATCGTCGTTGGTGGCGTCAGGTTGGACTCGCTCCTCTCGGAGCTGGAGTCGAGGGGTTACAGAGTCATCGAGTCCTCCACTAGAGGGTACGGTGAGGCCCTGACCGTGAAGCTGCTGATGGAGGTTCCTGCGGACAGGATCTCAAAACTCCACGACGACCTCGCCTCGATCGCCGAGAGACATGGGGCCCTCGCGATATCGGAGGTGTGAAGGGCTGACCTTGAAGGTCTTCGTTAACGGCTACGGCTTCTTGGGGAAATTGCTGGCGAGGGAGTTGATGGACCACAGGGTCTCCGGCGTCAAGCTGGTTGGTGTCGCGAGGTCCTCCGGCTACGTCCACAGGGATGAAGGTCTGTCTCCGGACGACCTGAAGGGCGATCTCTCGGACTCCGAGGTGTTCACGAAAGGGAGCGCGCTCTCCCTGATTAGGGAAGGTGCCTTCGACGTGCTGGTGGAGCTGACACCGACTAACCTCCCCAGCGCTGAGCCCGGCCTCAGCAACATTCGAGCAGCTCTGAGCAACGGCATCGACGTCGTCACGGCCAACAAGGCACCGATAGCCCTCCGTTACAGGGAGCTCACGGATCTGGCGAGCTCCGCGGGGAAGCTGCTGCTCTTCGACTCGACCGTTGGCGGCGGTATTCCTTTGATAACCCTCAGGAGGCTCTGCATGCGTGGAGACGACCTCCTCTCCATCAGGGGCATCCTCAACGGCACGACCAACTACATACTGAGCAGGATGCAGTTCGAGGGGCTGACCTTCGAGCTTGCCCTAAGGGAGGCCCAGAACCTCGGGATCGCGGAGAGGGACCCGTCGCTGGACGTGAACGGCTACGACACCGCCCTGAAGCTCCTGATCCTCGCGAACTCGCTGATGGGCCTCGACAGGGGCCTCGAGGACGTCAGGGTGGCGGGGATAACTAGGGTTACGCAGGAGGCGGTCGCGGCCGCTCGAGAGTCCAACATGTCCGTCAAGCTGATAGGTTCCGTGGACGGTGAAGGCAAGCTCCTCGTGGCCCCTAGGCTGGTGAAGGCCAACGATCCGCTGTGCGTACACGGAACGCTCAACGCGGTTACCTTCAGGTTCAGGATAGCAAGAGACCTGACCCTCATCGGTCATGGGGCCGGTGAACCAACAGTTTCCTCGCTGCTCAACGACCTCCATCAAGTCGTGGAGTTCCGTCTCAGAGGAGCAACCTCAGCGTGACCAGTGTTGCGAAGGCGGCGGTGGAGGCCACCAGGACGCCCACATCGGACCCCTTGGCCCTCAGGACGTAGAAGCTGGTCCTGTCCCTGACGGCGCCGTAACACTTGACCTCGAGGGCCTCGGCCATCTCGAAGGACCTCTTGAGCGCGTTTATCACGACCGGCACGAAGGCCCTCACGTAGTTCCTGAAACGCTTGATGGGGTTCCTGGTGCTGTAGTCCACACCCCGCAGCCTCTGTGAGTCGATCACCTCCTGTATCTCCTCGAGGAAGAGCGGCGCGAACCTGATCGCCGCGGTCATCGCGAAGACGTAGTCGTAGGGGAGCTTCAGAGACCTGAGGGTTGCTGCGAAGGCCTCAGGAGATACCGTCAGCAGGAAGAACGAGAAGGAGACGATGGCCGCGATGAACCTCATCAGCTGTGACGAGGTGATCGCGACGAACTCTGGAGTCAAGGGATTGAGTCCCTGGGAGACGAAGCCTAGGGCGTTCAGCAGCACCACGAACGCCAGGAAGAACGACAGCGCCCTTATCGTCCTCAGCAACCTCCTAGAGGCGCCGATCGAGAGAAGCGTTAACCAGACCGTGAATAGCACGGCAGTCGAGACGAGGATGCTCAACCAGAAGGGCCTGTCGAAGATCAGCGTCGTGGAGAAGAGGTAGATCGCGATCAGCAGCTTCACTCTCGGGTCCAACCTGATCAGCGGCGACTCGACTTCCCTGTATCTGAGGAGATCAGCGATGTTTGCGGCCAAATCCCTTGCACCTCATGACCGACGCGATGCTCGATACGAGCTCGTCCACTCTGTGTGTTGTCTGCACACCGAGGCGTCCAAGCTGCTTGGATATGACGACCGACTGGGGAGGAAGCAGGTTCGCGGACCTCAGGAGCTCTTCGTCGGAGAGGACCTCCGCTGCCGTGCCCGAGGCCAGAACCCTTCCGGAGCTCAGGAGCGTCACCCGCGGGTCCAGCTCGGACGCGAACTCGACGTCGTGCGTGGCAATCACAACCCCTCTACCCTCCTTTCTCAGAGACTCGATGGTCCACGCTATCGCCTCCCTGCCTGACTTGTCCTGGCCCAGGGTCGGTTCGTCGAGGAGCACGTACTTCGGGTCCCAAGCCAGCACCACCGCGATCGAGAGCCTCTTCTTCTGTCCGCCGCTGAGGGAGAAAGGCGACCTGTCCTTCAGCCCATCAAGACCGAACCTCTCGAGCAGCGACTCAACACGGTGATCTGCGTCTCCGATGCCGAAGTTCCTCAGAGCATAGGTCATCTCTTCCCAGACGCTTTCGAGGAAGAACAGACTGTCGGCGATCTGGGGAACGTAACCGATCATCCTGGAGACCTCTCTCACGGGCATGGACGAGACCTCCATACCGTCCAACAGGACCTTTCCGCTCTTGGGCCTCAGAAGCCCCACTAGTGTCTTCAGGAGTGTGGTCTTACCGGCTCCGTTGCTACCCATCAGCACCATCACCTCACCATCGCGTACTGCCAGGTTGACGTCGTCCAGGGCCACCTTCCCGCTCGGATACACGTAGCTGACGTTCACCGCCTCCAGCATCAAGGGTCACCCGAGGAGACCAGCTCTACGAGCTGACCCGCCGTCAGGGGCACCCTTACACTCCTTTCCAGACCGACAGCCGCTGCCACCCTGTGGTATATCTCGGGGACCCGTGGCGGTTTGATTCTGAACTCCTCACCGGTGCCGTGGAGGAAGAACTCGTGCGGCGGACCGTCGAAGGAGATCCTGCCGTCCTTGATGACGGTCATCCTGTCAACTAGGGGTACCAGAAGGTCAAGCCTGTGCTCGGAGACGACCAGCGTCTTCCGTTCCGATCTGCAGTAGCGCACCACGAACTCCAGGATCTCCGACGCCGATATCGGATCAAGCATCGAGGTGGGCTCGTCCAGGACCAGCACCTCCGGTCTCATGGCGAGGATCGACGCGATCGCGAGGCGCTGCTTCTGTCCTCCCGAGAGCTCCGCGGGGTTCTTCTTCCTGAGCTCGGTCATGCCCGTCGCCCTCAGGACCTCCTCTACCCGCACCACCATCTCGCTCCTCGGGATGCCGAGGTTCTCCAGCGGGAAGGCTATCTCCGCCTCTACGGTCGTCGAGAAGAGCTGAGTCTCGGGGTTCTGGAAGACCATGCCGACCTTGGTGGCGACCACGTGTACAGGAGTGTTCGGTACATCGATCCCGCAAACCCTCACCGAGCCGTGATACTCTCCTTTGTAGAAGTGCGGCACCAAGCCCACTATGGCCCTCAGGAGCGTTGACTTGCCAGAACCGGTCGGTCCCACCACCAGCACAAGCTCGCCCTCGGAGACCTCGAAGTCGACGCCGTCTATCGACCAGCTCTCGGACCCCTCATATCTGAACCTGAGCCCCTTGACCTCGATGACCGGCATCACTCGTCCACCGGCGTGAGGTTGGCACCCAGCATGCCTCCGATCAGATCCACGCACCTCCTGAAGGCCTCATCGAGCCCCACGTGAACCCTCACCCTCGCGGCTGCGGCGTGCCCCCCTCCAGAACCGCCGTATTTCGAGATGAGCGGGTTAACCAGATCCCTCACGACGTTGAACGAATAGGTCGACGCGACCTCGTTGGAAACCCTGAACGTCAGCTCAGAAACGCCTTCCACCTCGTCCCCGACAACCGCTATGCCCGCACCCGCCGTGAGGAGGGCCCTGGCTACGGAGGGCCTGAAGGCACTGACCCTGGTGAGCGCGACGATGACGTTCTCGCACCTGTAGAGCCTGGCTCTCCTGATGCCCTTGAGCCTCGCAACCCTCTCCGAGTAGTCCGGGGGGACCTCCAACCGCTCCGCCAGCTTGCCGGGCTCAGCGCCTAACTCACCGAGCACGCCGACCTTCTTGAGGACTAGGGAGTCACATGTGGTCAGTCTCACGGTGTCGTAGTAGGTCCCGAAGTAGAGGGCCGTAGCCTCCCGCGGTTCCGGTGTGTATCCGGCTAGGAGACAGAGGTCCAAGACCATCTCCGAGCAGGAGCGGTACTCGGGGGCGATGAATACCTCTGAGGTATCGAAGTTGTGCTGGGGTTGGTGGTGGTCTATCACGGTCAGCCTCCCGGAAACCTGTGCGAGCGCTCTCCCCAGCTGCGAAGGGGATCCGACATCAATCGCTATGTAACGGTCCGAGTCGGGAAGCTCGTGAACCAGTTCGACATCGAGCGCCGATGCGAACCTCCTCGCGGAGTCCGACATTTCCCCGGGGACGTGGACGTGAACCTCGGCACACTTGACCGCCGCTGCCAAAAGGGACCTCAGGACCATCGAGGACGCAAGGGAATCAGGGTCTCCGCCCATGTGGGTGAGAACGGTGACCTTCTGGTCCCGCAGGGTCATGAGGTGTTCCAAAAGCCTCCAGACGAGGTCAGGTGACCTGATCAGCTCCCTATGTCCGGAGAACCCGAAGCTCACGACTCCTCTGACCGACCGGTCCCGAGGCTCATCTGTATCTCCTTCTGCAGCGTGGTGATCTGGCTCCTCGTCTTGGCCTCCTGCTTCTCGAGGACCTTGAGCCTGGTGTCGTTAAGGTCCCTCTTCTCGGAGAGCTCGCTGATCACCTTCTCCTTAACTGTCTGAACTAGCAGCGGCCCCACCGCCTTGTACACGATCACCGACTCGTCGACCTTCGAGAGCTCTTCCAGCGCGAGTTTGATCTCCTCGAGCTCCGTCTGGATCCTCTGCTTCTCCGAGAGTAGAACCGCGAGGGTCTGCTGAAGCTGCTGGAGCCTTGCTAACTGCTGCTGGACGTTCATCGGCAACTCGCTGGCAGACATCTCGCGTCCACCTCTCCATCCCCCGGTATTAGGGTTTTGCCCGCGACTTGACGGACTTCCGGAGACGAAGGACAACCCCTGACGTAAACTGAGTCGCCACCTCGCGACTGGACGTGACGAGTGTCAATGGTTATGAGGTGCCGGGTGGAAAGCTGGACGGTGGACACCAGATCGGAGCTTGAGAGGGCGCAGGACTTCAGGGACATCTTCGCGCTGGTCAAGAGGGTGGTGGAGAGGAGGCTGGGCATCAGGAGGGCGGGACTGATGCTGGTGCTCGCCGACGAACCGGCCTTCGTCCTCGCATATCATGGCATCGGAACCAACTTCATCGTCCTGAACAGGAGGGTGATCTCGGCGCTCGTGGGTCGGGGAGCGCCCCAAACAGAACTCAAGTCCTACCTGTTCACGGTTCTGCTGCACGAGTACCTCCACTCGCTCGGCTACGTGGACGAATCTGAGACCCGTCGGTTGGTGATGGAGATAACGAGGTCCGAGTTCGGAGACGACCATCCGGCCTTCAGGTTCGCCGTAAAACCCCTCGGTGAGGATGAGGTGAGGGCCCTGCTGAACCAAGGTCAGATCGGACCATCCGAGCCGAGGCTCGTGAGGCACTTCGACGACGAGAACCTCACCTACGTGGCCTGACGTTCGTCCTACAGGACACCCTTCAGCTCGCCGATCAGACAGAAGGTCTTGGCGCCTGTGACACGCACCTCCACCCATTTGCCGAGCAGCGACCTCCCATCGGTCCCTGGGACAGCTATAGGCCTGTAATCGATGTTCCTCGCTATGGCTTCACCACGAGGACCGACTTCGTCGACTAGGGCCAACCCCTCCCACCCGATCCACTCGTTCATTCGCTCCCGGGAGATCCTCGAGCAGACCTCCGTCAGGGCCCTGCTCCTCCGGTTGACGACCTCGTCGCTGAGAGGTCTCAGCCTCGCGGCCTCTGTCTTCGGCCGCGGGTAGAACCTCGATATGTTGACGAAGTCCGGTCTCACCCTCTCCATCAGTCTCACGGTGGCCTCGAAGTCGTGGTCGTCCTCAAC
>JANXEE010000022.1 GCA_025058225.1 Candidatus Calditenuaceae archaeon | reverse complement strand
TCGAACCGTTGGACTGCAGACACTTCGAGCTCCGCAACCCTGATCCACGAGACGTCGTAGTCGGTGTCCTCCCTCGAGTCAAGGGCCCTCAGCTCACCCAGATCTTCGCGGACCTCCACCAGCGCCGTCGGGAAAAGACGCCGCTCGTATAGGAACTGCTGAAGGACCGGGACGTCGACGTTGTAGAGCCTCACTCCCTCCCTCCCGAAGGCCGACTCGATCCTCCGGGCCACCTCCTTCCTCTCCCGTGGCCTCACCCTGAGCTTCAGCGCCGGCCTCGGCTCCTTCTCCGGCACCTCAGAGGCCATCACCAGCTCCGAATCATCCTGGAACGTCCTTTCGAGCTCCTCGAGCCTCTCCTCTGGTCCGACGGCGTAAATCGAGGGCCTCCAGCCCACTCGGAACCTCTCGACACGGAGCCCATCGGTCCTGACCCACAGCTCCACAGCTTCACCGTCGGGAGAGAGGTTAAGGTCCAGCAGCCTACCCATCAAGTCCCCTCGCTCCGGACTCGGACACCTCGACTCTCAGCACCCTCTCGATCGACCTGAGCCTCGACTCGTGGGCCAGCAGCAGCGAGATCACCAGGACCTCGAAGGGTTCCCTCTCGGGGCACATGGAGCCGGCGTGGACGTACCTGAAGGCCTGGTCCAAGAGTCGGTCGAAGTCCTCCCTCTCGTCCCTGAGGAGCGCCGACCTGAAGCACCTCCACCTCTCCAGCTCCTCGTGAAGCCTCTGCCTGTAGGTGGGGACGGTCCTGCCCATCGACCTCAGAAGTCCTTTGGTGCCTGAAATTCACGGAGAGTCGGCCGAAAGTCCGAGGGGCCCGCGAAAGTGGCTCGGCCAGTCAACTTCGCCGAAAGTGGGCCTCGCGGACCCAGAGATTGGCCATAGAGGTCGCCGGGTGACTCAGCCTGTGACCTCCGATCCGGTCGGCCCCAAGGTTATCACCAGGGACAGCACCCCTCCCTCCCTCCGTGACGGGGAAGGGGCAGAAGCCTTGACGCGGATCTCCTCCTTGAGGGGGTCATACTGGACCTCCACCTCGCCCCTGGTGATGAGGAAGCTCAGCAGGTAGGCCCTGTTGGTCCTTGAGCGCCCGCCGGCCCTCGATATGAACTCCCAGTAGTCAACCCAGCCGGTCTCCGACTCGAGCTCCGACCTCAGGGACCTGAGCTCCTCCTCGAACAGGGCCTCGTAAACGTCCCATCCGGGCGCCCTCTCGTTGGAGGCCGTGACCGTCTCGGGTCTCACCAGCTTCCCGGGTAGAGAGAGGAAGTGCTCGTAGGCCCTGATGAGTAGGGGCGTGGTGACGTGCTCGAGCCTCGCGAGAGGGCGCCAGGCGGTCATGAAGGCCGCGGCCAGCTCGTGTGGCTCCGACCTCAGAACCTTCGCGACGATCACTTGCGAATCGACCAGCAGCGAAGATGCGCTCTGCAGTATGTACTTCTGTTGGAGCCCGAGGACCACGGAGACCCTGTAGAGCACCTCCGCGTCGAGCACGACCGTCTCGAAATCCCTGCTCTCCTCGATGATGGACCTCAGCCGCTTGAGGAGGGAGCTGACGTTGACCGTGAAGGGTTCGACCTTCATGTTCAGGACCGACTCGAGTGCAGCGGCCATCCTGCGAAGCTCCTCGATCCTTACCTCGATGAACTTCATGGGGATCGACCCGTGACGATCGAGCGGCCGGAGACGTTCTGCACGAGTATCACGTTGATGCCGTCCATCTCGGGAACCCTGCCGGGCGTGATGATCAGGTACTGAACGTCTCCGTGCCTCCGAGCGGTCTCGAGGAGCATCGTCATCATCCTCTCCCTGTTGAGGGGGTCGAGGTGGACGTCGAATTCGTCTACCGCTCTGAAGGGCGACTTGACCCTCGACTGGACGGCCAGCAGGAAGCCGAGCGTGGCCAGGACCCTCTCACCGCCGCTGTGCGTTCTAGCGTCGAGTAATGTAGCCGGGTTACCCCTGAAGCCCACGTACAGCTCAAGCCTCGCAGTCGACGGGTCCTCCAACCCCCTCAGCCGAATCGTGCCTGCTCCCCCGACGCTCGAGAGGATCTCGTCGTAGACGGGGCTCACCTCGCCGATCAGCTCCTCGAGCTTCTCGCGCCATATCCGCTTCCTGTGCTCGACCTCCTCGAGGGCCTTCTTGACGTTCTGCTCGAGCTCCTCGGCCTTGATCTGTATGCCCCTGAACTTCGAGTCGGCCATGAAGTACATCTCCTCTGCCTCCTGAATGACGGTGCCTATCGACGAGAGCTGAAGGGTGACGAACCTCAGCTCCTCCTGCACCTCCGAGGGCTCCCTGGATGTCTCCACACGTGGCCCCCTTTCCGACGCAATCCTGATCCGCTCCTCCAGCTCCCTCTCGAGGGCCCTGATCTCCTTCTCCAGCTCCCTCCTCTCCCTCTCGAGCTCATCAGACCTGTAAGCGATAACGCCCTTTCTCGAGGCCAGCTCAATCAGCACGTCCACCTCCTTCATGACCGCATCGACGTCCAGCGGACCACCTCTGAGGAGGTTCACCAACGCGGCCCTTCTGGAAGTCAGCTGTTCTGAGACCTCGGCGCCCTCATCCCTCAGGCTGGAGAGCTCGGACCTCACCCGCTCCAGCAGCTCCGTCTTCCTCTTCAGGGCCAGCTCGGTCGTCCTTGCAAGGCTGTATAGATACTCCAGTTCTAGGGATTCTCTTCGTGACTCCAGCTCGCGCTTTCTGGTTAGCCTCTCGACTTCAGCCTTCCAGTACTCAACCGAGGCCCCGGCCTCCTCGAGGGCCTTCCTGACCGTGTTGACCTCACCCATCAGCGATGACAGCTTTGCGGCGGCCTGGAGGATCCTCTCCCTCATCGACGACAGCCCGACGGCGTCCTCCAGCATCCTGAGCTTCTCCGAGTCGTCCCTAGCCGCGAACTCCTCTATCATGTTCTGGTGCATCACGATGAGCAGGTTGTTCGGGTTGATCCCCAGGGACCTGAGGAGCTGGTCGACCTCGGCCTTGGTCCTGAACCTGTTGTTGACGTAGTGCCAGTACTCTCCGGTCCTCTTGATGTACCGGGTGATCGTGATGGTGTCGAGCGGGATCGACCTGACGGGGCGCTCGCCCTCGATCGGCGAGTTGTCCAGCACCACCGAGATCCTCGCCGAGTCCTGACCCCGTCTTATCAGGTCCGCGAGCCTCTCGCCCCTCTCCGTGTAACTCTGGCCCAGCGCGACAGAGATGCCGAGCAGTATAGACGACTTGCCGGCACCGTTGGGGCCGGTTATCAGGTTGATGCCCCGCGATATCTTCACCCTCGAGTACTCATGGGACATGAAGTTCTCTAGGACCACCTCCCTGATGTGGACCCTCCTGAGGACCGTTTTCGTCTCCTCGAGAGGCCCGTGGACCTTAACCATCCTTACCCGAGGGCCGTCTGCCCGTCCATGATTTAAAGGGAGTGCGTGGTGGCAGGGTTCGGGCTCCGGAGGTAATCCGAAACACCTTCATGCGATCCGCTCCTATCCTTCGGAGAGCTCGCACAATTAATCTACCAGCTATGCCGAGACATCGGGGTTTGAGCTCGGAACTCGACATCGCGGAGTTCAGGCGCGTCGACATCAGGATAGGGAGGGTCATCGATGCCGAGAGGGTTCAAGGCACGGACAAGTTGATCAGGTTGACCGTCGACTTCGGGGCCTTCCGCAAGCAGGCGCTCGCGGGACTAGGGCACCTGTACGGTCCAGAGCACTTCATCAACAGGAAGTTCGTCTTCGTGACGAACCTCAGGCCCAAGAAGGTGAGGGGGCTCGTATCGGAGTGCATGATACTGGCCGCGATGACCGATGAGACCGATGTGGTACCCTTGATCCCAGAGAGGGACATTCAGGACGGAGCTAGGGTCCTCTGAAGGGTCCGGCCTACGCGTGGGCTGTGGGACTTCGTGATACGGCCGAACGCGAGCTCTCTCTCCGGCGTTCAACCTCTTCCCTGTAGCACCGCGACCGCGACTTTGTCCTCGATCTCAATGATTCGGAGGAGGTTGTCGTGGAACGGTCTGATCATCTCGCCTGGAATGAAGACCACCAGCTCGTCCGGACCGTAACCAGCCCTCAGCCTGCTGGGGTTACATCCTAGACTCATCACCGGCACCTTCTCGTTGAGCGCAACGGGCACGCCGACGCACGAGGGGCGCCCCACCGTCTTGGGCTTCACGGGTAAAGCTGACGACACGTACATCGACTGCTCGGCGTTGCAGAACATGAGTATCAGGTCGGGTTCGAACTCGATCTGTCTGAGGGGGCCGTAACAGATGGTCCCGCCGGAGAACTTAACCGATGGCATACGTCTCAACTCCTCCTCCGTAATCCACTCGCATTCGACCAAGAAATCGATGTCGGCGCACCCGCATCCCGGCCTTACCTCTTCCGCGCTACGAATTCCATGGGTCACCGAACCGATGCTGCAGTTAAGGTGGTGCTCTCTGTATGTCTTGAACGAGCTCAGCTGCGCCAGCGCCCAAAAGGTGCAGCTGGAAGGCGGTGCCGCTTCAACGGGTTTGAGGTCCTGCGGATCACCCTTCACGTACGCGATGGCCACTATGGGCCTCCTCAGCTTGAGGAGGCGCTCGATGTTCTGCGCGACTTCCCGATAACTCACGTATCCATATTTTGTAATTCATAATATAAACTGTTATGGGAGGTGGTCCTGTTCTGACGATCGAGGTCCACCATCGTCGTTGGATCCTCTTGAGGCGGCCTGTGAATCGACCAGTCTTTCCACCTCTGCGAGTATCTCCCTCGAACTCTTAAAGGACAGCCTACGAATCGCTTCGTCATAGGTCAACCACTCATAACCCAGGTGTTCTCGTGAGAGGGTCACTTCGGGTCTCAGAGCCTTGACCGCGAAGTAGACGACGGTCTTGGCGACGCGCTCGCCCGCTTCGGTGAAGAAATATGAGATTTCGCGTCTGAACCCAAGCACCGGTTCAACCTCCGAGATGCCAGTCTCCTCACGGAGCTCCCTGAGAGCAGCCGCGAAGTCGTCCTCGCCCCTCTCCACATGACCCTTCGGGAAGTCCCAGTGGTTGTTGGGGTAGTGGAGCACCAGGTGTCTTCTAACACCGTCAGGGGAGACGTAGAACACGACGCACCCGGCCGATCTCTCCCTCCGCATCGACCCCATCTCCCGACCAAGCTGGATGCATCGCCATGACTAACATACCGTTCCACCGATTATCAACAAAAATAATTTCTATCGGTTAATCAGGAGTATGATGCATGGCCGTCTCAAAACTGTTTGGTGCTAGGGTTAAGAGAAAGGAAGACCCGAGGCTCATCACCGGCAGAGGTAATTTCACCGCCGACCTGACGCCCCAAGGCACGGTTTACGCTCATTTCGTGAGGAGCCCATACGCACATGCGAGAATAAAGTCGATCGATGTCTCGGGGGCACTGAAGGTAGACGGTGTGATCGCGGTACTCACGGGGCGCGATCTCGCGGACGCTATAGCCCCTGTGCCCACTGCGTGGCAGATACCGGCATCAAATCTGAAGGTTCCGCGCTACACGGCGGTTGCGGTCGACAGGGTTAGGTACGTCGGAGACCCCTACGCGGTGGTCGTCGCACGCTCACCCTACGTCGCTGCCGACGCAGCGGGCCTTGTCAGCGCCGAGTTTGAACCGCTCCCGGCCGTCACCGACCCGGAGAGGGCCGTTCAGCCCGGATCCCCCCTGCTCTACGACGAGGTCCCGAACAACACCGCCTTCGTCTGGCAAGCTGCGGGCGGCGATGTCGAGGGCGCGTTCTCCGGCGCTGACTTGGTCGTGAAACAGAGGATGGTCAACTCACGGCTCCAGCCGACGGCGATCGAGACGAGGGCGGCGTTAGCTGTGTACGACAGGTTCAACGACAAGGCGACGGTTTACCTCACGACCCAGAACCCCCACGTCCACAGGCTTCTGCTCTCGGCCATGACGGGTATTCCCGAGCACAAGCTCAGGGTCGTATCCCATGACGTCGGTGGCGGTTTCGGATCGA
This sequence comes from Candidatus Calditenuaceae archaeon, assembly GCA_025058225.1. GTDB lineage: Archaea > Thermoproteota > Nitrososphaeria_A > Caldarchaeales > Calditenuaceae > Calditenuis. The sequence continues at coordinate 8,865 of JANXEE010000022.1, read as the reverse complement.
AGATTCACTGCTACGGTCCGGAGGCGGTTGTCCTTCACCTGGCTAAGAGGCTCGAGCTGCCAGTCAAGTGGGTCGAGACGAGGGAGGAGAACTTCAAGTCCACCATCCACGGCAGAGACCACGTCCAGTACGTCGAGGCCGCAGCCACCAAGGACGGCAGGGTTCTCGGGCTCAGGGTCAAGTCCTTCGCCAATTTGGGAGCTTACATCTCAACGGCCGCACCCGGCATCCCAACCATACTCTTCGGGCCCATGCTCTCCGGCCCATATGCGATCAAGGGCATATCGGTTGAAGTGATCGGTGCGCTTACCAACACCGCCCCTGTTGACGCCTACAGAGGTGCGGGCAGGCCTGAGGCCACGTACATTCTCGAGCGGGTGATGGATTTGGTCGCGAGGGAGCTAAACGTGGACCCCGCAGAGGTGAGGAGCCGTAACTTCATTCCGAGGGACCGATTCCCGTATCAGACGCCCATAGCGCTGGTCTACGACAGCGGCGACTACGAGAGGGCCCACAGAAGGGCCTTGGAGCTGTTGGGTTACAGTAAATGGAGGGATGAGCAGAAAAGGGCAAGGGAGAGGGGCGTGCTGATCGGCATAGGCATCTCTAGTTACGTCGAGGTCTGCGGCATGGGACCCTCTGCAGCGGTCAGGTCCTTGGGCTTCGGGCTCGGTCTCTGGGAGAGCACGATCGTCAGGGTCCACCCGACGGGTAAGGTCTCCGTGTACATAGGAGGGCATCCGCACGGTCAGGGAGAGGAGACGACGTTTGCGCAGATCGTGGCCGACAGGTTGGGCGTGCCGCTGGAGGACGTTGACGTGATTCACGGCGACACCGATCAGGTGCCCTTCGGGATGGGGACCTATGGCAGCAGGACCACACCCGTCGCGGGAGGGGCGGTGGCTCTCGCCTGTAACAAAGTGCTGGAGAAGGCGAGGAAGATAGCGGCCCACATGCTCGAGGTGAGGGAAGAGGACCTGGTCTTCGAAGCTGGCAGGTTCCACGTTAGAGAGGCCCCCGAGAAGTCCAAGACGATACAGGAGGTGGCCTTCGCTGCCTACGGTGCTGGTGCTAACGAACTGCCCAGCGGAACCGAGCCCGGCCTAGAGGCGACCGTCTACTACGACCCACCGAACTTCACGTTCCCGTTCGGGACGCACGTCTGCGTGGTCGAGGTCGATCCCGAAAGCGGGCAGGTCAAGGTACTGAGGTACGTAGCCGTTGACGACTGCGGCCATCAGATCAACCCCATGATCGTTGAAGGGCAGATTCAGGGAGGCATAGCGCAGGGGCTCGCACAGGCCCTCTACGAGGAGGCATTCTATGACTCCTCAGGCAACCTGCTCACTTCTTCCCTGAATGACTATCTGGTCCCGACGGCAGTTGAGATGCCCGATGTCGTCAGCGACTCGACCGTTACACCGTCGCCACACAACCCGTTGGGTGTGAAGGGGATAGGGGAGGCCGGAACTATTGCGTCGACACCCGCAGTCGTGAACGCCGTCCTAGACGCCTTGGCGCATCTCGGCGTGAGGCACATCGACATGCCGCTGACACCGGAGAAGGTATTCAGGGCCATCAAGTCAGCAGCCCGTTAGACCTCATCCCCTCCCGTTAACCCCTAAAACAGCACTACCTCCAATATCTCCTCTCTGGGAAGCCGCATCTCTATGCCCGTAGCGACTGATGTCAACCTAGATACCTCGTCCTCGAGGAGGAATATTGAGGCGACCGAGAGAACGATGTGCGAATCGGTCAGAAGGAAAGCCCTCTGTGCCCTCGAGACCAAGTCCCTCCATGCCCTCTCCCTCAGCTGTGAGGCCATCGCGTTGAGGTTCGCTCTTTCTGAAATGGGCGGTATGCCCTTGCCCTCTAACACCTTGAGCGCTCTGGAGATGCTCTCCGCGTCTGCGCTCTCTAGCAGCACGTCCATCATCGCACGCGGAACATCGGTCCTTATCCCCTCGATTGCCCTCCTTATCTCTCTGGGCTCGAGCCTCCAAGCTTTAGCTCTGAGAACAGCCTCCACGACGATTGAGTTCAGATAGCGGTCGGTCATCCACTTCATCCACCTCCTGTCGTACTGCCTCAGTCTTCGGATGGACTCCGTCAACGATCCGGCGATGACTTTGTCCAGCTCCATGTCTATGGCAGCTAGGTCTCCGGTCCTCTCGAAGTACTCGAGGGCCGTCCTGACTGGTCTCTCGTAGTCGGTCCCTCTCAGCGCAGACGGAAGCTCTGTGGCAGACCTACAGGCTGCTGTCCTGGCTAAGAGGTCCCTCCTGCCCGTGAGCTCAGCAGGAGTGAAATCGATCTCTCTCAGTAACTCATCCGTCACCATACCCGAAACTACACCCCTCACAGCGGACTTCAGCTCCCTCACGAGGTATCTCTCGAAGAGGGAAACCATCGCGGAGTTCCAAGACGTGTATTTGATCAGGGAGTAATGATAACGGTAAAGGTACCTCCTCAGTGCCTGTTCGATCCTCCTCGCCGAGAGCGGCGGCGAGAGTTCCGACATGGTCTCGGAGTAGTGAGTCGCCCTGAGAGCCAACACCAGATCGTCGAGGGACTTCGAATCCGTTAAGTCCTCCAAGGCCCTCTTGTCGAGCAGCTTCCCCCTCATCGCGAAGGCCAGTACGGAGACGTACCTGGAGTCCATGGCCCTTCAGCCGAGTATCGCTTTGACGAGGGCCTTCGTTATCTCGGCTTCGTTCTCCGAGAACCTCCGCCTGAGGTCTTCGATTTTCTTGGCGTACTTGACCGTCACGTCGGCTGAAAAGGCCCTGAGCTGCTCCTCCAGCTCTGCGGTCATCCTCCTCCGCTCCTCCTCCACGAGCGTCCTCACCCTGCTCCTCAGCTCCTCAATTCGTTTGGCGATCCGTCCCTCCAGTTGTCTGGTGAAGTCCTCGACTCTGGCCTCCAATCGGTCGAGCTCCTCCTCAACCCCCTTCACGACCTCAACGGTCTCCTTCATCTCTCAAGGTCAGCGGATTCGCTCCCGTATTAACGATTCCTGCTGAGTTTCGTTGGGACTATGAAGTGAGTTCCGTGTCGCGCACCATAGGGATTCAGGCCGTGGAAAACCTCAACTAGGCGTAACATCACGTTGAGTTTCACTCCTCTACTAATTTTTATTGACGTGATGGGACCAGTTGTGTGATGGCTGAGCCGCAGGCCGAGGGCGCGGGTAAGACCGTGGAGCAGGGTAGCTTCGTCGAGGTCGACTACACCTTGAAGGTTAAGGAGACGGGCGAGCTCGTCGACACGACCGTTGAGGAGGTGGCGAGGGGCGCGGGTGTCGAGACGTCCGCCGGCCTCTTCGAGCCCCGCCTGACCGTAGTCGGTAAGGGAATGCTGCTCAGGGCCGTAGAGGAGGAGATGCTGGGGATGCGTGAGGAAGAGATCAAGACCTTCGAGATTCCACCTGAGAAGGCCTTCGGGCAGAGGGATCCTAACAAGGTGAAGGTGATTCCGCTGAGGAGGCTGAAGGACGTCGATCAACCGATCACGGTGGGTACACGGCTCGTCATCGATGGAAAGGATTGCGTCGTGAGGAGTATCTCTTCGGGCAGGGTACAGGTGGACTTCAATCATCACCTAGCGGGGAAGACGCTGATCTGCGACCTCCGCGTAAGACGCGTGATAACCGATGACCTGGAGAAGGTCTACGCCCTGCTTCACTCGCGTATTCCGGAGGTGAACCGGAGTAACACCGAAGTCCGCGTCGAGGACGGGAAGCTGGTTGTCAAGCTCCCCAGAGAGGTATACCTGATCTCCGGTATACAGCTCATCAAGAGAACGGTCGCGAAGGAAATACTCGAGCACGTTAAGGGGGTCTCGAAGGTGGTTTTCGTTGAGGAGTGGGACTCCGACGTCTAACACCTCATCCTCTCCTGAGGGAGTCGAAAATTGAGGCTCAGTTTCCTGGTCGCTTCTGTTCTCGCGTGCTCGGTGTTTGTGCATTCCTTCCTTCTTACGGTTCCGTCGCTGGCCAATCTTCCCCCGCCGACCGACTCGGTCTCGGTGATCGACGCCTTCTGGGGCAGGCCGGGCTTGAAGGTGGACGCCGGTCCGGGCGACAGGTCTATCCCTCTCACACTGGTCATTGCCAACACGAAGAAGGATACACTGCTCTTCCTCTTTGGGGAGCTTCTGCTCGAACGAGTGCCCATCAAGTCTGCCGACGGCGGTTCTAGAATCTCTGCATACAACCCTGCGCCCCTCAGACAAGGCGAGATAGCCTATCTGACCTTCGAGGTGAACGTTGACCCCGATGCGAGGCCGGGTCGTTACACGTTCAACGTCTTACTGAGTTACCAGCGCTTGAACCAGCGCGGCGAAGTCGAGTCCGAGTCGAAGTTTGATTACGTAGAGGTTTACCTGACGGAGGCCCCTGGGAGGCCGGAGCTGATCGAGTTCTCATGGTCCGGCGGTCAACCTCCTGAATTGGGATCTGTAGGCAGGTTGGTGGTTTCCATGCGGCTTCCCGAGCCCCTGCCCATCGCAGACGTAGTTGGCGAATTGAGACTGCCTGCCAGTCTGGAGACGCCAGCAGGGTCCAGAGTCGCTAAGTCCGTGCTCGGTCGGGTGACGGGGACCCTCATCACGTTCACCTTTGAGTTGGTCTCAAGGGCCGCAGCCCAATCGTCTCAGGTCACCCTCAGCCTCACCTATTCTCTGGAATGGGGGACAAGAAGGTCCTACGTCTATTCCTTCGAGGTAGACCTGAGGGGCAGCGTCAGGCTGGCCTTTGAAGTCGTGCCGAGGGAGCTCGTGGCCGGGTCCACCAACCAGCTCAAGCTTCGCGTGATTAACTACGGAACAGAGACGGTCTATCAGCTCCTCCTGACAATCTCTTCTCAGCCCGGCTCACAGCTGGTCGTCCTCACGCCTTCGACTGTCTGGCTTGAAGAGGTGAGGGCCGGGGAGGTCGTCGAGTTACAGGACGTCATCAGGGTGTACGTATCTCCCGGGTCACCATCGGGCGCCTACAGTCTCAGCTTGACCTCAGAGTACTTCGACAGAACGGGGCTTAAGAGGGTCCGCAGCGAGGCCTTGGGGCTTGTCGTGACAAGGCCTGAAGAGCTCGTCTTTCAGGTCACGGTGGTAGGAGGCGTCCTAAGGATCGGACAGTCCGGTGACCTTAAGGTCCTCCTCAGGAACGTTTCGGATAAGTCTGTGAGGAACGTCGTGGCATCGCTCACCACCTCTCCTCCGATTGCGGTTATGGGGGGTACCGACAGGCAGCAGATCGCGAGCCTCAACCCGGGTGACGTAGTGGAACTGGTCTTCAGGTTGGCCACCTCCCCAGGGGCCCAGGAAGGTGTCTACGGAGTCTCGCTTTCGCTCGCCTATGATGACGTCTATGGCAGGAGGCTCTCAGAGGTCAGGCAGATCGGACTGCAACTGAAAGGGCTCGTGAGATTGAGAATTCTCAACGTCGAGGCCGTCCCTGGGCTCGGCGCGGAGGGAACTGTCGTGGTCGCTGGAGAACTCCTCAACGAGGGCAACGTCGGTGTGAGGAACGTCTGGGTGGAAGCGTCCGGCTCGGACGTATTGAACGCCAGCAACGCCTTCTTAGGTGACGTGGCACCCGGTGAGAAGAAGTCGTTCTCAATCGACGTCACTCTGAGGGACGGAAAGTCATCCGGTCAGGCAGTCATCAGGGTGCTCTACGAAGACCGGTTCGGAGATCGCGAAGTCTTCGAGCACAGGATCAGGTTGGAGTCGATCTCGATACCTCCACCCATTCAAACTGTCACGTCGCCAGTCGCGAACAGGCCCATCCGGTCATCGGAGCTGGTCCTTCTGTTTGGTGCGGTTATTCTGTTAGCGGTGCTGATAGCGGTCCTCGTCGTAAGGAGGGTCCGCAGGCATGGAAGAGGATAACGAGGTATTGAGAATGGTAGACGTTCACAAGGTCTACGATGAGCGCAGGTTAAAGGTCCATGCCCTGAGGGGCATCAACATGGTGGTTCGTCGGGGAGAGTCGATCGCTATCATGGGACCCAGTGGCTCCGGTAAGAGCACGCTCCTGAACCTGATGGGGCTGCTCGACAGACCGACCTCCGGCAAGTTGCTGTTCAGGAACACCGACGTCTCAAGGCTCGACGACAACGAGCTCTCAAGGATAAGGGGGATGGAGATCGGCTTCGTCTTTCAGAACTACAACCTGCTTTCGAGGTTGACGGCCCTCGACAACGTGCTGCTCTCTATGACCTTCGTCGATAAGGTGCCCCTCGATAAGAGGAGGGAACGTGCTATCAGGCTGCTCGAAACAGTGGGGCTGGGTCACCGGATCAACCACAAGGCCGTTGAGCTGAGCGGGGGGGAGCAGCAGAGGGTGAGCATAGCTCGTGCTCTGGCGAACGACCCTTCACTGTTGCTAGCCGACGAGCCCACGGGGAACTTGGATACGGCTACGGGGAAGCAGGTGATGGAGATCTTCAAGGAGCTGAACGAGCAGGGGAAGACCTTGGTGGTGGTCACCCACAACCCAGAGGTCACGGAATACGTTGAGAGGGTCCTCAGGATAAGGGACGGTCAAATCGTCGCAGAGGAGAGGCGCAGGTGAAGCACCGACCCGGCTCAGTCAGTTCCTGCTTCAGACCTGATCAGATAGGCGTTCGCGAAGACGAGTGCAGCTAGCACGTGTGCGACCGTGCAGTAGATGCAGAAGCTCCCTATGAGGAACGCCTCCACAAGGACTAGGGCCCCGACTCCCAGCATCCCCAACACCGACCATAAGAACAGGAACTTCACTGCCCGCTCGCGTGAGGTAGCTATGATTGAGAGAAACAACGAGACTGAGAACCACGCTGCTCCATATACGGCGACTGGTACCCCGAGGAACTCGGCGTACTGGCTCGAAAGGACAGAGGTGCATGAGAACGTAGCGCTGATGTCGCAGAGCGGGCTTGCTGTCACCTGCTCTGGGAAAGTGAGGTAAACGCTAACTGCTACACCAGCTGCTGAGGCGATGGCCGAAGCTATCGCCATGGGATCGAAGTTAGGTGCCGAGGGCCTGCTGGAGGTAGAACTTGAGGACCTCATAGGGCTGCTCTCCCTCCAATTTCGTAACGATTCTTCCGTCCTTCGCAACGACGACGTAAGTCGGTGTACCGCGAACGCCGAGTTTACGGAAGATTTCCATGTCGGAGTCGTACACCGCTGTCCATGTCACGCCATGGTCCTTAAGGAACTTCGCCGAGGCCTCGGGAGAGGAGCGGCTGCTTCCAGCGATCGTCACGAACCGAACTCCCTTGGTGGAGAACTCCTCGTAGAGACTCTTGATTTTGGGGGCCATGTTGTTGCAGTGCGGACACCAGCTGAAGACGAAGTCCAGGAAGATCACGGATCCCTTGTACTCGGAGAGCGCGAAGTTCCTGTCCGTCAGGCCATCAGGCGTGAGGACCTTTCCGGTGAAGTCCGGAACCGTCTCGCCTTGCGTTATGGTCCTCTGCTGTGTGGTTAGGGTTGGGCTCACGGGCTGAGAGATGAGGTAGACCAAGAGGCCCACGAGAATCGCAGCGGGGATGAAGGCGATGATCAGGTCCCTCCCTCTGGATTCCGTCCTCTTCTTGAGCCTCTTTCTAGCCATTCCCGATCGCACCAGTGGTCTCGGCAATTAAAGTCTTTTTCAGAGAGTTCAGGCCGCTGGGTCAGCGTCTGCTGCAGCCTCCGGCGGATAAGTCGTTCAAATGCGTTATCACGATAACGTTTTCAACGCAGACGAAGGTGGTCCGACGATGCCGAGGCTGATCATCTGCGCGACCGACGGCGCCTTCCTCTCTGAACCCCGCCACGAAGGTACATGGGAGGCTTTGACGGAGCTGGCGTGTGAGCTCGTCCCCGAGAAGTCGAACCTGCTCAGGAGGTGGCCCAAGAAGCACGTCGCATCTAGGGAGGAGGCGGCAGCATGGCTCGAGGCATACTTCAAAGTCAGGAACTATTCGCCACCGAAGCCCACTGTAGACCTCTCAGAGTTCCACACCCCACTCGGCTACGACCTGGCGCGGCTCTCGAAAAGGCTCAACGTCAGCGTCAAGAGGGCTTCGATCTACGTGCGGAAGCTCGACAAGGTTCTCATGCTCTCCACCGCAGAGGAGGTACTCGGCGCCGTAAGGCATAGCTCCCAGTACGGTCACAAGGTCGGCCTCACGAAGACCAAAACCTGAAACGACGACGTGGCGTCCGCGCCACCGATTCAGACTGTACTTCACAAGTACAGGCTTCGCCGTCTATCTTCTCGTTAAATGACCGGGCAGTCAGGTCAGTCTCTGGCTGTTCGTCAAAGGAAAGGCCCTTTTACGGAGCAAATTCGCTCAAGCTTTTCGATGTATGTTCAAAATTCTGACCTATTTTTAAAAATCTCATCCATAAAGTCAGGTCTTTGATCTACAATTGATCGTCGGCTTTCTGAATTCTTATTTACAAGTCGCGGATGTGGGGGTCGATGTCGGTGGGAATCGACACGGGAGATACCGCGTGGCTGCTGATATCGACAGCGCTGGTGATGATAATGACGCCTGGGCTCGGTTTCTTCTACGCGGGGCTGGCGAGGAAGAAGAACATCGTATCGACGTTGTTCCAGTGCTTCGCCGCGGTCGGCGTCATCTCGATCGTGTGGATACTCTGGGGATACAGCCTGGCCTTCTGACCTGATCGATTCGGTCTCATCGGTGGTCTGGAATGGTTCGGCCTGAACGGTGTCGGCCCTGATCCAAACCCCGACTACGCCGCGACCGTGCCACACTCAACGTATGCGATATACCAGATGATGTTCGCCGTGATCACGCCCGCGCTGATCGCGGGTGCGTTCGCGGAGAGGGTCAAGTTCGGGTCCTTCCTGATCTTCCTCGT
>JANXEE010000020.1 GCA_025058225.1 Candidatus Calditenuaceae archaeon | reverse complement strand
CCGCTGAACCGTATAGAAGTCCTTTGAGGGGCTTACGGGGCCGGACCGGCAATGACCGCGCTTAACATCAGTTAACCAGAACAGGAGTGACCCAGTATCGCCTCCGTCACGAGTACCTACTCAGGTACAGCTGAATCCCGGACTTCCTCTTGAGCGACTCCTCGGTCATCCTTCTGACCTTCCCGTAAATCTTGGATTCGAAGAAGGGCCTGTCGAATGCCCCGAAGCACCAGCTTATTCCAAGGTAGCTGTTGGGGTCGAGGCCGTCAAGACCGTAGCGGTCGTTGAGGTAGACCGCGTATTCGAAGGCCCTCTGGGGAGTCTCAGTCCACTCGATCAGCTTCTTGCACCAATACATCCGCATGTAGTTGTGGACCTTCCCCGTACTCAAGAGCTCTCGCTGAGCTGCGTTCCAGTACCTGTCGTGAGTCTGGGCTCTCTCCAGCTCCCTCAGGCTGTAGATGTGCTCGCGTCTGTCCCCTGCGTGGTCCTCGAGCGTACTCCTTGCCCAAAGCGGAAGGCCCTCGAACTTGCCGAAGTCAGGGTTGTAGACCGCGGCGTTCCTAGCCAACTCCCTCCAGACGACGAGCTCGTTGATCAAGGTCTGTACGTTCACGTCGTTCAGGGCGTAGTGTTTCAGAACCTCGCGCAGCACTTGAACGGGCGATATCATCCCCCACCTCAGGTAGGGGCTGAGCTCGGACGTGGCAACCGCTCCGGGATCCGATCGCCTCTCGGAATAGAACGGCAACCTCTCACCTACGAACGTTCTGAGACGTCGTAGCGCTTCGTCCTCCCCTCCGACGAGTCGATCGACGGCATCGACTGTGTGGTCCACCTCGATGCCCCTGACGTAGCCCTCAACTGTGTCCTCGTCCCAGCTCGTGACGTCTAAGTCCAGTGAGGGGGTCTTGGGAGCGAGCGCAGGGACATCCTCCAAGAACACATCGAGCTTCCTCAGGACCTTCGGTCTAATGGTCCTAGCGTAAGGCTCGGGCCTCGGGGACACCACCTCGACCGGGACGGTGACGTCACCCTCGACCATCACTACACGTGACTCGGATCCCTTGACGATCTCGTCGATGTACCTCCTCTGGTGGGCGAGGTATGGCCTGTCCAAGACAACCAGGCATGACTCCCTGATCAAAGGGAGGAAGTCGAAGTTCTTCCGGACCACGAGCTTGATCCCCCGTCCCTCCAACGATCCTCTGAGCTTCAGAAGGCCCTCCAGCATGAACCTGAACCTCCTCAGGTTGGGATGGGGCTTCCTCTCGATCAGAGGAAAGACGACGATCGCCGGCTTCCCCAGCGCGTTGGCAGCGTGTATCGCGTACTCCAGAGCGTAGTTGTGAACTGATCGATGCGAGGCGTACACGACGTACGTCACGAACTCCCCGCGGTTCGCTTCTTGGTCTGCCCTGAGGACATGTAAACGCTCCACCCTCATGAAGCCCGGTAGAGGGACCACGGTGAGAGTTTCGGAGACACATGGATAAACTCTCGTTCAGCACGTCGAGCTCTCGGATAAGTGGGTTCGAGCCTTCGGATCTCGTGATGTGGGAAGTCATTCGTCGGAGGTATGTACTGTTATTAGTCTGCCTCGATGTCTCATACCGATGGACGATCATTCGGATGAGTGGAGATCTGTGAGCGATCTGATCTCCCTCAAGGGCAGGCGAGCGCTCATCACGGGTGCGGCCTCCGGTATAGGACGATCGATTGCCGAGAGGTTCGCTGAGGTCGGGGCAGAACTGCAACTGGTCGACGTGAACGAGTTCGGACTTGCCGAAGTATCGCGATCGCTCAACGAGAGGTTCGGGGCCACACTCAAGACTTTCAAGATCGACCTCTCTAAGACCGACGATATCAAACGGCTTTGGGAGCAAATTGAGGGCGAAGCTCCCGACATACTGATCAACAACGCCGGGATCTACGAGTTCAAGGAGTTCCTTGAAGTAGACCCTGCGTTCTTGGAACGCACTTTATCGGTGAATCTCAAGTCGGCCTTTTTCATGTGTCAGCACATGATCAGGGCCAGAGAGAGTAAGGGAGGGGTGATTGTCAACGTCAGCTCGATAGAGGCGTTGCTACATCTCGTTAAGGGGCTGACGCATTACGGCATCAGCAAGGTAGGGCTCATCACGTTGACCAGGGCCCTCGCGAGGGAGTTCGGTGAAAAGGGGTTCAGAGTTAATGCTGTTATGCCCGGAGGTATCAGGACTCCTGGAACCGAGAGGCTGAGGAAGGAGGCGATGAAGAGGTTGCAGGTCGGCTTCTTCGTCACCGGGTTCAGCTTCATCTCGAGAGTTCCGCTTAAACGGCTCGGGCACCCTGATGAGGTCGCTAGGGTGGTTCTGCTCTTGGCCTCAGACCTTGCAAGCTACGTCAACGGGGCCGTGATCACGGTGGACGGTGGTTTCCTCACGGATTGATATGCTCCGGCCGGGATTTGAACCCGGGTCTCGGGCTCGAGAGGCCCGCATACTTGACCGGACTATACTACCGGAGCACCGGTGAACTAGCCCTTACAACTAATTGATAACTGAGCTGTTATCTATACGTATCGGCTGGCGGGGCGGGGTGTCGATCAGCCAGCCTTGATCTCGACGACGTCTCCGTCTGAGAGGGCGTGATCTGGACCGACGCGCTGGCCCTGAACCTTGACCGATCTCCCCCAAACCCTTGCGTACCTGAACCCTCTCGCGAGCTCCTTGTGAATCATCTCCGCGAGCTCGAGGACCGTTGACCCCTCGGGGAGGAGGAGGGGTCTGTTTGAGACGACTCCGTCCTTCTGCGTGTACACCCTGATGAGGGACAGCGAACCGAAGAGCACCTCCTTCAACTCTTCGATCGAGAGGTGATCGTGAACGCTCGTGGGAACGACCTTCAGACCGGAGCGCTCCGCCAACCGTCCGGCGACCTCCCTAGCCCTTTCCGGACCCAACGCGTCGGATTTGTTTAGCGCGACGACCGACCTCTTGTACACCGGTTGAACGATGACCTGCTCCTCGATCTCGTCGAGCGTTGCGTCTCCGATGACCTTCAAGACCGCTGAACTGTAACCGTAGGACCTCATCAGCTCGATGACCTCGGTTGCCCTGCATTGAAGCCGGCCAAGCACGACGAGCCTGATTCCCCCACCATCGGTCCTCTGGACCTTTACCTCGCAACTCGGTCTCTTCAGGGAGACGCCGTGGTCCTCCAGCAGTGACCTGATGACCTCCAGCTGAGCCACTGGGTCTGATGTTGCGTCCAGAACGATCAGGAGGAGATCGCTGTTCCTCGCAACGGAGACGGCCCTGCTGGTGAAGCTGGTAGGCTGAAGGTCAACAGTCAGGACCGGCGGGAGGTCGACCAGCTGAATTTCGGCATCGCGCACCAGCATCATACCAGGGTAGGGGCGGACAGTTGAGAGCGGGTAGTCTGCAACTGGAGACTTAGCGTTGGTGAGGACGTTCAACAACGAAGACTTGCCCGAGTTGGCCGGACCTACGATCGCTATCTGCGCCCACCCCTCCTTCTCGACCGAGAACTCGTCCTTGCCACCGGTCCTCCTTCTCCTCCTCTCCTCCATCTCCGACCTCAGGTCCGCGAGTCTCTTTCTCAGCTGCCTGCGCAGCTTCTCGGTTCCCTTGTGATCCGGTATCAGACCTATGGCCTCCTCGAGTTTGGCCACCTTCTCCTCTATGGTCCTGGCAGAGGAGTACTCCGCCAGCTTGGCCCTAGCCTCTGCGGGGAGGTTGGTGGGCATCCAGAATTCGGTCTCAGGTCGTGAATTAAACCATGATATGCCGAACGAAGGTGGCCGGGTCGTTAGGTTCAAGCTTTTAAGATGCGAATGGGAGAAGTCCATGGACTTGGGTAGGCGGAGAAGGAAGATCATCAGGAGGGCACCGAGGCCTTTCCCGAAGGTCTTCTACTGCCCCCTCTGCAACCAACAGGCGGTGACCGTGGTGACGGTCAGCGGCTACGTCGCGGAGGTCAGCTGTGGGAACTGTGGTGTTTCGCATCAGGTCCCGTGGTACAGGAGCTCCATGCCGGTCGACGCCTACTCGACATGGTATGACATCGTCATGAGGAGGGTTAGCGAGGAGGAGGTCGCTCAGAAGATCGACCGTCTACGGATGAGTCACGAGCAGGTCATCGAGGAGGTTGAGCTGGTCTCGGGGGAGGTTTCCGCCGATGAGACTGGTGCAGAAACGGTTGATAAGTCGGCTGAGAGCGAGGTGGGCACAGCAGATGAAGCAGGTCGTCAGGATTAAGCTGGCCTCAACGGATCTCGAGAGGTTGGAAGGCCTCTGCAAGGAGATCAGAGACATAGCGACGAGGGCTGGAGCCAAGGTCAGGGGCCCCACGCCTCTACCGACGACTAAACTCGTATTGCCCGTGAGGAAGAGCCCGTGTGGTGAGGGGACGAAGACCTGGCGGAGGTGGGAGATGAGAGTCCACAAACGCCTCATGGACCTCACGATAACCGATCCCAGGGTTATGAGGGAGATCATGAGAATTCAGGTACCAGAAACTATCGCGATAGAGATGCGAGTGAAGAGCTGAGGTATCTCTTCAACTACTTTCCGAACTTCGTGATCTCCCTAATTATTCCGGCGCCGATGGTTATGCCCATGTCTCTGAGCGCGAACCTCCCCAGCTGCGGGAACTCGCTGTAGGTCTCGAGTGCCACCGGTTTAAGAGGCTGCAGCTTCACCACCGCTGCGTCGCCGGTCTTGAGGAACTGCGGGTTCTTCTCGACGATCTGACCCGTCCTCGGGTCGATCTTTGCCTCCAGCTCCGCGAACCTGACTGCTGTCTGGGCGGTGTGGATGTGCATCACAGGCGTGTATCCTACTGCGATCGCGGTGGGGTGGTTGATCACGATGATCTGGGCCCTGAACTCCTCGGCAACTTTGCAAGGAGTTTCCACGTGACTGAGGACCATCCCCCGTGTCAGTTGGGCCTTGTCAACGCCCTTCAGGTTAAAGCCTATGTTGTCACCGGGGACCGCCTGCGGTAGCGGTGTGTGGTGCATCTCGATGCTCTTTACCTCCGCCCTTATTCCTCCGGGCATTATCACGACCTGGTCGCCCGGCTTCAGGACCCCGGTCTCAACCCTTCCCACCGGTACGGTGCCGACGCCCTTGATGGAATAGACCGCCTGAATGGGTATCCTGAGCGGCTTGTCAACGGGTTTGGGAGGCTCTTGGAACGAGTCGAGGGCCTCCAAGAAGGTCGGACCGTTGTACCAGGGCATGTTCTTGCTCCGCTCGACGAGGTTGTCGCCTGTCCAGCCCGAGACCGGAATGAAGGTGATTTTGGTCGGATCGATGCCGATCTGACGCATCAGCGAGGATACGCCCTGCTTCACCTCGTCGAACCTCTCCTTAGCCCAGTTCACCGTCGGGTCGTCCATCTTGTTTATCAGCACTATCAGCTGCCTGATGCCGAGCATAAAGGCTAGGAACAGGTGCTCCCTAGCTTGACCGCCGGGAGCTATGGCGACCTCGTACTCGCCCTTCTTCGCAGATACCACCAGCACGGCCGCATCAGCCTGGGAGGCACCGGTGATCATGTTCTTGACGAAGTCCCTGTGACCCGGCGCGTCGATGATGGTGAAGAAGTTCTTCTTGGTCTCGAACTTCTGAAAGCTCAGCTGTATCGTGAGCCCCCTTTCCCGCTCCTCCTTTATGGTGTCCATGATGAAGGCGTAGAGGAAGGTCTCCTTTCCCAGCCTCTTCGCTTCCTCCTCAAGCTGCTTCAGCTGCCTCTCGTCTACAGCGCCGTTCAGCACCAGGAAGTGTCCCATTGTCGTCGACTTACCGTGGTCGACGTGCCCGATCACGATCAAGTTGATGTGTGGCTTTCCGGACATTCTAGCTCGTCGATTTCACCTACTGTGCCGTATTTAAAATTCTTCCCCGCTCTTCGGGTGAACACGTGTTCAGAGAACCCGCGAACAGACGTAGAAATCTGGTCCCATCATCTGGAGGTGGTAGGTGTGATTGGGTCACCTCGAAGCTAAGGCGACCCGCTCCTGCTCGATCTTCTTCTTGACCGCGAAGCTCTTCACGTCGTTCGATGCGGCCGCGATGATCTCGTCAGCAAGGGCCTCGTCGATCGTCTTAGCGGACCTGAACGAGTTCATCCTAGCGCCCTCGGCCAGCCACCTGATGGCAAGGTCCAGTCTCCTCTGAGGCGATATGTCGACTGCTTTGAAGTAGGTGATGCCTCCGTAGGTGACCCTCGTCGTGTCCTCTCGCGGGGCAGCGTTCTCGATCGCCTTGACTAAGACCTGAATTGGGTTCTCCCCGGTCCTGAGATGTATCACGTGCAGCGCGTTCTTCACAGCGAGCAGAGCCTTTTGCTTCTTCCCCCCGTTCTTTCCAGGCCTCATCAGCATGTTGGCGAGCCTCTCGACGACGTTAACGTTGGCCTTCCCGAAGCGTCTGTGTTCGTGCCTGGCACCGCTGTGCGGAAGGATTAAGGGCTTCAGGTTGATGTAGGACCTTAGCCCAGCGTCCTTTACCTCCACGTTGGTGACCTCCCACTCTCCGAAGACCTTCATCCGAGGCCCGTACTCAAACCTCAGATTATTTAAGTGTGGTCCCCTCAACGACATGCCCCGCGAGGCCCGCTACTCCGGACGCCCGTGCCGCGTGATCACGGTTATAATAGGGGCTTTGAGGTGGTGACGGTGGGTTGCAGGAGCGTAGGTCTGCGGGTGCGGTGATATTCAACGAAGCCATCGGTGACCGGTATTATCTACTGCTGCTCTACAGCGCAGGGCACTGGGACTTCCCGAAGGGGGGAATCGAGGAGGGTGAGACAGAGGTGGACGCGGTGTTGAGGGAGGTCTACGAGGAGACGGGAATCAGGGAGCTGCACATGGTCAACGGCTTCAGGCAGACGATCTCGTATTCCTACAAGAGTAAGGAAGGAGAGGTGAAGAAGAGCGTCGTCTTCTACCTCGCCAAGACCGAGACCTTCGGTGTGAGGCTCAGCCACGAACACAAGGGGTACGCATGGCTTAAGTTCGAGGACGCGGTCGAGCAGCTCACGTACAACACCGCCAAGTCGGTATTGAGGGGTGCTAACGGGTTCCTCAACGAGCTGAAGAGGGCTGGTTACGAGGGTCATCTCAAGCAGATGAGGTAGACGCAATTGAGGAGAAAGGTACTGCCGCTGGTGTTGCTCTCAGCACTCATCATTGCGTCGTTCTGGCCGGCGAGCGCACAGGACCATCAGCTCGAGCTTGAGGTCGTCGACGCAACGGGAAGACCTCTGTCTGCAGTTGAGCTCGTCCTTCTGAACGGGGCTGTGAGGAGGGCCTTCAGGACAACCGAGGACGGACTCGCGGTCTTCAGGGGCCTCACGGCTGGGACCTACGTCGCACAGCTCCAGATGGATGGCGTGCTGGTTCTCAATGAGACCTTAACAGTACCCCAAGCCGGGAGGATCAGGATGGTCGCGCAGGTTGCTCCCCTTAACGTGGTGACTCTAGACTCTGACGGTCTGCCCCTAAGAGGTGTAACGGTCAGGGTCGCGTCTAAAACCGGCAGGGTCGTTAGGGAGGGCCTTACCAGCGACCTCGGGGTCGTTACCTTCAGCAACTTACCGGTCTCGGGGCTGGCCGCGGTGGGCAACTACACCGTATCCGTCAGGGTCCAAAGGAAGGACGTAACCTTAGGGGCTCTGGTCCACGACGTCTCCAAGAGTAGGCACGAGTTCGTCGGTCCCTTTGCGACCTTGCGTATGAGGCTCGTTGACCTAGTGGGCAGTCCGCTTCCAGACGGTCGGGTCACGTTGTCCACCGGACAGCTCCTCTATCAATCCGCCATCACAGAGGGATCAGCGGAGTTCAGGGGAGTGGTTACGTCTGATGTCGCAGGCCGCTACGAGGTCTCAGTTGTAAGGTTCTACGCCGGGAACCGCGTAAACGCGACCCTCCTCGTCTCAACGTTGGAGCTCGCTAGAACTTCCAATGTTACACTTGTCGTCAGCGCACTGGACTTGGAGGTCAAGGCCCTAGCCGACGGCGTTGATCCGATCGTAGGAGCCCGTGTCCTGATATCCTCCTCTCTGGGCGAGCTTGGCACCGGCACTACCGACTCAAGAGGCGTCGTGAGGTTCAGGGCTTTACCGGCATCGCAGGTCCCCGGCGTGGGCGAGATGACCATAAGACTCAGCCTCGGCGGCAGGTCACTGCTCAACTCGACGCACAGACTAACGGTTGACGGTACGCTCGCAAGCCTAAGCGTGCAGAGGGCCGAGTTCCTGGTGAGGCTCTACTCCGCCGACGGATCACCGCTCAGTGATGCGCTGGTCCGGACGACCGAGCCTGGTACCGGGAAGCTCGTGAACTCGACTTCAGACCGAACCGGACTGGCCAGGCTCAGGGTGCTGCCGGTGGCCTTCAGAGCCTCGGTGATCTATGAGGGCGATGTGCTCCAGGTGGCGGCGATCGACCCCTCAAAACGGGAGACCGAGTTGAGGTTGCTTGGCGCCAGGATCCCGGTTACTCTGGAGGTGAGGGACTGGGTGGGTAACAGGCTGCAGGGCATAAATCTGAAGGTCTCGCAGGCTGGGAGAGAAGTTCCGGTCACGCGCTCGGACGGTGCCTTCTCGTTCGTCGCACCGATAAAGGGAACACTGACCGTTGAGGTGTTCCTGGACGGTCGCCTCATCGAGAAGCGGGTAATAGCGGTCAAGAGTCCCTCCCATGAGGTCATAGTGATCAGCGGTCTCTTTGTGGGTGGAGGACTAGTGGGTCCAGAGGCGATTGGGTTGGTCATCTCTGCTGCTGTTGCGTCTGTCATGGTCGCGGGCGGTCTCTCGATCTTCCTGAGGGCATGGAGGCCTGCGCGCAACCATCAGGTCAGGGCGTCGTAGAGCTGGAGATACCTCTTCGTCACTTTCTTGTAGTCAAAGTCCTTCACTATTGCTTTCCCCCTTCTGACCAACCGGTCTCTGGCGTTCTCGAGCTCGTGGAAGGCCGCGACCCAGTCATCTCGTGCAGGACGGGTAAGCAGTAGAGCATCACTGAAGGGTTCGAAGGCCGGAATTCTGTTTGCGATCACTGGGCACCCGGAGGCCCACGCCTCCAGCACGACGCTCGGCATTCCCTCCCATATCGACGTCATCATCAGACAGACCGCTGACTTCATGTGAGATATCACCTCGCCCCACGGCGCGATTCGCTCCACACCGAAGGCGACATGCCTCAGCTTCAACGCATTGACGACCTCCTTGAACAGCCTGTAGTTCTTTATTGGGTCGTTCCTTCCCACGAAGAGCACCAGGTTTTCCCTTGAAGGCTTTATCTCTTCTATCGCGTCGATGTCGGTCATGTTCGGAACCCATGCCCAGCCCCTTCTCTCGGCCTCGTACTTCATGACCGTCGTGATCGCGCCAATGCGTCTCCTCATCGCCCTCATGCCGAACCAGAGGACGTCAGTTATCGCGCCGTACTTCTTCCTGAACTCGAACTCTCCTCCGTGAACGGTGACCACACCGACCTCGGCCAGCGCGAGCGTAGGAAGCAGCTTTGGTGAGTGTATGTGCACCAAGTCCAGCCCTCTAACCCTCAGCGATGCTCCCATCGAGAAGGTGAGGGACCTGAGCTTAGGGATGCCGAGCTCCCACGAGTTGCCCCTGTGAACCGCAAACGCGTCAACTCCCTCCTCGATCAACCCCCTGTGAAGTAGCCGAACGTGCCTGCCGGATCCGCTCGCGCCGCCATAGGTGTAGTTGACGAGCGCGACCCTCAAACCATCAACCTTCCCGGGGGTCGGGTTAAATAGGTGAACCTCGAGCTGAGACGAGAGGATGTCGGCTGAGACAGCCCAGCCCTTGAGGAGGGATGAGAAGACCGTCTGGGGAGTAGTGCACATCTACTCATCTTACAACAACGTGGTCGTTCACGTGACGGACATCACCGGATCGGAGACGTACGCCAGGGCGTCGGGAGGAATGTTCGTTACGGGGGGCAGAATGGAGGCGTCGCCGTATGCAGCGATGCGTGCGGCCAGTTTCGCGATGGAGATCGCCAAGTCGAAGGGTATCAACGCGGTTCACATCAGGGTAAGAGCACCAGGAGGTGTCAAGTCGAAGACTCCGGGCCCCGGAACGCAGGCCGCGATTAGGGCCATTGCTAGGTCCGGTGTCATGATCGGCAGAATCGAGGATATCACACCGACCCCCCACGACAGCGTCAGGAAGAAGGGAGGTAGGAGGGGCAGACGCGTCTAATCGGGCTAGCGGTTAGGATCATCTTAAAATTTTTGATTGAGCAACTACGGGCATGAAACGTGTATACCTGGCCCTCCTTGCGGCAGTTGTCGCCGTGGTAGCGGCCCTCGGAGTAGTCTTCGGCGTCGGATCTCTTCCGGTAGCGGAGGACGTCGCTGCTCGACACGGCACGAAGGGCGGTGCGATCTTTCTCAACCTCAGGAACAACGGGTTCATGAGTGACTGCGTGATCGGGGTTGAGGTCCACGGAGAGACCAAGGACGGCAAGAGAGTCGACCTCGAGTCGGAGCTGCACACGACCGTCATGGAGGGCAACGTGATGAGGATGATCAAGGTCGACAGGGTATGCGTAGGGCCGTTCAGCACGGTCAGGATGAGGGGTGCGGAGGGAGAGGGGTATCACGTCATGGTCTTCGGTGAGATCGAGAAGGTCGCTGTCTATCACGTCTACTTGAAGTTCCAGAGCGGCAAAGTCTTGCACTTCCACGTTCAGGCACCAACCGCAGCAGGCCAGACCGGTCACGACATGGGCGGTCACAAGCACGGTTGACCGTGTAGCCGCAATGTAAACTTCACGATTAGACTTATTTACTGTCCTCTGAGTGTTCACTACGAGATGGGCCTCATCGGTGAGGAGCTCTCCCGTTGGGCAGCGCGGCGTACAGGGTATTGGTCTGATCTCAGGTCCCGTCTGGAAGCTCGGCGGTCGAAGTCCCCGATGTTCAAGGAGGAGGCCCTCGAGAGGCTTCAGGAACTCCAGAGTCTCTGGGAGAGGAAGTACGCGGAGAGCGTCCGCTCCGCTCCGGAGAGGAAGAGGGCCTTCGTCACGACCTCCGGCATCGAGGTGAAACCCCTTTACACGCCGCTCGACGTTAAGTGGCTCGATTACGAGACCGAGCTCGGTTTTCCGGGAGAGTATCCGTTCACCAGAGGAGTGTACACCTCGATGTACAGGTCGAAGACATGGACCATGAGGCAGTTCGCGGGTTTCGGGACACCTGAGGACACTAACAGGAGGTTCAAGTTCCTGCTCGATCACGGCGAGACCGGTCTCAGCCTCGCATTCGACATGCCCACGCTCTACGGTTACGACCCCGACAACCCTAAGTCCGAGGGTGAGGTGGGGAAGTGCGGCGTCTCCGTCGCGACGGTCAGAGACATGGAGGTGATCTTCAACGGAATACCTCTCGACAAGGTCAGCGTCTCCATGACCATAAACGCGCCTGCGGCGGTGCTGCTGGCCATGCTGATCGTGGTTGCGGAGAAACAGGGCGTACCGTTGAACCAGTTGAGCGGAACGACCCAGACTGACATATTGAAGGAGTTCGCTGCGCAGAAGGAGTGGGCTTTCACGCCGGAGGCGCACCTCCGCATTATCAGGGATATGATGCAGTTCTGCACCAAAAACATGCCCAGATGGCACTACATCAGCGTCAGCGGTTATCACATCCGCGAGGCTGGCGCCAGCGCCGCTCAGGAGCTGAGCTTCACCTTGATGGACGGATTTAGTTATGTAGACCTAGGCGTCACCTCCGGAATGAACGTAGACGAGTTCGTCCCCAGGTTCTCGTTCTTCTTCAATTCCACCATGAACTTCTTCGAGGAGATAGCGAAGTTCAGGGCCGCGAGGAGGATCTGGTCGACCGTTCTGAAGGAGTTCTATGGCGCCAAGAATCCAAGGTCTCTGACTATGAGGTTCCATACTCAGAATTCAGGAGCATCGCTGACCTGGCAGCAGCCTCTCAACAACATCATCAGGACGACCATAGAGGCCATGGCAGCTGTCCTCGGTGGGACCCAGTCACTTCACACCAACTCCTATGACGAGGCCTGGGCCCTGCCGTCCGACGAGGCGGTGCTCGTAGCGCTGAGGACTCAGCAGATCATCGCAGAGGAGACCGATATACCCGACACGATAGACCCGCTCGCAGGTTCTTACTTCGTCGAATGGCTCACGGATCAGATGTTCCAGAAGGCCCTCGACTACTTCTACAAGATAGACGAACTCGGCGGAATGCTTCGAGCGATTGAATCGGGCTTCATCCAGAGGGAGATACACGAGGTGGCGTACAAGGCCCAGTTAGCAG
This sequence comes from Candidatus Calditenuaceae archaeon, assembly GCA_025058225.1. GTDB lineage: Archaea > Thermoproteota > Nitrososphaeria_A > Caldarchaeales > Calditenuaceae > Calditenuis. Next base: position 6,851 of record JANXEE010000020.1, on the reverse strand, counting down.
TGGAGCGCGGTGAATCGGTCATAGTGGGTGTGAACAAGTACGTAATTCCCGACGAGAAGCCCATAAGGTTCCTTAGGATCGACGAGAAGGTGAGAGAGGTCCAGCTGGAGCGCCTCGCGCAGGTGAAGAGAACTAGGGACGTTGAGCGTGTAAAGAGGGCCCTCGACCAGCTCAGGTGGGCCTTCGAGCGCGACGACGTCAACGTCATGCCCTACATCATAGAAGCCGTGCGGTCCTATGCCACTTTAGAGGAGATAATGAACATAGGTAGAGAGATCTACGGGACTTGGCAGGAGCCTCAAATCATATGACCAGTGATCCGGTATAGTCTCCGGCTCAACCTGACGTCTTCCATCTCTCCTTTCTGACGCGCTCCACTATGTGATCGATGATCACCTCGATCGGCGTTCCGGGTCCGAAATTCCCCGATATCCCCTCTCTTTCCAGGACGGGCTTGTCATCCGGAGGGATGATCCCTCCACCGACTATGACCTTGTCACCGGCACCCCTCTCTCGCAGGAGCCTAGCGACCCTGATGAAGTTGGGGATATGGTCGGCGTTGTGCAGGCTGAGGGCAACTACGTCGACGTCCTCCTGGATCGCTATCTCGACCACCTCCTCAGGGCTCCGGAGTATTCCTCCGTAGATCACCTCCAGCCCCGCGTCTCTGAACGCCCTTGCCAGTATCAGCAGTCCTCTGTCGTGACCGTCGAGTCCAGGCTTCGCCAGGAGCACCCTTATTCTTCGCTCCCCTCTTTGGACCTGCTCAACCATTCCCCACTATCACCTGCGCGTTAGGTAATTAGAGTTCTCTGGACCGGGTGGAGTTCTTTTAGAGGCGTCGACGCAGATCAACAGGTCGGACGGTGTGGTCCTCGACTACGGCGACAGGGTGCTGCTCCTCACCGAGCTCGGCAACAGGTACATGGTGACCCTTAAGCGTGGCGAGAAGCTCCACGCGGAGGACGGGGTCCTCTCTCATGACGCTTTGGTCGGAAAGGAACACGGCGATGTCATCGAGACGAGCAAGGGAGTGAAGGTCGCCGTCCTTTTTCCCAGCGCGTACGAGCTGCTCGCATCGATGCCCCGCCGGACTCAGATCGTCTATCCGAAGGACCTAGGGCTAATAGCGTTCCTCGCAGACGCGAGACCCGGCTGCAAAATCGTGGAAGGCGGGACCGGTAGTGGCGTTCTGGCGCTCTACCTGGCTACCCGCGTCACCCCAGGTGGCCTCTTGGTCAGTTACGACCTCAGCGACGAGAGGTTTCCCGTAATTGAGCGCATCGCCGAGAGAATGGGCGTAAAGGAAGTCCTCAGGTTGAAGAAGGGCAGCCTCGCCGGGGTGGAGGAGAGGGGGGTCGATGCCTTCATCGCTGACGTACCGGACCCTTGGACCGTTATCGGTGGTGCCGTCACCTCCCTGAAAGGGGGAGGGGCCTTCGTGGCGATCGTCCCGTCCGTCAACCAGCTGGAGAGGACCGTCGCGGCCATGAGGGGCTCCGGGATAATCGACCAATTCGTCGGGGAGGTGATGATAAGGCCTTGGCGGGTGAAGGTGGGTGCGACCAGACCTGTTCACGTCATGAGGGGGCACACGGTCTTCATCGCTTCGGGCAGGAAGGTCAACCTCCAAGACGTGTCCAACTGGAATCTCAAACTGCCTCTGGGATTCAGGTGACCTTCAAGCTCGACTCGAGTGAGTTGAGGTATTCGATCAACTTCAACGAGAGTTCCTGAGCGTGCTGGAAGGGGTAAGACTGTTGATATCTGCACGAGAACTTGACGTAGTAGCACTTGGCGTGCGCGGCGGCTGCGATCGCGGCCATCTCGCTCAACCTCTGGTGCTCCTCGATCTGCTCCACCGACTCTAACCCCCTCTTCCTAGAGACGTCCTCGTCCCTGCTCCTCCGTTCGAGGATGTCCTCAGGCCTGAAGTCGAGGAAGACCACAGCGTGAGGTTTTATCGCATCTAGCAGGTCGGGTGGCAGTCCAGGGTAGTAGCCGTAGGGCGACTTTATCAGTGCGTGGGTGTCGACGACGACCTTCCCGTTCATCGCACCTATCCGCCTCGCTGCCTCGTGCTGGACGCTCCGGTACTCCTCAACGGGGATGGCTCGCCGCATCTCATCCCTGGACCTCAGGTCGTACTTCGTCCTCGCGATCTCGAACATGACGTCTCCCAAGTTCGTCACCACGACATCGGGCGCTCTCTCCCGAATCATCCTGAGAATCGTCGTCTTGCCGGAACCCGGGACAGCGGTTACTATCACACGCACCATAACCGCGGTATTCCCCGTAACCAGCACTTATTGAGCTATACCTTGCTCAGACGTAGGTCCGGGAATAGAACCCTCACGGCCTCCACAACGTCCTCCCTTCTCACGGTCCTCCTGCCGGCGGACATGGCGACTTCGATGGCCCTCTCACTGATTTTCATCCCGATGATCTCCAGGATCGATCTCAGCTCCTCCGCAGCCTCCTCACTGACCCTCAACGCGCCCGCCCTCTTCAGCATTCTGTGAACTGGGGCCATCGAGAGCTCGCCCATCTCACACGTATTACTTACAAGCGGGCTATAGCGTTTCCAGTCAAGTTCTACCCCAGCATTTATTCCGAGGGAACCAGACCGATCGACGGATGATGACCGGAGAGCTACGTCAGCTGATTTACAAGTGGGCGTTGAAGAACGCCTACGACCACGGTGGCCTCGCCCAAGAGAAGGCGGTGATATCGAAGGTGATCGCTGAGAGGCCGGAGCTGAAGACAGCGATCAAGGACTTGCTCGGCGCGGTGAGGGACGTCGTCGGACAGGTCAACGCAATGTCACTCGATGCGATAACTCAGACTCTCTCCGAGTTGGCACCCGAGTTGATGGTAGAGAGACGTATGGAGACGAGGAGGAAGTTACCGCCGCTGCCCAACGCGGTCGAGGGCAACGTGGTAACTAGGCTCCCACCCGAACCCAGCGGTTACATGCACATCGGTCACGCCTTGAGCGGCCTGGTCAACTACCTCTACAAGGAGATGTACGGCGGCAAGGTTTGGCTGAGGTTCGAGGACACAGATCCAAGGAAGGTACGTGCCGAATACTACGACAGCTACAGGGACGGATACAGGTGGGCTGGAATTCGGTGGGACTACGAGAAGAACAACAGCGACGACATGGAGCTCTTCTATCAAAACGCGAAGAGGCTGATCGAGGAAGGTAAGGCATACGCCTGCAACTGCAGTCGTGAAGTAGTGAGGAGGTTGAGGTCGGAGGGGCTTCCCTGTGTTCACAGGTCCCAGACTGTAGACGTTAACCTTGAACTCTGGGACGGTATGCTAGAGGGGCGTTACTCTGAGGGCGAGATCTCGCTGAGGCTCGTGGGAGACATGAGCTCCGCCAACACCACCCTGAGGGATCCCGTGATAATGCGGGTGGTTGAGGCTCCTCATCCCCTCAAAGGTGAGAGGTACAGGGTGTGGCCGACGTACGATTACGCGGTGAGCATAGAGGACGCTATCTGCGGAGTTACGCACGTCCTGAGGACCTCTGAGTTCATGCTCAGAGACGAACTCCAGAACCTGATCAGAGGGTATCTGCACATGCCTAACCCCACCTTCGTCGAGTATGAGAGGTTCGAGTTCGAGGGGACACCTGTCTCGAGACGGGAGATAAGGTCTCTCATCGAACGGGGGTTGGTCTCTGGATGGGACGACCCGAGGCTCGCGACAATCGTCTCGATCAGGAGAAGGGGGATAGTGCCGAAAGCCCTCAAGGAGTTCGCTGAGCGATACGTCGCCCTGACCCAGAGCAGAAAGGTCTACTCGTGGGACCTTCTCTACGCGATCAACCGAAAGTGCGTGGACGACCTCACGCCGAGGATGTTCTTCGTGAAGGACCCGGTGAAGCTTAAGTTAGAGGGCTTAGGTGAGTTTGACGTTGAATTGCCCCTCCACCCCACCGGCAGGCTGGGACAACGTAGGTTGAGGGTCTCAGAGGAGCTCTATGTCCAGCAAGATGACCTGAGATCTATCGGGGAGGGAGGGAAGGTAAGGTTGAAGCATCTATGCAACGTCACGCTGAGGTCGATCTCGGATAAGCTCGCAGAAGGCGCAGCGGAACTCGGCCCTCCGGAGCCAGGATTGAGGGTGATCCAGTGGGTACCTGTGAACGAAGCGGTGGACGTGCGCGTCCTAATACCGGGACCTCTGCTCAAACCAGACGGCACCTTCAACGAGCTGAGTCTCCAGGTGGAGGGCGGTGTAGCTGAGCGCAGCGTCGATTCGCTCGAGGTGGGTGCGCATGTCCAATTCGAGCGATTCGGTTACTGTGTCAAAGACAAGCTCCCCATGACCTTCGTCTATTCTCACCGGTGACGGGCCTTCTTAACGAACTGCTCGTGTCCCCTGGGGCATATCACATAGAAGTACTCGCCTCGGTCCTCCTCGTAGGTCGAGTCCACCTCGACTCTGCATATCTGACACGTGAACCTCACGACGTTCACCTCATGGAGGGCGCTGGAAGGTCAGCCTGCCGTCCTCGAGGACGAGGTCGTACTCGTCGTTGACCTCGAACCTCACTCCAAGCCTTTCGTATTCCTCCTCAGTTAGGTAAAGGACCATCTTGGGGATTACCCTGTCCCTCTGAACCGGCATCAGCCCCATCCCCTGCAGCTGCGTCAGCAGTGACTGGAAGATCTGCTGGGCGACAAGTATCTCCTCGGCACCGAACACCCCCCTCGCTGTTGAAGAGGGGCTCGGCCGAACCTCGACCAGCTCGATGACCTTTCCGGGTCTGCCCGTGTCGGGGTCGCTGTAAGAGGAGACCCTGAAGACCCTTACCCTCATCCTCACGGAGGGAGGCTGGGCATCGAGGTGATAAGTGTGTCCTCGGCTACAGTCCCTCACCATTAAATCTGTCTTTAGAGGGGCATCCTGTGATGACCGAACGCACCTTCGTCATGTTGAAGCCCAGCGCGCTCGAGAGGGGGCTCGTCGGTGAAATACTCGGTAGGTTCGAGAGGAAAGGGTTGAAACTGGTTGCGATGAAGACCGTCTTAATGACCAGAGACAGGGCAGAGGAGCTCTACTCGGTTCACAAGGGGAAGCACTTCTTCGATGACCTAGTCAGCAGGATGACAGGTCAGCGGGTCGTCGTAATGGTGCTGGAGGGTAGGTCAGCAGTCTCGGTGGTCAGGAGGCTCATCGGTGCCACAGACCCTGTCAGCGCGGACCCGGGCACCGTAAGGGGCGATCTGGGGCTTGACCTGACCGACAACCTCGTTCACGCCTCCGACAGCGGGGAGAGTTTCGAACGCGAGAGCTCCATCTTCTTCCAACCATCCGAGCTCCTTTGATCCAAATACATGATTTGCCGGGAAAGCTTATTTCTCACTACAACATCTTACCACATAGTGGAGAGCGCAATAGAGAGAGACGACATTAGGGCTGAACCCGATCCCCAACCACGGGTCACCGTTGATCATCGAGAGATAGAAGCCACGTCGGATATTCAAGCACTGTCGTCTCTTCAAATGCTGCGAAACTCGATGATACACTACTCTAAAATGCTGTTCGGTAGGCAGATAGATGGCAGGACTTATCTCGAGCTTATGGCCAATTCATACGAGCAGATCCGGAAGGTCCTCATGAAGGCGATTGAGGACGCCTACCCCGATAGCTTCTTCCGGCGCTACACCGAAGTCTTCAGCGATCCGATCGTCACGAGGTTCGCAGTCTTCCTCCTATACAACTACAAGTCTCTAGATTTGAGCCATGACGAGGCCAGATGGTGCAGTCTGGTTCTTCAGGGGAACGTAGCAGATGCAGGCCCTCCACAGATCTCAAAACACCAGACCGTCTTGCCGGCCCCGTTGGAGGAGGGCCGCGTGACGCCCAGCCGTGTTGAGAAGGCGTCAGAAGTTCACAAGGTCGAGGAAAAGCCCCAAACCACAGATACTACGACTCGCCCTCCAGAGGCACCCTCGACCGTTGCAGAGGTTAAGGACGAGTTCACTGAGATCGTTGAGGCTCTCAGGAAGGAACGCGATAGGTTGCCGGACAGGGAGAGAAGCCTGATCTTCTTTGCACTGCTCACCATATCGTACTGTAGGGGAAAGGTCGACTACTCGCAGTTGGTTCAGCTGGGAAACGAATACCTAGAGAAGGCCGTTGGGTTAGACCCCATTTACCTCGGTGAAAAAAGAAGGTGGCTGCTGAAGAGGTTGGCGTCTGTGTTGAAGAGGAAGAACGTGTCTCCGGCGATTGTGAGCGTCTTCGACAACCCCGAGATCCTCAGCTCCGGCAGGAGAATCAAGATTCAGTGATCAGCGCCTCTGTTTGGCCAGCGCCTTTCCCGTCATGGTCCATTTGAGCCTCCTGGGGTCCTTCCTCTGGTCGATCATGTAGACCCTGCACCGCCTGCTGCAGAACCACAACAGGGTACCGTCCCTCTTCGCGTAGAGCATACCGACTCCGTGGGGGAACTCCCTCTCACAGAAAGTGCACCTATGAGTTGTCACCATGGCTGTTCACCACGCTTAACTGATTAATTTAAAGATCTCTCGTTCAGAAGTGCTGAGCCCCGCTGGGTTCGCGAGGGCCCACTAGACGTGTCGACGAGTCCTTCACGGCCTCATCGCCCGCGAAACTCTCCGTAGGGGATTTCAGCTCGGTGGCGCATCGTGGCGTGGAAGTCGGGGAGTCGTTCGGGCCCGCCGGGATTTGAACCCGGGACCTCCGGCTCTCTCCGGAGCCCTTAGAAGGCCGGCGCTCTGTCCATGCTGAGCTACGGGCCCAGTAGCTGTTCTAACCAAATACTTATATACTACCGACATATTAGCCCCATGCGAAGACTCAATGGGCGG
>JANXEE010000031.1 GCA_025058225.1 Candidatus Calditenuaceae archaeon | reverse complement strand
ACCTGCCCTCGACCCTCGCGACCGTCATGTATCGTTGTGTAGCTATCCTCTCATCTTTAAATCTCTATCCCGGGATATACGGGCAGCGTTGTTACGATTGAGGCTGATCCTGGCGGTGGTGGCAGTAGGTCTGGCAGCTTCTGTGGTCTTCGGAGCCATCACCTCATCTTACCTGAACCGCAGGCAGCTGGTCGTCTTCTCGGCGCCGACGCTGCACGAGCTCGCGGTCGAGGCGGGAAGGCAGCTCGGGGGCGGAGTGGAGGTGATCTCGGTGGGAAGTGTGGCAGCCGTCAGGCAGGTGCAGCTGGGAAGGGTGCCGGACGTGCTGATCAGCGTGGACTCCGAGTTGGTTCAGTTCCTCAAGGGGTACAGGAGGGTCGAGGGCCTCGGAGGCTTCAGGTTGGTGCTGGTCTGCAGGGATCAGGTGAACCTGAGCGACCTCAGAGGGGTGAGGCTGGGTCTAGCGGACCCCAACACGGCCCCCATCGGGTACAGGGCAATCGCGGCGCTCTACTGGCTCTCTGTTACACGGAACGCGCTCGACGTCAACGAGCTGGAGAGATCGCTCTCGATCAGGTTCGATCTATCTACCGACGGTGGAGAGGTCGTGATGGGGCTCGAGTCCTTCTCTGCCAAGGGCAACTTCCTCGCTAGGGACGACCTAGCCGGAGCCTTCCTGCTCCTCGAGAACGGCGCGGTGGACTGTATATTCGCACACTCGCCCTTCGTCGTCTCGAGGAGGCTGGAGGACAGGTACAGGGTGACGGAGATGCCTGAGGATCTGACCTTCCTGAGGGACCCTCCGATGCGGTTCGTTGCGGTGACGGAGCTAGGACGCATCGAGGTGAGGAGGTTCGAAGCAGTCGTCATCTCTTTCTCCGAGCTCGGCGACTCCTACGTTCAGGCCCTGATGTCACTCGACAGGACCAAGTTCGGGTTGGTGGGATGAGATGGAGAGGCTTCAGGCGTTCTGCCTCTTCATCGCTCTGGCGTACTTCTCCCTCCTCACGGTCCCTGCGTTGATCGCGTACTCGCCGAGCTTGGAGGCGACCTTCCTAGACGCGCTCCTCAACACGGCCCTTCTCTCGACGCTTGCGACATCCGTCTCGGTACCTGTGGGTACGGTGGTGGCTTATGGGACGTTGCCCAGGTCATGGAGGCTCACGGCACCGTTGGTGACGTTCACGGTCTCTGTACCGCACACCGCGATCGGAGTGCTGCTCGCGCCCTCCGTGTTCGGCGCGGGACTGGCCGACACAGCGGCGGCCGTAACCCTCGCGATGGTTGTGGTCTCTCTACCCATGAGCTTCTCGGTCCTAAGGGGAGCGTTCGCATCGCTCGGAGTCGGTTACGTGGAGTTCCTCAGGGGCATAGGCGTGAGGGGTCTGGGAGTGGCCCTCATGATGTTGCGGTCGACGAGGACCGCGCTGATCTCGGCCTCGTTACTCACGTGGTTCAGGTGCTTCTCGGAGCTCGGAGCCTTCCTCATACTCGCCCAGAGGCCCCTGACGGTTGGCGTCTACGTCTACGAGGAGTTCCTCAGGAGGGGCGCTGGGCCTGTGACCGGTGCCTCGCTGGCGCTGCTCGCGGTTGCGCTGCTCGTCGCCTTCCTACTCGAGAGGTGGACAGAGGGTGCTGGAAGTCGTTGACTACGCGGTGAGGGCCTACGGTCACAGAGTCGAGGTGAAGGAGCTGCGGGTCTCCAGCACAACGGCCCTGCTGGGGCGGAACGGCTCGGGCAAGACTATCCTCGCTAGGTCGCTTCTGGGCTTCTTGAGACCAGAGAGGGGAAGGGTGCTTATCGAGGGCGAGGAGATCACGAACTTGCCGCCGGAGCTCAGACCCATCGGGTACCTCCCCCAGCATCAGGTCTCCCTGCCCATCAAGCCCCTCTCCCAGCTTCAGTACGTCGCCAGGCTGCACGGGTCAGACTGGAACTGGGTCGTGGAGAGGCTGGGGTTGAGGCGGGTGATCGGAAAGGAGGGGCTCTCGGGCGGAGAAAGGCAGCTCCTGAACTTGGCAACGGTTCTCCTGAAGCGGCCCAAGGCCCTCGTCCTCGACGAGCCCACCTCCCACTTGGACTTCGCGAACAAGCTGTTGGTGTTGGAGGCTTTGAGGTCCATCGACGTACCGACGCTGTTCATCACGCACGACCCGCTCGAGGCCTCCTTCCTCAGCGACGAGATCGTGACTCTGAGGGACGGTAAAGTGAGCGCTCCCGTCAGGAACTCGATGAAGGGATGGGCGATCGACGTGATCTCGGAGGCCGGCGAGCTGTACAACGAGTACCTGAGATACTGAGTTGGTTCAGGCCTCCTCCACGTAGTCCTCGATGGTCGGCAGCTTCAACGGCATCCCCTTCCTCTTCCTGATCTCCATCACCACCTTCTCGAAGAGCGAGGCCGGCACCGGACGCCACGCGGCGAACTCCATCCCCCAGAAAGCCTTGCCCATAGTCGCGGCCCTCATCTGATCAGCGAGGTCTCCAGCCTCCGCAGCAGGTATCTCACCGATCACAGTAGTGACGTATTCTGACTGCACGACGTTCGCTATTCGGCCCCGCTTTGAGGAGATGATAGAGGTCACGGATCCCATGAAGTCCTGTGGAACCTTCACGTCGATCCTCATGATCGGTTCGAGGAGTGTCGGTTCGGCTGTCAGCATGCTCGCGTAAATCGCCCTCCAAGTCGCAGGCGCTATCTGTGCAAGGCCTCTATGAACGGGGTCCTCGTGAAGGTCGACGTTCACGAGCATGACCTTCATCCCCCTCACCTTCTCTCCCGAGAGCGGGCCCTCCTGAACCACTCGCTGGAAGCCGCTGATGATGTAGGCCTTGGTCTCATGGAGGTACTGAGCGCCCTTCGTCATGTCCACGAAGACGTTACCGTTGGGGTCGATCGACCATACGTTCCTGGCCTCGTCGGCATCCCAACCGTGGTCCCTGAGGATCTTCGCAATAGTCCTTCTGTCCATCTCCTCGAAGAGCTCACCTCTCCGGATGAGGTCGACGACCTCGTCCTCTAACTTCTCGACGACTATGTAGATCCGGTTGTGCTTGTTGGGGGACTTCCCCTCGAAGACTTTGCCCTTCTTCAGCACCGACTCCCTGTAGAGAATTATGGGCTTACCGGCAACGACTTCAAGGCCGGCCTTCTGAATCCAGGTCAGCGCTATCTCGAGGTGGAGAGTGCCCATGCCGCTGATTAGATACTCTCCGGTCTCGGGCCGGATCGTCGTCACCAGCGTCGGGTCCTCAATCGTGAGCTTGTTGAGGAACTCGACGAGCTTGGGCAGGTCTCTGCTGTACTTCGGCTCTATGGCTACCGTGACGACGGGGTCCGATACGTACTTCAGCGACTCGAAAGGCACCATGTCAACCGTCGATATTGTGTCACCGGCTCTGGCGTCCTCGATCCCCAAGAGGGCCGGGATGTTGCCCGCGGGGAGCTCGTTGACGATCTCCCTGTTGGGTCCCATGTAGACGGTGACCTGCTGAACCCTGGAATTGATGTTCCTCCCCACCAGCTTGACGACATCACCGTCCCGGACGGTGCCGCTGAATAGCCTGCCGGTCGCAACGACGCCAGCCTGAGGGTCGACCTTCACGTCGGTCACGATCATGACGGGAATGCCAGAATCGCTGCACTCGATCATGTCCTTCCCGACCTCGGACTCGACGTCGCCCTTCCAGATCTTCGGTATCCTGTACCGCTGAGCGACGTTGGGTGCAGGGTGATTCCTCACCACCATCTCGAGCACGGCCTCGTGAAGCGGGAGGTTCCCTCTCAACCAGTCGATGTTACCCTCATTGAACGCCTTGATGATGTCGCTGAACCTGATACCTTTCTTCTGAGCCTGCTGAAGGGTGAAGCCCCACCGATCCTTCGAGCTGCCCATCGCGACGGTACCGGCCTGGAAGCTGACCTTCCACGCGTCCCGATACTGCGGTTCCGAGTGCATCTCGATGAGCCTGTTGACCTCGAGCACTATCCTGCTGATTACCTCCTGTATCTTTTCCGGCGAGAGCCTCAGCTCCTTGATCAGCCGATCGATCTTGTTGATGTAGAGGACCGGCCTCACCCTCTCCGCGAGCGCCTGCCTGATGACGGTCTCGGTCTGCGTCATGACGCCCTCCACCGAGTCGACGACCACGATCGCGCCGTCGATCGCCCTGAGGGCCCTCGTCACCCTCCCGGAGAAGTCGACGTGGCCCGGCGTGTCGATGAGGTTGATCACGTAGGGCTTCCCGTCCATCTCGTAGTAGAGCGAGATGTTCGCGGCCTTGATGGTCATCTGCCTCTGCTGTTCCTCCTCGAGGTAGTCGAGGGCCAGCGCCTTACCTGCCAAAGCCGGGGAGAGGAGGCCCGCCGCCGCCAGCAGTGAGTCGGTCGTCGTGGTCTTGCCGTGGTCTACGTGGGCTATGATGCCGATGTTCCTGACTTGGTCCTTGTTCTTCAGTATCTCCTTGACTTCCGAGATCCTCTTTACCCTAGGCATCCCGCACCGTTCGACACTCTTCTCCCTGATTTAAAAACTGAAGGAAGAGGACCGTCGGGATGAGACATGGATCGACCCCTCGGTCGCCCAGACGGTCTAGACGACCGACATCTGGAGGTGTGGAATTTCGTTCACTCCGTCTCAATCCCGTGATTTCGGAAAAAGCGTCGAACGATGGAAGAGCGTGAACCTTGTCCACCTATCGCACTAGCGGGGGGTGGATTTGAACCACCGATCTCCGGGTTATGAGCCCGGCGGGTTAACCTGGCTACCCTACCCCGCTTTCGGGACTGTTGCCACTCATCCTCTTAACAAGGACAGCTCGATTTAAACTTCTGTCGCCGATGGTGGGGCGATGCGGTGCGGCCGAACGGCGGTGGCCCCTCAGGACATCGACACCGGGATCGAGTTGGCACGAGGTTGAGACGTCTGCGATCAAGCCCAACACTTTGTCGTATCGAGGCCCTCGTTCGGGGACAAGGGGGTGTTTCATACCCCCGCCGCTACGCAATACGAATGTCATACCGTGTTCCTTCATTTGTCCAATTATATCGCGAAATTAGTACGTTTATCACCAAACATCGGAAATGATTGTATATTCAAATCAATGAAACCGGTAAAGTTGGACTGTCATCCATCACCACCCCGAACGTCTTCGTTTTAGGGAAAAGTGATACGAAAAAGCAAAATTAATATAATTAGAAGTAGCGGTGCGGCGGCAGAGATGCGGATGGACGGAACCAAAGCGGGGAGGGGTGTCTACCGGTCGTGAAAAGTGCCATTCCTCTGTCGGAAGGACGGATGGAGATCTCAAGCTACCTTAGGGTACCGAAGAGGGAATCGATCGAGTTCTGGAATGACAATCGTATAATGCATATAAGAGAACTAGCTACAAGTGCAAAGCCAAGGTACGTCTGGGACCCGTGCAAGGAGGGGTCGAGGAGGCTTCTCGACAGGGTCAGGTTCAGGGCTGAGGTCGGAGAGGGCAACGGGTGGAATTCGACGCTGGAACCCTTGGAGGATCTGGACGCATCGTGCGATATCGCCTACGGGAGGATCTGGATGGCGGCGCCGCTCTACCTCGGTGACATGTCCTTCGGCGCCCTCAGCGGCGTACCAAACGTGGCCCTAGCGAGGGCAGCCGACGAGACGGGTACCCTTTGCGGCATCGGGGAGGGAGGCGTACACCCCGACGTCGCCAGGTGCAGGAGGATCTTCGTTCAGTGGGCCTCTGCCAGGTTCGGGCTCGACCTTCACGCCCTCAGGTTGGGGATGGGCACGGTCATCAAGATCGGACAGGGAGCGAAGCCTGGGATCGGTGGACACCTTCCGGGTGCGAAGGTCGTCAGCATCATCTCCAAGACCAGAAGGATCCCGGTAGGGGTAGACGCGATATCACCGGCACCGCATCACGACATCTACTCAATCGAAGACCTGGAGCAGAGGATATGGGCCCTGAAGGAGGCAACGGGGAACCCGGTGTTCGTCAAGGTAGCTGCGACCAACTACGTCCCGTACGTCGCGGCCGGTGTCGCTAGAATGGGTGCTGATGGGATCATCATCGACGGTCAGGGTGCTGGCACCGGCGCAGCCCCCTCGGTGGTCAGGGACAACGTCGGGATACCGATCGAGCTGGCGGTCCCCTCGGTCGACAGGATGCTGAGGAGGGAGGGGATGCGGGAGGGCTTCACGGTCATCGCCGCGGGTAGGGTTAGCAGCGCTGAGGACACAGCCAAGCTGATAGCCTTGGGCGCGGACTGCGTCTCAATCGCGACCGCAGCGCTCATCGCGATGGGCTGCATCATGGTTCACAAGTGCCACCTGGGCTTCTGCCCGGCGGTCCTCACGAACCGCATCGAGGAGGAGCCGAAGAAGGTGCTGTCGCTTGACGTCGCAACTCGATGGGTGACCAACCTCATCAGGGGATGGACCGGGGAGCTGAAGCTCATCCTCGAGAGGGTAGGTCTGAACAGCGTGAGGGAGCTGGTCGGGAGGAGGGACCTGCTGACGGCTGGTGACATCTCCGAGGACTCCAGGAGGGCGATGGGGCTCGAGCGATGAGATCTGGACTAAGGAGGTCGTCTCGAGGCTCAGGCAGCTCGCCGGCACGGATGGAAAGGTCCCGGGAGAACCACCGATCGTGAGCATGGGTTCCACGTCAGCTCCGATGGTTGAGACTCCCAGGTTCATCATAGATCACATCGTCTCAGACGGAGCTCAGGTGACCAGACCGAGCATCGATCCGTACAGGGAACCCGTCGAGACGCACCTCTACCTCTTCAACGGCACGCTGAGGCTCTCGATGCCGGTGGCTATCGGTGGGCTGAGGGACCTCGGCAAAGAGGAGGTCTCGGAGGTGATAAGGGCCTGTTACAGGATGGGGGTGCTTGTTGACCTCAACGGGTTAACTGAAGTCCCGGAGGAGGCCCTGAGGAGGCAGTCCCACGCGATCGCGCCGATCGGTGCGGCCAACTCCTCGATGGTGAACGCGTTACAGCTGACTATCTCGGGGCCTGATGCGACTGAGCTTGAAACGATGAGACCCGTTCACGAGAACCAAACTCTCGTGGCCAGGGTTCCACCACTCGAAGACACCTCTTTCTACAGGGACCTCTTCGAAGCTGGGTTCAGGGGGATCATCATCGACGAGGACCTCGACCATCACGATGCGGTCGAGTTGGAGGTCGCGACGTCGGTCTGCGACAGGGCCCTCAAAGTACCCGGTCCTGACGGACTCCCCATGAGGAACTTGATCAGTTTGTTGGTCTCATCGGAGAGGTTGAGGTCCTCCAGCGACGCCTTCAAGTTGATCGGCCTCGGTGCAGAGGTCGTTGTGCTCCCCGAGGCTTGGAAGATCGCGATCGACTACCGGCCTCAGATGGAGAGGCCCCTGCTTTCGGAGAGGTTGGAGTACTTTCTGATCGGGGTTCAGAAGGAGCTGAAGCTGCTTGCGGGGGCCGCCGGAGTGAGCTCGCTCTGGACGTCGCTGGTGGGCTCGAGGGAGCTCTTCAGGTCGATCGAACTGGACAACTCTTTGAGGGTCAGGCTGGGGGTGAAGTCGGCGGGTGAGTGGTGAACCGCTGGAGATATCGCACGTGAAGTCCGGGTGCGGCGTCTTCGGCGTGCTGAGGAAACGCGGGGCTCCACCGATCAGCCCGGAGGTCGCCCTTGCCGGAATAGAGTGCGTCAGGTACAGGGGGAGCAGGTTCGGTGCGGGGTTCGGGCTGGTCAGGACTGGCCCCCAGTCGAGGAGGATCAAGGCGTTCGCGGCCTCGGACGAGGTGGCTGAGGAGCTTAGGAGGGAGCTACAACAGAGGATCGGGAAGGTCGAACTGATCGGTTCCGAGTACGCGAGCGACGGCAAAATCTACGCGTCCTACGTCTTTGAGCCCGTCGACGAACAGGACCACAGATCGCTGAGGAGATCGATCGGCGCTGTCAACAGGGCCTTCTCGAGGCCAACGATAAGGGCCAGGATCTACTCGTGGGGCAGGTACGTTGAGGTCTTCAAGGGCATCGGCTATCCTTCTGACGTATACGAGCTGTACTCTTTGAGCGATAAAGTCGAGGCCGCGGACCTCTGGATATCTCACACCAGACAGCCCACTAACTCTCCGGGGAGGCTGCCGATATGGTCGCATCCCTTCGCGTCCGGAGAGTGGGCGATCGTCCACAACGGAGACGTGAGCTCGTTCGGTGCCAACATGGAGTTCCTGTCGTCGCTGGGGGCTGACAGCTTCGTGGGCACGGACAGCGAGGTCATCGCTCTTCTGCTGGATTACCTGACTTCCGAAATAGGGCTAAAGCTAGAAGAGGCCTGCAGAGCGCTCGTCAACCCGTTCGAGGGCTCGGAGGACACGCTCACGGGTCAGCAGTTAAGTGCTCTGAGGGGAGCGCAACTGGACGGCCCCTTCTCGGTGGTCGCGGGTTTCTCCGACGGCAACGAGGCGTTCATGGTCGTGCTCGTCGACAGGTTCAAGTTCAGACCCATAGTGGTCGGTGAGGACGAGAACTACTTCTACGCCGCGAGTGAGGAGGCACAGATCAGAAGGGTTTCTCCCAACGCAAGGGTATGGACCATCGAGCCGGGCGGTTACATGATCGCCTCAACCGACAGAGGCCTCATCCGGCCCGGGAGAAGGGCTAGGGAACTCTTCATGAGGTTCAGCTCTTCGGTGAGGCATCCGACACCCACAGGCGTGGTGATCGACGCGTTGGGCCTCAATCACAGCAGAATAAACTCGCTACTGAGGGACCTGGCCGTACGGGGATGCGAAGAGGTGAGCCTGATCAACGTCTCCGGTCAGCGTTACATCGGAGTGGGGGTCGACAGGCCCCTGAAGGTGAAGATCCACGGCACGCCGGGCAACTGCCTGGCCAACTTCAACGACTGCGTGGACTTCGAGGTCTTCGGTTCGGTCCAAGACGATGTGGGTGACGTGATGCACGGAGGTAGCGTCGTCGTTCACGGCGACGCGAGGGACGTCCTCGGTCAGGCCCTTCAGGGCGGATACGTCTTCGTAAAGGGCAACGCGGGGAACAGGTGCGGCATACAGATGAGGGAGTACTCCCACAAGAGGCCCTACATGGTGATAGGCGGCACGGTCGACGACTATCTCGGAGAGTACATGGCCGGTGGTGTCATAGTAGTGCTGGGGTTAGGATACGAGGACAGCGACCTCCCTCTGGTCGGCAAGTACGTGGGCTCGGGGATGGTGGGGGGCAGAATACTCGTCAGAGGCGAGGTGCCACGCGACCGGATAGGATACCTTCCTCCGAGGGAGGACGTGGTTCAGTACCTCAGGGGGCTTAAACTGGACGGGGAGTTAGACGACCGAACGTTCCGTGAACTGATCTCTGCCCAGCACCTCGATTACGAGATCCTCAGGGAGCGCTTGGCGCCGGACCTTCTCAAGAGGGTCGGTAAGCTCTTCGAGCACAAGTACTTCCGGAGGCTGAGGATAGAACCGGTGAGGCTCGACGCCGAGAGATTCGAGGACGTCTGCTCGGTCCTCAGGGAGTTCGGTAAGAGGTTCTCGCTCGAGCGTGAGGTCGAGAGGGCCCTTGACGGGCGCTTCACCCTGATCGAACCCCTTCGCGGTCCAACGGTCGATGCCGTCAGGAGAGAGCTTCCCAAGGAAGAGGGATGACGCTCAGTTTATCCGGGTATTACCGGGACAACTCACAGGGTGTGGTCAACTTCCCGGGGAGTTCAACGGTTAAGAGCCCTCTGTGAAAGTTTCAGAGACGTGAACGGTGCAAGGCTCGGGTTGTTGCTCTCCTTGACGGGGATCGCGCTGTCTTTGGGGTCGATAGTCATCGGGGCGACGCTATTCCACACGGGCCTTCACGCGATCTATGAGGTGCTGATGGTGGGAAACGCCACGACGCTGCAGATGCCCCTGTCTCTGATCTTATCGTTACTCGCGACCCCGCTGACCTTCATCGGTCTCTGGGAGTTCAGGAAGAACGTAAGGACGAACGGCGGCTAAACCTCGCGAGAAAGCTCGACCGTTCTTCTCGCGGCCTCCTCCATGGACCTGTAGAACTCGTAGCCGTTCTCTCTAAGGATCCTCTGCCCCTCCTCCTCTCGCGTGCCGACGAGCCTCACCACCAACTTCACCCCTCTTCCGGAGCTCTTCAGGGCCTTCACGAGGCCGCTGGCCACCTCATCGCATCGGGTGATGCCGCCGAGTACGTTGACGAAGACCACCTTCACCGATCCCGTGGAGAGCAGCAGGTTCACGGCGCTCTCAACTCGTCTCGCGTCTGCACCACCGCCGATGTCGAGGAAGTTAGCCGGCCGACCTCCGTAGTGCTTCACGATGTCCATGGTTGCCATCGTGAGGCCGGCACCGTTGCAGATGATGCCGATGTTGCCGTCGAGTTCGACGTAGCTGAACCCCATTTCCCTGGCAACCTCCTCCAGGTTCTTCTCCCTCTCGAACCGGAGCCCCCTAACTCGGGCGAAGTTGTCGTCGATGATCAATTTGGCGTCCAGCGCGAGCAGCCTGCCGTCCTCCGTGAGGGCGAGCGGGTTGATCTCCGCGAGCTCACAACCGAACTCCGAGTAAAGGGAGTAGAGCCCCCTGACCGTCCTGACGAAGTCGCCCACGACCCCGTCGGGCACCTCGAGGAAAGAGGCGACCCTCCTGAGGTGATAATCCCTGACCCCCACCAGCGGGTCCACGCTAATCCTGATGACCTTGTCTGGGTGACGTGCAGCAACATCCTCGATGTCGACGCCCCCCATGGGTGAGGCCAGCATCACGTGACCCCAGTTGGCCCGGTCGATGGCGTAGGAGACGTAGAGTTCCCTCGCGATCTTGACGAGCTCCGCGACGAGCAGACGCCTGACACTTTCGCCCTTGATGGTCATCGAGAGCAGCTCTCCAGCGACAGACTCGGCCTCCGCAGGCGACCTCACCACCCTTATACCACCTGACTTTCCCCTACCACCCACGAGCACCTGTGCCTTCAGGACTCCCTGCCCTCCGAGCTCCTCGACGGCTCTCCTTGCCTCCTCCGGGGTCGAGGCAACTATCGACCTAGGTGTCGGTATCCCAAAACGACCGAATAGCTCGATCGCCTCATGCTCGTAGAGCTTCATTCGCACTCCGCGCAGCGTCTCGGCTATTAACTGTACTCAGGTCGCGGCGCGGCACCGAGCGTCGTCAGGGGGCGAACTATAAAGCTGGGGGAGGAAGGGCAGACGCGTGGTCGAGATACACGTCTGCGTGAAGGAGAGCGTAGACGTCTCGAGCCTCGAACACGACCCCAAGACCATGACTCCCATCCTGGAGAAGGCCCAGAGGAAGGTGGGCGACTTCGAGATGAACGCTCTGGAAGAGGCTGTGAGAATAAAGGAGAAGCACGGAGGCGTGGTGAAGATCTTCTCGGCAGGGCCCGTCGTCCAAACCATCACCATGAGGGAGGCCCTAGCGATCGGTGCGGACGAGGCTTACGTGGTGTCCTCACCGGAGCTCAGCAACTCAGACCCGTGGGTGCTCGCGAACGTGCTGGCTGCCCTCTCAAGGAAGGCCGGAAAAGCTGACCTGATACTCTGCGGCGAGGCCTCCGTCGACGAGAGCAATTACCAGATAGGCCCGAGGATCGGGGAGGAGTTAGGGATACCGGCCCTCACCCACGTCTCGAAGTTGGAGCTTCAAGGAAGCAAGGCGATCGCTCATAGATCCCTCGAGGACAGGGTCGAGGTCGTGGAGGTCCAGCTGCCCGCGGTCGTGACGGTAGGGCTCGAGATAAACACTCCAAGACTGCCGAGCCTCCTGATGATCAGGGCCTCAGCCAAGAAGCCCATCCACCAGGTTCAGCTCCAAGAGCTGGGTCTCCCGAAGGAGAAGCTCACCCCGAGGGTCAGGACCACGTCGGTCAGGGTGATGAAGACCGAAAGGAAGAGGCTCGTCCTGGAGGGGAGGTTGGACGAGGTCGCGGAGAAGCTCATCGCCGGCCTGAAGGGCGACGGCGTCCTCAGGTGAGCTCCGCCCTCTTGGAGGTCCTCATGTACTCGTAGACCACGTACAGGACCACCCCCATCACAAAGGAGAGAAACGCGTAGCCGTAGAACGCGTCGAAGAGCTGCTCCCACGTCATCACGCCCCCCTCCGTCGAGCTCACTTATCACCGTATCTTAGGCCGACATCGCAAGGCCCCGACGTCCGGGACGGTCACTCGTCAGGCTGATATCCTTGAGGGCCCCCGATACTCCAGCGGACATGGACCTCAGAGTGGAGACCCTGGTCGTAGGCCCGCTCAGCACGAACTGCTACATCGTCTCGAACCGTGACGACGCGCTGATAGTGGACCCCGGGTGGGACGTGGAGAGGATACTGTCTGCGATAGGCGACCTCAGAGTTACCCTCATAGTCGCCACCCACGGTCACTTCGATCACGTGGGAGCGGTCGAGGAGCTGAGAGAAAGGCTGGGGGTTGAGTTCGTCATGCACAGACGTGATGAGGAGCTGCTGGATGTGGCCGCTGAACACGCGGTGCGCTTCGGGTTGCGTTTCAGGAGACCGAGACCTGACCGGTACATCGAGGAAGGGGAGGAGATCGAGTTGGGCGACTGTTCCATTCGGGCAATTCACACACCGGGTCATAGTCCAGGCAGCGTCTGCCTGCTTTTCGGATTCACACTCTTTAGCGGCGACACGCTCTTCATGGGCTCCGTCGGGAGGACTGACCTAACCGGTGGGAACTTCGATCAACTAGACTCTTCGATCAGGCGTAAGTTGTACGTTCTTGACGATGCGACGATAGTTTACCCCGGACACGGACCGACCACGACCATCGGGTTCGAGAAGCGGTTCAACCCCTTCGTACGACCCTAAGTCACACTTTTAGTACAAGCGGTTACCTCTTTCAAACGTCTTGGAACCGCGGGACGTCCTCAGGACCGCCATGCCAGCCGTTATGTCGGCTCTTCTGGTATTGGGTGTTGTTGTGTTGTTCCCGGGGCTGATACCTGGAACCTCGAGGGTCACCACGACCACAGTACCTGTCCCAGTCTTCCAAACGAAACTCGTCAACATAACAACCACCCTGACTAGGGCGTACTTGGTGGACTCGAGGGGCCCCGTGTGGGAGCCGGTGTTCCTGGAGTTGTCAGAGAGGAGCACGGAGGGCTCTCTTGTTCTGCTGAACCGTACTCTTACAAAAGAGAGGCCATCTCTGGCCGTCGTTTTCATAATCGCCGCACCACGGGGATACGATTTCGCCAGCACGGTCAACGGCTTCGTGTTCAGACTCGAGGCGAGGGTTGCCAACAGGCTGACGGCCGTCGTCTCAGAGGCATCACCACCCGTTGTTCCCGGCCTGAGCAGGGACAACTACAGAGACCTGCTGATGGAGAGGGCCTTCTCACCGGTCAACATACTTCCGTTCCAGAACCCCAGAAGGACCGACGTGTCGCCGGGGCCATTCACCCTTCAGAAGGAGCGAGGTGCTTACGCCCCATACTCATGGCTGGCGATCTGGCCGATTTCCGTTCACTTCCACGGGATCGAAAGGGATATACCCATATCCGTGACACTTTCCTATAGCTTGGTAGGAGCGAAGTGAAGCGGGCTCCCAGGTCTCATACGAGGGTCTTCGAAGTTTTCCGCATGGACGATGACCGTTATGAGCGTCAGAAGCGCTTGTGGGACCAGAGGAAGATCTCGTCGCTGAGGGTCTTGGTCGGCGGAGCAGGGGCTCTGGGTAACGAGGTGGTGAAGAACCTCGTTCAGATCGGGGTCAAAAGGGTGTACGTGGTGGACTTCGATAAGGTCGTCCCCTCGAACCTCAACAGATGCCTCTTCTTCAGGCGGAGCGACGCCTCCAAGAGAGCGAGGAAGGTCGACGCGGTTGCTAAGAGGGCCCCTGACCTGAACCCGGACGTGGAGGTTATCCCGGTCTTCGGCGACATCAAAGAGCTATCTGAGGAGGTGCTCAGGGACGTGGACATTTCCCTAGGAGCCTTCGACAACGTCTTCGCACGTCTGGTGCTCAACCTCTCGTGTTACACGCACAATATACCACTAGTCGACGGAGGGATGGAGGGGACGTACGGCATGGTTCAGGTGGTTCTGCCGCCCGACAGCCCTTGCGTGGAGTGCGGAATGACGGATCGCGACCTCGAGAACATGTGGGAGAGGGTGTCCTGCAGCGGTGACGTGGTGGTTGAGGAGGGCCCAAAGCTGCCCTACATTCCGATGACCGGCGCGCTGATCGGCGCCGTTCAGGTCATGGAGGCTGTTAAGATCGCGTTGGGTCTCGAGTCATATCGGTCCTCCGGAAGGTGGAACGATTCGGTCGGTGCTCCGATGGTCGGGAAGTCTCTCCTGATCGACCTCAAGACCAACTTGTGCTATACGTACGAGCTTCACAAGAGGGCTGACTGCAACGTCTGTGGCATCTGACAGAGCTCTTCGTCTTCTTGTCTCACGTTGTTTTATAACGCAAAGTATTTATAGAGGTGTAAAATTATCATAAAAGAGAGTTGAAGAACCACAGATCTAAGTCAGGTCTCAGCGAAGCCGTCACCGCGATTCTGCTCGTCGTTATCGGGATCGCGATGGCGCTGATGATCTGGCAGTTCTTCACACCAAGGCCCACAGAAGAGCTGAGGATAGGCCCCATCGATGTCTCAGGTGGTGTTGTAGTCTTCACCGCTCAGAACATAGGTAGTGTGGACGCTGAGATAATCGGGGTAGCTTGCTATGAATCGGGTCAACCTCCGCCCTCAGGAGGTGGGGTCACACCACTCGGTGGTGCAGACATCAGACTTCAACAGGGAGAGTCGAGTACCTTCTCAGGCAGTTGTGGAGGAGCGTCGCCAGGCCGACCGATCAACGTGATGGTCTACACGAGGAACAAGGCGTACGGCCCGTTCACGGTGGTCGTGAGGTCTGGCTAAGTCCTGTCTCTAAAGATCTGGTGCTTTGTTTTTCAATCGAAGGTCGAAAGCCCGTGAATTCGTCACGGTCTTTGATATGATACACATAAATCATACCACAGCAAGATGAAATCGATCGCGGGATGATCGTTACAGTTAACGAGTTGACCACGAAGAGAAGTGTAAGGCTGGAGGTAGAACCGGGTCACACGGTGAGGGCGGTCGTCGAGGAGGTCATGAAGGCGCTCAAGGTGCCGCCGCAGACCACCTACAGGCTCGTGCTCGGCGGGAAGGAGATCGGGCCAGAACTCTTTGATAAATCACTCGGCGAGCTCGGTATCTCCGACGGCGCCGTGATGGACCTCGTTCCGAGGCCTGTTGGTGGATCGATGTTGCTCCCACGCGACAAGTTCCTGAAGAGGCTCGAGAAGGAGGAGGAGGACCTGAGGAGGAACGGCTACCCGTTCACCAAACAGGACCTCTGGAAGCCCATGAACTTCCAGATGGTTTACAGCGCCGGTTACGAGACCCTCAACGTCGCGGTCAAGTACGCGGTCTCATTCAAGGCTAGAGGTTTCGTCATGACGAAAAGAGGAATAGAGGAGCAATTGGACCACACGGCCAGCCTCTACGTCTTGGACTACTACCCCTACATGGACCCCAAGAAAGGTGCTCCGATGAGGATCTTCTGGGAGAGCGACATCTTTCACCCCAACATCTGCCCCGGGTCCCGGTACGGTGGTAACGGACTCGTCTGCTGGAAGATGATCAAGGAGTGGGGGAAGACCTTCTCGCTCGCGACCCTTGTCAGGGGCCTTCAGCTCCTCGTCGAGAACCCCAACCCGGAGGACCCGCTCAGCAAGATACCCGTGTGCATGCAGGCGGCCTCCTTCTTCAAGGATAACCCACACCTCACGGGATCCTTCAGGCCCGAGAGCCAGAGCAGACCTCGCGTGATCGAATAGGTGCATGGATTTGCAGAGCGGAGGGGAGAGCGTCCTCCCCGTCTACGTGGACTTAGATGCGCTCGTGAAGGCCGTGAAGCACTGCAAGGCGGGCCTGCCCAACGAGGTGATAGGATTCCTCATCGGTGAAAGACTTAAGTGGAAAGACGAGGTCTACGTCTTCATTTCTGAGAGCGTAAGGGGCAGGTCAGTCTCCACACACACCCATGTGGAGTTCGAACAGGACGCGCTAGCTGAAGTGGCTCAGCTCATCAGGGAGAGACATCCGGACTCAGAGATCGTTGGGTGGTACCACTCGCATCCGGGATACGGTTGCTTCATGTCGCCCACCGACCTGAGCTCCCACAGAAGATCGTTCCCGTACCCGCATCAGGTAGCGCTGGTGATCGATCCGGTTAGAGGTGAGGCCTCCTTCTTCAGGATTGATGATGACGGCGACTACGAATCCCTTCCCTCAGCAGTCGTGAGGAGGAGACCTCGTGGTAAGGATAGTTGAGGTAAGGGAGAGGGACATTAGGGAGAGCCCTCCGCCGGTAGAAGGCGATTACGAGCTGGTCGCGATTGACGTTAAAGGGGTCGGTTATGATGTCACGGAACTCCTGAAGGAATCGGACGAGGCAGAAAGTGGGCGGTAAGGCGCTCCGAATCTCTCGGCCACGTCAATTCAACTTCCCTTGGTGATCTCCTTTATCACAGCGTTTGACTCCTGCAGCGCCTTCACGAGTATCCGTTCCTTAGGGCTCAGCTTCGACCCAAGGGTGCTGACTGCGAAGCCGATCTCAGACGCAACGATCCCTGCGACCTCGTCTATCAGGGGTTTGAGGGAGCTCGCACCGGACTCGTACTCCCTGAGGAGCACGGCAAGGTCGTCGCCGACGTAAAGGGCCCTGTAGATCGACTTGTCGAGCTTTCGGTACAGCTTCCTGGAGATCTTCAAGAGCCTCAGCTCCCACAGCGCAAGCTCCAGCAACGTCCGTGCTTCCTTCTCCTTGTGGAGAGACTTCAGCACCCCGAGTGAGGCTACTGTGCCTAAGAAAGCCCTGAACAACCTGCCAGCCTCGATGACGTTTACCGGAACGAACTTGCTGTAGAGCATGAACGAGACCTGTGCCTCATCCCTCATCTTGAGCACCTTCTCCGCAGCTTCGCTGATCGTCTTGGCGAGCTCCTCTCTCCTTTGCTGATCTGCGACCACCGAAGACGAGTACTTGCTCACGTCCATCCAAGACTTGCTCATCGCGAACATCTTCTCGAGCAGAGCGCCGATCGAGGACTCCCCTATCAGCGGTGCCTCGGTCACGTAAAGTACTGTAGGAGGAGGAAGCATGTACGCGCTGACCTCTAAGACCTTTGGCCTGTTCTTCCTCAACGTTCTTCAGAACTCAAGCGTGACAATAAGCCTTATCCTGCTCGTGCTTCTCGTCAGCCCCTGCTTACAGCCAGAATCCCGACCCTGTCAGAGGAGCAGGTCAACCTTGCGGTCCAAGCCGAGAACGATCGCGTGGGGTCATACGCACCCCAAACTACCGAGAACAGTCTGTGGCCGATCACCACGTTACCGTTTGATTCCCTGACCAGCTTTACGACCGTGAAGTTCACGGAGACCCCAGGCGGAGCGGCCGACGCCACTATGGCTAAGGCTTCGTCCACAGGGATACCGTCCTCCCGACAGACCAGGGCCTCCATCTGACCGCGCTCAGTGAGGGTTGCGACCATCTTGTTAGCGAGCTCCTCCAGGTCGTTCCTGTATTCCGAGACCGAGACGGTCTTCATCGAGACGATCTGATAGAAGAGCACGACCCCCAGCACCACGATGACTGAGGCAAGTATCGCCTCGACGGTCCAGACCATTCCAAGACGCTTCACGCTCTTAGTCCTCAAGAGGCACCACCAGACCAGGCCCACAGCTCAATGCTCAGCGTAACTCCGTTATCGGATACCGTGGTCTCCGAGAGGTATACTGCGTCCGGAGGTATCTTAACCCTCGATGGTTCCACGAAGCGGTCCTTGATGTAGGCGATGACCAGATCGGGGTAAACGGCCGGCACCACGTGATAGGAAGACCCGGTGTACACGACGACAGGGGACTCGAAGATCCGAGGCACGACCTCGTAGCCGGCGTTGACCTCTGAGGAACCACCGTAAAAGCAGAGCCTTGCGTCTTGAGAGACTTTAACGACGTTTCCGCCCTCATAGGCGACCAAGCTAGGATCTATCCTGAGACCCTTCACGGAGACGCTGTATGGCGTCACGATAATTGAGCCGCCGTCTCCTATGTTGCACGAGGTGTAGTCTGAGGGGAACGACAGCGCCAAGCCCCCGCCTGTCTGAACGACCTTTTGCGTGAAGGAGATCCTCGCGACGAAGTCTACCCTTATTCCCCGAAAGTTGTGGGACGGATCGCCGACGTAATTGGGGTTGAGCAGGTAGACCTCCCTCGAAGAACGCGAAACCAGCGACTTGAGGAGGTTCAATACTGCTCTCGACTCGATCCGAACCGCTGCGTCCTCCGTGTATGAGAGATAGCTGGAGACCCCGGAGAGCGCCGAGAAGACCAATAACCCGGCCACCAGCGCGAACAGAGAGATCCCTATTGCCGCGTCGACGACCGCTTCCATCTTAACCGTTGCATAGCTCACACGAAATTAAGTGTTAGTTTAGCGACCGGTAGGGTCCATGGTAGCATTAATTTATGACGGCGGAACGTGCTAACTGACGGATTGGAGGAGCTCCTCAAGAGGCTGCGGCTTGAGATCGTCGGCGACTTCAAGCAACATCTTAACAAGATCGAACAGACCGGTGATGGCTCTTGGGAAATCGTCCTGACGGAGAGGGCCGAGGCCTTCGCTGGAACCGTGGAGTGCCCCGTCGACAGGGAGGAGGTGCGGATCGAGGACGCGGTACTCTGCCCCACCTGTTACACGCCGTATCACGTAGACTGCGCTAGGATACTGGCCAGTAGGTCCGAGAGGTGCTGGAAGTGCGACCGCTTTGACAGGTTCGATTTGCTCGTGAGGGGAAGGTGAGTCCATGACTGGCTACGATCAGGAGTACAGCAGGAGGATATTGGTCAACCTCCTTACAGACCCTCACAGGTCCGGGAAGACCATCTACTTCGATCCGGACTCACTGTCTGCTAGGCTCGGGGGACACGCATGGGATCACTTAGAGGCAATCGTCGCTTTGAGCGACGTCGGACTTGTCAAGTTCTACTTCACGAGGGAGGTTGAGCTGCTCTTCAGGTTTTTGGTCACAAAGGTGAGAATGTGGCACGTGCTGGGAATCAAGGACCAGGACGAGATAGCTTTCGAGATGAGGAAGGCGACGACTCTGGGGAGAGCCATCGGTAAGGAGCCCGTGAGCAGACAGGACCAACGAGTGCCGGATCATCTGGAGGCGCTGAAGAAGCTCTCGACGCAACTCGGGAAGTTGCTGAAACTCCTCGATGGGAAGAAGCTAGTCAGCAGAGAGGTCTACGAAAAAGTAGCCGCGTCTGTTCTTTCGGATACAGTTACCTGCGTTCAATCAACAGAGGCCGTGCTCGCGTCGCTGAAAGCGGCCCTAACCGACTTGGTCGAGGTGATGAAAGTCCTAGTTCAGGAACGGTACAGGACCGCTGAACTCCGGGACAAGCTGGGCCTGAATCTTGAGGAACTCGATCTTATCCTGAGTTCTTACTCATCAGGAGAAAACGATTGCCGCCGTCTGCTCCAGGAGGCTGACCAGTTAGTCAGGGACGCCTTCCCTAACTGGGACGACATCATGAAATCGGCTGACAGAGTGAGGTCCGAGTTCGCGCAGAAGGCACCCTTCCTTGACATGGTCCTCAAACAGCTCACGAGCATCAACGAGATGCTGGTCGTGCTCCGTCAGGCTTGAACGTGCTCCACGAGGAATTTTATTCTCTTAACCTCCTCGGTGACGCCCTCTAAGATCTTCAGGGTCCGCTGAAGCCTGTCTATCGAGCCGTTGAGGAACTGTAAGTTGAGGTCAGTGCCGACCTTCAGAAGGCTCATCATAGCTTCGAGTTGCTCCCTCAGCTTTTCGACGCTCTTCTCAAGGACCGCGATGTCGGCTTTCCGTCTGCGCATCGACTCCGCTAACCTCCTCGTCAACTCTTGGTACAGGAAATCGTATTCATCTTGGCTGACCTCCCCGATGACCAGCCTTGCCTTGAGAAGCTCGATCTCGGACTTCAGCTCGGGAGACAGCTCCTCCTCTTCACCGTTCAGAAATTGCTTCGCCAGCGACTCCAGCACCTCGTCCATCACCTCGCTCGACCAAGAGGCGGTCTCGATCAGACGCTCGTGGGGCAGGTCTCCTATTGTAGCCCTCAGAAGGTCCTCCTCGAGTCTCTCCCTTACCTTTGAAAGGGTCTCTAGGGCCTCGCTCCCCAACCCTTTGGCACCCTCGAGCCTGACGATGGACTCCTCGACCTCCTTCAGGGCTCTGAGGAGGTCCTCCACCACCGCTGGGCTCTTGTCCTTGGAGCCCAAATAGTTGATCAACGAGGAGACCAGCAGGGACCTCCTCCTCAGGAGGACGCCCATGAGGCTAGGAGAAGGCGGTACGTCCTCAAGTTTCGATGTGGGCATAGAGAGGAGGAGCTCTGCCATGGTTCTCCTTACGATCTCATATTCGTACTCAGCGACCTTTCCAGACAAGAAGCTGTAATCGAGGAGCCGTATGGCCTGCTCCAATTGACTCTGTGCCTCCGAGAAATCTGGAACGGCTGCAACAGATATCAACCCTTGAGACTGAAGCCTGATGAGCCCCATGAGAACCCTAAGCTCATCGAGCCCAACGGCCTCTGCGACCTCCTTCATCACAACTTTGACGCGGCCACCCCTCCTGGGGAGCGATGTCAGGTGCTGGATCAGCTTCAAGTCCTCCCTTCGGATGCTCAACTCCACATCACCGCTGAGCAGCTGAATAAAAGCCATGCGAGGTGTGAGGAGGCGCTGTACTGCTAGGGGGGGTGTTGAGTGAGATACCGTACGCCTCCAGAGACCAGGGCCTTGTACAGTACCAGAGTCGAGATGCCGGTGTAGATCAACATGTTCGCCATAAGCGCGGGTGTTGGCGAGCTGGCCAGGGGCTCAAACGTCCTTATCATCAGTATTGGGAGCGAGAGGAGGATCGACCCGATGAGGGGGACCGCGATGAAGACCATCGAGCCGAGCGAGAGGGGCGATGACCCGACCCTGACCAAGAGCGACGTGAGCGTTGCGAGCGCCGAGCCGAAGTAGGACATCGCGAAGAGCAGAATTAGGTCCACCGCGAGGAACGGCAGTTCACTCGATCCTAAGGCTACAAGCCCGTACAAGAGGAGTGAGAACGGGAACGTGACCGTCAGATAGGTCAGGACCAAACCGGTCAGGTAGTTCCTCTCGCTGCCTGGTGAGAGCCTTACGACCCAAACGTTCTTCCGCTCAGAGATGTTCCAATTTATTGAGAGCAGAGCCGGCAATAAGGGGACATAGAGAGCGATGATGGTCAGCTGGGCTAGTTCTGAGAACTGGAAGAGACCCATCATTCTCGGCATCGCGACGTTGCCCAGCGTGAGGAAGACCAGGACGGTCATCCCAGTCAAAAGGCTCCCCTCCCTCACCACCCTCATCAAGTGCAGCACGTACATCAGCGAAGTAAGCCCACCGCTGGTCTTCAGCCCGACCCCCCTCATCACGGACGTCGGAAATCTGATGTATCTCGAGATCTTGGTGGGCTGCTCCATCAGTGCGGAGATGAGAACGGGCGTAACCGACGGATAGAAGTTCGCGCGAGAGAGGTGAACGTAGATGAAGGTCAGGAGTATGATATACGGGACCACCAGGTAGAGGTCTGCGACCTCCCCCCTTATAGCGTTCGACAGGATCACAGCGGGGTGGTACCTGACGGCATCGGGTTTAGGAACTCTGAGCGCCAGAAGAATCAGAGGCATCAAAAAGACGGCCATCAGCGCCCAACCGAGGGCCCTAGAGCCCCTGTCGCCAAGAATGACTCTAGATAGCCCCAGGACGTGTGAGAGCAAGATTGCCGCAGATATCGCGATCACATAACTGGATAAGCCTCTTATCAGATAGTCGATGTGCACCGGATACGTGAGCGTGCTGATCATCAATGATACCGGCGGTAAGATGAAGAGCGACAGCAGAAGGAACTGGAACAACACGTCAGAGAGGAGGAAGACCCGGGCCTTTACTTGGGACGCCAGCACGAAGTCTATCTCATATGGAAAGGCCGTGATGCCGCCCTTAATGCCGAGATAGATGCCGGTCGCGAGGACCGCCGTGATCGTTATCTCTGAGAGTACGGGGAGGAAGCCCGTTGACCCGGAACCCGACGCGATACCTGAGAACCTGAGCGCCAAAGAGAAAAGACCCGTCACCGAGAGCCAGAGGACATACATCAAGACAAGCGATAAGAGGTATTTCGGTCTCCTGAGCAAGGGGCCCAAGTAGTGACGTACCTTCACCTCGAACAGGGCTATCGCGATCCGCAGGTCCATCACCTCACGATTATCCGGAGGAACGCGTCTTCAAGGGACGCCGACAGCTGGAGCCCGGCCAGCCGCTTGAGCTCTTCCACCGTCCCCGATGCGCGGTCCTTCCCCTCGTGGATGATGGTCGCGAAGTCGCAGACACGCTCTATCGTGTCGAGGAGATGCGTGCTGACGAGCACCGAGCCGCCCCTCTTCGAGACCTCCCTCATCTTCGATTTCGCGATGCTCTGAGCCTCAGGGTCCAGACCGTTGAACGGTTCGTCGAGGATGAGAACGAGGGGGTCGTTGACGATCGCTGAGGCGAAGGCGACCCTTTGCTTCAAGCCCTTCGAGAGGCCGAAGATCAGTTTGTCGAGGTACCTGCTGAGACCGAACAGCTCGGTGACCTCGGAGACGCTAGACTTGAGCCGCAGACCCTCAAGCCCCCTCAACCTCGAGACGAAGACAAGGAATTCCTCAACGGTGAGGTACTCGGGCAGTGAGGGGTTCTCGGGGAGATAGCCGATGAGGGACTTGTAGGATATGTCTGCGGTCACCGACCGGCCTGCGACCGAGATCTCGCCTCGATCGGGTTTCAGGAGCCCCACGATGCACTTGATCGTCGTCGTCTTGCCGGCGCCGTTCAGTCCCAGCAACCCATGTATCGTGCCGGGCTCGACCTCCAGGCTGAGTCCCCGGACGGCCGGCTCACCTTCGAAGCTCTTCCAGAGGTCCTTCACCCTGATCAACGGGGCTGCCAATCCCCTGTCTCCCCTCATTCTGACCCTATGGGGAGGATATATTTCGTGATTTTGCACTTAACTAGACCAAACTCAATCGAACCGCAAATTCTCATCGACCGATTTGACTTAATCGTAAAAATAGCCTTATTTATTGCGCCGGAGCGGAGTAACTGAATGAAGAAACGGGATCACCCCGCCAAGAGTTCTGCTATTGTTATCAAGTTCAAAAGGTGGGACATTCCGAAGAACTTTGAGGTCTTCGACAGGTACAAGTCTGGACTCAGCGAGATAGTGATCGGTAGAGAGCCGGGATCACCCTCACTGAAGTACGCCGTGCAGGACCCCACAGTGAGCGAGAAGGAACTCGAGCAGCTCGGCGAGCTCGCGGGAGAGCTGATATACACTGCCAGATCCAAAGAGGAGTTCACGAAGGAGAAGTTCGAGGAGGCCCTCAAGAAGAAAAACCTCAGCAACCCAGTCCTGTTGTACTACATCGACAGGGAGCTGTGGGGATACGGGCCGCTGACCGCGGTGATGGCTGACCCCAAGGTCGAGAACGTCGAGTGCAACAAGGCCAACAGCCCGGTGACGGTCACGCACACCGACTACGGCAGGATCGAGACCAACATGGTCTTCACCGACGAGGAGCTGGACAAGCTGGTGATGAGGCTCGCGCACCTCGCGGGGAAGAGCGTCTCGATCTTCAAGCCGTTCCTAGACGGCGTCACGATACCCGGAGGTCACCGCTACACCTGCACTTACAGGACAGAGATCTCCTCGAGCAGCACCTTCGCGATCAGGAAGTTCCCCGAGAAGCCGTGGACCATCACGAAGCTCCTGATAAACGAGACGATCACCCCCGAGATGGCTGCCTGGATATGGCTGATGATCGAGACGAGGCAGGCTACGCTGGTCGCGGGGGTCATGGGCTCCGGCAAGACCTCGCTCATCAACGCGCTGGCTTCGTTCGCACCGCCTCACATGAAGATCGGGAGCGCGGAGGACGTCCCCGAGTTCAGGCTCCCTCACACTTACTGGCTGAGGTACGTCATCAGGGATGCCCAGACCATAGAGGGCACCGGTGCCGTAACGATCTTCGACCTCCTCAAGCTGCTGCTCAGGAGCAACGTCGACTACATTCTGGTCAACGAGATCAGGGGCGAGGACGCGAAGGTCTGGATGCAGGCCGTCGCGACCGGGCACGGCGGGGTCACCAGCATCCACGCGGAGGACCCGGAGAGCGTCTTCGCGAGGCTCGAGCAGCTCGGAATCCCAGCGGCCCACCTCTCGGCGCTGAAGGGGATCGCGTTCATCGGCTTCATCTTCCATGACATAGGGAAGGGCTACTTCAGGAGGATCAGGAAGGTTAGGGAGTTCTTCGAGGTGAAGCTCGGCGAGGGCGAGAAGGAGGTCAAGAGGCTCTTCTGGTACGAGGCGGGCCCGCAGGGAGGACCCCGAAGCGTTCCTCTGGAAGAGCTTCTCTCCACCAACTCCGCCAAGGTGGTCTCAGAGTACCTCGGGCTCTCTAAGGAGAGGCTCATGGAGGAGTACCTCAACAGGGTGGAATTCCTCAAGTGGATGAGGGACATGGCGCTCGCGAAACCCGAGACGGCCGAGATGGAGTACGTCAAGCAGTTCATGACGAACTTCTACATCGACAAGACTTTCTATAAGTCCATTCCGGTCCCGGCTAGACCAGAGCACGCCGTGAAGGAGAAGAAGGATGTCCCGATTGTTAAGCCGAAGGTGACGATTCAGGGGCTGACTCCCACAGGTGCAACCGGTCCGGCGGCCGAGGCCAAGACTGCGGCCGGGTCCGGGGAGAAGGGGTTAGGCGACGTCAAACTCGTGGGCGTCGGCGACCTAGTCCTGAAGCCGCCGAGAGTGGTCAAGAAGGGCAAGATGGTCGAAGCGAAGGAGGAGACGGAGGAGGACTCCGGCGGGATTCTCACCAGGCTCAGGAAGGAGAGGAGGTAGCCCATGGCGCTGACCGGCAGGCTCGAGCGCTTCCTCGCGAACTACATCTACCTCAGCGGGATCAACGTCCTCCCCAGCAGTTACGCCAAGAGGGTCCTCAACCTACTGATCGTGTCGGCCGCGCTCTCGGGGTTCCTGATCTACTTCTCGCTGGTCGTCGTGGGCGTTCCGGCCTTCGTGATCGTGGGAGTGATGCCGCTCGCCTACTCCGTCTACCTCCTCTTCAGGCCCGTGGTCAAGGCGAGAGCCCTCGAGTCCGGCTGCATCAGGGAGCTGCCCTACGTCGCAGCCCTCATGACCTCATACGCTGCGGTGGGGATTCCGCCCCACAGGAGCATGGCGTTGGCGGGGATGAAGGAGAGGCTGTTCCCGTACTTCTCTAGACTGGTCAAACGGGTCGAGACGGTCCGGATGGTGGCCGTCAAGGACGTACTGGAGACGATCGAGGAGGAGGCTGACAAACTCAACTCGCTCACGCTCAAGGACTACCTGCAGTCGGCGGTCGGAGCCGAACGCGGCGGCGGCGGGATGTACAACGTCCTGAAGGACAAGATGCGGTCCCTGTTCAACGACCTGAAGGAGAAGTACAAGGCCCTTGGCGACCAGCTCAAGCTCTTCGGAGACCTGCTGCTGGTCTTCTTCGGGGTGCTGCCGCTCCTCCTCTACACGATGCTGACGGTCTTCGCGAGCGACATGGCCATCGACACCTCCCGGACCTTCACGTTCATCATCACGCCGATGTTAGTCCTGGTCCTCGGGCTGATGATCGACTCCGGGTACCCCACGACACCTCAGAGCTTCGACAGGTACTACGTCAGGACGCTGACCGTCGGTCTGCCCATCGCAGCCGCAGTCGCAGCCGTGATCTACCTCTCTCCGACCGTGGCGGAGGCGGTGCTGGGCGCGAGGCTGCTCCAATACAAGCTCGCATTCGCGCTGGGAGGCGCCCTCATAGCCATCTCTGCGGTTGGGACTTGGCTCTTTTACAGGGATTACAACTTCATGAACGGAGTAGACTACGCGATCCCGAGCTTC
>JANXEE010000023.1 GCA_025058225.1 Candidatus Calditenuaceae archaeon | reverse complement strand
GAGTTACACATTTACGGAGCCCGATCACTGATGGCGCGAGGGATGCTCGACTGCGTGATCCTTGACCTCGACGGGACGGTGGTAGAGTTCCCACACGAGTGGATCATCATGGCGAAGGAGGAGAGCATGAGGAAGCTGACGGATCTCGGACTGAGGCTCCCCGAGAACGTCGACCTGACAAGGCCCCTGTCCATGATACTCTCAGAGGTCATCAGGCTCAACGGCCCAGATGTGGAGCGCGAGGTCATGCAGATCATAGATGCAACCTTCAAGCGCTATGAGCTCTCGGCGGCGGAGCGTGCCGTCCCGAGGAAGTGGGTCAGGGAGGAACTCGAGAAGCTGAACGGCTCCCTCAAGGTCGCGATAGCGACCAATAACTCGAGAGTGGCTGCCCTTAAGACCCTCGAGATGGCAGGAGTGCTGCACATGGTCCGTTGTGTCGTCTCCAGGGACGACGTGAAGAGCATGAAGCCGGACCCCCACATGTTGTTGAGGGCGATAAGGCTCTGCAGCTCCACGATAAACAACTCGATGTATGTCGGCGACTCGGTAGTCGACGTGCTCGCGGCTCGATCGATAGGCATACCGGTCATTCTGGTGCTGGGAGGAGTAGCGAAACCCGAGGACGTGAGGAAAGCGAGGCCTCATTTCATCGCGAACGACTTCCAAGAGGTCTCCAAGCTGATTCGGGCGATCACGAACGGCCGTTGATCAGTCGGGGCGCCTGATCGCGAGGGATCTAAAAGTGTACGTGGGCTCCAGACCGATCAATCTTTTCATTCCCACGGAGTTGAGGTGCGAGACGAGTTAAAGCGGGGAGGCAGGCCCTTGAGGGTGTTCTTTCAAGGGCATCAGTCAGGCTGTGGTTGAGGTTTTACTCATAATAATTGCCATCGAGATGATGCGTCGATGATGGTGACGATCGCTGGAGGCGGCATCGTCGGCAGCTACCTCGCCAACCTCCTCTCTCAGAGTCACGAGGTCCACGTTCTGGAGAGGCAGAGCCCAGAGGGCTTCAAGGCTGTCTGCGCCTGGGGAACCAGCTATCACGAGATGAGGAGGCTTCTGGAGGAGGTGGACCTGGAGTTCGACGAGTACGTGCTTCACGTGGGGAAGAGGATGACCGTCGACCTCGGAAAGGAAGCGGTCGATGTCCCCTTGAAGGGGCTGTGCACATTCGACAAGAGGAGGCTGATTTTGGACCTTCACAGGCGCATCGAGGTGTCCTATGGAGTAGAGGTGAAGAGGGCTGAGAACCTCAAGGGCGAGTTGGCGGTAGACGCGACCGGTTTCCATCGGGTGCTGCTCCCGAGACTGGAGAAGGACTACTACATCCCGACACTCGAGTACCTGGTGAGGTACAGAGAACCGCCGATCGACGACTTCTATGTGAGACCCCTAAGGCCCCTCTCGGGATACCTCTGGTACTTCCCTCTGGGGAACGGCCTTGCACACGTCGGCGCGGGCGACTTCTACAAACGCCACGTTCAAGTCCTCGAAGAGTTCGTCTCGAGACACGACGGCGAGATCCTCGCCAGGGTAGGGAGGCCTGTGAGGATCACACCACCTCACATGACCAGACCTCACAGTAGTGGGTCCGTCTTCGGAGTCGGGGAGAGCGTGGGAGCGGTGTACCCCGTGCTGGGAGAGGGGATAATTCCAGGCATGCAGTCCGCACGGATCTTCCATGAGCTCCTCAACGAATCTAAACTGGAGGAGTACGAGAGAGCTCTGACGACCCACTTCAGTCCCTACTACCTTGCCTTTCAATACATCAGGAAGAAGATCAGGAAGGAATACCGAACGATACCCGACGTACGCCTTTTGCTGGGCACCTTCCTTCACATGAAGCTGAACGAGGAAAGGTACGGCATGAAGATCAGGCTGAGGGACTGGCTGAAAGTGGTTAGGACTTACGGGTGATTAGGGGGCCAGCGGCTGACCCTCGACGCAGATGTCAAGTTCACCGCGAGATGGCAACTCAAACCCCCGAGCCGGGTGCTCGCCCTATACTGAGTCTGTCTCTGGGGCAAATACCCCCTATACATTCGCTTCACGTCTGGCGTATAGCTTCAGCCTGTGCGCACCGCGTTCAGCAACGAGGCGATGTGATCCTCGAGCGATCGTTCGACGGCCTTCATCATCGGCTCACCATCGTACACCTTTTTCCCGTTGACAACGACCGCGAAATTACTTCTCACCCTGTAGCGGAGAGAGAGCATGAACCCCTTCGGCGATAAAATGTCAACCATCTCTACCGAGACATCAGCGTTGAACCCGTTGAGCACCTTCTTGAGGCACCCCATCACCTCGATAGCCCTCCTGTGGCTCTCGATGACGTCCTGTGGGTACTCAAGGGCCTGGGAAGAGAGCTCGCAGAACTCCGAACCGGCGGTCATCATCTGAGAGGAGACGAGGTTGTAGTGCGGGCAGTGTCCCAACTGTGTCGGATAGACGTCGAGTAGAATGACCCTAAGATGAAGAGTTCCTCTCATTCTCCGTATTTTACATCGCATCGGTGATAAGCCTTTCGGGAGGTCGTCAGCGTTTGCTGGGGCGCGCCACCCTCTGAAGCTCTTCGAGACCTAAGAGGGTGGCTGAGAGGGAGGAACTGATGTCAGAATCGAGGAGTATGTAGGCATAGACGTGGGGCAGCTGGTCGCGCACCGCTAGCATGATTGCGCCGGTGCTTCGTAGAGGTTCAAGCTTAGTCGAGTCAAGAGGGGGTTCGTCACCGTCGTAGGCCACCAGAACTCCACCGATTTCTTTCACCGCCGATCCCCATCTCTTCACGTACTTCTCACCGCCGGCCCCCTTCATGAAGACAGCCACGTTCCGCGAGGGCTCGCTGTTCAACGCTCCCCTGAGCATGACGAGGTCTTTCCTGCCGGCCAGCTTGGCAACAAGTAGCGAAATAGGGCTGCCCATGGGCACGAGTCCTATCAGAATGGAGAACTCCTTCAACGGTTTAAGCCCCGACCCCTTGAGGAGGGCGGCTGATGAGCTCCTCCCCACCAGTTTGAGCTCACCGCCCAGCTTCCTGACTGCCTCCGTGACCCTGATCACAGACGCGTCGACCTTCTTCCTGCCGAACACGTTTCCGACGATCGAGGAGGCTATCAACACCACTGCAAACCCTGCGACCAAGTAAATGGGGTCGAGATCCACATGTGTAGCCCCGGTCTAACAAATATAAGGAGTTCTCTTGAACCCAGAGTGAGAGAAGAACTAATGGCACTCGGACTCCAAGAGGGTATCGACGACCTCTCTCGGGAGCTCCTCCTGAGAGACGAGTTGAATGGAGATGGTCCTTGAGGTTTGGTCGCAGACCGTCGTGATCACGACTTCTTTGACCTCCCTTTTCCGGAAGATGCCTGTGGCGTAGGACCTCCATTTGATAGTGGCCGGGTGGCCTGAGAACGACTTGAGCCCCGCTTGGCCTGCAACGTCAAGGCCCTTGATCCCCTTCTTCACCTCTAGGTAGAGATCGGACCGGTCGCCGGTCACCAAATTGGTCAGGTAATAGTGCGCATACCCCTCCGTCACCCATGCCTTCCCTTGAACTACGCCGGTGTAGTAAACGTCCGAGGGCGCGCGGCTCCTCTGAACGGCCCAACCGTCCGGCAGGACTAGATTGACGAACCTGTAGGTGCCGATGACGATGTTGCCGGTGAACAGCTCGAACCTGTTCCTTTTCAAGAGCGTCCACTACTCGTTAGATGGCAGGCCTGTAGCTCCTGAGGTCCTCGATAACCGCCTTGAGTGCATCGACCCCCCTCACCTCGCTGGGGAAGGACCTGACGTAACCCATGACCTTGTCGCCCATCTGCTCAGCGATCATTGTCAGGTACCTCCGTTGCTCCTCGACCTTAGCGGCGAGATAACCTGAGGGGTCTGAAGAGGCATCAGCTGCATCGATGACGTTGTTCACGAAGACCCCACCAACGGGGATGTTGAAAGCCTCGACCATCTTGATGAACCTCACAACTACCGATATCGGGAGCGACTCAGGTGTCGTGACGAAGTAGAACCCGGTCAATTTCGGGTTAGTTATAATCTCCCTCGTCTTGGTGAACTTCTCGTGGAGGGAGATGAGGTCTGCGATCACCGGGTCCTTCTTTATCTCCTCCTGCACCTTTTCCTTCCTGAAGGAGAGGCTCAACCTGTACTGCTGCGCCTCCCTCCTCGACTGGATCATCCTCGCGAGCCAGAGACCGTAGAGCTTGCTGAGCCCGATCAGCCTGACGGCGTTCGCAACGGCAGCAGTATCGAAGACCACGAGATCGTAGTTCCCGCCTGCCTCGAGGATGAGGTCCATCACGCGGTCGAACATCGCGGACTCGTGAAAGGCCGGGTTTGTCGTTGCCACCTCAATGAATGGGTCGGGGTTTATGGGGACCTCTGCCCACCTGAAGAACTCGCGAAGCCTTCCGGTCATCTTGGTCTTATAGTCGCGTACGATGTCCTCGATCTCTACCTCCACCGCATCGAGGCCTTTTACGCCCTCGATACTTACAAGCCGTCCACCTGAGAGGTTCTGCCCGAAGAGACTGGTGAGAGAGTGAACCGGGTTGAGACTCGCGAGCAGCACCTTCTTCCCCTGTAAAGTGGCATCAAATCCTAAGGCCGCGGCAATTACAGTCTTCCCTACACCACCCTTCCCGCCGACGAAGACGAACTTATGACCCCCGACGAGGGGCTCGCCGTCCTTCACCATAACTTGGTCACCCCGTCGACTAGGTGTTTCGCGACCTCCCTGAGCCCGTCGAGACCCTTGGGCTCTCTGGGGAACATCGGTATGGCCGCCACCACGAGGTCCCCGAACTTCTCTTCGATGACCCTCATCACCGACTCCTGTTGCCTGTAACGGTATGAGATGTAGGGAGAGGGACTCGAATGGAAATCTCTCGGGAGGACCTTGTTTAGAACTATCCCCGCCAGTGACAGACCTATCGACTTGAAGGCCTCGAGGGCCCTCTCGGTGTCGTGAACGGACATCATCTCGGGCGTCATGACCATGAAGAAGGCCGACTTCGTTCTCTCTCTCATGAAGTCGGTGAACGTCGTGAGCTTGTCCCTGATCTGTTTCAACTCGTTCAGGATCTCGTCCTCCTTGACAAGTCGCTCACCCTTGAGTTTGCTGGCGATCTCGTCGTACTCGCGGGCCTTCTCCCTCACTTCGGTGAGCTTCTCGACCCAGCTGGTCAGGACGTCCGCCATGGTCAGCATCCTGATTCCGTGACCGAAGGGTGGCATGTCGAAGACGTAGAGGTCGTAATCGCCCCTCGCGAGGTAATCGGCCATCGCGTCGTAGGTCGCAGACTCGTACATCGCAGGCTCTGCCACAGAGCTGTCTATGTAGGCCTCTATCTCCGGAGGTATCTCTTCGAGCTTGTACATGTCCTTAATCCTCTGCTTCACCTCCTCTATGTATGCACCGACCTTAGCGTCTGCGTCTATCTCCACCACGTAGAGGTTTGGCGCCACTTCAACTTCACCCTTTCCGAAGATGTTGCGCTCGAAGATGTCGCTGAGGCTCGCCTGAGGGTCGGTGCTGAAACACAGGACCTTCTTTTTGGCGAGGGCCGCTGCGTACGCGAGGGCCGCACTGCTGGTGGTCTTCCCCAGCCCTCCCTTGCCGGCGAAGATGACCATCCGTGGACCTCCCTCTCTCAGGACTATGTCCCTTAGACCCCAAACCAAGATGAACTCACCCGTAGATCACGTCTGTGAAGTCCCTCTCCCTGTAGAACCTGTGCTTCCAGGCCTTCACGTTGGGGACCGCGTAGGGCAAGAGCCTGAGCGAGTAATAGGGCGGGAGAATGGGGAACCCGAGCATGTCACCGAGTATCATGAGAATGAACATGTGCTCTATGTACATCCTGGTCTTCAGTACGGCGGAAACCTGGCCGTGGAGGGCCGCTCCATAAGATACTTCCGTCAGCGCCTTTCTGAGCGACGAAATGAAACGTCCTTTGCTCATTCCCGACCTTACACTAATTAGTGCTATTTAAAAAACGTTGACTGAAAAGATTTAGGACGGAGTCGTTTGAGCCGGTTGCCTCGCGTACCTGACGA
This sequence comes from Candidatus Calditenuaceae archaeon, assembly GCA_025058225.1. Lineage (GTDB taxonomy): Archaea > Thermoproteota > Nitrososphaeria_A > Caldarchaeales > Calditenuaceae > Calditenuis. The sequence goes on along the minus strand of JANXEE010000023.1, from coordinate 5,067 downwards.
AGGCCCTGATGAAGTAGACCGCCATCAGAGCTCCTATCACGAACATTATGACGCCCATGACGGTCGAGAAGGCGTTGACTCCGGACAACGCCGCCGGACCTCCCAGATTGAGTAGAGGGGCCTGCTGGGCGAAGAACGGAGCCAATGTTCCGTCGGGCCTCCTGATGACCGGTGTGACGGTAGCGGTCGCGAAGACGTTCGTCTGCCAGGCGATGGCCGCAAGGGTTGTGGTCAGCATGAAGATCCCTGGTATCGTGCTGTACCAATGGAACTTCCTCAACGTGAACAGGTAAAGGCCCACGATCAGCAGCGCGAAGCCCGCTAACAGCTGATTCGTCCCCCCGAAGTAGAGCCAGATGTTTATCCATGATCCGGTGAGGACGAACGCAACCGGCAGCACGAACCCCAGTACCGTCGCGACGTACCTGTTCCCGAGGAAGCTCAACGAAGTCCCTGAGAAGATCTCGGCCATCGTGACCCTCCAGAAGCGTCCCAATATCGTGAGGATCGTGACCGCCATGCCGACCATGTAGCTGGCGAAGAAGATGCTGAGGACCGGCGCAGCCGCAGCTCCACCGAATATCGGACTGGTGAGCGTAACTGCTCCACGTGGGAAGTTGGCGGGTGCGACGGCTGTCCCGGCTGGCAGAACGATCCACGCCGCAAGGGCCGTCAGTCCGACGAGGTTCTCGCTGAGCATCGCGCCCGCGCCAACCGGCCTCACGTCGGTCTCAACGTCGATCTGCTTACTGGTCAGGCCCGTACTCACCAAGCTGTGCCACCCTGAGATAGCACCGCAGGCTATGCTGACGAACAGCGCAGGCCAGAGGGGGCCGGTCGCAAACGGGCCGAAGAACGTCGTAAAGGCAGGAGTGTTCACCTTCACGCCCGTGAATATTGAGGCGAGCGAGCCCACGGCCAGCATGATCACCGCTGGGAACAGCGTGTAGTAGGCGATGTAGTTCATCGGTGTGATGAGCCTCGGCATCGGGAGTATCGCGCCGGCCACGAGCAGGGCTATAAGGGGTATGTACCAGAGCGTGTAGGGCGCGGTACCTAGCGTACCCGGCGGCGGCCAGTTGAACAACGTCCCAATCACGACGCCGATGGCCAGCAACACGATCGCAATGAGTGTTACCTGCACCACCGGCATCCTCATCTTGAATAACATTTGGCCAGTCAAGACGGCCGTGATCGCCAGGACCAGCAGCGTCCAGAACGATCCCGCCCAAGCGTCGACGACCGTTGCGACCACGAAGAGGAAAGCAGCGTTGATGAGCAGCAGATAGAAGAGCAGGAATCCCAACAGAAGTCGCCTCGGTGTCGGGCCCAGCAGCTCGTAGGCGATCGGACCAAACGATCTGCCCTCCCTCCTCACGGAGAGGAAGATGGCGCTGTAGTCTTGGACCCACCCGATCAACAAGGCCGCGAAGATTATCCAGAGGAACGCCGGTAACCACCCGAAGGTCAGGGCGATCCCGGGACCCAGTATCGGCCCCAGCGCGGCGATGGAGTTCCACTGAAACCCGTAGAGAACGAACCTCGAGACCGGGAAGAACTCAACGCCGTCCATGTACATGTGAGCTGGCGTCGGCCTCTTCGGGTCAGGGCTCCATACCTTCCTGTCTATCCATCTGGTGTAGGTGAAATACGTCGTCAGGAAGATTGCGATCCCCAGAGCGGTTATACCGAAAGGTGTGTCGAAGACCATTGCGTACGTACTGTTGCTTGCCCCCTATATCATTTTTTTCGGAAAGTTTGTTACTATGTTGCCTAACGCGCAAAAACATACCTGAATTCGGAAAACGATCTGTTCTATCCACAATTCGCGGTGATGAAAATTACGAAAATCGGTGAAACAATACGTTCTCGCAACCGTTCAATCAGTGCAGTCTAATAAGCCCAGCGAGGGGAGTCGACGGAAAATCAGACCCGAAATCGATGCGCCCCTCACCGAACCGCCGAATTCGGGGAAAGGCGTCTACGACTCCCCTTCACGAAACGCTCCCCGTGGGGACAGTCGAGTAACCGATAGTACTGTTAGAGGCGGTCGAACTACTCAGGACAGGCGGGCCTTTGACGGCAAGCTGCACACTCACGGAGCGCGCAGGCCCTTCATCATCCTGACAGCTTCATCTCTACGGGTTTGATCTTCAGGACGACGCGTCGATCTCCGGGCCTCCGCCACCTGAATTTGTCTCCGGTGTACTTGATTGAGAGCTTGTCGATGTGTTCCTCGGCCCTATCTCCGGTGATTCGTTCTATGACTTGGCCCTTGACGTAGAGGTATCGATAGAAATTGCGGTGGTCCGCGATAGCTATTGAGACCCTCGGATCCCTCCTTGTGTTCACCTCCTTGACGCGGCCGATGACTGTGTTCACGAGCAGGTAACCGTCTTCCTCATCGATCCACACCGGAGTCACCTGCGGCGAGCCGTCCGCGTTCACGGTGGCTATGAAAGCGAAGTTCTTTCCGTGTATGATCTTTCGTGCCTCTTCGTTGATGACCATGGAACTACGGCAGCTGCGGGACATTTATCCCTGTCTCCCTGATCCTGCGGGCGGTGGTTTCTGGAAGTCGGTTCAAAGCACTCTCTGCGGGACGTGCGTTCAGCAACCGCTGAAGCTCTGCACGCCAACACTCGGCGCGTGAACGTGGATCAGTCATCGGCTTCCGGGAAGGTAATTAAAACAAGCCATACGTGGAGGGCGTGAGGGCCCGTGGCCTAGCATGGACAGGGCGCCGGCCTGCGGAGCCGGAGGTCCCGGGTTCGAGTCCCGGCGGGCCCGCTTTAACATCCCTTGAGGCGACTCGAACAGTCCGGAGGTCATTCACGCAGTCGCATGAAAGTCTGGACCGGGCGGGATTCGAACCCGCGACCTCCCGGGTGCGAACCGGGCGATCTGCCACTGATCTACCGGCCCCATCCGCATCGATCGATCGGATAATTTAGTTGTGTTGTCCTAGAACTATAGCTCGTCTAGAACCGGAACTCCGAGCATCTCCATCAGCTCCCCTTGGACCCTGACGTAGGCAGCGACCAGCCCCAGCCTGAAGTTTGCGTTCGGGCCGCCGCCTATGACGGGACAGTTCTCGTAGAACTCGTTGAAGAGCGTCGCGAGCGTCCTTGCCTGAGTGACCAGAGACCTTATCCTGAGAGTTCCTACGGCGTCCTCAATCGTGAGCGGGACGATCGATACCTCCCTGACGAGCCGCATCTCTTCGTCCGTGAGGCCCTCCACGGGGGCCGGAGATGGTTCTAGTCCCGTCTCCTCTGCCTTCATGAGGATCTTCTTCGCCCTCACGACCGTATACTGAAGGTAGGGGCCCGTGTCACCCTCGAGTCTAAGCGAATCCTCAATGTCGAAGACGATTTGCTTGTCGCTGTCAACCTTAAGCATCCCGTACCTGAACGCACCCACCGCGATCTCCTCGGCAACATCACGCACCTTCCCCGCGGACCATTCTGGCCTCCTTGCTGCCGTCTCCCGAGTTGCTACCTCGACCAGCTTGTTCAGCACCTCCTCCACCTTAAAGTATATGCCCTCCCTTCCGCTCATCTTGATGGCCCCGCGCTCGGCCTTCGCCCCGAGGGCCTCTGCAGACCTCTTGGAGAGCAGTACGGGCTCGTAGGAGTAGTGGACATACCTGTGAGCGTCGACCCCTAACTTCGAGATGGCGTGCCTGACGACCTCCTGCGGTCTCCTCTGCCTCGAGTCGACTACCGTGATCACGATCTTCGGCGACTCTGGCCTCGCCGGTATGCCGTCATCGGAGGAGATGTACGTGGTTCGACCATCGCGGACTTCCCAGAGGGAGAACTTCAGCTCGGTCTTGGACTTTCCCAGCTTCCAGAGCGCGAACGCTATGTCCCTTGCGACGTACGTGGTCGAGCCGTCGCTCTTGACCAGCACCTCGTCGCCCTCCTTGGAGAGCACCGGATGGTCGGAGAGGTCCGCGACCCAGCAGCCTGCTTTTGATCCGCGATCGGCGGCGTATACGGCACCGCTCGCCTTCAACATGTTGAAGGCCTCCTCCCAGAGGCCTGAGGCGACCACGTCGCTCTCCCTCACCAGCATGTCGTACCGTGCTCCGAGCCGATAGCAGGTCCTCAACTGATCCCGCAAAACCCTCAGAGCTATCTCCCTAGAGAGCCTGAAGGCCCTCGATCCCCTGTCCTCCAGCTCCCTAGTGACCCTGCGCCTCTTAGCCTCGATGTCGCGGTCGACCTTGGCACGTCTGTTCACCTCGACGTACACCGTATCGCCGCAGTATTCGTCGAACCTTGTGCCCTCCGGTGGGTTGAGGTCGAAGCCCAGCTCCATGAACCCAAGGAGCAGCTCTGCCATCTGGGCACCGCTGTCGTCGACGTAGTTGATCACCAGGACCTTCCTGCCTGCCTTGGACATGAGCCTGAAGATCGTGTCGCCGATGCAGACGTTCCTCGCGTGGCCCACGTGAAGCGCCTTGTTCGGGTTGACGCTGGTGTGCTCAACGACGACCTCTCCATCATCGAGCCCCTCATAGAGGAACGATCCCACGTCCTCGAGAACCCCCTTCACCACGGACTCCGAGAACCTCCGCCAATCGGGGAAGAAGTTGACGTAACCGGGATGCGCCGCCCGTACGTCTGCGATGAGGCCGCCCACGTGTTCCCTCGTCCTCACCGCAACCGCTTCGGCGTGGGTCATAGCGTCCAGCCCCTTTTCCCGAGCCTCTTCGAAGGCAGAAGTGCTCGTGACGATCCCGAAGGACAGGCTCTTGGTCGGCACGACCCTAGCCTCCCCTACGCCCGCCCTCCTCAGCGCCTCTTGGGCCTCCCTGATCGCCCTCCTGATCGACAACCAAGGCACCATCGCCGGCGTCATCTAAAACCTCATCGCGTGCCCCAGGGCGAACCCTCACCGGTGAGACACTTATATCCCGATCAGACACAATAACGCATCGGAGCGGGGGTAGCCAAGCGGTCAAAGGCGGCGGCCTCAAGATCTGGAGGTGAGTTAGCCGCTCCCCGTAGCCTCGGCCAGACGGAAGGGGTTCGTGGGTTCGAATCCCACCCCCCGCAC
>JANXEE010000017.1 GCA_025058225.1 Candidatus Calditenuaceae archaeon | reverse complement strand
CGAGTCCTTCGGGGACGTGAAGATCTCCTTCGTCGGCCCGAACTCGATCAACCTGCCAATGAGGTTCTCGTCGGGCATCATAACCGCGGTGTAGTCCGAGACCCTGGCGGCCTGCTGCATGTTGTGGGTCACGATGATGATCGTGTAGTCGTTCTTGAGGGCGACCAGCAGCCTCTCGATCTTCGAGGTGGATATCGGGTCGAGGGAGACCGTCGGCTCGTCGAGGAGCAGGACCTCAGGTTCAACCGCAAGGGCCCTCGCTATGCAGAGCCTCTGCTGCTGGCCTCCTGAGAGGGAGTAGGCATGGGCGTCGAGCCTGTCCTTCACCTCGTCCCAGAGCGCTGCCTTCACGAGCGCCTCTTGGACCCTTTTCCTAAGTTCGTCCCTAGTGAGCTTGAACCCGTTCACCCTCAGCCCGAACGCGACGTTATCGAAGATGCTCATGGGGAATGGGTTTGGCCGCTGGAAGACCATCCCGATCCGCGACCTAATGTAGACCGGGTCGACGTCCTTTGAGTAGATGTCGATCCCGTTGAAGAGGACCTTCCCCCTTACGACCGCGCCAAGTATCAGGTCGTTCATCCTGTTCAGGGACCTGAGGAGCGTCGACTTACCGCAGCCCGAGGGCCCTATGATCGCGGTGATCGCGTTCCTCCTGAACTTGATGCTGATGTCCTCGATCGCGACCCTATCGTGATATGAGACCGAGAGGCCCTCCGTGAGTACCGCCGCGTCCTTCTCCACGACTTCTCCCACTTCGTCCTTCCTCTCTGAGATGATAACCTTTATCCGCTCCAGGACCTCCTCCTCGGCCGTCACGCCGCCTCGAGCCTCCTGTATAGCTTGTACCTCAAGTAAATTGCGGCTGAGTTGAGCGCCAGTAGAATCAGCAGCAGGACGATTATCGCTGCCGCGGAGAGCTCTTGAAAGGCTGGCAGGGGCCTCGAGATCCAGTTGAAGAGCTGAAGCGGGATCACCGTGAACCTGCTGAAGAGCGAGACTGGGTCCTCCCTGATGAAGAGGAGGCCGCTGATGATCAGTATCGGAGCCGCCTCGCCTATCGCCCTCGAGATGCCCAGGATTCCGCCCGTGAGCATCATCGGGAGGGCCCTGGGGAGGATTATCGACCTGACGACCTGAAGCCTCGTCGCTCCAAGGGCGTACGCCCCGAACTTCAGGTCCTCCGGGACCGTCTTGATCGCCTCGACGCACGTCACCGTGACGTAGGGCAGCGTTAGTATGGCCAACGTGAAGGCACCAGCGATCACGCTCCTCCCGAGGCCGAGCCCGTAGACCAGGAACCCGAGCCCCACGATCCCGAAGACGACCGACGGGACGCCCGCGAGGTTCGCGATGTTGTACCTGAGGACCTCGGCCCACCTCCTCCCTCCCGCGTACTCGACGAGGTAGATCGCGGAAGCGATGCTCAAGGGGATGCAGAATATCGCTGAGAGCCCCACAGTGACGATCGTCCCGAGCACCGCCGACCTCATGCCGGCCTCCGCGGGGTTCGCTGACGGGTACTCGGTGATCAGGTTGAGGTTGAGCCTGTCGTAACCGGTCGTCACCACGTCGAAGAGCAGGGCCGCGAGCACGGTGACGCCCAGGAAGACGCCGAGGCTCAGCACCACCGGCACGACCCTGTCGAGGGTCTTCTTGAGGTCGTTCCTCCTCCGAGCTAGGTCCTCGTACCTCAGTACCTGATCTCCCATCTCCTGATCACCTTCAGTCCGATGAAGTTCAGGGTCGCGGTAATCACGAGGAGCAGGAGCCCGACCGCGAAGAGGGACTGGTACTCGATCGTGCCGTGGGGCGCGTCACCGGTCGCCACTTGGGCCAGGTATGAGGTCATCGTCTGCATCGACTCGCCGACGTTGAACGAGAGGACCGGCCTGAACCCTCCGGCTATCGCGGCTATGATCGTCTCGCCCATCGCTCTCGCGAACGTCAAGACTATCGAGGCGACGACACCGGAGAGCGCCGCAGGCAAGACTACCCTGAAGACCACGTCGATCTTCCTCGAGCCCAAAGAGTAAGCCGCGAGCCTGAGGTCGTAGGGGACCGCCTTCATCGCGTCGTCGCTGATCGAGACCACGATCGGCAGCGTGAGGGCGCCTATCATCAATCCGACGGCCAGCGCATTGTGAATGGAAAGGTCCTCCCAGAAGCCCCTCAGGAAGTTCGGGGTGATGAAGTATAGGGCGAAGTAACCGTACACGACCGTCGGTACCCCCGAGAGCGTCTCGATCACGGGCTTCATGAGGTTCCTGAACCTCTGGGACGCGTACTCGCTCAGGTAGATGGCCGCTGCGATCCCCGCGGGCCCGGCGACCGCGACCGCGATCGCGGAGGTCATCAGCGTTGCGTTGAGCAGGGGGAGGACGCCGAAGTGCTTGTCCGCGAACAGCACCGTCCACTTGGTCCCAGTCAGGAACTCGATGATGCTGACCCGCGTGAAGAAGCTGACCGACTCGACGGAGAGCGTAACGAAGATCACGATCAGGGCGAGGGTCGAGACGAGGGTCGCAGCCAGGACGACGACCATGAAGAGCCTGTCCTGTGCACGCCTCCTTTTGACGGAGCTGAGGAACTGCTCAGACGAGAGGTAACCCAAGAATTCCCACCAGATCAGAAAAATTCGGCATTATAACCGTTGTTCAGCGCGGGCCGGCGTTCCTGAGCGCGATCTGCGTCAGCCCGAAGAGCCCGTCGGTGACTCCGGACTTCAGCATGTAAGCCGCTAGCTCGTAGTAGACTTTCGGGAGCGGCGTGTACTTCACCTTCTTGGCGAACTCCGCGCCGTTCTGGACGTAAAAGATCACGAACTCCTTGAGCGCCGGCTTCTCCTCGTACTTCTTCTTGTTGACGTAGATGAACAGCGGCCTCGAGAGCGGGTACCTGAACGTCGAGACGGTCTCGTCGTTGGGCTCGACGCAGGTCGCGCCTGCAACAGCGTCGTCCCTGACCGGCACTACCTTCACCCTGCCCGCAGCCTCCGCGACATACGCGTACGGGATGTAGCCGAGCGCGAACCGCTCACCGGCAACACCGGCGATCAGGACGTTGTCGTCCTCGGAGGCGACGTAGTCGGTCCTCGAGGCCTTTGCCCTCCCTACGACCCTCTCGGTGAAGTAGTCAAAGGTGCCTGAGTCTGGGCCGGCGCCGTAGAGTTTAATCGGCTGGTCCGGCCACCCTGACCTCACCTGACTCCACCTAGTTATCCTGCTGTCGGGCTTCCAGATCTCCCTCAACTCGGATATCGTTATGCAGTCGACCCAGTTGTTGGTCGGGTGGACGACGATCGCCAGACCTTCAAGGGCCAGCGGGACCTCGAACCAGACGATGTTGTTCTTAGCCGCGGACTCTGCCTCAGCCCTCGTTATCGGCCTCGAGGCGTCGTTGATGTCGGTCTCACCAATGACGAACCTCCTGAAGCCTCCTCCGGTACCAGAGATCCCGACGGAGATCTTAACGCCTGAGTGAAGCTTCATGAAGGCCTCCGCTGCAGCCTCGGTAAGCGGGTAAACCGTGCTGGAGCCGTCGATCTCAATCGTCCCTGTCAGCCTTGGCGGAGTTGGTGGCGGCGGAGTCACCGTCACGGTTACGAGCTGTGTCACCGGCTGCGTCACCGTCCTCACGACCGTCGCACCACCGCCCACCGTAACGGTCTCGACGCGGGTCACGACGCCGCCTGTCTGGCCTAACCCTCCCCCAACGAAGAACATCGCCACCGCTCCCACCACCAGACCTACCACCAGCATCACCGCTGCCATCGCCGTCGGCGTAGCGCCTTTGACCTCCGATTTCTTTACAGATCCCATCTCGGCAGGCCCCATCTCAAGCTCAATAAGTAGATTCCCTAAATTCTATATAGTCCTCTATATATTCTAAATAGAAAACTGAACTAATGGGACATGAAATCCCTAAATAAAGAGGAAGTGTACTATATATAAGATTATGATCAGGTTGCACCACAGAAGGGTCCAACAGACCGGCGGGTCGACTCTGACGGTGTCGCTACCCAAGTCTTGGGCGGAAAGGTTCGGGCTGGGGAGAGGCGGTGAACTCATCGAGGTCGAAGGTGATGACGGACCTCTGATACTGATGCCGAAGAACGTCGCACTTTCTGACGGAGAGCTGGTGATTGAGCCCGGGACGACGCTGGAGCAGGCCACTCGCATGCTGATCTCGTTGTACTTGGCCGGCTACGAGACGATCGTCGTGAGTGATAAGGGAGGCGTGGCGATTCAAAGGGCCCTCAAGAACCTCATCAGGAGATGGCTGGTAGGCGTGGAGGTCGTCGATGAGCGCCTGGACGGTATGGTCCTGAGCGTGATGAGGCTCTACGAGAACCTGACACCACTGACCGTGCTGGAGAGGATGGGAACCATGGCCGCGAACATGGTGTACGACAGTCTCTCCTTACTGGAGAATCCGTCGCCAGAGGAGGTGGCCGATCTGCTGGACAGGGACGACGAGGTCGACCGGTTCTACCATTACCTGCTCAGGAGCGTGAACGCCTCGCTCATCGACCCTCGGACCCTCAGGGCGGTTGAAGTTAGCGATCCACAGGTCCTCATCGGCTACACACTGGTCGCCAGGAGCGTTGAGAGGGTCGCGGACCACGCAACGAACATCGCATCGATCTCCCTGGACAAGTCATGGAAGTTCGAACCGATCAGCGACTTCTACAACATCTGCCTGGAATCGGGGCAGACCTTCAGGAACGCCGTCGAGTTGGTCCTCAGGCCCGACCACAGATCGGCACTCAAGTCTTTAGAGGACACAGACGAGCTCATCACGAGGTTAGAGCTGAGTTTCTCAGAGCTTCAGTCTAAATGTTCCAGACACGACCCGATCGTGCTGTACAGGATGCTCTTCGATAACGTGAAGAGGGTGGTCGAATACTCCATGGACGTGTCCGAGATCGCGCTCAACCTGACAACGCCTAAGCCCAAGATGACCCCGATCAAGCGTCCGTCAGGGTCGTGATCAAACCACTCGATAGTGCGGGAGCTGAATCCAGGTACTGCTTTCTGGCGCCGGCGTAGGCTCGCTCACTTCTTCAGGTACTTCGCGGGGTCCTTCTTGAACGTCTCGAGACAGTGCTGACAACAGAAGTAGTAGGACGTCCCTTGAAAGGCATAACTGTACCTCGTGGTCCTCTCGTCGACCTTCATCCCGCAGACCGGATCGATCGCCATGCACTAACAGCGTTCTTTGGTCTAATTAAGGATAGGGTCGGCTTGTCCCCACGATTGACGCCGAGGGAAGTATCTCAGTCGCTGTACCAGGGTCTCCAACCGGCTCCCAAAGCTCCAGACCTCCTGATAGCGTTGATCACCGTGACCGACGCAACGATGCTCAGAATCGTATGGAGGACGTTGTAGATCGCTGTGTAGATGAGAACCATGATCAGGCCGTGATGGTCGGGGACGAGTTCCGTTCGCAGAAAGACAGAGAGCGTCGAGACCGCGAAACCCAGGAAGTCCGGAAAGAAGACCACCAGGACCACGTAGTTCACCGCGCTCATGACGAGGACCCGCGAGACGCAACCGGCGGTCCAGCTGATGACCCTCAAGACCCTCGGAGACCCCCTCCTCAGGAGGAGGGTGACCATCCAGATACCACCGAACGTCGATACGATGGCCAGGTACTTCATCAGAGGCCCGAGCGGTGAGAACTCGCCCATCACCAGCAAACCGAGGAGGTATATGGTGGAGGCCAGCAGTCCGACCGACGGTCCGAAGCCGAGCGTCGCCACGAACGCCGGAACCTCTGCGAAGTCGAACCTCAGGTACGGAATCGGCGGGTAGGCGAAGCTCATCGGCAGTACAGCGATGGCGGCCGATATCACGCCAAGAGAGGCTCCAGTCGCCGTCTTGAGGGCGTTCACACCGACGGGCCCCTCCTCCTTTTACTCAATTTTGAGTAGTTACTCAAGATTGAGTATTAAGTTAATATTCTTATAGGACATACACAAACAGTTCTCGATAAATTAGCCTTCGTCAATTCTTATTATGATGCAGTGATATCCTCATCACGTGAGCGGAGATGAAGGCCTGAGCGACCTCGCAAGGGTCCTCAGCGCGCTCGGGAACATAACGAGGCTCCGGATCATCAGACTCGTCTCTGAGACCGATAGACCTCTTCACATCAAGGCGCTCTCGAGGACCCTAAAGGTGCGGTACAGCGCCGTTTACCGTCACGTGGCCACGCTCCGAAGGGCTGGCATCGTTACGATCCACGAGGTAGGTCGATCCCGCGTGGTAGCGCTACGTCGCAGAAAGGAGTTAGATGATTTACTAAAAATTGTTGAATTATTTGCTAAATAGTGATCTATAGATAACGAAAATTGGCATTTAGTTATCACATATTTGCTAAGTTATTAACAAACATTATATGTATCATCTCATCAATCATCGTCGATGGTTCAGGAGAACAGGATGCCTAAGGCGGTCTGGATTGCAGGTGTGGCTGCGCTCGGAGGTGCGGCCATAGCTGCGGGCGTGGCAAGGCTCAGCACCCCGTTTCCTCTGCTGCCCTTCCTGAGGTTCGACGGCGCCGAGATCTTCGATGTCCTCTCCATGACGCTCTTCGGGCCGATGGGAGGAGTCGTCACCTCGCTCGCCCACTGGTACGGCCTCGTCCTGAACGGCGGCTCCTTGGTCCCAGGTGTCGGTGAGACGATGAAACTCTTGGCCGTGCTCTCGACGTTGCTGGGACTGTACGCGGGTATACGACTGGGACGCGGATCGATCTGGTGGGGATTGATCGGGGCGCTCGCCTCAAGGACGCTGATCATGGCCCTTGCCACCTTCGTGCTCTACTACGTGCTGCTCCCCAGCGTTTACCTGCCCTTCGGGTCGAGGGCGTTGCAGAGGGTCGGAATAACCGTCCAAGGAGAGCTGACGCTCGCGCTGCTGATGACCGTGCTCAACGCCGTCTTCAACCTCATCCACGTCTTCGTGAGCGTCATTCCCGCCTACGCGATACACCGCTCGGTGCTGAGGGCCCTGCCCTTCTTCAACAGGTACTCGTGGATCACCGCGTCGCCGAAGAGATGAGGTGACCGACTTAGGCTCGCCGCTGAAACCTAAATTATGCCTTTCCCCTCGATCGGCGGATGGGGCGGAGGCTTAACCCCTTCGTTCCGTCGCCGCGTGACGTTTTGAACAGGGCCTTCGAAGAGGCGGGCATCGTGCCTGGATCTCTGATGGTGGACTTGGGCAGCGGAGACGGGAGGGCTCCGATGATAGCTGCTAAGGAGTTCGGTGCGAAGGCAGTCGGCTTTGAGATCAACGATGCCCTCGTTCACCACGCGGAGCAGAGTCGCAGAAGGCTCCGCTTGAACGACGTCAGATACGTGAAGGCCGACATAAGGCACGTCGACCTCAGGTCAGTGGACGTCGTGTTCGCTTACCTGACGTCAGACGCACTCGAAGCGATCAAACCCGTCCTCATGACCGCTGATGAAGAAACACTCGTCATGACCCACGACTATCCGATACCGGGTTGGGAGCCTTCTGAGGTTCTCAGGTTGAGGTCCGACACGACCGCCAGGACCCACCTCTTCTATCTGTACAGGATCCGCGATGTCGTCAGGAGAATCGGTCGATCTGGATCCGGAATGGGGCCGACTGTCCCAACTACCCCTTCGATCTCGATACGCACGCTCTTCGACGAGGACGCGTAAAACCCTTAAAACCTCTCTCTAATGAACTGAGTCGCTATGGGAAGAACGGCTCGCGAGATCGTAAAGGCGAACTTGGACGAGGTAATCAAGGACCTCCTCCAGGCCTACTCGGACGAGTGGCTAGCTCACTATCAGTACTGGCTCGCCGCGCAGTGGATCAGGGGCATAGACGCCGACACCCTAAGACCAGTACTTCTGAGGCAATCGATGGACGAGCTTAAGCACGCAGAGAAGCTGGCGCAGAGGATCATCCAGCTGGGCGGAAGGCCGGTGATGGACTTCTCGAAGCTGCTCAACACGTCTAAGTGCGGTTACATAGCTCCTCCGGAGGACCCCACAGACCTCAGGAAAGTCGTTGAGGATGTCCTCAAAGCAGAGCAGTGCGCGATCAGGTTCTACAGCCAGATGGTGGAGAAGTACAGAGCGACCGACGTCGTCACCTACGAGATCTTCGAGGACCTCCTCGAGGACGAAGTCGATGACGAGGAGGAGTGGGAGAGGTTCCTGGCGAAGCTCTGAGGAGTTACCTTTAACGCAAAAGACTCCTTTTTGCGGTTTATGAAGTCCGAGCGGGACCCGGCGGCATCACGCTTCTCGAGCGAGGTCACGGACCGCGAGAGGGCGGCGTTCGAGGTCGGCATAGCGCTGGCGACGATCTATCACTCACTGGTTGGACTTCCGGCCCCGGCCACGAGGCGGGGACTGGAGGAGCTGGCCGAGGGCGTGGCGTCTGCGGTCCTCTCCCAGCCCTTCAGGGTCGAGGTCGAGGTCAGGCTCAGGAGGCCGCGGCGCTACAGACGCGAAGGTCCGTACTCGTACGGTGAGATAGGACCGTCGGACATCTACGCGAGGGTCAGGGTTAGGTACGGGTCAGCGGATGTGATCGGCGAGCTCGATTTCGTGAGGGAGCTCAACTACCCACTCATGAGAATAGTCGAGATCAAGCGAGCGCGTCGCCAGCCCAGACGGGTTAAGCATTAATCCTCTCCCGGTAAACGGAGCGCGGATGATCGTGATCGACAGCAACGAGGCCGCTGAGGCACCTGAGATCCACGAGGCCCTCAGGAAGAGGGCGGAGGTGGCCGTGAAACCGCTGGAGGCGGGCGATTACTTCATACGCGGATCACAGGGGAGCGTCCTGATAGAACGCAAGAGGGTCTTCGACTTCCTGAACAGCCTCAAGGGAAGGCTCTGGGATCAACTGGAGAGGATGAGGCAGCACGAGGGGCCGAAGCTGATACTCCTTGAAGGCAACATCGTGGGTTACAGGAGAACGGGATGGAACGAGACTGCCGTGCTGGCCATGATCGACAAGATCGTCCTCGACATGGACGTGCCTATCTTACCGGTCCCCGACTCCAGCGCTACGGTCACCTACATCCTCTGGAAGGACAAGAGGCTCGGTACGCCTCCTGAGCCGAGAGAGTACCCGCTCAGGGTGGCGCGTCGCGACATGAGCCCACCGGAGAGGGCGCTCTACGCGCTGGAAGGAGTCTGCGGCCACAAGACCGCCCTAGCTCTGCTGAACCACTTCGGTACCCTCGGCGACCTGTTCTGCTTCGTCAGATCGAATCCGTTCCCCGTCGTCGAGTCGAGGCTGAAGGAGGTCAAGGTGGGAGGGAGGAGGATGCCTGCTACCATGGTGAGGACGATATACGAGACGGTCAACGCCAGCTTCAAGATAGGAAGCTGAGATGAGGGAGGGTATAGTCGTCGCAGAGAAACCGTCGGTCGCAAGGGCGATACACGCAGCCCTCTCCTCCATCGGAGAGAACGTAGTCGTCGCCAGCGTCAGGGGACACGTGCTCGACGCCGACCTCCCAGTGGAGTACCGCATCTGGAGCAGAGTCGACCCCCTAGAGCTCATCAGGGTTAGGAGGTTCAGGTATGTGGTCAGGGACCACGAGTCCTACAGCGCTTTGTCAGATCTGTTCAGGAAGCACGCACCGCTAATCATCGCGACCGACAACGACCACGAGGGCGAGCTAATCGGCAGCGAGATACTGGCCATCTACAGGGGCGTCAGGGGTGAGAGGAGCACCTACTACAGGATGAGGTTCAACTCCGTGGAGCGGGAAGACCTGCTGACGGCCTGGAGAAACCTGGAGCCGGAGCTCAGGTGGAACTGGGTCCACAAGGCCGAGTTCAGGAGGACGTTCGACCTGCTGACGGGTGCCGCGTACACGCGTTTCCTGACCTTAAGGGCCAGAAAGCTCGGACACAGAGGCGTGATCAGCTGGGGGTCCTGCCAGACGCCGACGCTCTATTTCGTCGTCCGGAGAGACCTGGAGGTCGAGTCCTTTAGGCCGAGGCCCTTCTGGTACATCGAAGCGACGCTGAGGACGCGGTCTGGCGAGACGATCAAGGCCAGCTCTCAGAGGTTTTGGGAAGAGAACGCGGCCAAGGAGGCCCACATGCGGGCGAGAGGCTCCGAGGAGGCGGCTGTGAAGCGCTACTCGGAGGACACATCGATCGTACAGAGGCCGACGCCGCTGAGGACCGATGACGCCCTCAGGGACCTGGTGAGGATAACAGGCAGGAGCGCCAACGAGGTGCTCAACGCCATGGAGAGGCTCTACTCGGAGGGCTACATCTCCTATCCCAGGACCGACACCAACCGGTATCCGAGGGGGTTCGACTACCGGAGGCCCCTCATGGCGGTCCTGAAGTCGGGGTTGCTGGAGGGCCAGAGGCTATTGAGCTCCGCTCGACCTAGACAGGGAAGACTCGACGACGGCGCTCACCCGCCCATCTACCCGATCAAGCCCTACAGGTCGGGAGGACTCTTGGGCGCGATATGGGAGTACGTCGCTAGGAGGTTCGTCGCGAACGCCTTCCTCGAGGACGCTGCCGTCCTGAATCAGGAGGCCCTCTTGGAGCTGTCTGGGATCGAGCTCTCGGCTTCAGGGAGGAGCGTGACGCGTAGGGGTTTCCTGGACGTCTACGTCTACCAAAGGATGACGGATCATCCGATACCGAGGCTCACTACCGGAGAGAGGCTCCAGGTGGTCGACCTGAAGCTGAACAGGGGCGAGACCTCTCCTCCTCCTAGGATGAGCGAGTCTGAGCTCATCGCGCTGATGGAGCGGAGCGGGATCGGCACCGACGCAACGAGGGCCTCCTTCCCGTCGCTGATCGTCGATAGAGGGTACGTCGCGAGGGTCGGCAAAAGCCTCAGGTCGACCGAGCTGGGCAGGTCGCTGATCTCGGTGCTACAGCGCGTTGACGAGAGGCTTGTCTCACCGCTGACCAGAAGGCACGTTGAGGAGATGATGTCTCAGGTCGAGAGAAACGGTAGCGACTGGAGGGCTCTGCTTGAGGAGACCGTTACCCGCTATGAGGAGCTGCTCTCGAAGCTGGCTTCCTCATGGGACTCGGTCGCTGGCGAGCTTGTGGGGACCATCAGCAGCTCCTCAGCCCATCCTCCAACTAGGCGAAGGGGGAGTAGACTACAGGGCGCTCCGCGCTAGACCCTCCTGAGCTTGACCAGTACTTCGGGTTGAATGCCTGTAGCCTGACCGATCGGCTCACCTCGCTGGTCGTACATCAGGTGCTCGTTATCTGACTCCCTCGCCACGACCCTGTGCTTGCCGGAGCAGAGCGGATACGTCTCGGAGAGTCCACACATGCAGATCCACACTTCGTCACCCTTCTCCGTTACGTGCCTGTAGGGCCTCTTGCCGGTGTGAACCACGAGCCTCGCCATGCCTCAACGGATCTCGCCCAGGGAATATGATTTTCGGCTCGTAACGAGTACAGGTACCGGAACAATATTATATACGCGAATGCGATTTGAAGTATTCAAGAAGAGAAATGACAGATACGGTCCTGCTGCAGGTCAGGGTGAGCGCATCGCTGTTAAGGAGGGTCGACGAGCTCTGCGCCGAGGGGCTCTTCAAGAACAGGAGCGACGCGGTCAACGACGCGCTGAGATATCTCGTGTTGAGGTACTCCAGGACATCGCCGGAGGGGAAGCTCACGTCGCTCTATCTGGGCGGAAGGCTGGCGAGGTCCGGGTCGCCGTCGGACATGGTCTTCAAGCCTAAGAGGGAGGTGGAGGTCGAGTTCTAGTTGGACGCCGTCGGATCAGACGTGTTGACGCTCCATCACCTGGCCGTCGAGTCAGATCCGAGGTACCGTGACAACGAGCTCTACCTCCAGTCCCTCAAGGGCGAGGTGAAGGCCGTGACCGTTTACGACCTCTTGAACCTCATCGGGTCGGTCGCGGACGCTGTCGGTGAACGTGAGGCTCGGGAGCTCTACGCCGCGTACCTGAGGAGCGAGGAGCACGTCGTCCTCTTCCCCAGACCTCCGGGTTCATGGGAGGAGCTGATGGAGGAGCTGATGCCTTACGTGCTGAAGGGCCTCGACCACAACGGTGCGCTGATCGCGATGACCGTCGCGTCTCACCACGAGATCAGGAGGTACGTCACGTGGAGGAAACTCTATCGGGGGAAGATGCCCGTGAACGTGGTATCACCGAAGGAATGCCTCCGTAGTACGCAAGTATGAGCAACCCCTGTTAGGCTTATTTCCGTTGAATTTGGCGTTCAAATGGGTTGGAGGTTCAGGAAGCCTTAGAGCGGTTGAGAGGCAAGGACCATAAAGAGGTCGCGAAGAGGTGCGAGGTCGCGTTCCTCCCGCCGAAGGAAGGGGCCGGCGCGAGGTACCTCGTCAACGTCTTGGACCTGTCCTACTGCATCCACTTGGACCGCGGAGTCGCTGAGGAGGTGGTGACCGAGGACCAGGCCGACGCTGGACTCACGAGACTCGTGCTGAAGTACCTGATCTTCCAGTGCTCCACCGAACAGGAGAAGGGCTGGATAGGGATCGACAGGTTCGCAGGTGCGGCGCAGCATCACGGTGACTTCGTCAGGAGGGTGATGAGGCCTTTCCTGGAACACTTCGGATACAACAGACAGCTCTTCGAGTCCGCATCGAAGCAGATCGGAGGCACGTCGGAGAAGTTGGGAGGTGTCGCCTTCAGCTTCAGGTTCCTACCGAAGCTCTTCGCGCTGGTTCAGCTCTGGCCCGGTGACGAGAGGGCCCTCAGAAAGCCCTCAGCCAACATCATGTTCTCTGCCCACAGCGTCAAGATATGGGACGGGAAGGACGCCGTGAGCGCGGCGGAGTTCCTCGTCAAGAGGCTGAGAGGTACGAGGCGTCCGAGGAGGCGCAGCCCCGTGACTCAGCCGTAACCCCTTCCCAGCCAGACGTCCTCGCGCCTGCCATCCCTAACGTTCACGAACCTCGCGAGGTGGAACAGCAGAGTCGATAGCCTGTTGAGGTACCTGATTATCTGGGGATTGATCCGCTCACGGTCGGAGAGCATGACGATGTGGCGTTCGGCCCTCCTGGTCACCGATCTGGCCAGATGCAGCAGCGACCCGGCAACCGATCCTGAAGGATAGATGAAGTGTTTCAGCGGCTCCAGCATGTCCAGGTAAGAGTCGAGGGCCCTCTCCAACGCCTTCACGTCCGCTTCGGTGACGACGTTTATCCCCAGGGACTTCGGGTCCTCTGCAGCGAGCTCCGCTCCGACCGTGAAGAGAACCGACTGAACCCCTCTCAGGAGCTCGTCGATTTCGGCGTGACTCTCCCTGACGAACGCCCTGCATACTCCGAGGAGCGAGTTGAGCTCATCGACTTCTCCGCAGCAGATCACCCTCAGGTCGTACTTCCGTACGCGTCTCCCCTCCAGCAGCCAGGTGCTTCCGTCGTCTCCGGTCCCGTAGGGCCTCGCCGACAACTCAGGGCCTTCTCTGTCATGGTTATATTAACGGGCCTCTCCAGTACGCAGCGGGTTGTCTAGGCCGGGAACGACGTATCAGTGCCTGAAGTGCAAGTCGCTCTTCGAGGCCGATATAAGTCCGAGGGCCGCACAGCTCAAGTGCCCGAACTGCGGCTTCACGGTCGTCAGGAAACCGCGGCCACCGGTCGCGAAGCTCCTCAGCTCCACCAAGATATCCGAGGAGACGAAGCTCTTCCACACTTAGGACGTCAAACAAATATTCCGTGGGCCTGATCTTAATCTGGATGAGGTTCAGGGATAGGTGGGACGCAGGGGGGAGGTTGCTGACCGCCCTCGAGTCGAAGGTGGGCGGAGAGAGCACCGTGCTGGCGATACCGCGTGGAGGGGTCGTGATCGGTTACGTCATAGCGGAAGGCCTCGGCGCTCCGCTTGACTTGGTGATGGTGAGGAAGATAGGAGTTCCGGGGAACCCGGAGCTCGCAGCGGGTGCGGTCGCCGAGGGTGGAGAGGTGTACGTCGAGGAGGAGGTGCTCGAGCTCTACGGCCTTGATGCGGAGTACGTCACCGCGAGGGCGAGGTCCGAGCTGGAGACGCTCAGAAGGAGGGCCTCGGAGCTCAGGGGAGGCCTGAGGCCTTTGCCGATCGAGGGCAAGGAGGTTGTACTTACGGACGACGGCATCGCAACCGGGTCGACGGTGATCGCGGCCTGCAGGTGCGTGAGGAGCAGGTCTCCCCGCAGGCTGGTGGTGGCCGTACCGGTCGCGTCCGCAGAGGCTGCGAGCAGGGTCTCGAGGGAGGCTGACGAGCTGGTCGCCCTGTACGTCTCTGAGGACTTCCTGGCCGTAGGAGAGTTCTACGAGGACTTCAGTCAGGTCGACGACAACACGGTGAGAGAGCTCCTGACCCGTTCCAGGTCGATCAGGGCATGAGGGACCCGATCCTGCTGACCGGCATCCTGCTGACCGTGATAGGGATATCTCTGGTCCTGCTCTCGGTGCTTCCCAGGGTCCTGCCCAGGATTGAGGAGGTGCATCCGCTGCTTCTGGTGACCGTTAGGCTCGACGGTCTGACGGTCGGTACCTCGCCGCTCCTACTGATCGCCCTGCTGCTGGTCTACCTCCTCCTGATCCTCCGCCAGTGATCGACTTGATGCGTCGTTGCCGGTGCCTACCCGGTTAAGGCTAATAGGACGGCATGGGGATGTGGTGACGAGTACGGTACCGCGGGGGTAGCCAAGCCTGGTCAAAGGCGCAGGGCTCAGGGCCCTGTCCCGTAGGGGTTCGTGGGTTCGAATCCCACCCCCCGCAGACATTTTTCGGGCCATCTCCTGTTTTTGGAGCAGGTGCATGTGGAGCTTTTATCATGAACGTAGGCCGCACCAGCCTTCCCCAGCCTCAGCAACGCCACCCCGGCAGCTCAGCCACGTCGCTGGACGTGAACCCTTCGCCGCCAAACCTTCGGTACAGACTCGCATACAACATGCCGAGCCGTCTCGAGAGAGACGCGACCATCCGCTAGAAGTTCTGTAACGCTCACATGTAACAATATCAGCCGAAACGGTCTTGCCGTGAATACTGAGACATGCGGCCGCCTCCGCGGTCGTCCCGCCGGGGTTCGTGGGTTCAAGTCCCAGCCCCACCCATACTACGACCCCCGTCAAGGTGCGGCCTTGAGCGCTGACTCTACGCCATCACGTCACCGCCTCCCCAAAGGAAGTCACATCGTCCACGACTGCTATGCCCTCCTCTACCGCGTCGAGCAGAGCGAGCGAGGGCGCTACGACCTCAGCCGTTTGCGGGTTTGACTGGCGATCCATCGATGGCTGCGGCGCCGAGTCCCTGGGGAATCGGTCCCACGTATTTTAGGAGGGACGGCACGGCGGACTGAAGGAGATGGCGACGTTCGACCACGTGAGCGGGCTATTCACGAAGCTCTACAACAACGAGATGGTCAGGAACAAGGAGTGCGTCCACAAGTACTCGAAGCTCGTGGTGGAGATACTGAGGACTTTGCAGAGGCACGGTTACGTTGGGGCCTTCGAGTACCTTGAGGACAGGAGGGGAGGGAAGGTGGTCATCCAGCTTCTGGGAAGGATAAACAGAGCGGGGCCGATAAGGCCGAGGTCCAGCGTCAGCAAGGACGGCTTCGAGGAGTTCGAGAAGCGCTACCTTCCGAGCAGGGACGTGGGGATACTGGTGGTCACAACGAACCAGGGCGTGATGTCCCACAGGGAGGCGAAGCAGAGAGGTCTGGGCGGGAAGCTCCTCGGATACGTCTACTGAGGCTCAGATCAGGTGAACGACGTCCCGATAGCTCGGTCCCTTCATCAGTTCGGTCTCGGACAGGAGCCAGGTGAACCAGCAGAGCTCCACGGGCCTGCGACCGGTCTGGCTGGCGACCCGCTCGACCGTCCTGACGAACTCCAGGTCGTCCTCGACGGCCTCGAACCCGCACTCCCTCAGAACGCCGTTGATCACGCGCTTCACTACTCTGTCCGGCATGACCGTGTCCACCCCGCCCATCATCCTGAGGTACTGGTAGGTCACCAGGCCCACACCCCTCAGCGAACCTATGGGGTCCAGCCGCCAGCCCTCGAGGTTGGAGGAAGAGGCCCATGCCCTCAATTTGGAGACGTCGTCGTTGCCGCGATGCTGCAGTAGGGTGGCCGCGACCCCCTTCGCCACCTCCCATGACCTCCTGTTCCTCCAGAAGGGCCTGAGGAGCTCGACGTCTGCGTCCATGAGGTCCTCCAAAGTTCTCAGGGCCCCCGTCTCGACCAACTCGCGCTTGATCCTGGCTACCGCGGGAACGACGGACCTGAAGTAGCTCAGACCTATCGATGTGAACGACGCGTCCAGCACCATGAGAACCGCGCTCCCTCCCCACCTCCTCGACGAGATGCAGCGGTCACAGAGCTCCCCGAGCTCCGGAAACTTCGACAGGACCTCATCGAGCTTGGCCCTCAACAGGGCGACCGACATCCGCTTACACGTGGGCTGGGGCTCCGATTTTACGGTACATGAAGACCCCGTTTTGACGAACGATCGTTTTTTAGAGACCGATGAGCAGGGACGTCGAGATGCCTGCCAAGGGGAGGATAGTCTGGATAGCGGGGCCTGCCGTGAAGGCCGACGGGATGATGGGCGCTAGGATGTACGAGGTCGTCAGGGTGGGGAGAGAGGGTCTGGTCGGTGAGGTCATCAAGCTCACGGGCGATGTGGCGTTCGTTCAGGTCTACGAGAACACCTCAGGCCTCTCTCCGGGGGAACCCGTCGTAGGAACAGGCGCGCCGCTCTCGGTGAACCTGGGACCCGGGATGGTGGGGAGCGTCTACGACGGCGTTCAGAGACCTCTCGATAGGGTCGCTTCAAAGGTGGGGCCCTTCGTGAGGAGAGGAGTCGACGTCCCGTCGATCCCTGAGGACAGGAAGTGGCACTTCGTCCCGACAGTCAAGAGGGGCGACGAGGTAGAGGCTGGAAGCGTCATAGGAGAGGTCCAAGAGACGCCGCTGGTCGCGAGTAAGATTATGATACCGCCCGACGCGACGCGGGGCACCATCGAGGAGATCGCTCCCGAGGGAGACTACACGGTGAACGACGTCGTGGCTGAGGTGAAGACTAGGGACGGCGTCGAGAAGGTCAGGATGGCCCACAGGTGGCCCGTGAGGACGCCGAGGCCCTTCAGGAAGAGGCTAGACCCTGTGGTGCCGCTGATCACGGGTCAGCGGGTGCTCGACACGCTTTTCCCCATGGCCAAGGGGGGTACGGGATGCATACCGGGAGCATTCGGTACCGGTAAGACGGTGACCCTGCACCAGCTCGCGAAGTGGAGCGACGCGAAGGTCATCCTCCACATAGGCTGCGGCGAACGCGGCAACGAGGAGGCTGAGGTCCTCACCGAGTTCCCGCACCTCAAGGACCCCTACACAGGTAGGCCCCTGATGGAGAGGACCGTGCTGATCGCGAACACCAGCAACATGCCGGTCGCCGCGAGGGAAGCCAGCATCTACACTGGTGCGACCATCGCCGAGTTCTACAGGGACATGGGATACGACGTCCTGCTGGTGGCCGACTCGACGAGCAGGTGGGCGGAGGCCCTCAGGGAGATCAGCGGAAGGCTCGAGGAGATGCCCGCGGAGGAGGGTTATCCCAGCTATCTCGCCAGCAGGCTCGCCGAGTTCTACGAGAGGGCAGGGCGAGTTGAAGTGTTAGGGAAGCCGGACAGGGTGGGCAGCATGACGCTGGTGGGAGCCGTATCGCCACCCGGGGGAGACTTCACCGAGCCCGTGACGACCCACACGCTCAGGTTCGTGAGGACCTTCTGGGCGCTCGACCCGAACCTAGCCTACACGAGGCATTACCCCGCGATCAACTGGATGATGTCCTACTCGGGCTACGTCGAAACGGTCAAGGACTGGTGGGCGAATAACGTCCACAAGGAGTGGTACGACCTGCGGGCCTACATCTACAGACTTCTGAGAAGGGAGGAGGAGCTGCTGGAGCTGGTGAGGCTCCTAGGGCCCGAGTCGCTGGCCGACGAGGAGAAGCTGATCCTCGACGTGGGCAGGATGATACGGGAGGGTTTCCTGCAGCAGAGCGCCTTCGACGAGGTGGACTCTTACTGCTCACCGAGGAAAGAGCACGCGCTGATGCGGCTCTTCACGACCTTCCACCGGAACGCAGAGGAGGCCCTCAGGAAGGGTGTGCCTCTGATTAAGATCAGACAGCTCCCGATCATCGCCAAGGTCGTCAGGTCCAAGGCCGAGTACAGGAACGAGGAGGTCGAGAAGATCGAGGCCCTCGAGGAGGAGGTTAAGGCGGCCATCTCTGCCCTGAAGCCCGAGATACTGGCCTGAAGTCTCAGACGTTCATCCTGATCCTGAAAGCGTCCCCAGGTCTGAGCCCGAGCTCCGAGGCAGCGCTCCCCCTGTTCACGGACAGCTCTAGGTAACCGGTGCCCCCGAACGTCAGTAGGAAATCACCGACCCCGACTGAACCGTATGCGCGCACCAGCGGGGCCTCGACCCCCCTCATACCGACCTCCACCCGATACCTGGAGCCGAATTCCATCCACGTCGGCAAAGAAGTCAGGCTGACGTTGGTGACGCAGTTCCCGAACCTGTCGACGTGCAGTACCTTGGCGACCACCTCTCCTTCCGAGACTGAGGGCCCCTCGAGCTCGAGCTTCACCAACTCTTCAGGACGCAAAGGGATGAGGTCCGGGATGAGACCTGAGGCCAGCGAACCCACGACCGGCGCGAACACATCACGTCCGTGAAAGGTCTCACCGCCGTATCTCGGGTAGCTGGTCAGCCTGATCTCGTAACATTCCTCAAGACAGTCCTCGAAGGCGGATGGGTAGAGGAGGCCGTTGTCGGGACCGACGAACCAGTAGTTTCTTGTCTTCACGACAACACCGCGGCGCCCTGTCCCAACACCCGGATCGACGACCGCTAGGAAGATCGTCCCTCTCGGGAAGAACCTGTAGGAGGTGTAGAGCAGGAAAGCTCCCTGAAGGACGTTAAAGGGCTCCACCTCGTGGGTAATGTCGATCACGACCGCATCAGGACATCGCCCGACCAAGACCGCCTTGACCTCTCCCACGTAAGGGTCCCTCGAACCGTAGTCGGAGAGGAAACCTATCGTCTTCATACACGCACGGATCTGCGGGATACCGATATAACTCACTCGGAGCGCATGACCTCGGACGTGGGGGAGCGGGTCTCAGTGCCGGCCTCGGAGGACAGATACATCGAGTTCAAGTCGAGGCTCCTGACATCCGTTCACCTCAGGACCGAAAGGCGGCAGCAGCTCGTTGCCCAGATGAAGTCGAGGCTGATGGAGGGGAACGGCGTCGCGGTCTACGTGCTCGGGGTAGACGACGACGGTGAGGTCTCTGGGCTCAGCGAGGTCGAGCTGGAGGAGAGCCTCGCGGTGATCAACTCCCTGGCCGCGGAGTGCGGTGCGAAGGTCAGGAAGGTGGAGAGGTTCTCGACCGAGAGGGGCCACATGGCGAAGGTCGTGATAGAGAGGGTCGCGGACTCTCCGAGGAACCACCTGACGGTCGGAATAGCTGGACACGTGAACCACGGCAAGTCAACCCTGATAGCCTGTCTGGTCACAGGGGAGAGGGACGACGGAACCAAATGGCTCTACATGGACACCCTGCCCCACGAGATCTCCCGTAACCTCTCGGCCGACCTCCACTTCACGGTTCTGGGTTTCAGGGGAGGGAAACCCCTGTTCCTGAAGGCCCCTCGGGACAGGCAGGAGAAGTCCAGGGTCGTCAGGGAGGCGGAGAAGGTCGTGAGCATCGTCGACACCGTCGGCCACGAGCCCTGGCTCAGGACCACCATCAGAGGACTTCTGGGTCAGGAGCTGGATTACGGCCTGCTGGTGGTCGCTGCAGACGACGGCCCCACTCACATCTCCCGGGAGCACCTAGGCATAATGTTCGGTTCGGGTTTACCCGTGATCGTCTGCATCACAAAAGTCGACAAGGTCGGTGGGAGGAGGCTGGAGGAGGTCAGGGATGAGGTTTCGAGGCTCATCAAGCGCGTCGGTCGTGTCCCCTATCCTCTGAGGGACAGGTCGGATGTGGACGTCGTGGTGGACAAAGTGAACCCCGTGGTGCCAATAGTGGAGGTCTCCTCAGCGACGAGGCAGGGGTTTGACCTGCTCTACGACCTCCTGGCGATCCTGCCTCCGAGGCCCAAGAAGCTCAACGGCCCCTTCCTGATGTACGTCGATCGCGTCTACAACGTCGAAGGCGCGGGTACGGTGGTCTCGGGCACGATACTGCAGGGGAGGCTGAGGAGCGGAGACTCGCTGCTGCTGGGACCAGACAACAAGGGGGGCTTCACCGAGGTGAGAGCCAGGAGCATCGAGGTCCACCACTCAAAAGTGGAGGAGGCATCGGCGGGTCAGCTCGTAGGCATCGCCATCAGGGGAGTACCGCACAACACGGTCAGGAGAGGTATGGTGCTCTCCGACTCTGAAGTTCGGCTGAGGGCGGTGAGGCGCTTCGACGGTGAGTTCCTCGTCCTCAATCATCCGACGAGGGTGGCGACCGGTTACGAGCCGATATTCCACTGCCACACGATCGCCCAATCGGTGAAGACACTCGTTCACAACGAAGATTTCGTCGCTCCCGGCGAGCAGGGGACCGCGACGTTCTCGTTCAAGTACAGGCCGGAGTTCGTGAGGGAGGGCGACGTCTTCGTCCTGAGGGAGGGCAGGGTCAAGGGGATCGGGAGGATAACGAGGGTGCTAGATGACAGTTGAGCGGATTCGCGGCCTGCTCTGCATCTTCAAGCGGTGCGATAATCCGGGCTCGGGCGCGAGGCGCGCAGGAGTCAAAGGTGTCTCCATTCGGATAACTGTGAAGGTTTTCACTACACATTTTCCAAAAAACTTATCTGGGTCAAAACCATCTACTGATGTATGAACAAGACCCGAATCAGGCTCTTGGTGGTCGTCGGTGTGGTGGTCGTCGCGGCGATCATCGCCGCGACTTACTTCACCACGGTCGCGAGGCCTCCCGAAAAAGTGACGCTTAGCATAGCGACTGGAGGTGTGGGAGGAGTCTACTATCCCGTGGGTGGGGCCTTCGCGTCGCTCTGGAACAAGTACCTCGGGCCGACGGTGACTGCCACCGTCGAGGCTACGACGGCCTCCGTGGACAATCTTAAGCTCCTGAGGGACGGGAAGGTCGAGGTGGCCTTCACGCTGCCTGACACAGCTTACGAGGCCCACAGGGGGACGGGAGCGTTCTCGGACTCGAGGGTCGAGGTCAGAGCCCTAGCGGTGCTGTACAACAACTTCCAGCACATAGTGACCCTCGAGGGCAAGGGCATCACGAAGATCGCCGACCTCAAGGGAAAGAGGGTCTCGACGGGTGCGCCGGGGAGCGGGACCGAGGTGATAGCCCTGAGGATCCTTCGAGCTGCGGGCATCGACCCCGACAAGGACATCGTAAGGGAGAGGTTGGGGGTGAGGGAGTCCGCTGACGCGCTCAGGGACGGGAAGATAGACGCGTTCTTCTGGAGCGGGGGCATACCGACCGCGGCCGTCGCAGAGCTAGCGTCTGCGCCGGGCCTGAAGGTCGTCCTCCTGCCGAGCGCCGAAGTCGTCGACAAGCTGAGGGAGCAGTACGGGCCCATCTACTTCGTCGCCAAGATACCCGCCAGGACGTACGCGGGCCAGGACACGGACCTCGAGGTCCTGACGGCCACGAACCTCTTGGTGGTTCACGCCCGAATGCCCGAGTCGCTCGCCTACCAGTTGACGAAGACCCTGTTCGACAACATGAATGAGATCGTGGGAGCCCACGCCGTCATCAAGGACATCAAGCTCGAGTTCCAGAAGTCAATGTACTCGCCGATACCCTTCCACGAGGGCGCGATAAGGTACTACAGGGAGAAGGGTGTCTGGAGATAGCTCGTCGAACTTGAAGGCCAGTCCGCTGGACCTACTGACCGGCTTCATGGTCCTGGTGACCGTGATCGCTCTAGTTGCGTCGGTCGACGTGAACCGCGAGACCGTTTGCGTGAGAGGAGAACGGGGGAAGGCGCTGGTACTGGACGTACCTGAGGACAGGACCATAGTTCTTCGGTACACGCACTCGGTGAGGCAGACGGTTACGATCGAGACTTACCACATCGAGCGGGGTGCTATCGTCCTAAGGAGCGTGAAGATGGGCGACGGAGCCTCGAGCGCCCTCTACGACGAGGGCATGTCCTTCATGGACGGTGGAGCCGTCAGGATCGAGGGGCTGAACGTCCGGCTCGGCGGGCTGAAGTTGAGGGTCGGCGACGTAGGAAGACCCGTGCTGACGATAGGGAACACTCAGATCGACCTCTCCGACGTCTTCGGTCTGGGCGAGGGGGTCGAAATCAGACTTGGTGGATGCGCGTAGGCTTCTGACGGACGCCCTTGCGGTGGCCTTGGTCCTCTGGTCGCTGTACAGCGTGGCACCCATACAACTGGTTCTGCCGGACTGGGCGATCCAGCTCTTGCCCCTCAGGCCGCCTGTAGAGACCTACAAGTTCAGGTGGGTCCACCTGACCCTGATACTTGCTCTAGCGGCGTTAACTTACACGAAGTCCAGAGCGAGGACGCTGCCGCTGCTTTTGCTGGCATTCGGAGGCCTGTTCTATCAGGTCTCGCAGTTCGACAGGTTCGTTTACTCGGCCGCGACTCCCAACACCATCGACGTGGTCGTCGGCCTGATGACTATCGGGCTACTGCTTTACGCGGTACTGAGGAGCAGCGGCCTGGCGGTCACACTGCTGCTGTTGTTCTTCATAGTTTACGCGGTGACCGGGTATTACTGGCCCGAGCCCTTCACCCACAAGGGCTACAGCTTCGAGAGGCTTATCGGACACCTGTACATGACTCTAGAGGGGATATTCGGCGTCGCCATCGACGTCTCCGCCACGCTGGTCATCCTGTTCGTCGCGTACGGGGCCCTCATGGACGCCTCAGGGGCCAGCAAGTTCTTCATGGAGCTGGTGTACCTATCGATGGGAAGAAGCCCCTCAGCCGCCGGGAGGGCGACCGTGCTCCTCACAGCGCTCATAGGCGGGCCTCAGGGCAGCGGGGTCGCCACGACGCTCTCGGTGGGGCCGCTGGTGAAGGAATACCTGCTGAGGGCCGGCTATCCAAGGGAGAAGGCCGCGGGGCTGCTGTCGGCCGGCGGAATGGGTGCCGTGATATCGCCCCCACTCTTAGGTGCGGCAGCTTTCCTGATGATGGAATTCCTGAGGATCCCCCTGATCAGCGTGATGGTCCTCGTTCTGGTCCCCACCCTGCTCATCTACATCGTCCTCTACGTGACGGTCTGGCTCGAAGCGAAGGCCCTGGACCTCAAACCCGTTGAGCTTCCGAGGGTTGAAACACGCAAAGTGTTGAGGGGGCTCTATCACCTGCTCTCGATGGCGGTCCTGATAGCGGTCCTGCTCATCGGACGCTCACCCGGAATGGCCATAACGTCGGCGATATTCGTCACGATCTTCACGAGCTTCCTCAGCAGGGACAGGAGTGAGTGGTTGACCCCCAGGAGGCTCATCACGGCGCTCGTGGACGGGGGGAAGAGCTTCCTGCCGGTGGGGTGCATACTCGCGGGTGTGGGGATCGTGATCGGAGTCTTCACCCTCACGGGGCTGGGCCTCAAGCTCGCCGGAATTATTGTGGCTGCGAGCGGGGGAATCAGGGAGGTTGCGGTCCTGCTCAGCGGGTTAGCGGTCATACTGGTGGGTCTGGCCGTCCCGATAACCGCCTCCTACGTGGTCACGGCTGCAGTCGTCACGCCGGCCCTCGCTTCCCTCGGCATACCCCCACACGTATCGCACGTCTTCGTCTTCTACTACTCAGTGCTCTCGGAGGTCTCACCCCCAATAGGGCTGGCCCCCATGGCTGCCGCATCGATCTTCGGCGGGAACCCCTTCAGGACCATGATGGAGGCCTGGAGGTACACGCTCCCGGCGTTCATCATACCCTTCTTCTTCACCTTCACGGCGGATGGGGAGCAACTGCTGTTACTGCAGGACCCGAGGAACGTCGTCTTCTCCGACCCACAGGGCTTGATCGTGCCCCTCACGGCATCGATCGTAGGGGTGGTGATGTTGAGCGCCGCCATGGCAGGACACCTGTTCGCCAACCTGAGCCCGACGGAGGTCGCGGCCCTCGCAGTCGCGGGCTCCGTGATAGGCCTCTACCCGGAGAACCAGCTCGCCGTCTTCTCCTCGCTGGTCTTGATCGCGGGAGTCCTGTCAGTTCAGATCGCTAAGACTAGGGTCAGGAACTCAGGCTCGGCACCGGCTCGGGCTCGGTCCCTTCAGGCCTCGTGGCTGAATCGCAGGAGCACCTCGAAGACCGCTTGAGTGCCGTGCTTATCGAACCCCATCGCGGAGAGGACCTTCGTCAGCTGGTGGACCGTCGAAGCGCCGAAGAGGGGGACACCCGTCCGCTCGGCGACCTCAAGCACGATCCTCAGGTCCTTCCTAAGGTGCTCGACCTTGAAGCCGGGCGAGTAGTCCCGCTCGATCATCTTGGGCCCGAGGTTGTTGAGCTGCCAGGACCCCGCGGCGCCCGACCCGATCACGTCGAGGACCTTCCGGGGGTCGAGCCCGACCTTCACAGCGAACACCAGGGCTTCCGCGGCCGCGAGGAGCGTCCCCGCGACAGCGATCTGGTTCGCGAGCTTCGTTAGCTGGCCGCTCCCCGACGGCCCCATGTACTCGATCCGCCTACCCATGCACTCGAGCAGCGGCCTCACCCTCTCGAAGGCCTCCCTCTCGCCACCTACCATGAAGGTCAGCGTACCGGCCTCAGCGGCGACCGTGCCTCCCGTGACGGGCGCATCTAGATAACTCACTCCGAGACCCGCGAGTTTGGAGGCGATCTCGACCTCCGTCATAGGCGAGACCGTGGAGCAGTCGACTACTATCGAACCTGACTTGAGTCCACCCATCAGTCCCCCCTCACCGAGGACGACATCCCTTACGTCCTTCGAGTCGGGGAGCATGAGGAAAGTCACCTCCGAGGACCTCGCAGCCTCTTCCGGACTCGATGCTGCCCTTGCGCCCAACGCCTCCAGCTCCTCTACCGGCCCTCGACTTCTGTTGTGAACCGTCAGCTCGTGACCGCATCGAAGCAGTCTCTTGGCCATGGGCTTCCCCATCAATCCGAGGCCTATGAAGGCCACCCGCGTCATATGGCCGTACCCGCTCGAGCGAGTTTTACACCTTTCTCGACTCGAACAGCACTCAACTCCAAAAGGGGCATCGTGTTTATGGTCCGGGAGGCTCCCTCAGTTCAGGGATGCAGATCTTCCGCCCCTATGTTGACCGGCGCAGGTCTGCAGCAGTCCTCGACGACAGGAGACTCGGGAAACAGCGCGTCGAATGCAAGCAGGTTTTGAACGCAATTCTCAGGAAGCTCGGACAGCTGAACGACGGACGGAGGGGTTGGCTTAACCACCCGATCGTGTTGATGTATTACAACAGCGGGAGACCCTACATTGATGACATCTTGGGCTTCTTCGATGCCTGCGTGAACGAGTGGCGCAGCAGGGGGTTCAGGAGCTCTATCTCGCTTGAGGACATCGAGCATCTGCTGGCAAGAGTTGACTCGACAGAGGGCACCCCAGTTACACGAGTCCACGAGATAGAATACCGGAGGATCCTCCTGATGAAGGAGCCCAAACACTACGTCAAGGCCTTCCCGAGGGAGGAGGTGATCGAGGTGATAGAGACCCCGCCCACACCGATAAGCGGAATCAACAGCTGGATCTGGGAGGACCTGCGGGTATATGAGAGGTTCGTGAAACGCGTGAAGAATCTGATCGGGGTTTAATCTTCAGACCAGTAAGTCGACCAGTAGCGCAACCACCGTCCCATAGACGATGTGGAGCGCGATGCTCAGGGCTGCTGGCCTCCACCCGAGTGGGTGCCTCGTTATAGAGAGGCCCGTCAGCGGCTTGTGTATCGGTGCGAGCGTGAGAACCCAGAGCATTATTCCGAAGGCAGGCCCGAGAACTGAGGGACCCAACTGGAGGAGCTGCGGCACGAGAGCGACTATCGGTGCATAGGCTGCAGCTGCGATACCTCCGTTCGCGAAATGAAACACGAACCCGATCGCGAAGGAGTCCTCCGGTCTGCGTCTCAAAACTCTCGATGCGATCATCTGGTTCTCGTGCCACTCCAGAATGCCCATCGTGGACCATCTCCTCCAGAAGACGTACTGCGGCAGACTCATCACAGCGGTCGCGACGAAGCCTGCCAGCAGTCCATAGAGTACTATCTCAATCAATCCGGTCACACCTTCTTTAGCAGACAAATTAAGTGTGATCCCCTTCAAACGCGAGGATCGGGAGCTCCAGCGGTTGTCTTATGGCGTGCGTTCGGAACCGCATCAACCAGCAGGACCCTTACGAGGCTCGAAGACGCACCGCGATCGCGCCGTCCCCCCATCGGCAGGTTTAAGGAAACTTTTATAAAACCGATCACGTATAAAACGCGAAATGAGTGATGATTTCCCTGCCTGGTGGAGGAGGCGGTGGAGGCCCTTCGAGCTCATCGACGAGATGATGAGGGAGTTCGAACGTTGGTTTGAAGAGGAGTTCAGGAGGTTCGAGAGGGAGCTGCCCAAGGATTTAGTGAGGGAGGTGAGGACACCGACCGGTGTGAGACGGGAGATCGGCCCGATAGTTTACGGGTACTCCATCACCATCGGCCCCGACGGCAGACCGGTCGTGAGGGAGTTCGGGAACGTGAGACCCGGGAGGAGGGGGGAGCCGCCGATGCTAAAGGTGGAAAGGGAGCCGCTGGTCGACGTTCTCGACGAAGAGGACAAGGTTAGGGTGGTCGCGGAGGTCCCCGGTGTGAGGAAGGAGGACATAAACCTGAACGTCTTAGACTCCAGGCTCGTCATCAGGGTCGAGACCGAGCAGCGCAGGTACTACAAGGAGATCGACTTGCCGGCGGAGGTGGACGCCGACAACTCGAAGGCCAGCTACAACAACGGCGTCCTCGAGGTCACGTTACCCAAGAAGGTCGCCAAACGGCCCACGAGGCAGATCAAAGTCGACTGAGGGGCCACTCCCGGCTCGGAACCGCAGCTCAGGTTCCAACGCAATCAGAGGGTTGAGGATGTCTTAAATAGATGGGCGGTGCGGCAAAACGCAGATGCGGGTTTCGTGGATGATAGGAGGGGCCCAGGGAAGCGGAGTCGACTCATCCGCGAACTTCTTCGCGTACTCCGTCGCCTCATCGGGCTACAATGTTTACGGCAAGAGGGAGTACTTCTCCAACATCAAAGGCCGACACAGCTACTTCACGGTCGTCGCATCCGACGGTCCGGTGAGGAGCGTTACAGACGAGGTCCACGTGCTCACGAGCTTCGACGCCGAGACGGTCTTCAGACATGCCTTCGGGGTGATGAAGGACGGTGTTCTGATCTACGACAAGTACCTTGAAGGTGAACGGCTCAAGAACCAATCCATGCTGGAACCGGAGGAGATGGAGCGCATCGAGCACGATCTGGCTGAGAGAGGCGTTTCAGGTACGCTCAAAGACGTAGTGAGGGCCGTCGAAGAAGTGGGCGTGAAGGTGATCCCGATGCCCTACATGGACCTTCTCAAGAAGGTCGGTGACATCATCGGTGAGTCCCAGCTCAGTGCCCTGACGAGGATGGTCAACACGCTCGCGGTCGCAGCGTCCTTCAAGGTCCTCGATGGCGACATCAGTTTCCTCGAGAAGGGCCTCAACTATGCCTTCAGGGCCAAGAAGGCAATAGTGAGAAACAACGTGATCGCGTGTCAGGTAGCATACGAGCACGTAGGCTCGGAGTTCGGTGATGTGAAGCTCGACGTCAACCTGAAACCCTTACCCAACGGCAACGGTAATCGGAGGGTACTGATCTCCGGGACGTCCATGGTGGGCATCGCGAAGATCGCCGCGGGTTGCAGGGTACAGTCCTATTACCCCATCACGCCTGCAGCTGACGAGAGCTTCTACCTCGAGGACGAGATGGAGTTCGGTATGAGGCCTGAAGGCGAGCCCGACCTACCCGCACTGGCCGAGTCGAAGGTTCTCACGGAGAAGGGGAGTGTGGTCGTCTTCCAGACAGAGGACGAGCTTGCCGCGATAGACCTGGCGATCGGTGCCGCGCTGGCCGGAGCTAGGTCGGCGACCGCAACTTCTGGACCGGGGTTCTCGTTGATGCCGGAGGGCCTGGACTGGGCTAGCATAAACGAGGTGCCAGTCGTCATAACCATATATTCTAGGGGAGGGCCGAGCACGGGCTTACCGACCAGACACGAGCAGTCAGACCTGCTCTTCAGCGTCTTCGCGGGACACGGTGAGGCTCCGAGGATCGTTCTGGCGTCCGGGGACATCGAGGAGGCCTTCTACGACACGATCAGGGCCTTCAACTACGCCGAGCGCTATCAGATGCCCGTGATACACCTGCTCGACAAGTCGATAGCCAACTCGACCCAGAGCGTGCCGTTTCCAGACCTGAACAAGGTCGTGATAGACAGGGGACTCTTGATGGACTCCACGAACAGGGGCTACAAGAGGTTCGAGATAGGGGATTCCGGGATATCACCGAGAATTCCGCTCGGCACGAAGGACGCGGTCTTCTGGAACACTGGCGACGAGCACGACGAGCTCGGTCACATCTCCGAGGACCCCGTCAACAGGGTGAGGATGATGGAGAAGAGGATGAGGAAGCTCGAGGTCGCCAGCAGAGAGATACCTGCGAGTGAGAAGGTATCCGTTTACGGCGACCCCTCTGCAGAGAACTGGGTCATCAGTTGGGGCTCCACGAAGGGCCCGATCCTTGACGCCCTCGAGTTGCTGCGTGAGGAGAGTTTCCACCAGGACGTGGCGTTCCTTCAGGTTAAGTTGCTGTGGCCGTTCCCAGGTGAACTGATCAAAGAGACCCTCAAGGACGCGAAGAGGGTGATCGACCTGGAGCAGAACTACACCGGTCAGCTGGCGCTGCTGATGAGGATGACTACAGGCCTCGAGCCCACCAATCACGTCCTCAAGTTCAACGGCCGGCCTTTCACGATGACCGAGGTCAGGGACGCGATCAAAGCGGTCCTCAGGTCGGGGATCAAGAGGCTCGTCACCAGCAGGGGCAAGTGATACTGGAGTTTTCGTGTTAAACGTTACGTACTAGCAGTCTTTCAGTTAAATGGGTGCTAGGGGTGTCAGCGGTCGCAGCGAAGAGGTTCACGGAGGAGTTCGCGTCTATTCTCGACAGGTCCGTCTCCGTGTCGCTCAAGTCGGGCCTAAAGCTTGTGGGCAGAGTCATGGCCTTCAATCAGTCCGATTACAGCCTCTGGTTGGCGGATGTCACGTCGTCGGACGGTAGGGCGGTGAGGAAACTGTTCGTCGCGGGTAGCGAGATCTCCTCAATAGAGGTGCTGGAGAAAGGGCCGGAGCTCGACTCTCTCTACGAGAAGCTCAACAAGACCTTCCCCAACATGGTCAGGTACCTGAAGGACGCGGGCGTGATAGTGGTAATGGACAGGATACGCGTTACTAAGGACGGTGTCGTGGAGGGAACCGGTACGGCTGCCCAGAGGGTCCAGAAGATATGGGAGGAGTGGAGGAAGGAGGAGGTCGAGAGGTTTCAGAGCTCAACCTGAGCTAGTACTCGAGACGTGCGATTGTCTTGGAGGAGACCGAGATGACCTGGTCGACCGTGACCTCACCTATCCCGAGGTTCGCAAGCCTGTCAAGCACCTGCACGGCCCTCCTGCAGGCGTAGTAGTCTGGTGTGGTCTCTGAGACCTCAATCAGCATACCCATGTTCTCCATGCCCGCCATTCCAGCCAAGTTCATCAGTATCCCTGCAGCGCCGACTATCTGACCCGAGTAAACCTGACCGTCGATCAGCTTGACGTACTTCTGAAGGGCTGACTTGTTTGTGGAGGAGCAGTAGACCTCACGCCTGGGGGTGATGCTCTCCCTCCCTCCGAGACCTCCTATCGTGAAGACCCTCACCGCGCCCATTTCTTTCACGCATTCGATCACCCTGCTGCAGAACTCGTACTGACCGTAACTCGATGAGGGCTGAGAGGTGCCGTACATGACCAGCGTGGGGGATGGGTGCTCAACTGCGTAGATGTCAGCGAAGTTCAGGACTATCTTGCCGTCCGAGACGAATGCCGAGGTCGGAAACTCTGGGGAATAGAGCCTGCAGACCCTCTTGGCCCTCACGACACCTAGGACGTGCGCTATGGCCACCTTCGAGACCATCCCGATCCCAGGCAACCCCTCGATGAACGTGGCTCCGTCCAGCCGGTAACCCTCCATACCCTGATCGTAGACCACATGGGTCCTGAGGATCGAGTCCCTGAAGCCCAGCCGGTCCACCTTGAACGGGAAAGCAGCCGACCACATCAAAAACCTTCGGGGTGAACGACGTCCTCGTTCTGCTTCGGCAGCAGGTCGATGTAGTGGAACCTTCCCTCCCTGACGACCACCTGACCCAGCTCGAACCGCACGGGGAACCTGAAGGCCGGTCCGTCGTAGACGAAGGTGTGATACTCCCCCCGCTCACCTGCGGCGTCGATTCCGGGAAGAGACCTAAGGAGCTCGATGCTGAGCTCCCGTCCCAGCAGCTCAGAGGGGTCAGCGAGGGAACCGTCAACGACACAGATCACCGCCCTATAGCCCAACGCGAGGAACCGCTCGACCACCTCGACAGGGTCCGTGCCCCAGAGCGGGAAGAGCAACTTCATACCAGTGCCCGCCATCCTCTCCTCCCTGTACCGACGGACGTCCTCCAGCCAGATGTCGCCGAACGCAACCGCCTCGACACCGTAATCCCTTCTGAGCCGTGTCAGGGCCTCAGCCATCCTGCGCTCGTAAACGTTGTTGGGAGCGTTCGGAGGTAGCCAGACCTCCACGAGTTCCACACCGAGAGCTTCTGCCTGCTTCTTCAGGAGCTCCCTCCTCACGCCATGCATGGTCACCCTGCTGTAACGCTCGGTGAGCGACGTCAACAGACAGACGACCTCGTGACGCTCGAGCATCACCTCGTGAAACGTGAGCGCGCTGTCCTTACCACCGCTCCACGACACTGCGACGCGCAACCGGTCAGAGGACCTCTCAACGCTCCTAAAAAGAAGATAATAGGTTCCGAGTGGGCCGTCGAGGGGATGGCTAAGTTCAGGCCGTCGACCGCGGAGATAGTGGTCGTGGGGAACGAGGTGCTGAACGGCGAGGTCCTCGACACTAACAGCAACTGGCTCGCGAAGCGACTCTACTCGTCAGGGCTGCACCTGAAAAGGGTTACCGCTGTGAGGGATAACCTGCGGGAGATATCCGCCGCGATAAGGGAGTCACTCCGGAGGGGAACGGAGTGGATCATCACCACCGGCGGACTCGGACCAACTGACGACGACATGACGCTCCAGGGTGTCTCTCTGGCTACGAGGAGGAAGACCACCTTGAACCCTGAGGCCCTAGAGATGCTGAGGGAGCGCTACGCGAGGCTTTACGAGATGGGCGTCGTGAGGGAGAGGGAGCTGACCCCGGCAAGGTTGAAGATGGCCATGCTACCGAAGGGCGCGAGAGCTCTCAGGAACCGCGTCGGTTCTGCTCCTGGGTCAGCCCTCAAATACGGTAGGTCTTGGGTGATCTCGCTGCCAGGTGTTCCATCCGAGATGAGGGACATTTACGAGAACGAGGTTGAGCCGCTGATCCTCAGCCACGCGAAGAGGGTCCACCGCCGCGTCGACGGGCTAATTGTAAGTGGTGTGCCGGAGTCAACGCTCGCACCCGTACTGAGCGCCGTCAGCAGGAAGTTCAGATCAGTTTACATCAAATCCCACCCGAAGGGCATCGAGGCAGGGCGATCGATCGTCGAGGTGATGGTTCACGCAGAGGGAAGGAACGAGGAGGAGGTGGAGAGATTGGTAGGAACCGTTCTACAAGAGCTTCACGATCGCGTCAAGGGACTTATGCCGGACCACATCGAGAGGCTTGAGGTGAAGGGAGGAAGTTGAGCTCTCTCCCTGACGCGGCCGCCCTCATGAGCGACGAGAGATACGGTCCGATGATCAAGCAGGTTTCAGATCAACCGGTCCTTTACAAGTTGGGGCTCGTGAAGGGTGCGAAGGTGACCGTCGGTGATCGACCAGTGAGGGTCTTCGTAGTCTTCGGCTTGGGTGGTTCCGCGATGCCTGGCACGATGCTCGCGTCGCTGGCGTCTTCCCTCGCGGGAGTGCCGGTGACGGTCTCATGCGGCTCCCATCCACCTTCTTGGGTAAGCAGAGACGACCTCGTGGCTCTGGTCAGCTACTCCGGTAGAACGCAGGAGGTGATCAGGGCGCTGGACCTCATGACCAAAAGGGGCGTGAAGCCGCTGGTGATCACGAGCGGCGGCAGATTGCTGCAATACGCTGAAGAATTGAACCTGAACGTCGTGAGGCTGACACCTGACATGACCCCGAGGATGTCGGTGCCTGAGATGTTCGGCGCTCTGGCAGCAGTTTATCACAGGGTCTCAGGTTGTGGTGAGCTGTCTCCAGAATCGATCTCCTCCACGGCCGAAAGGCTCGCGACCTACTGGAGGCGAATATCGCCTGAAGTGCGTCCCGAGGAGAACGACGCGAAGAGATGCGCTATCTTGACGTCGTTGGGGACCCTCAGCGTCTTCGCATGGGGCCACCTTCACGCGGCAGCCGTACGGCTTCGAAACCAGCTCGCGGAGAACGCGAAGCTTCCGTGCGTAGTCCACGAGGTCCCCGAGAACCTTCACAACACCGTCGAGGGGTTGTCAGCGTTTAAGGGTCTCAAGCACGTAGCCCTGAGGTCCAGGAACGAACCACAGGACGTCTCGACACAATTCAGCGCGATAGGTGCGCTGCTCGATCTGGAACACACGTTCACGTTCTCTGGTAGCTTAGTTTACGAACTGATGTCTGCGGTCATGTGGGCAGATGCCTGCAGCCTCTACGCTGCAGCGCTGAGGAACGTCGATCCCAGAGAGATCCCAACGATCGGTAAGATCAGGCGTGCCGTGGAGGGTGAATGACGCTTGTGGCTCATGAGCAGGCTGAAGTGGGCCGCCGTATCCACTGTTCTGCTCTATGTGACCTTCGCAGTCTCCGCGCACATACCTCTTGATCCCGAAGTCGCTCAGCGGATGTCTAACGAGCTGGCGTCCCTCACAGCCTCCATCAACTCGCCGTTGGTGATCTTCGCGAACAACGCAGCTATCGCTCTGCTGATGGTAGTTCCAGTTCTGGGAACAGCGGGAGGTCTCTACGTCATCTACAACACCGGTATCTACCTATCAGCTGTCGCAATAACGTCTGGCTTTCCGCCGGCAGTGCTTGTGTTCATTCCGATTCTGACAGTGTACGGAGCGCTGGAGTTCTTCGCATACGGAATCTGCATCAACGAAGGCATTAGAATTCTTTTGGCAATTTTATCGAAAAAACTCAGAGCCGAACTCAGATTCGTCGGTCTGATGGTTGGGCTCGGGATTTTTGTGCTGTTCGTTGCAGCACTCCTAGAATTTCTGATATTGCTGTCCTTACAATCCATTAATATGATTGGAACCTGAATTTACCAGAAATTAGTGTTGAATTAAAAATATATAGTGGTTTATCTGTATCTAGATCGATGGCTAAGAGGTCTAAGAGAAATCCTAAAGGCTACTCGGAACCAATAATATTGAAAACGCTACTGAAATCACCTATGACGGTGTCTCAACTCGAGAAGGAGACGAGGATAAAGAAACCGACGCTATACCTTTCACTGAACAGACTCGTGAAGAACGGGCTGGTGACCAGCGACAAGGCTAAGCGGAACAGGAAGTTCAGCTTGACAAGGCGCGGTTTCGTCCTTGCGAGGAACAGAGCTAAGGCAGAGAGGATACTCGAAGGCATATTGCCCAGACTCAGAGAGGTCGAGAAGTTGGGAATCGGAATGAGGGAGATAGAGAAGGCTATCTCGACAGCAGCTTGAAGATCGGGAAGAGGAGGTCGCCGTAGAGGACGTTCAGCACGTGGCCCACGGCGATGAAGAGTATCAGCGGTATTCCTGGCGTAGCCCATGTCCGATCTGATGCCCCGCCCGATGACGTGGGGAAGTAACTCTCCAGGGGTGGGGAGAAGGAGAGCCGTTCACCGTTCTTGACGAGGATCTTCGCCCAGAAGTTCTTGGGCCAGTCTACCCTTGTTCCCAAAAAAAGAGCACCTATCCTCAGGTGGAGAGGTAGACCCTCGAGGCCGGCGAAGAGCGACTCCTTGTGAAGGACGGGTCTGACGACCAGGTTGTAGGCGAGCAGTGATGCGGGCACCGACAGTGAGATCAAGAGGCCGTTGAGGAACACCGTGACCGGAGAGAAAGGGTGTAACCTGTTGCCGTGGAACGAGGCCGGAAGGGCCAGCGCGAGCGATATTATGGCCTTCGCGTCTGCACCACCGTAGAGCTCGAACTTGTAAAAGACCAGCGCTAGTGTGCTGGATAGCGCGATGGACGCCGTGGCTATTACCGGATACTGAGTGTCCCACAGCAGCAGGTAGAGGTACGCGGTGGAGGGAAGGGTCAGCGAGGAGAGCAGCAACCACACCCAATCGTCCACCTCTCTTCTCTTAAGGTCCATGAAGGACGCGACTATCAGCATCAGTGAAGAGATCACTGTGTTCACGAGCTCCAATGGGTTCAAGGACCCGCCTCAGCGCAGTGGTTACTCCTCAACGCCCTCAACTGCGGCTGTGGTGACGAACTGTTCCAGGGTAATGCCGGAGAGAAGCTCAGGAGTAGCCTGCCCCCTCTCGATCAACACGCGACGGGCGAGGTACCAGAAACCGAAAGGCAACGACAGCCTCCCTCTGTTGTTGATGGGTATTATCAGGTCGACGTTTGAGGTGGTGTTATCGCTGCTGCACATGGCCACGATCGGTATCTTTGCGATCCGGGCCTCGTTGACAACCTGCGCGTCGAACCGCGGATCCGAG
The DNA here is from genome assembly GCA_025058225.1 of Candidatus Calditenuaceae archaeon. Classification (GTDB taxonomy): domain Archaea; phylum Thermoproteota; class Nitrososphaeria_A; order Caldarchaeales; family Calditenuaceae; genus Calditenuis. The sequence goes on along the minus strand of JANXEE010000017.1, from coordinate 71,368 downwards.
ACAACGATCACCTCAGGCTCCATATAGTATCGCAGGGCCCTGTTGGTGAACGCACCTGCGGGTATCTTCCCCGAGATCGCATGGGAGCCGGTCACCTCCGCGAACTTCTGAACGGCCTTGGTCCCATAGACGTGAGTCGAGACCGCGACGACCTTCTCGGGTGGATAAAGAGCGATTAACCGCGCCGCCAGGTTGAGCCTCTCCAGGACCTTCTTGACGTCGAAGAGGTGGACGCCGTCGGACCTCTGCCGGAAGACGAACCGCTCCATGTGGGCCACCTTGACCTTCGCACCCAGATGGGCGTTGGACCTCACGAGGACCTCTGCGACCTCGACCTCTGGGGAGACCGCTGCGTCCGACATCAGGCCGTCAACCTCCTGATCTTCCCGGCCCCTATTTCCTCCTCTATCCGGATCAGCTCGTTCAGCTTCGCCACCCTTTCTCCGCCGATCAGTCCGCACTTTATAACTTTGCAACCCAGTCCCACTGCGATCTGCGAGATGTAGGCGTCCGTCGTCTCACCGGACCTGTGGGAAGCGACAGCCACTGCGCCGTGGGCCGTACAGGCTCTGACTGCGTCGACCGTCAGCGAGACCGTGCCAACCTGGTTCGGCTTAATGATTGCGGCCCTGATGGCTCCTCTCCCGACCTGATGTTCTATCAGCTCCGCTCTGGTGACGACGAGGTCGTCGCCGCAGACAAACACCGACCGCAGGTCGCGCTGAAGGTCGGCATAGAGCTCGGGTGAGTCCTCAGAGAAGGGGTCTTCTATGTAGACGAGCTTGAACTCATCCGCCAGGTCAACTAGGTACTCCTTGAACTCAGGACCTGTGAGGTAGAGGCCCTCGGACCTGAGGGCGTATCTGTTCGACCTGGGATCGAAGACGTTGCTCCCTGCCACGTCGAGACCCACCCCCACTTCAACACCCGTCTCATCGGAGGTCTCGTCAGCCGCGGCCCTCACGAGCTCCAGGGCCTTCCTGTTGCCTATGGGTGGAGCATATCCTCCTTCGTCGCCCTTACCGAGGGGGAAATCGGGCAGCTCGCGCTGGAGGAGTCTGCCGAGCTTCCTGTAGGCTACCACGTTCACCTCAACGGCCTGCTTCATCGTCTTCGCTCCGAGGGGGATCAGCAAGAACTCCTGGATCTCGGGTGCTCCGGGTCCGGCGTGCGCACCACCACCTAAAACGTTGGAGAGGGGCAGCGGTAGTGCGGGCACCTCATTCACCAGCTCTGAGAGGGCCTCGTAGAGCCTCTTGCCCTCGGAGGCGGCGTAAGCGGTAGCGCAAGCAACTGAGAGTGCGATGGCCGTGTTGCCACCGATCGAGGAGAGGTTGGGTGTGCCGTCGAGGTCCGTGAGCAACCGGTCGAAGGCCACCAAACCCTCTAACTCAACACCTGAGAGTCTAACTACCTTGTCTCTCACAACCCGTACCGCCTCCTCGGGGCCACCCTCTGGGAACGGAACGACCTCTCTCTTGCCCCTGCTCTTACCGGATGGTGCTGCAGCCCTAGCCGTGTGACCTTCAACGGTGACCTCGACCTCTACGGTCTTGTCGCCCCTGCTGTCGAAAACCACCCTCGCAGCTACCCTCTCCAGCCGCTTGCCCATGGACACGTCAAGAAGGGATCTCCTCGTGATATAACTCTGCCTATCTGCTCACCTGCGAATGACCTTCTGCCTTGATTGGATCTCATAGGTGATGAGCTCGTCTATGTACTCGACGTGGGTGAGGAACATCCTCCTGCAACAGTATCTCCTGATGCCGAGATCGTTCAGCACATCGCCGGGTTGCCGTCCGGACTCGACCTCGTTCTTGTACTTCTCCCAGAGGTGAGCAAGGGGCTTACCACAGCTGAAGCACCTGATCGGGAACAGCAAGGGCCCTCTCCACCACCTTCCGTTCTGGTTTTTAAAGTAGTGTTCGTGAGGATGTCCTCCCAATACGGCTCGAGTAGAGACTCGGCTCTATTATTGCTGGACAACACACGGTTTTTGATGGAGTCCTCTTCATTCGGGGCGGTGATTCGATAGGTGCGCGTCGAGACACACCTGTCCGGAAACCTCCCGAGGAGCGAGGTGCTCTTCAGGCTCCTTCGCAGGCACTCAAGGGGCAAGACCAGCTGGGAAGAGGTGCGGGCCGGCGCGGAGCGGGAGACTATCGGGTGGATCTATTTCATCGAGAACAACCTCACCCTCGTCACAGATCCGATGCTGCTATGGCACGACCACTTCAGACCGTTTACGGAGAACGTAGTGGGAATGGAAGTTAATGGACTTTCTAGATGGTACGATAACAACACTTTTTACAAAGTACCCGTGATTAAAAGTAAGCTCGGGCTTAGCGAACCCTTCTTGGATCGGTACCTGTTTCCCACACTTCTCAGGGGGAGGAAGGTGAAGTTGATACTCCCAGATCCCCTGACCATGTACAGGCTCTCCCTGAACAACGGTTATTCTGACGAATCGGAACTCGTTATCGACCTGAGCGAGGTCATATCGACAGAGGCCCATAGGATGGTCCTTAAGTGGGCGCTGGATGTGAGGTTGGTTCAGTTGACGGCTCCCGAGATGGCAAGGAGATTGAGCGAGGACGAGCTCGTTTTAGTCCGTGAGATCGTCGGGTCGTTCAGGAAGAAGTTCGGGTGCGCACTGCAGCTGCACACGTGTTTCTTCCCCGCCGGCAGAACGCTCAGATCGCTGCTGGACTCCGGAGCTGACATCGTCGGCATAGACCTCCACGCTACACCGGTCTCTGCTCTAAAGGGCGTAGACGTAGACCGCGAACTGGCACTCGGCGTTGTCGACGCGAGGAGCGTTGTGGTTGAGGAGCCGAATGCGTGTGCTTCGCTCGCTGAGAAAGCAGTCGATGCTACAGGCGCCAGAGCGGTCCACTTGACAGCTAACACGGACCTCGAATATCTGCCCGTAGAGGTGGCTAAGGAGAAACTGAGGGTGCTGTCGGAGTGCGCGAGGTTACTGAGGGAGAGGTGGACGTGATGGGGCCTGATGGCTTGCTTTTCAGAACGCAGGAGGTCGGAAGTCTATCGAGAGCACCCTTCCTCAAGGGCGGCAACACCGAAGAAAGGGCGACCCAGGCGAGGTACTGGGGAAAGGTGTTGGATGTGGAGAATTACGACGAGTTGGTGAGGCTGATACGCAACGGCATTGACCAGGCCAAGCTGCTCCGATGGGCCTCGCTGTACGGCATCAGGTTCCACGAAGCCGCGGGCCTAGATGTGGTATGGGACGGTGAACAGAGGCGTGTCGAGATGTACGAGCACTCCGTCAGGAACGTGGAGAACTTCGTCTTCACAGGTAGGGTAAAAGTCTGGGACGCCGAGACCTACAACAAGGCCAAACTCGTGAGCGCCCCGAGGCTCAGGTCCAGCGCCTACATCGAGGAGTTCCTCTTCGCGAAGTCTAAGGCCAGAAGAGAGCTGAAGGTTCCCGTTACTGGGCCTTACACGATAATGGACTGGAGCTTCGACGAGTTCTTCGTGAAGCGCTACTCACACCTTGAGGACCCCGGTGAGAGGAGAAGGAGATCGAGGCTCGACTTCCTCTACAGCCTCATCGAGAACGTCATGAAGCCAGAGCTCAGGGCCCTCGTTGAGGCCGGCGCAACGAGAATTCAGGTGGACGAGCCCGCGTTAACCACAAAGCCTGACGAGGTGAGGGATTACGTCGAGGCCTTCAACGAGATGGTAAAGGGCCTGAACGCGACGTGGACGCTGCACGTCTGTTACAGCGACTACTCCCTCCTCCTCCCCCACCTCACGGAGATGAGAATACACGAGCTCTCGATCGAGTGCGCCAACAGGGACACCGTAGAGCTGGGCGTCGAAGAGCGTTCAAGAAGGGGTTACTCGATTCTCAAGACGTTCAGTGAACAAGGAGTTGCGTTCAAGGTCGCTCCGGGTGTAATCGACGTCCACACCGACTTCATTGAACCTCCGGAGCTCGTGAGGGACAGGCTCCTTTACTCGGCGAGGTTAATGGGCGATCCGACCAAGGTGATCGCGTGCAACGACTGCGGCCTCAGGACGCGGCGGTGGGAGGTGGCCTTCGAGAAGGAGCGGAGCTTGGTGAAGGGCGCCGAGTTGGCGAGGCGAGCTCTGACCTGAAGGATCACTTGGTCTTCTTTGCGACGCCCACGGGCCCTCCTTTCCTTCCCGTGGTCCTGGTCCTCTGACCTCTGACCTTCAGCCCCAGCGAGTGCCTGACACCCCTCCAGGACCTGATCTTCTTCTCCCTCTCTATGTCCTCCCTGATCGTGAGGTTGAGGTCCGGACCGTGAAGGTGGAGGTTCTTACCCGTTACGGGGTCGCTCCTTCTGTTGAGCATCCAGACCGGCACGCCGTGCTTCGCCGGGTTCTTTATCGCGTCCTCGATCTGAGCGAGTTGCTGCTCGCTGAGCTGTCCCAACCTCACCGTCGGGTCGACGCCGAGGGCCCTGGCTATCGCGTACCCGAAGTTGATGCCAACGCCGTCTATCTCCGCTAAGGCGAAGGGCACGTGTTTGGTGCCGTCCAGGTCGGTGCCCAGAAGCCTCACGATCAACCTGGTCTCCTTCTGCTGAGCCGTCATCCCCCCTCGAACGCCCCCAGCTCATAAAAAACGTTCCTGAGAGGCACCGCCTGCCGGGGACCACGTTCAACCTTAAAAATGAACGGAGTGGATTCGGAACAGGGTTGAAGGTTGACCTCGCAACAGACATCAGTGAAGTACGTGATTGAGGCTAAAGTAGAGGTGGACGGCATAGTCGACAAGAACGACGTAATAGGGGCGGTATTCGGTCAGACCGAGGGCATCTTCAGCGCCGACTTGGACCTCAGGGAGCTCCAGAAGACCGGGAGGATTGGAAGGATCGAGGTCCACATTCACGGCCAGGGCGACCGGACCGTCGGGAAGGTCCTCGTGCCCACCAACGTCGACAGGTTTCACACCGCGCTGATCGCGGCCATGGTCGAGAGCGTCGACAGGGTAGGACCGTATTCAGCAAGGGTCTCGATAGAGAAGATAGAGGACGTCAGGGCCGAGAAGAGGAAGCGGATCGTCGAGAGGGCTAGGTCCCTTCTGATCGAGTGGGAGAGGAAGAGGGTGCCTGAGGTGGATGAGGCGCTCAAGGAGCTCGAGGAGACGATCGCCAAGGCCAGGGTCGTCGAGATCGGACCCGACAACCTGCCCGCAGGACCTGAGGCCTTAGGCAGCGAAGAGGTGATTATCGTCGAAGGGAGGGCGGACGTCATCAACCTCCTAAGACACGGCTATCTCAACGCTATAGGCGTCGAGGGCGTCAAGGTGCCCTACTCGCTCGAGGAGCTGGTGAGCAGGAAGAGGGTGATTGCGTTTCTCGACGGGGACAGGGGTGGAGACATGATACTGAGGGAGCTTGCAAGACGCATCAGGATCGACTCGGTCGCGAGGGCTCCTCAGGGGAAGGAGGTCGAGTCGCTGGGAGCGAAGGAGATCGCCGAAGCCCTTGCCAACGCGTTACCTCTCGCCGATGCCTTGAGGAGGATAGGAGCCCCCGTCGAACCGGAAAGGATCGAGCACGCGCCCGCACCGCTTGAGAGGCTGAAAAGGTACGTCGAGGAGATCGAGGGTAGCCTGATGGCGATCGGGCTAACGGACGACCTCTCAGAGGTCTTCAGGGTCCCCGTCAGCGAGCTCTACCAGAAGCTCTCCTCAGACGGTCAGGTGAAGTACGTGGTCTTCGACGGCGTAGTGACTCAGAGGCTCGTGGACCTGCTGAGGGAGCGGGGGCGTGAGGTGATGGTCGTCGGAGCGAGGGTCGCCGATAACGTCCAGAAGGCCGGTAACGTCAGGATTTACAACTTCGAGTCGTTGAGGAGGGCCGCGTGACCACCCTCTCAGGACGCCTCATCCAGGTAGAAGGTCTGACGTAAGTTCACAGGTTGAATTGCACGTTTTTAATATCAGGGAGGGTTGATGGGTGTAGGATGAGGGTCGAGCTCTTCAGCCACCTGAGGAGGGCTGCAGGAGCCGGATCTATCGAGATCAAAGTAGAGGGGGAGATCGCCTTGAAGGATGCGCTCAATCTCCTCCCGGATGGCATAAGGGAACTGGTTCTTGACGAGTACGGTTCCATCAGGTCCGGTCTCCTCATACTGGTGAACGGCGTCGACGCGAGGACCGTCTACGGCTACAAGATCGCCGTGAGGGACGAAGACACAATCTCGATAGTCCCCCTGATACACGGGGGTTCTTCCGACGGCCGGCGGACAAGCGCTAAAATGATCCTCAGGAGGATGAACAGCCGATGAGGGGACCGATCGCGGAACTCTTAGGCGGCCCATACGTATTGGTCGTGATACTCGTTGCGTCACTGATCTTCCTGCTGTTCGTGAGGCCTCAGACACCTAAAACCGCAGCGCAACAGCTCCCGGTTCACCGGGTCTCGAGGGTCCTCCGTTACGCGCTGGGAGAGGAGGAGTTCTTCGACGTGAAGGACGTCCGATGGTTGGTCGATAAGTCCGGGACATCGCTTCGTAGGGCAAGAGGATGGCTCGGGATCGTGAAGCTCTACTCCGCACTTCTGTCCCTCACCCCCTCAGGGAGGAGGTGGCTCGTCAGGTGGGCGACGAGGAGAGGGTAGAGCTGCTGGGCCTCCATGAGCTGAGGGACGTGGTCCGGAGGGTCGTGAACGAGATCCACAAGGTCATCGTGGGTATGGACGACGCGATCGAGGCCCTTCTCATCGCCCTCTTGACGGAAGGACACGTGCTGATGGAAGGGGTGCCGGGACTCGCGAAGACGTACCTCGCCAAATACTTCGCGAAAACCCTCAACCTCACCTTCAGCAGAATTCAGATCACCAGCGACCTGCTGCCGTCGGACATCACCGGTTCCCTCGTCTACGACAAGTCCACAGGACAGTTCGTCTTCAGGAAGGGGCCGATATTCGCGAACCTGGTCCTCGCAGATGAGATCAACAGGGGCCCCCCGAGGACCCAGTCGGCGCTTCTGGAGGTGATGCAGGAGCGTCAGGTCACCGTCGAGGGCGTGAGCTACGATACCCCGAGGCCCTTCATGGTGATCGCCACCCAGAACCCGATAGAGCTGGAGGGGACCTTCCCGCTGCCGGAGGCGCAGCTCGATCGATTCCTCGTGAGGGTCATCGTCACACACCCTGAGCGCGAGCAGGAGATAGAGGTCCTGAGGATGAAGCAGGTCTCCGGCGAAGAACCTGAGATCAAGCCTGTGGTCGGGGAGGACGTCGTGCTGAGAGGGATCGCTGCGATCTCATCGATACGGGTAGACGATTCGATCATGGAGTACATAGTCGACATAGTCAGGAAGACGCGTCAGATGCCTGAGGTGTACCTCGGTGCCAGTACACGGGCAGAGGTGGCGCTGATGTACGCGGCTAAGGCCAAGGCAGCCATTTCGGGCTGCTCTTACGTTACGCCGGACCACATCAAGTCGGTGGCACCGCTCGTCCTCAATCATAGGATAATCCTCAGGTCCAGGAGGAAGGGCCCTTTCACCTCTTGGTCGGAGTTCGAGGTCATCCAGCGGGCCATAGAGGAGGTGGACGTCCCTATATGATGACCTCACAGGCGAGGATACTGCTGATGGAGTTGACGGTATCTTCATTCCTTTTCAGTGCCGTCTTCCCGAATCCCATCATGTTCCTCTCCATGACCTTCCTGACGCTCTTCTTCTCGTTCTATGTGGTCCTCACCGTAAGGAGGATCTCGTCCTTCGACAGATCGCTGATAGACGTCCACAGGTCTCTGTCCACTGAGGAACTTCCAGAGGGGTCTTCAGCGGAGGTGAGGTTGAGCGTGGAGTTGAGTTGGGAGGGGGGTGTTGAGGTCCGTGAGGTCTTCCCGCGGGGGCTGAGGCTGATAGAGGGCACGAGCTCTGCGAAGTCTACCGTTAGGGGCAGGAGCACGATCACCCTCTCCTACAGGGCTGTCCTCTGGGGAGGTGTTAGGGCCGTCAAGTTCAAGGGGGTTGTCTGCATCCTTTCTGATCCGTGGGGGCTCGTCACTAGGACGATCTTCGCGAGTTGTCCCGGGGAGATCAGGCTCTCAAAGGAGAGGAGCAGGTCTAGCGACTTGGAGACTGCGAGGATGCTGTGGGGCCCGGCCTTTGGCACGGTCACGAACCCCTTCATCGGCGAGGACACGCATTTCTCAGGGGTCAGACCCTTCCTGCCGGGCGACAAGCTGCGGAGCGTACACTGGAGGAAAACTGCCACCCTCACCGACAACGAAATACTCGTGAAGAAGTACGAGAAGCTCGCGAGAGGGAACGTCGTCGCGGTGATCGATTGCTCCCCGGAGATGAGGTTCGGTACCCGATCGGATTACTTCGACGACGTTCTGGACTTCCTCGAGCTCCTCCTCGCCCAGCTCGTGGAGCAGGGGAACTCAGTGAAGATCTTCGCCGTATCGGGCGACGGTCTGTCTTCGGTGAGGCCTAGATCAGCCATCGAGGTGGAGAGCTTCCTGAGGTCCCTCGAGGTCTCTGAGGTTGAAGACACCGAGTACGCCTCTGAGGTAATCGGATCGCTGCCTCGCGGATGCCTCCTGATGCTGGCAACGTCGCTCGGATCGAACCAGATCGATGAGCTCTCCAAGGTGGCCAAGGCCGCGACCTCCACCGGATGCAGGGTCATGGTCGTCTTCCCCCGTCTGGAGTCCTATCTGGGAGGAGCCATGGAACTGGCCCGAAGACCGCTGGAGTCGATCAGGGCGCGAAACCTCTCCTCTTTCCCGGAGGAATGCAGCATCGAGGAGCTTGAAGGCGCACCTAGCCTGAGGGTCGTCAGTAGGTCGGTCGCCCATGAAGACTAGCGAATACCTCTTCGGGCTGCTCGCTCTTTCGCCACTGCTCTACATGCTGACGGCGGCCGTCATGATGACCAGATGGACCCTGTTCTCAGCGCTGGGATTTCTGTCGCTCTCAACCACGATGCTCCCGCCGAGGCTGCAGACTCTGACCCTGACGCTGATCTACGCACCTGCGCTCTACTCTGTATACGACCTCCTGACCTCCAGCAACCTCTTACTCTTGGACCTCGCTGGAGGATACGTGATCTCGCTGCCGGTGCTCGTGTTGTTTTCGGTTCTACAGGCCCGCTCGGTCGCGGGGCTCGTGGGGGCGTACATCTCCTCGGTTGTAATGGGCATGGTGAGCTTCTTCAGCGTTCAGGTATCTGACGGAAACCCGAGGGCGCTACTGTACTCGCTCGTCTCGTCGATCCTAAGGGGTCGGGAGAGCGAGTTGGGTTCGATCGACATCTCGACAACGGGGCCCGTCGTGCCCTTGATGGCCGTCTCCCTGATATCGTTGCTGCTTTTCGCACATCAGAGGTTGGGTTTCAAATCCGAATCTCTCTACGGAACCCTGATTAAGTCGGGCGCTATAGCAATCTCTCTCCTCGCCTTCATCGTGTACTATTCGATGAACTTCTCGGACGGTGCAGTTGCGGCGACACTCTTAGTGGCACTGAGTGTACTCTTCGGTGGTGCGTATGCGGCGATCGCTGCGAGGCGCTGAGGTGCTGTTGCTGACTTTGACGCTGTTGTCGCTCCCGGTGACTGGACTGTCCCAAGCCGAGAAGACCTGTGGCTTGCTGATCGGCTACAGCGGAAATGGGTTCCTCCCCTTCGTCGACGGTGGTGACCTCAGCTTCGCCGTCGGCGAGCAGCTCTACGTCCTATCACCCTCAGGGGGCTCGACGGTCTTCCTGACCGACCCGCAGGGAAGGAAGGACAAATACGTCCTCACCGAGAAAGCTCCGACCCTTCTGAGGGAGTTCGCGCGCGGAGACGGCGGCGTGTGGAGGCTTCTCTTGGATGACGGATGCGAGATGACGTTGGTGGTCTCGGAGAGGGGGTCGTTGCTCTACGGCGTTATCACCGTCGAGAAGGACACACATGACCAATTGATATTAAACCTGCAAGGGCCGCCCTATCTGGGTTTCAGAGTCGAGGAGCCTGCGGACGATCGGAGCGCTCTGCGGGCCAAGCCCGGGGGTGAGCTCCTCTTGGACGTAGGGAGGCCCTTCCGGTTTGTGGTCCTGTACCTCCTCTATCCGGATCGCTTCACGATCTCCGGGAAGGTCAGCGGAACCCCCTTCACGTACACCATCGACCCCTTGGTGGGAGTCTACAGGTACGATAGGCCAGTGAGGGGAACGGTCGTACCGGTGAGGTTGCCGGAGCTCGGAAGAGTGGGCCAAGGAGGCATATTCCCGTTGAGGTACGGGACGTATTCGATTCGGTTGGTTGGCGCGACCCCCGATGGCCAGACGTTCACCGGAACCTTCACGGTAGAGGTCGCACCTTTCGAGTTCAGGGTCCCAAGGCTCTCAACATACAGGCAACTGAACGTAAACGAGCTGAGAGACGGCATTCGGCTGGTGTACTTGAACTACGAGACCGGCACGATGGAGTCGATAAACCTCAACTTGCCGCTGTACGAGGTCAAGGTCGTCGACGCGGTGACCGGCCAAACCATCGACTACTACTCCTTTAACGTAGAGGGGTTCGTCAGCGTGAGGGACGGAGCTGTAACGGTGCTGGTCCCCCAGAGGTTCGACTTCAGGGAGATCCGACAGGTCGATGACGCTCTAACGGTAACGCCCTCCGTCACCGTGGGGGGCATCGATGTGTCCGATGCGATCGGTGAGGTGACGCTGTATCCGGGAAGGGAGACGGTCTTAGCAGTTCCGATGTCGGAGGTGCTCCTGAGGGTGAGGCTGGCTGGCCATCCGGATGCCATAAAGGCGAAGCTCTCGCTCAACGGGTCGCTCTCGATCGAGCTCAACGGCGCTGCCACTCTCAGGATACCGGCCTACGTCTACAACGTGACCGCCGAAACGCAATGGGGCACTGCGAGGCAGCTGTTCAACGCCTCGAGGGAGCAGGAGGTCGAGCTGGTTGTCTACACGCCCACCGACTTCACGCTGGCGCTGGCCTTCGTAGCGGCTGCCCAGCTGATCGCACTCGCAGTCTTCTCCGTCAGGGTTTACAGGGCCAGGGCCGCTCACAGAGTTAAGAGCGACCGATGAGGAGGTAACTCGGAGCCGGGGTCCCATAGCGGCTATTGGGGCGGCCTCGAGATCGTGACCTCTGGCCAGACGACGCGTGAGCCGCTGCCCCCTCGGGGGGCGCGCGGGTTCGAGTCCCGCCCCCGGCGCGCGGTTCACCGCCTTTACTCAGACGAATTCCTCCAGCGACGGTCGCTGACGGTTAAGTTCTAAATAAGACCACCATCCCCTCGGGCTGGGAGGCAACCGATTTTGGAGAACTCTAGAGAGGCCAAGCTGTTGGAGGAGTTCGGACTCACGGAGCTGGACCCGAGTGAACTACCGATCGATCATTACTTCATAAAAAGGAGGATAATCTTCTCCGCGAGGACGAAGGAGGAACTGCGAAGCGCGCTAACGACGTCTGAATATTACGTCCTCACTGGAATAATGCCCTCCCATGACAGGATACACCTCGGAACGATGGCAGTCGTCGAAGCGGTCAAGTGCTTCGCGTCAAAGGCCGAGTTCACGGTGCTACTCGTAGCGGATTTGGAGTCCCTCTCGACCAGGAACGTAGGGCTAGAGGAGGGTAGGAGGATCGCCTTGGAGAACCACATACCCACGTATTTAGCACTCGGTATAGACCCTGAGGAAACGATCTTTTACTTCCAATCAGATAACATAGATGTGCATAGAATAGCAGCTGACGCTGCGAGGGAGATAACCCTCAGCGAGTTCAGAGCGGTGTACGGTAACGCGGAGCCCTCACGGATCGTCTCAAGCCTCTACCAGATAGGAGATGTCCTCTTCCCCCAGCTCGTTTGCGACGTTCCGGGTGTTATACCCGTAGGTCTCGACCAAGACCCTCACCTCCGGCTGGCGAGGGACTACGTGAGGAGAACACCATACTTCCAGTTCAAACCCATCATCGGCGCGTACATCAGGGACGTTCCAAGTCTGAGGGGCGAGGGAAAAATGAGCAAAAGCGACCCCTACTCCGCGATCTTCATACCGGAGGATGACGCACAGGAGCTCAGAAGGAAGGTCTTCAAGGCCTTCTCCGGTGGCAGGGAGCCGATAGAGGTCCACAGGAGGTTGGGAGCGAACTTAGAGGTGGACGTCCCGTACCAGATATTGAGGTTCCTGATGAGGGACGACTCGGAGCTTTCCCGGATCGAGGAGGAATACGGGTCTGGTAGGATGCTGAGCGGAGAGATCAAGGAGTACCTCTTCAACTACCTGGCCGACATGATGAGAGACCTGAAGGAGAGGATCGATCAGTACAGGGACCTAGTGAAGAGAGGCGGCGTAAGGTTCGTGAGGAACTCGAGGGAACTCAGGGACGAGATCGCATCGATCTCCTGAGGACGTCGTCAGGGTATCTCGTTTAGCGGAGTGGGCCTTTCGTACTCGATGTACGTCACGTGTTGCAGTACCCCACCAATTTTGACCATGTGCTTGGATGACTTCGGCGGGAGCTTCTGCCCTGTGAGTGCGGCCCTGAGCACGTCCTCCTTCGTCACCGGCGGGCGGTTGTCCCAAGGTTCAACGACGAGATCCTCGCTCCTGTAGTCGATCAGGTAAGCAGGGATATACCGCTTCCCCAATCGTTTCATGCAGTTATATCGGTGGTGGCCGTCGATGATGGTCTTCGTCCGCTCGTCGACGAGTATAGGCCTCTTCAGAACCCCGTCCCTGACGATCTCCGCGAAGAGCTCCTCTAGGTGCACCGGGTCATACTGCTCGTGCTCCTTCAGTTCCTCGATCCTCATGAGCTTAAGCTCGGCCTTCAAAGCGCTCAACCGTGTCGATGCCTATCAGGGTCAATTTAAGGTGGACCGGCGATTTTTGAATAACCGTTAAATGGTGATAAGCGATCTGCGCAACGTTCTCTGAACCCCTGAGGACGTCGAGACGTCCCATGAGAAGAGCAACGCGAGAAGAGATCCGTTGCGTGGCCGTGCCCTCAGGTGATCACTCTTTACTCGAGAGCCACCACGCAAGGTAATCGTCTTTCCACCGCTTGGCCCTCTCGACCTTGTCGCGCTCAGACCTTGCGCGCTCGCTCGCCTCCAGCAGTTCTTGGGAGTTCATCGCGGTCCCACACGACGTGCACGAATACAGCTTAGACGATCGCTCGTAGACCATGACCCCTCCGCACTCGGGGCAAGTACGCATTCCAGACACCTCAGTTCATGGCTAGGGATTTAAACCTGTCCCTGCAGTAACTTCGTTAAGAGGACTCGGGATATTGACCCGGGGCACAACCCTTTACCATCACACACGTGGAGACGCGAAACCATGCGTCAGGAGCTCAGAGGTTCTCCAGAACGTCGGCTATTCTGTAGACGAACGCCGCGTTCCTAACGCTGTCGGTCACCAAGAGCTCTTTTGACTCGTGATTGATGACCAATGCGGCAGGCGTGCATATTTCGCTCAGGGGACCCCTTATAGTCGCCTTAGGCGGAACGTCACCGTCGTCCAGCACGCTCCAGACCCCTATGAAGCCATCAGTGTTCCACGGTGTCGGCTGAAGGTATGACCTGCCGGGGATACATTTGTCCAGCCTGAAGCAAGGCAGATAGGTGAAGTTCCCGATGGCCACGAAGACGTGTCCTCTGTATACCTGGAGACCCCAGGGATACGTCTGGATCCCGGTCTTCGGACCTGATATCACCCTCAGGGGTTTCACGTTACCGTTCGCGTTCCAATCGAATAAGAAGATCCCTGTTCTTGCGTTCGGCACTCTTCCCACAGCACAGCTGGCGACCGCCATTACCCTGTTCTCAGGATCAACGCCTACACCGACCACGTAATCTAAACCCGTGTTGGGACCAGATATCGAGCGCAGAGGTGTGGTGTCGCCGTTGGCGTTGACGTCGAACACCGTCACCGCTCCCCTGCCCGGATCACCCACGAGGATCTCTTGTCTGGTGAAGTCCAAGTTGACAACGTGCGGGAAGATCAGCGTCGTTCGGGGTCCCTGAATGGTCCTGATGGGGGGTTCTTCACCGTCAGAGTTCGCTTTGAAGCAGAGGACGGCCGCAGCGAGAGGCGCAGGAATCACGAGCTCGTCCTTCGCAGGGTTGTAAGCTATGCCGTGCATGGTCCTGGTCAGTCTGGTCCTCTGACCATCAACCATCCTTTTTGGCGTGCCGTTCCCGCTGAAGCTAACATCCAAAGTGTAGAGCCTCGGTTGCGTGACGCAGTTCGCTATGACCCACTCCTTCCTCTTGCTGTCATAGGTGGCAGCCATCGGATTGGTGAACCCTATCATCGGTGTTCCCTTGGGTGCGGTCCTGATGACACGCTTCGGCTGCACGTTGCCTTCGACATCCCTCTCGAAGACTAGGACGCTGTAGTCGCCGAAATTGGCGACCCAAAGCTCGTCGTTCTGCTCGTCCACGAAGACGCTCACAGGCCTCCTGAGCCCCGTCTTTTCTCCACGGATGACCCTGTGCGGTGCGACGTCGCCGTTGTCATTCCTCTTGAAGAAGACGACCGAGTCGTCTCCGTTGTTAGCAACCACTATTTCGTCTGATCCCCTGTCTAGGTGCAGCCCCATGGGCCAGTTGAGGCCTGTTGACCGGCCACTAATCGTCCTGGTGGGTGGAACATCGCCGTTTGCGCTTACCGGATGCACGGTGATCGATGGCATGAGATATCTGCCACCGTACTCCATTCTCACCTCCCACCCTATCTCGGTTGAGGACTCCATACCGTACCTTGCACCCTCCTGATTCCAGTTTCCGTGATTGGCGACTATGATCTCGCCGTGAACCTCGTCCATGAAGATTCCGTGTGGATCTGCCATCCCGGAGTTTATCCCCAGTATGCTTCTCGTGGGCGCCGGACATCCCTGACCCTCCTTCGGAAAGACCACGACACCGAAAGTTTGAACCGAGATCGCGACCTCGTTCTCCCCTACGGAAACGCCCCAGGCTCTATGAGGGACCATCATGACCCTTTTCGGAAGGACAGCGCCGTCGTCCTCGTAGTCGAAGACGCTCATGCAGTCCTCTATGTCGTTGTTGACCACGTAGATCTCCCCCCTTTTCGGGTCGACTGAGACGCCCGCCACGAACCCTAGGTAGTTTTCAAGTCCGCCGATGATGTAGCGCTTGGGCTTTATGACCGCGTCGTCAGAAACCGACCCTGCAGTCCTGTCGAACATCAGCAGCCCTTTCTTGTTCACATCCGAGACCACGACCAAGTCATTGTCGGGGTCAACCGCGATTCCGTTGTTTATGGGATACGGATCGAAGATGACGCGAGCAGATCTTATATCTCCCTTGGTCATACTTTTCGCCCCTCCCTTGGCGCGAACTTAATAAATATTCATTGACGGTCTTGAACGGAATCTAGGAACTCAATCAAACCCGAGATCACCCATAATGAGCGACCACGCGATGCGCGGTGCGAAGATCGTGAGACCATTCCCCAGCACGACGCGAGGTGCCGTACCACAGCCTCAACCTACCTACATCGCCCCCCACGGTAACGCAAATAATATATCTAAGAAATTAGCTTGAGGTTCCTGACAATGAGTGACACGAAGATAAGGGTGGAGTCTATAACGCACGGATATTCTATAGGCAACAGCACAATAGAAGCGCTTAAGGACGTAAGCCTTAATGTGCGACAGGGCGAGTTCTTCACAATTATCGGACCGTCCGGCTGCGGAAAGTCGACGCTCCTTAACATAATAGCTGGGCTCATTAGACCGACCTCCGGCAAGGTCTTCGTCGACGGCACCGAGCTAAAAGGGCCGATGCCCGGGAAATTAGCCTACGTCTTCCAGCAACCCTTGCTTCTTCCTTGGAGAACGGTGCTCGACAACGTTGCCTTCGGGCTGGAGATGCAGGGGCTACCGAAGAAGAAACGTGTCAGCGTCGGGAAGCAATTGGTCGAGTTGGTCGGACTGAGGGGTTTCGAGTACATGTATCCCGGCGAGCTCTCCGGTGGAATGCAGCAAAGGGTGGCTATCGCGCGCGCCCTTGCCGTGAACCCTGATGTGCTCTTAATGGACGAACCTTTCGGGGCCCTCGACGAGCAGACGAGGTTGCAGCTTGGTATAGAGCTCACGAAGCTCTGGATGGTAACGAAGAAAACGATAGTCTTCGTCACACACAGTCTGTCGGAGGCCGCATTCCTCTCCGACAGGATCGCCGTGATGAGGAAAAGACCCGGTTCAATTATAGGAATCATCGAGGTAAACGCCGAGCGCCCTCGTGACCCCGAGTCCCCTGAAATACAGAAGGTGAGGTCGGAGTTGTGGAAAATGCTTAAGGAACAGGGACAGGAGAACATCATCGTGTGACTACTTCGATGTAGTTACGTTATGATAATTGATTATCCCTAGAAATTATATTTGAAAACAAGCCACGAAGCATGTCTTACATTTCGGAGCCTTATGAAATACTAACTTCTTACCCAAGCATTAAGGTACCACCGTCGATGACGATCACTTGGCCGTTGACGAAGCTGAAGAGGTCGGAGGCTAACGCCAAGGCGACCTTCGCGACTTCGGAGGGCTCCCCCCACCTCCCCATGGGCGACTCCTCTGCTAAAGCAACTCTATCCTCTTCCTTCAAGACGTCGTAGGTTGCTGATGTCTTGATGTTCCCTAACGCCAGACCATAGGCTCTGACTTTGTAGCGCCTGTACTCTGCGGCAACGGCTCTGACCAGCCCGATGACCGCGAGCTTGGCGATCGAATAGACCGATCCGTACCTGTACCAGCTGAGGGCTGGAGTGGAGGAGGTGAGGATGAGGGCCCCACCCTCCAGAAAGGGGAGCAAACTCGAGACGGCCCTGAAGTTGGCAAGAAGGTCGACGCTGAGGACCCTCTCCAGTACCTCCTCACCGAGCTCACCTATCCCTTTGTACCAGAGTTCCTGTTCCAAGGGGTATCCAACGTAGCTCACGAGCGCGTCGAGCCGTCCGAAGGTCTCCGAGACCGAACGGATCAGTTGGTCCTGTGCGTCATGACGGCTCAGGTCCAGCGGTAGGACCTCAACCCTTGACACCGTTCCTCTGCACTCCCTGGCCAACTCGTGAAGGACTGACTCCTTTCTCCCCGAGAGGAGTAGATTGGCGCCCTCTCTGGCGAACAGCAGCGCCGTCTCCCTACCAACCTCGCTCGTCGCACCGAGGATCGCGCACGACTTGCCCTCCAGCAGGCCGGGCCTCTCAACCAAAGACCTTCACCGACTGAACACCTTGGATGAAATGGCCCACTCAATAAGCCCTGCCGAAATACGCGGTGACCTTCCCTTCTTTTCCACATGCGATGCAGTTAGAGAGGAGGGGTTCGCGTTCAAAGGGGATCGCTCTGACAGTCGCGCCGGTGAGGTCCTTGATCCGCAACTCGCAATCGTTTGAACCACAGTAGGTCGACTTCACGAAGCCCCCCCTTATCTCGAGGATCCTCGTGAACTCTTCCATGGACTTGGCCTCACTGACCATAGAGTTGAGGGTCTCACGGGCCCGTCTGAAAAGGTTCTTCTGGACCTCCGACAGGAGCTCCCTGACAGCGTCCACCAGTACGCGATCGTCGACGCGCGCTCTCTTCAGCTCGTCCCTCCTGAACAGCGTGACCTTCCCCTCCGAGAGGTCCCTCGGCCCGATCTCCACCCTCACAGGCACACCCTTCAGCTCCCACTCGTTGAACTTCCATCCCGGAGTGTAATCGGTCCTGTCGTCGAGATGCGTCCTGATGCCGGCGTTCTGAAGCCTCAGTACGATCTCTCTGCACTTCTCGATGACAGATTCCTTCTCAGCGTCGGAGTAGAAGATGGGTATGACGACAACCTGTATCGGTGCCACCTCCGGAGGAAGTACAAGCCCTCGGTCGTCGCCGTGGACCATTATCACAGCGCCTATCAGTCTCCACGATACCCCCCACGACGTGCTCCATGCGTAGTGCATCTGACCGTCGGGACCGAGGTATCTCACGTCGAACGGGATCGTGAAGTTCTGACCGAGGTTGTGGGAGGTAGCCATCTGGAGGATCTTGCCGTCAGGCATGACGGCCTCCAACGTGGTGGTGTAGAGGGCCCCGACGAACTTCTCGAGCTCCGACTTGTAGCCGGCGATGACCGGTATAGCGAGCTTCTCCTCGATCACCGCCTTGTAGATGTTCAGCATCCTCATCACCTCCTCATCGGCCTCCTCCTTCGTCGCGTGGAGCGTGTGCCCCTCCTGCCACAGGAACTCCGAGGTCCTCACGAATGGCTTGGTGGACTTGATCTCTGCCCGGAGGGCCGAGTTCCAGAAGTTGACCAAAACTGGCAGCTCCCTCCAGCTCTTGATCGACTTCCCGAAGGTAGCGTAAAACAGCGTCTCGGACGTCGGCCTCACCGCTAGCCTTTCCGATAACTGATCGTCACCAGACGTAGTGACCCAGAAGACTTCGGGTGTGAACCCCTTGAAGTGCTCGGCCTCCTTCCTCAGGAGCGACTCAGGTATCAGGATCGGTAGGAAGGCGTTCCTGTGATTGGACTTCCTGAACCTCTCGTCGAAGTGGGATCTTATGAGCTCCCATAGCTCGTATCCATAGGGCGGCAAGTAAACGAACCCCTTGATCGGCGCGTAACCTGCCAAGCCAGCCTCCTGGACGACCTCGCTGTACCACTCGGAGAAATCTTCCGACTTCTTCGCCTTCATCCCTATACCCAGCTCCGCATCGAAATTTTGACCTTTCCCGTGGAGCGAGTGATGCCCCGACCGGCTGAGAAGGCGTATAGCGGGGGCTGTGGGGGCTAAGTCGTGGAATGACGTCCCGGGATGAGACGGTTAAGCTCAGATCGTTCAACCCGTTCAAGCGTGCCTACAGGGTGTTCGGGGTGGCCGAGAGCTTCAGACCTACCGATTCACGGGCCGTGTTGGGAGGCGTAGTGATGAGGGCTGACCTACAGGTTGACGGCATGGTCATCGGGTCGTGCGAGGTTGGCGGCATGGACTCGACGGAGTCCATAAAGAGGATGTACGAGGCCCTCGACAGGGACGACATCAACCTTCTGATGCTGGGCGGCTGCATAATCAGCTATTTCAACCTCGTAGACGTCAAGGAGCTATCGGAGTCACTGTCGCTACCGATCCTCTGTGTGACCTTCAGGCCATCAAGGGGCCTTGAGGACCTGATAGCATCGAGGTTCTCCGACGACGCAGAAGCGAGGCTCGAGGTTTACCGATCCCTGGGGGAGAGGGAGGAGGTTAGGCTCAAGACCGGACAGGTCGTCTACGTCAGGAGGGAGGGGGTCTCCAGGAGGGCGACGGAGGTCGTGCTGAACTCACTCACGCTCAGCGGCAAGGTGCCTGAACCGGTGAGGGTCGCGAGGCTGTTGGCGAGGGCCGCGCGGGAGTTCGGGGCAGCCGCGGGTCGGTCTCAGGGCCTGTAAGTCGAGTGCGGCGGAATTACAACTGGTTCTCCGGGATCACCAGTCAGCTCAACCCCACTGGGGACTGAGGATTCGGGCCCCAAGATGCAGTTGACCAGCCTCGCACCCCGACCTACCTTCGCGCCCTCCAACACCAGTGTCTTCTGCAACTTCGAGCCCCTGCCCACGCTGGTTGAGCCCATGAGGACCGAGAGCTCGATGAAGGAGCCCTCGCCGACGAACGCACCCTCCCCGACGAACGACGAGAGGACGGAGACGCCTCTGTTGATGATCGCACCGCTGCGTATGGAGCTGTTGCTGCCGAGCTCCCTTGCGAGGGTCTCAACGTTCGCTCTGAGCAGCTCCGATGGCCCTCCGAGATCGAACCACCAATCGCCGGGGTCCTCGAGTACAGCTATCCTCTTCCCGGTTCTGACCAAGTCGACCAAGGCGTCGGTCAACTCGTATTCGCCTCGGGGAGAGAGGCCGATCTTCCGCGAGACATCCACCACCTCACGTGGAAGGACGTAGATGCCTGCGTTGACGATCGCCGGCGGCCTGACCTCCCTCGACTTCTCTAGAATGCCCTGAAGCAGACCGTCCTTAACCAAGAGCGTCCCGAACTTCCACGGATCGGGCCGGAGCACACCCAAGACGCCACCGTCGAAGGACTTCAACCGGACCGTCTCGATGAGCCGCTCGACGGGCTCCGGCTTCAGGGTGACGTCTCCGTAGACAAGCAGGAACTGTCTCTCGGAGGAGACGAATTCGCCCGCCGAGAGCAGCGCGTGCGCGGTTCCGAGCGGAGCCTCCTGCCTCACGAACTTAATCCTGTCGCTCCCGAACTCCGAGAGGGCCGCGACGACCTTCTCCGCGAGATAACCCACGACCATGACGACCTCCTCCACGCCGACACCGAATAGAGTTCTCACCGTCCTCTTCAGGACCGGTTCGCCTGCGACTGGAAGGAGGTGTTTAGGCCTTTCCGAGGTCAGCGGGTTCATCCTCGACCCCATTCCTGCTGCGAGAACCACCGCCCTCAAATCATCAGGTGAAACGCTGCGCCCACTCAAAACCCCTATCATTCCGAACCGTTCGAACCCACACTTCTACTCTTGGAACAGCGGATATCCGTATATTATCGAATTCCCTACCGATCCGGAAAACGATGGAGCCCTTGGGTATCACGCTGGCCCTGATCACGGCCTTTCTCTGGGCCCTGACGTCGGTCGCCATGAGGAGGGCCACAATGGACCTGTCGCCGTTGGCGGCCTCCGCTACGGCCTCCATGATGGGGCTCCTGATGGCTCTCGCGGGAACACTGATTGAGTTCTCAGCAGAGCGTAGAGTCCCTGCGATAGGCGGTGGTGCAGCTGAGGCGGTGATAGCGGGGATACTGGTCTTCGGGCTTGGAAGGTTGTTCTGGTACTACGGGATCAGCAAAATAGGAGCCTCTAGGTCCAACGCCATCGCCGCATCAGAGTCCGTAGTCGCCCCCCTGACAGCGGTGGTAATCGCGGGCGAGTCGCCGCACCTGATCGTTCTCTTGGGGTGCGTAATGATAGCGCTCGGTGTTGCTTTCGTCTCCTGGCAGAGGGAGAACGACTCTCACCGCGACTGGACTAGGGGAGTGACAGCGTCGGTCGGAGCAGCGCTGGTCTTTGCCGTAGGTGCGACCTTCGCGAGGGTAGCGAACGTTGAGATAGGCTCGCCGTTCCTGACGTATCTCCTCAGCACCTCCACGTCGCTGCTTTTGGTGCTTCCCCTGACACTCTTTACGGGTGGTGTGTCAAGGGCACTGAGGAATAGGTACGCGCTGATCGGAAGCGCCGCCAATGGCACCGCCAGCCTCTCCTTCTGGGGGGCCCTTTACCTGACACCTGTGAGCATCGCTGTCCCGCTCTCCCAGACGTTCCCGCTCTTCACGCTGCTAATTACGGTGAGCTTCGCCAGGGCGCTTGAACGCATCGACTCGAGGACTGTTGCAGGAGCTCTGACGGTCACCCTGGGTGCGTTCCTGGTCAGTTGGTCATGAGCGTTCCATCGTCTCAGAATCGGCCCTTCGACAGGGTCCTCGCGGCCACTATCAGCGGGTGCCACACCGGAGCTGTCGCCGGCATGTAGCCGATGTCCGAGAAGAAGACGTCCTCCGTGCTCATGCGCCTCTCGATGGCGACGGCTGCGATGTCCGCGTAGGCCGCGACCACCGGGTCCCTCCCCGCGGCCTGGAGACCCAGCACCCTCCCCGAACCGCGCTCGGCGATCATCTTAACGGTCACCTCAACGCCTCCGGGGAAGTAGCCTGCCTTGGTCTTGGCGACGATCGTCGTTGACTCGACGTCGAACCCGTTCTTGGAAGCCTCCTCCTGCCCGAGCCCTGTCCTCGCGAGGTAGAGGTCCTTGAACCTCGTGACGGCAGTCCCAACTATCCCCCTCATCCGCAGGGAGCCCCTAGATACCGCGTTGGCTCCAGCCACCTGACCCTCTTTGTTCGCGGCAGGGGCCAGAGGCATCCAGACCTTCTTCCTCAGAACGAGGTGATACTTCTCGACCAGATCGCCTGCACCGAAGATTCCATCGACGTTGGTAGACATGAGGTCGTCCGTCTCGACGGCGCCCGTTGCGCCCAACTTCACACCCGCTTTCAACGCGAGATCCACGTTGGGTCTGACGCCGACACCGATGACGACATCGTCAACCTCGTAACTTCCAGAGTCGGTGTTAACGACGACCCCCTCGCTACGCCGCGACAGAGCCCTCACGGGCTCCGAGAGGTGGACCCTAACGCCTGCACCCCTAACCCTCTCCTCGAGGACGCGAGAGATCTCGGGGTCAAATGGCCCCGGCAGAAGTCTCTCCATCATCTCGAACAAAGAGACCTCCTTTCCCATGTCGACCAACGCCTCAGCGAGCTCGACGCCTATGTAGCCTCCGCCTATCACCGCGACCCTCTTCACACGCTCAAGCCTAGAGGTGGCTCCGGGAACGTCTTCAGGGTGCCTAAAGGTCAGGGGCCTCACGTCCTCTAACCCCTCAATCCTGGGTACCAGAGGTCTTGCGCCGGTCGCGAGTACCAGCGCGTCCCATTTAATCCGAACAGTTTCACCATTTCGCCTGACCAGCACCGTTCGGCCGTCCGGGTCAACGTCCTGAGCAACGGAGTTCGTGAGGACGCCGATCCCCCTCTCAGAGGCGAACTTCTCCGGGGAGTAGGTCCTCAACATCCGGTAGGACGGCACAAGTCCGCTCAGGGCATAGGGGACTCCACAGGGTGCGTGCGTTATCATGCCTGAGGCCTCGATCAGCGTCACCTCGGCATCCGGTGCGAGTCGACGGGCCCTCGCAGCCGCAGAGGCACCGGCCGCACCACCGCCTATGACCACGACCCTCATTCACCTCAAAAGCACCTAGCCCATAATTATTCCCTTCCCGAGCTGTCAGGACGACATGAGAGGGATGTGGAATCGGGGGTGAGTGCAGGTTGTTGTGGCTGATCGGGCTAGGACTGGGCTCTAGGGGCTACGTGACGGATGAGGCCTGGAGGGCGATGAGCAGATCCAGCACCGTCTACCTCGACACGTACACCAGCTTCATAGACGATGATCTGCTGAACGCGATCAGAGACGGAGTCGGCGACAGGCTCGTGATGGCCGAGAGGGCGACGCTCGAGGAGCGATCGAGGGAGCTGATCAACAGGGCTGCCGATGAGGACGTTGCAGTGGTGGTGCCCGGTGATCCTCTGGTGGCCACGACGCACTCCTCGCTGATCGTGGAGGCGTGTAGGTCCGGTATTCCATGGAGGGTGGTCCACGGGGTCTCGATACTCAGCGCTGCGATCTCGAGGTCCGGACTATCGCCCTACAAGTTCGGCCGGACCGTTACTCTGCCCCGGGGTGCTGAGGTGGAAGTTCTGAGGGGCATCTGGAAGGTAGTGATGACGAACGCGACGCTCGGATTGCACACGATGGTCCTGCTTGACACAGCAGGAGGCGGTTTGACGGCGCAGGAGGCTGCAGAGATGCTGCTGGAAAGTGCTGATCGCTCTGATGCCGACGGGGCCCTCAAGGACGCACCGGTGGTCTACGGTGCTAGGATCGGAATGAAGGAGGAGAAAGTTGGCGTCGTCAGGCTGGGCGCCCTCAAGCACCTCGACCTACCGCCGCCACCACACGTCCTGATTTTACCTGCTGAGCTCGGACCGGGGGAGAGGGAGTTCTTCAGAGAGGTCTTGAGGTCAGAAGTGAAGCCGGCGAGCGTCAAGAGCCCTACTCACGTGAGGGCCGCGAAGTATCTAGCGAAGGCCAAGTCGGTTGTCATGAAGCTCGAGGTCGGCGTGGAATCGACGTCGGTCAGGCGCGCTATCGAGACGGTATCTGACTACCTCTCTGACGCGGAGCACTTCCTCAACTCGGGGAGGGAGGAGGACGCGCTGGTGGCGGTCTCCTACGCCGAAGGTATTTTGGACGCTCTTAGGCTGCTCGGGGCGGTGAGGTTCGAGTGGTGAGACAGAAGACCGTCCTGACGACGGGCGCGTTCGAGATCGTTCACCCGGGGCACGTCTACCTGCTCCAATACGCAAGACGGCTTGCCGGTAAGAGGGGAAAGGTGGTGGTCGTGCTGGCATCGGATGAGACCATCAGAAACAGGAAGAGAAGGGAGCCGGTGATGAACGAGCGGGAGCGCCTCCTAGTCCTCTCAAGCATCAAATACGTCGACAGGGTGATCATGGGATACAGGCCGATCAGCTTCGAGAAGGTGATGAGGCGCGTCAGGCCCGACGTCGTCCTCTTCGGGTATGACCAATTTGCGATCGAGCAGGAATTCAGGAGGTTCTGCGAGGCAAGAGGACTCAGGGTGGAGATCAGGAGGGCGCCACGGGCTCCTCTCACCCCGAACCTCAGCACCACCGAGGTCCTCAACAGGGCCCAGAGGAACGTCTCCTCCAGCGAGCAGTTCAAATAGGGAGTCGGGGTAGAGGTCAGGGAATGTCCCAGAAGGTGAGCGCACCGAGGCTCGTCCTCTCAGACCCGTCTACGGGCACCTCTAAGACGATACAGCTGACGCAGCAGCAGTTCCTCGCCTTCAGGGGGAAGAAGATCGGCGACGTCATCGAGGGCGGTCCGTTGGGGCTGGGCGACGTGAGGATCAAGATAACAGGCGGAAGCGACCTCGCAGGCTTTCCGATGAGGTCAGACGTTAGCGGAACCAGGCTCGCGAGCGTCTTGCTCACTAGGGGCGTTGGCTTCAGGGCCCGAAGGAAACCACCTTCCAAGAGGAAGAAGCCGAGGAACCGTCGGGCGGTCAGGGGCTTGAGGAAGAGGGTCTCGGTCAGGGGGAACACGATAGGCGACGCGATAGTCCAGATCAACGCTCTCGTGGTGAAGTGACCGCATGACCTTCGCTGAATACAGGATAGTCGCGACCAACAGAAACGAGCTGCTGAAGAGAACCGAGTACTTGGTTGAGATCAACAACAGAGGAGGCACGCCTAGCAGGTCACAGCTCAGGGAGCTACTCGCGACGGTGCTCAACGCCAAGTCTGAGAGACTCGTAGTGGTGAAGGTCTGGTCTCCAGCCGGAAGGGCGACATCGAGGGTGATCGCGAGGGTCTACGACAACGAACACGACCTGATGCGCGTAGAGCCCAAGTTCATCCTGATCCGCGAGGGGTTTCTAGAAAAACAGAAGAAAGGTTGAGTCAGACGTAGACTATCTCGCCTCCACTGGCCTTCCTGAGCCTGTTCATTATCGCGAGTCCCATACCTCTCTCCTCCACACCCTCTGCGACGACGACGTCGACACCAGACTCGTCGAGCGCCCTTATCGAGCTGAACAGCGATCTCGCTACCGCCCTCAGGTCCCACGAGGGCCCCAGGTCTACCGTCGTTGCGTTCTCGTAGCGCTTACCATCTGTGGTCAGCACCCCGACCCTGATGCCTTTACTCGTGAACTCGTTAACCAGCTCCTGAACCCTGTAACGGACGTCCTGCGGCCTCCCCTCAACGAGTACCAACCTGGCCTTGGGAGCGTAATGTCTGTACTTCATCCCCGGAGCCCTCGGCCTCGAAGCGTACCGCTCCAGACCCCTCGCCCAATCGGGGACCCTTACGCTACCTATTACCCGTTCAATCTCCTCAACAGGTAACCCTCCGGGCCTAAGCACCTCAGGAGGCTCGACCGTGACGTCGAGGACCGTCGACTCGACGCCGATCTCTGTGGGGCCACCGTCCAGGACCAGCTCGATCTCTCCCTCGAGGTCCCTCATCACATGGTCTGCAGTGGTCGGGCTTGGAGAGCCTGACCTGTTGGCGCTCGGTGCGGCGATCGGTGTCCCCGCCGTCCTGATGAGAGCCAACGGAACAGCATGAGCCGGCATCCTCACAGCGACTGTGTCGAGGCCTGCAGAGGTGACGGGAGGAACCATCTCGGTCCTCTTCAACACCAGAGTCAGCGGCCCAGGCCAGAATCGCTCGATGAGGAGATCGGCAACCCTCGGCACCTCAGACGCGAGCAGGTAGACGCTATCCGGGTCGGCGACGTGAACTATCAGTGGGTTGTCGGGAGGCCTTCCCTTCACCCTGAAAACCCGCATCACGGCATCGGGGTTGAGCGCATCTGCGCCCAGTCCGTAAACCGTCTCCGTCGGGAAGGCGACCAGCCCCCCTGAACCGATGACGTGAGCTGCATCCTTGATGACCTCTTCGGCCGGGTTTTCGGGATCAACCTTCACCCTCCTGGTCCTGACTAACGATGCCTTACCGTGCACGCGCTTACCCGACGATGAGACCGATCCGGGAGGAGCCTCGTGTCTCAAGGCACCAACACCACCGGCACCGATGACCTCCTAGCGACACCCTCGGCGACGTGCCCGAGCCTGCCGGGCCTCTTTTCGCCAGCTCCCAACACCACCGCCCAGCACCCTTCCTTCACCTCGAGGAGTATCCTGGAGACGACGTCGCCGGTCGAGCTGAGGGGTAGATAGGTCGCCTTGACGCCTGAAGACACGCATTCATCGAGCAGCTCCATCACGAGATCGTTGAGCGTCACGAGGTCGCGCCTCAGCACCGAATCGGGTACCGTGACGGCCGACTGGATTCCGGCCTCGACCGCGGAGGATTTCACCAGCTGATCGAGTGGTGACCCGACGACTTGGGCAGGCATCACGGCAACCACCCTCAACTCCACCCCTAGAGACTTCGCCAGCTTCACGGCTAAACGTCCGGCCCTGCGGGACTGCTCCGAGGGCGAGACCGCCACCAACAGATACTCAGCCGGTTTCACTCGAGCCACCCCTCTTGAGCCTCAGGTGGAGCAACCCGAATCCTGCCCTGCCCACCGAGGATAATAGGTAAACTGTTATGAGGGCGCCGCTGAAACCCAGCGTCGGCTGAAAGGTCTCCACCAGTATCCCGCCTATCATGGACCCCAAGAAGCTGCCGAGGCCCTGTGCGAGGTTCGCCAACGCCGTGAGAGTTGCCCTGTTCTCTGGACGCACCACCGCGAGCAGGTAAAGGGTTGAGAGGGCGTTGTTGAGGGAGATCATCGCACCCGTGAGCAAATTTATCCCGATCAGGTAGGGGGGACTAGGAAGTAATCCGTAGACGAGAGGCACCACCGCGAAGGAGACCCTGGTAGCGGCCATGGCAGCGACCGTCCTCGAGAAGTCGAGGTTCGTTCTTTGAAGGAGGAAGAGTGCCACCAGCGAAGACGCGTCGCTGAGGACGTTCATAACGGCTATCGTGAGCACGTCCAGCCTTGCAACGGTCGCGATGGTTATGGTGAAAAGTGGCCAAGAGATGGACATGAAGAATATGTAAATCGTGTTGATGGTCAGGTATGAGACGTAGGGATCATTACCGGAGAAGGAGGGTAGAGGCTCGAGCTTCTTCTGAGGTCTGGCGGTCTCCTTGAAGGGAATCATCACGAACCCCGAAACGGCCTCGGAGACCATCGCGATCACGAACCCCACCGCGAAGCCCTCGAACCCCATCAGCTGTGAGAGGCCGACCGCGATCGTCGCCGAGGCCGCGCCGACGGTGCCCCACATCTGAGTCCTTGAGACTAAAGCCTGCCTCTCCTCAGGGTCTGAGACGTCCGCGAGCAGGGCGGTAGAAGTAGGTGTGGTCATCGACAGCGCCACGAACCTCAGCGCCATAATGAGGACGAACTGATCGGGTGACCTCGTGAGAAGGGCTGGGACCCACGTTATCGCGGCCAGCAGACTCCCCGCAACGATCCAGGGAACTCTTCGACCGGAGGCATCGGATAACCTGCCCCAGAGAGTCTGAACCGCGTTGGTGAAGAGGTTCATGGTCGCGTGAAGGGCGGCGATCGTCAACGGTGATGCTCCCAACGTAGCAGCGTAGACGGCCAAGAAGGGCTGTGATGCTCCCAGTGCCAGCGAGGACGAGATCGACCTCATGTAAAGCAGCTTCAGCCCCCGAGTCTTATCGAGCGGGGGACCATCGCCCTGCGAGCTCAACCGGTGATCGTGCCCGTAACTAAAATATAGATCGGAGGCTGGAGGTCCTCGGCGGATTTGGGTGGGCTGGGGCCCAAGTGGCGAGTGGTGGAGGAGGCCCTCGCCGAGATCGTCGACGTATATGACCGAGTCAACAGGTTCCTCTCACTGGGCAACGACTTCAGACTTCGGGTCAGGGCTCTGCGGGAAGCCTCAGCCCCGAACGCGAGGAAAGTTCTCGACGCTGGAGCTGGGCCTGGTACGTTCTCGAAATTGATCCTGAGGGAGAACGGAGAGGCTGATGTGGTGGCGCTCGAACCGCTGCGGGTTATGTGCGATAGGGCAGTCGCGATAGGTTCCATAAGGTACTCTCTGGTGAGGGGAGTCTTCGAGAGGGCGCCGTTCAGGGAGAGGGCCTTCGACCTGATAGTGACGGGCTTCGCCATCAGGGACTCCCTCGATTTGAGGAGGGCAATATCGGAGATGCACAGGGTCCTTAGAGCTGGCGGGAAGATGCTGATATGTGACATCGCTAAGCCTGACAGACCGCCCCTGAAGCTCGTGATGGGGGCATACTGGTTCGCAGTAGCGCCGTTTCTCGGGTTCCTAGTATCCGGGGCGAGGGGACTGAAGGTGTGGTTCATCTACCCGACATACGTCAGGTGGCCGACCGTCGGTGAGCTCCGCTCCCTGATCGCGGAGCGGTTTAGGCTCGCGAGACTCAAGGTGACGATGTTCGGTGGCGCGTTGACGCTGGTCGCTGAGAAGAGCTGCCTCGACCACACAAACGGGAATACACCTCAGGAGAGCACGACCACTTACACCGCGGGACGTGACAGCACTAGCGCAACCGCGACGGGAACTCTTGAGGGGGAGAGTGCTGAGACTAGCCTTTCGACGCTGAAAGTAAGAACCAGCGGCCCTTCGACATCCTAGTCAAGGAGATCACCGTTCTTCAAGACAGGTACGGATAGGTACAAGTTTCCAATTTTACTGCAGCTTATTCAGGATAATATGATGTACCACTCCGAATTCACTTTTAATCAGGGCTTTACGGGTAAAAGTAGGAGATATCTGTCAGCATCAGAACCACGTCGCACTTTACAGTGCCGTCCCCCATCCAGATGAAGTTCAACGCGCAACGGTAGTAACGTATTCACCCAGAGCTCTCTGCGGAGAAGGTCACATCCAGATTACGGGTACAGAGTTTTAGCTAGGGGACTAGAGCCGAGATACCGTGCCTCCGAGACCGCGTAACAGGTTCAGCAGGAAGTACAGACACAGGATAGGCTACGAGGGCGAGTACCAGCTCATCAGAACGTTCATCGCCAGATGCAAGCCCGGTTACTACGCGATCAGAACACCGGGAAGCGGTACGGGCAAATCCACTCTGAAACCAGACGTGCTGGCTGTTGACGGAGGGGAGCTCTACGCGATCGAGGTCAAGTCCACCAACGGAGAGGAGGTCATCGTCCCCGGGGAGCAGGTGGAGAGGCTATTGGAGTTCTCGAGGATGTTCGTGGTCAAGTGCCCATCCTGCGGCCATCAGATACGGCCGAGGCCGGTGATCGCGGTGAGGTTCCTCAGGAGGGGATGGGTGCTCAGGGAGGTGGACGAACGGCAAGGTTCCCTACTCATCAAGGCTGGTGACTGAGCCGCCACCGAAGTACCTCGAAGGGCCGAACAGCACGCACCCGAGCTGCCCCAATTCGAGGTTATCAGGTTTAATTGGTCGGGCTTTCGGGAGATCGACAGATGGGAGACCCCAAGAGGCCGAGGAAGACCTACGAGACGCCCCGCCAACCGTGGAGGGCCGACAGGCTGATGGACGAGCTGAGGTTGCTGGGAGAGTACGGGCTCAGGAACAAGAGGGAGCTCTGGAAGGCCCAAGCTTTGCTGAGGAAGTACAGGAAGATCGCTAGGTCGCTCTTCGTCTTGACCGGAGAGGATAGGCTGAGAAGGGAGACGGAGTTGATCCGGACCCTTGCGAAGTACGGGCTGATCTCCGAGAACGCGACCGCGGACGACGTCCTCAAGCTGACCGTCAGGGACGTACTCGAGCGGAGGCTCCAGACAGTCGTCTACCGGATGGGCCTCGCGAGGACGGTGCATCACGCGCGACAGCTCATCGTTCACGGCTGCGTGGCCATCGGCGATCAAATCGTAGAGGTACCGGGTTACGTCGTCAAGAAGGAAGAGGAGGGTATGATAAGGCTGCTGATGGACACCAAGGCCGCGCCTACCTGAGTCCGGTCACCTGAACGCCTGGAGCAGCTTCTCCTTCTCCGCCTCCATGATCAGCTCGAAGAGCTTGGGCACGAGCCTGCTCTCCTCCGACAGAATCTCCTCTGCGTCCCTGCTCGACAGCCCCCTGCCGACCAGCACCACCACCGCCGACTTACCGTAACGCTCGACCAGCTGAGCTGTCCTCTCGGCCTCTCTCCTGATGGCCCTCTCCTCTGCCGATTGGGCCCTTCCCCTCTTGGCGACCAGAGACGAGACCGCCTCCGGGGAACCCCTCAGAACACCGAGCCTCTGGGACCTGCACTCGGGGCATACCGGCCTGGGTTCCAGCGACCCCACATCAGTGGCCCACTGGGCCGAGTAACAATCGGTGCAGAGCAGTGTCACCCTCTCCGACATGAGCCTTCCCCTTACCATGTTCAGCACCACCCTCGCGACCCGATCAGGAGCCTGACTCTCGAACTCGTAGAGGAACCTGTTGACCGTGAGGGCCGCCAGCGGGCTTATCCTCTCGACACGAACGGTCACCAGCTGGACCTCTCCCTCGATGACCCTCTTCAGCTCTCTCTTCGCGCCCTCCCAGTCGAAGTCTGTCGAGGCCGTGAACCTCAGCGCCTCAACGTACGGAGCTGCCCCCCTCAGAGCCTCGATGAGCTGCTTGGTGCTGACGTCCAGCAGGCTTGCGCCCTTCTCCACAACCCCCATCTTCCTCGCGACGTGGACAAGCCTCCTCCTGAAGACCCCCGACCCCTCGAGGGCCCTCCTCATCAACTCCTCGTCGACGAGATCGCCGAGTGACCCTGAGACCATCTCGGGCGAGAGCATCCGTGACCTGAGTGCTACCCTGTAGGGGTCTGAGAGGACGGAGATCGGCGCGCCGAGGCGATCCGCCAGCAAAGTCGCCAGAAGTCTGCCGACGGTCCTGTTGATCCTGAGACCTCCGCAGAGGTGGACGACCACGTACTCACCGGCGCCCTCGACCATCACCAGTTCGTCTGACGGTACGGGTATGCCCAATTTGATGTGAGCCTCCACCTCCATCAGAGACCTCCTCATGTCCGCGATGGGCACCGAGTATTCCTCGGAGAGGGAAGAGGCCGCCGAGTCCGGGTCGATGCCGGCCCTCCTCATCTCCTCATACCTCCTCCTGATGCTGCCGACCTCCTGCGCGACCTCGAAGGGAACCGGTATCTCGTCACCGACCCAAGAGGGAATAGCGCCCTCACCCTCCCTGAGCGGAGCCACGTAGATCCGGTCACCGGACATGCTCAGTATGACCCATCCCCTTCCACCGAGTATGAACCGAGTCCCAACCTCACCGTACTCTGCCACGAAGCTCTCGTCGAGCGTCCCGACCGGTGATCCGCTCTCCTCCTCGACCACGAGGTATTGCCTCTCCTCCGGGATCATCGAGAGGTTATCGAAGTAGTAATCGAAGAGCCTCTTCGGGTTCGGGGGCTTCTGCACCCTACCGTCTTGGACCCTCAGCAGCCCTATCCCCGCTGCAAACTGCAGGACCATCTCCAAGTCTTCCCTTGAGAGGTCTGCGAAGTTGTAGGCCCTCCTGAGGATCCCCAAAAGTTCATCAAACTCGACGCTGCCGCGTTCTATCAGGATTCCCGCGATTTGGTGAAGCGCGACGTCCAGAGGGTTCCTGACAACCTCTGTCGGCTCGAGGAGCATCGCCTTAGCCCGCCTCGAGATCACCATCGCCTCGAGTGCGTCGTCTGAGTCCATCACGATCACCACCCCCTTGGACTGCATGCCGATACCGTGACCGCTCCTTCCCACCCTCTGAACGAGCCTGGTGACCTCCCTCGGTGAGTTGTACTGCACGATGAGGTCCACCTTGCCGATGTCTATCCCCATCTCAAGGCTGGAAGTGCAGATTAGCCCTCTGAGGTCACCGTACTTGAGGTCCCGCTCAGCCTCGACGCGCCTATCCCTTGCCAGCGATCCGTGGTGAATCGTCACGGGGAAGGCCTCGTCGAGGGCCTTGAACCTGTTCGCGAGGACCTCAGCGAGGGGCCTCGTGTTCGTGAAGACGAGGGTGGACCTGTGAGACTCAACCAGCGACTTGATGACGTTGAGCCGGGCCGCGACGTCCGGTGCGATCCCGAGATACTCCGCGACCTCACGGTCCTCCCCGGAGGGAACGGGGTAGAGTATCGTGACCTCAGTCTCCTTGGGCATCGGAACCTTCACGACCCTGCAACCCCTCCCTACACCCACGAGGAAGCTCGCGACGACCTCCGCGCTCCCGACGGTCGCCGAAAGTCCGATGACCTGAAGGTCCCTCCCAGCGAGAAGCCTCAACCTTTCCAGCGCGATCGACAGCTGGGCCCCCCTCTTGTCGGTGGCGAGTTCGTGCACCTCATCGACGATGACCCACCTCAGGTTGCTGAGGTACCTGCGAAGCACCTTCCCCGTTAGCAGGGACTGAAGCGTCTCCGGGGTGGTGATGAGCATCAGGGGAGGCTTGAGGGTGTGAGCTCTACGCTCGGAGGGGGAGGTGTCTCCGTGTCTGACGGCCACCGCAAGATCGAGCCGCTGGGACCACCAGGTGACCCTGTCGAGCAGGTCCCTGTTGAGGGCCCTTAGGGGTGTGATGTAGAGCGCCGCGATCGGTCGCAGTTCCCTGTTCACGACCAGCTCGCTGAGGATCGGAAGGATGACAGCCTCTGTCTTCCCTGAACCGGTCGGGGCCATCAGCAGGACGTTCTCACCCCTGACGACGTGGGGTATCGCTGCCCTCTGAGTCTCAACGAGGGAACCGAATCTCTCCAGGATCGCGTCCCTCACCGGTTTAGCGAGCAGCTCGATCGGGTCGACCAGCATCTAGGTCTAAAGAGCACGGCGGCGTATCTAAAATCGATCACCGTGCCACCCCTGAAGAACGGGTTGCCCTGTATCAACCAGTTTCAAATAGCAATACTTAAATGCGCGGCAAGAGCGAAGGACAGATGATGAGTGATAAGGGTCTGGGGTACCTGATCCTCATCGCGTCCATCGCCGGTATACTGCTGTACGGATGGTTGGTGTTGCTGAGCCCGTGGGCGATGCTGGTGCTCCAGCTCACGGCTTTCTTGGCCGTAGTGGGGGTGCTCTCGATACTGGCCTGGATCGGGTACACGCTGGTCACGACCCCGCCGCCCGAACCGATTCCGGAGCTTGAGACCCTGAGCGGTGAGGCCGCGAAGGGTCAGGAGAACAAGGATGAGTCGCGGAAAACGCGGTAGGCCCTGGAGTGACCTGAGCGACGTCCTCAGAACTCCCTGCCACAGTAGGGGCAGAACTTCACACCGGTAGGAATCTCCGACCCGCAATCGGGGCACTTCATCGTCGCCTCCTCAGCGGCCTCCGGGGCCGCCCCCATTCCGACCTCAGTTTTCGCCTCGACCGGAGCCCCCTCAGCCCCCTCTGATCGCTCCACCTGCTCGGGCCCCGGTGCCGTTACCTGCGCCCCGGTCTCCTCCAATGGCGGAGGAGCCTCTGCTGACACCTCAAGCCCGGCCGTAGGAGGGGCGACCTTGGGTCGGACGACGTGTCCGACGACCCCCGAGGCAGCGCATGCGACGGTTACCAGAAGCAGCACCCCCAGTATGGGCTCCGGGACGACCGCTGCTAGAAACCCTGAGAGAGGTTCCCAAAGTCTGACGTAGAAGGCCGGGTTCGCCGTCGGGAGGACGTAGAGCAGCGCCACGACGACGCCCAGCACAGCGCTGCCCGCGGATCCCATGAACGACCTCACCAGAACCGCGGGAACGACCACGATCACGGCAAGCGCGAAGAGCCCGTAAAAAGGCGGAAGGACCTCACCTAACTGAAGGGGGCCGCTCAACAGCACGGGGAGTGAGAGCGCTATCGCGGCGGCAACGACCGATCCCGTAACCCTCGCCAGCGAGGCCATCGGCTATCCTTCATCAACCGTCCGGCTTTATAAAATAAGCTTAGTCTGGGCAGGCGGTTCCGGTGGATCAGACCTCGAACCCTAGGACCTTCCTCACGAGGTGCCTGATGACCACAAGCCTCTGTATCTCCGACGTCCCCTCATAGATCTTCATGATCTGCGTGTCCCTGAGGAACCTCTCGACCATGCCGTCGATCGCGACCCCCATGCCGCCGTGTATCTCGATGGCCCTGAGCGAGGCCCTCTCAGCGGCCTCGGTCGCGAAGAGCTTGGCCAGCGAGGCCGCGATTATCGACCGCTCGTCGAGGCCCTTGTTCAGAAGATGAGCTGCCCAATAGGTGAGGAGCCTGGCCGCTTCGAGGTCTCTCAGCATCTCGGCGAGGTAGAACTGAATCGCCTGGAAGGCGAGTATCGGCCTCTCAAAGGCTACCCTCTGGGCTGCGTAGTTGAGGCTCTTCTCGAAGACGCCTTGAAGCACGCCGACCGCCTGGGCTGCAATACCGACCCTTCCGTAGTCGTACGTTGTCATGGCTACCTTGAAACCCTCTCCGAGCTCACCGAGGACTGCGTCGTCTGAGACCCAGCAGTCATTCAGTATCACCTCCGATGGCATGGAGCCCTTCAGCCCGGTCACCTGTATCCTCTCACCGACCCGAAGCCCTGGATTATCGCGCTCGACGATGAACATCGTTAACCCTCTCCACCTCTCGTGCCTACTCGGAGGGTCGCTGGTCCTCGCCAACACGACGAAGTAATCGGCCTTGTCCGCTCCGGTTATGAAGTACTTCTGACCGTTGATGACCCAGCCGCCATCCTTCCTAACAGCTCTCGTCTTCACACCGGCGACGTCGCTTCCCGCACCGGGCTCGGTCGTCGCATGGGCTGCAAACTTCTGACCCCTCGCCAACGGGGGTATGTAGTTCCTCTTCTGCTGCTCGGTTCCGAAGAAGAGGACAGGCGTCGTGAAGAGACCCCTCGCGAGCGTCGCGGTTGAGAAGGCCGGACACACCCTGCTCACCTCCTCTGTGTAGATCACGACGTTGAGGTAGTCCGATCCCTGACCGCCGTACTCCTCCGGTATTCCGAGGCCCATGAAGCCGTTCTCGGCAGCTAACTTGAAGAGATCCCTCGGGATCGAGTTGGTCTCCTCTATCTCCTTGACCCTAGGCTCCAGATACCGTTCAACGAACTGTCTTACGACCTTCCTGAAGAGCTCGTGGTCCTCTGACGTCAGGACCTGAAAATCAGTAATCGCGTCATAGGGTATCATTTCAAGTCTATCTGCTTAACTGTTGGCAATAAGTTTAACCCCCTCCGGACTCACCGACGCATCAGTCGTCCTGCACACATATCATGCGTGCTCTCGCATCGCGTCATGTGAGAGGCCCTTCAGCGTTCAGAACAGTTGAGCCACCGCTGAGTACGTTGATGTGCACATCTCACCAATTTACTCATGCTACCAGATTAACCCGTATGAGATTTTTATTGCTACGTGCTTTGTAGAATTAGTCCGGGACGGAACGGAACAGCCTGGAAGACCTTCCTCTTGTTGTCGGGGTTAAGGTAGTCCGCTTCCAGAACCTCGATCTCGACACCAAGCTCCGAGGACAAGTAATCGGCCTCCTCTGCGTAGAGCGTTCTCTCGTTGAGCATCACCATTGTTAAGACGTCCACGGCGTAGCGGTTCAAGAGCTGCTGGGCGTTTGTTGAGAAGCGGGTTATCAGCCCTACAGCTGCGCTCTTGTCCTTCAGTCCTATTCTCTCGAAGTCCTCCAGATATCTCCCGACGTCAACCTTTCCCTTGAACGCCAGCTCTCTCAAGACGTTTGAGTAGATTTGACTGAAGGCGACCGGTGCCACTAACACCCTTGCGGTATGCACATTAGTCCCCACGAGCCTTGCGATGCTCCTGACGTCCTCGATCAACTGATCGATGAGCTCCTCCTCAACCAGCGACTCCTCACCTCTTTCGACCTCAACGACGGGCCAAGGCGACACAGCGACGTAGCCGTTATTCCCGAGGACCCTGTTCATCTCCTCAGAAGTGAACGGGGCGAACGGCGAGATGGCCCTCGTCCAAGACGTGAGGAAGACGCGCGCTGCAGGTCCGTGCTTTGCCCTGCGCCTCCTCACGTAGCGCCTCCAGTCGTTGAACATGAGATACAGTGCTGAGTTTGCGGCCGTTCTGGTCTTCATCATCTCCATGGCCTCTTCGATCGTCCTGAGGTGAACCCTCAATCTGGCGAGGAGCCAGCGGTCGACGCGTGTTTCGTTGGACTCGGGCTGGGCCCCTGCTACTTCCTTAGCGATGCCTATCAACTGGTCGAGGACCCTCCTGATGTCGGCAGCGCTCTTCTCCCTCCAGTCGGGGTCATCCATGTCCTCTGCCGCGAGCAGCAGCGTGAGACGCGTGGCGTCGGCTCCGTATCTCGCTATCGCGGCCTTGATCGGGATGAAGTTCCCCTTGCTCTTGTGCATCTCTTGGCCTTCGACGCGGACCATGCCGTTAACCGCTATGCCTCTGGGCCACTTCTCTGGACCGAAGAGCGCGACGTGCTGATAGATGAAGAAGGTGAGGTGGTTAGGGACCAGATCTTTCCCGGACACCCTCAGGTCGACCGGATACCAGTAGTCGTGCTCGCGCTTCATCGCAATCAGCGTCTCAAGGTCGAGCCCCACCGATTTCGAGATGGCAGAAGGGTCACCGATGCCCCTGAAGACATAGTCCAGTACATCCTTAGTTAGCTGGTCAGGCTTGACCGAGCCTCCGTTAATGTAATGGCTTATGGTGTAGAGGGCCTGATAGACCGTGGAATCGCTGAGGGTCTCAACGATCCAGTCGGGATCGAACGGCAACTTCGTTCCCAATCCCGTCCTCCTAGCACAGGGCCAGTCTCTTAACCAGTCGACCACGTTGAGCACCCACTGCCTGACGCCCTCCGGGGAGAAGTACATCTCGCGGACGTGCGACCTGACCCTTTGCTTCCATTCTTCCTCCGAGTAGGCGATGAACCACTGGTCCTTGACCACCTTGACGATGCACTCGTCACCCGACCTGCAGACGACCTTTTCCGTTAGATCGTAGAACCTCCAACCTTTACCCAGTTCGAACAACTTTGACTTGATGAAGTCCCTAGCCTGGCTGACCTGCATGCCACCGACGTCGCCGCAGCTCTCCAGCATCACGCCCTTGTAGAACTCCTCGGAGTAGACTCGGGCAGTGAGGCCCTCGAGCCTCGGGTCGCGCTGATCAGTGATGCCCTCTGACTCGACCATCTCGACGGCCGGCATCGCACCAATCCCCTCGGTCCTAGCGATTTGTATCGGCTCGATCTCTTCGACCACCTTCGGATCCAGACCGTACTCTTTCAAGGTCTCCGGCCTCCTCTTCAGGTCCTTCAGTGCGGCGTAATCATAGGGCGCATGTGCGGGGACGCTGTAGACCACGCCCGTGCCTACATCGGGATCGACGAACGATGCGGGCAGCACGATCACCTCCTTACCCGTGATGGGGACCAGCGCCCTCTTGCCGATCAGATCCCTCCCCATCAGACGACCCAGCTCCCTTACAGCGTCTACCTGCTCCGAGAGCTTGGCGACCGCCCTCTCACTGACGATCAGCTTCACACCGAGTGCCTCAACGACTGAGTACATCGCGTCGGGCCTGACCCAGACATTGGTGGCTCCGAAGATCGTCTCGGGCCTCAGGGTTGCGGCGGCGAGGTAAGCCTCTCCGACATCGAAGAAGACCAACGTGAACTCCGTCGGCGAGACCCCCTCACCCGTCAACCGGTCGTGGTCACCAGTGGGGCTCTGACAGACTGGACACCAGACCACCGGATGGGAACCCCTCCTCACCAGACCGAGCTCCCTCAGTGTGAGGTACTGCCACTCGACGAACCTGCTGTAGTAGGGGTGGAGGTCTGTGGTGTGGAACTCCCTCCGCCAGTCCAGCGAGAGGCCGAGGGCCTTCACGGTCCTCCTGTTCTCCTCGGTGTAGTATCTGCAGACCTCGACCGGGTCGACGAACTTCGCAAGCGTCTCCTCGGGGACGCCGTCGACCTCTTTCAGGACGCGTGTCAGCAGAGGGTCTCCCTTTTTGAGCCTGTCACTTATCCCGGCAACGGCCTCACCGGTCCAGTGCCAGGCCCACGGGAACAGGACGTTGTACCCCTTCAGCCTCTTGTAACGCGCGTAAGCATCGGCCCTGGAGGAAGCGAAGCAGTGCCCGACGTGCAGCGGCCCGCTCTGATAGGAGTAGGGGAAGGTAATGAAGACCTTCGGCCTGCTGGGATCAGGATCGGCGTTGAAGACACCGTCCTGCTCGTATCTCATCGCCCAATACCTCTCGTACTCGATAGGCGAACCCTTCAATCCGTCAACGTCTTGACAGGTCCGTATATAATCGTGAAACGACGGTGAAGGCCACGGTACGCGTGCAGCGAATCGGTCGTCGAGGTCACGTCATGCGGCTCAGCGCCCGACGAAGTGCTCCCACCCCCTCACCCTCACCTCCACCTCCCTGTCGTTCCAGATCGCTCTGATCTTTCCGTCACCGGTCACGCTTCCTACGACGTGCAGTTCGCAACCGACATCGGCGAGTTCTTCCCGGATCACGCGTTCGTCTTGTGGGTCGAACGTGAACAACAGCTCGTACTCCTCGCCGCCCTCGAAGACCAGACGGTACGGGTCCAGACCGAACGCCTCGGCGTACTCGAGGGCCAGCGGGTCCGTGGGAGGAGAATCGATCAAAAACCCCACGCCGTTGAGCTCCACGAGCTCCCCTAAGGTTGCGGCCAACCCATCGCTGGAGTCGATCATGCACCTCGCGTACCTCGACAGCACCAGCCCCTCCTTCACCCGCGCTACAGG
The DNA here is from genome assembly GCA_025058225.1 of Candidatus Calditenuaceae archaeon. Classification (GTDB taxonomy): domain Archaea; phylum Thermoproteota; class Nitrososphaeria_A; order Caldarchaeales; family Calditenuaceae; genus Calditenuis. Next base: position 32,485 of record JANXEE010000017.1, on the reverse strand, counting down.
CCTAAGGAAGGAGCTTACGAGCGGCCTCCACCGTTGGTCATCGACTCCATGCTGGACAGCGTGAAGCCCCGCAGCCGTGCGGCCGAACTTCCCCGTCACACCGACCAGCTGGCCCTCACCCGCTCCACGTCTGGGAACCGGTCGATCAGCAGAACCGATCGCCGTCACCCCGACGATCAGCTCCCTCGCCTCGTTGGTGTCACCACCGACCAGCGCGACCGAGTAGGCCCCGCAGGCCTCTTCCAATCCGGACCAGAGCTCCACGAACTCCTCGAAGGTCATATCGGGCCTGAGACCCAGCTCGACGTAGCAGAGTAGCGGACTCGCGCCCTTCGCGGCCAGGTCGCTGATCGAAGAGGTTATAGCCTTCCAGCCGGCGTCGCCGAAACCCATCCCATGAGGTACATCGGTGCACTCAACGAGCATGTCGCCCGTCAGCACGAGCCTTCCCCGGCTCAGGAAGTCTACACCATCGTCACCCCCCCAGAGGTAGTCGCCAACCCTCCTGAGCCTCGGTATCACGTACCTCAGAAGGCCCCTCTCGCCAACTTCGCCCAGGCGCATCCTCACCTGTTCCCCGGCAAATCACCTCTTATATGAGATCGCCACCCCGAAGGCCGCACCCAAATCGCTAAGTAAGTTACGTAATTTATGTTAATTGAAATTTAATAACGTAACATCTATGGTAACTATTGTGCAATCATTGGGAGGGAGGATAAGGGTCCCTGCCCACGTAACGGGTTTCTTCGTGCCCATGTGGAGCCCGGACCCCCTTAGGACCGGATCTATCGGAGCGGGCGTCGTTCTGGAGCCAGGGATAGTCTGCGAGCCCCGGAACGGTGCAGGTAGGCTACTGATTAACGGCGCTACGTTTCGGGGTCCAGACTTCGAGGACGTGACGGACCGGAGGACGGACTACCTGATCGAGACGGAGCTGAGGCTGGGAGCAGGGTATGGCCTCAGCGCTTCGATAGCGCTCGCGTGCTCACTGACCAACTCCATCGCCGCGGCGTCCGACCCCTCAGAGGCCTTCAGGAAGGCCCACGTGATCGAGGTGCAGAACGTCACCGGACTGGGAGACGTGTTGGCCCTCCACGCTGGGGCAGGCCTGGTCCTGAGGACGAAGCCCGGTGCTCCGGGCATCGGTGAGTCGGAGGTCGTTGACAACAGGGACGACGTGGTCGTGCTGACGTCGATGTTGGGTGAGATGTCGACCCGCGAGATGCTCTCAAGGTTCGCCGACAGGATAAGGGATCACGGGATGACTGCCTTCAGGAGGTTCGTCTCGGACCCGACCCTCGAGAGGTTCCTCGAGTGTTCCAAGGAGTTCAGCAGGGGCGTCGGGTTTCTCAGCGACGAAGTGGAGGCCGCCCTGAGGCCGATCGAGGACCTAATGCTGGGCTACTCGGTGAAGAAGAGAGTCCTCTTCGTGGTCACGGAGCCGCGCCACCTCGAGGAGGTGAGGGCCCACCTCCAAAGGGCCTTCGGGAACGCAGTCCCCCTTAAACTGGGTGATGGGAGGTGGTTAACGTACCCAAGAGCCATCCACGTTACGTCTCGCTGACAATAAGGGAGAGACTCGTCGAGGCCTTCAAGAAGGGAATCGTAGTGCCGGAGGGCCTCATGGCCCATGGTAGGGGTGAGGCGCTCGACTACATCATCGGAGAGGCAACTCATGAGCCCGCGAGGAAGGCCGTGAGGGCAGCTGCGGCGTTGATGCTGCTCTCAAAGAGACCGGTGATTTCGGTGAACGGCAACACCGCCGCGCTAGTGGGTAGGGAGCTGGCAGAGCTCGGGAGGGAGCTCAACGCACCGCTCGAGGTCAACTTGTTCTACTGGAGCAGGGAGAGGGTTGAGAAGATAGGTGAGCTGCTGAGGTCCTACGGAGCCGGTGAAGTCCTCCTTCCGACGGACGACGCTGAAGAGATACCCGGTCTCGAGAGCAGCAGACGGCTGGTCAGCAGAAGGGGGATCTACACCGCTGACGTGGTATTCGTCCCCCTCGAGGACGGCGACCGGACCGAGAAGCTGGTGAGGATGGGCAAGAAGGTCATCGCTGTTGACCTGAACCCCCTATCGAGGACGTCTAGGGCAGCGACCGTAACGATCGTCGACAACGTAGTGAGGGCCCTTCCAGAGCTGATCCGCGTGGTCAGGGAGTTGAGACCCCTCTCCCCCCAGGAGCTGAGGGAAACACTCGATCGCTTCGACAACGAGAGGAACTTGCGGGAATCGATCGCGATAATCGCACAAAGGCTTGAACTGCTTGCGGCCTATGAGGAGCCTCTGGGTGATTGAGGTTGACGGACCGACCCGAGAGGCTCACAGCGCGCCATCTGATCCGGATGAAGTCCAAGGGCCAGAGGATCGCCATGATCACGGCCTACGACTATCCGACGGCCAGACTCGTTGACGAGGCGGGTGTCGATGCGATATTGGTCGGCGACTCGGCGGCCATGGTGGTGCTCGGCTACCCTGACACGCGATTCATAGGCATCGAGGAGATGGCGACCTTCTGTAGAGCCGTGACGCGTGCGGTCAGGAGGGCCTTAGTGATAGGCGACATGCCGTTCATGAGCTATCAGGTCTCCGTGGAGGAGGCTGTGAGGAACGCGGGGAAGCTCGTTAAGGAGGGAGGAGTTGACGCGGTGAAGCTCGAAGGGGGAAGGCAATACAGCGAGGTCATCAAGAGCATCGTGAATGCAGGAATACCCGTTATGGGCCACGTGGGCATGACGCCACAGTTCTTCGTCAGCAGCACGGGCTACAGGTTGAGGGGGAAGAGGGTGGAGGACGCGGAGGAGGTTATAAGGGACGCATTAGAGGTGGCAAGGGCAGGTGCCTTCAGTTTGGTGCTTGAGTTCACCGTAGCTGATGTCGCAGAATACCTCTCCTCAACCCTCGAGATACCGGTAATAGGAATCGGTGCAGGACCCAAGTGCGACGGACAGGTCCTTGTGCTGCACGACGTTATCGGGCTCTACGAGAGGTCGCCGCCGTTCGCCAAGAGGTACGCTGACGTCGCCGCCGCCATCTTGCACGCCGTCAGGAGTTACGTCGAGGAGGTCAAAACCGGTTCCTTCCCCGGGCCGGAGCACACACAGTTCATGGACGTCGCAGAGAGGGAGGAGCTGCTCAGGAGGTTTGATGGTTGAGCAGAAACTGGTCGTACATAGGGAAGGGCGTCTACCTGATAGACACCAAGGGCCCATTTCACCCGAGGACCATAGCGAGCTACCTGGCCAGGACGGAGAAGGGGTGGGTGCTCTTCGACACCGGTTACTCGAGCTCCTCGCACGTCGTCATTAAGGCTCTCCGAGAGATCGGTGTGGAACCGAACGGTTTGGAGACGGTCGTAGTCACACACGCACACTTGGACCACTGCGGCGCCCTCCCCGAGATCCTTGAGCGATACCCGAAGGCGAGGGCCCTCGTCCATGAGAAGGCCTACAAGTACATGATCGACCCAGGGAGGCTGGTAGAGGCGGCGCGCGCCCTCTTCGGTGACTTCTACTTCGCGAAAATGGGTGGAATGAGTCCTGCTCCGGAGCATAGGGTCGAGATCGTCGACGATGGGGACGAGCTGAGTGTCGGTGGCAGGAACCTGAGGATAATCTACACGCCAGGACACGCACCCCATCACCTCTCCGTGGTGATAGACCCGTTGAGGTACGTGGTCACCGGAGATGCCGTGACGCACAAATCGCCCCTGTTCGTCAGACAGATACCTCCGACGGTCCCCCCACGCTTCGATCACGAGGAATACGTGCGGAGCCTCAGGAAGATCTTCGATCACGATCCCAAACTGTTACTGAGGCCGCACTTCGGGCCCAGTTTACCGGCTGAGAACGCTCTAAGCGAGGAGACCGCAACCGTCAGCTGGTGGATGGACAGGGTGAGAAGGCTGAAACGGGAACTGAACGACCCTATCTCAATAGCCTGGAGAATAATAGACGAGGACTTAGGAGGACGAGCAGATGTTAACCCATATGTGAGGGACGCGGTCCGGATCTTCGCGCTGGGTGCTTATCTTTCCACCTGATGTTTGAGCGCCCTCTTGCCTATGGACTTCGCCTCTTCACGGAGTTTAACCTTGAACTCTTCGATCGAACTCTTAGCTTCAGCGATTATGCGTTCGACTTCCCTACGCAGTTCGGACTCGGCCGCCACGACCTACTTGACAGCGGCCCCGATAATAAACTCAACACGGAAAATTACCACGTCCCAACGTGTAGTCACAGTCAAAGGTAAATTCCGCCCTCTTTGGGGAGCTGAGCTGCCCACATAACCCTTCAATCTGAGACCTTCTGTTCACCAACACAACCCTTCAATGTCATACCCAGTGCTGCTCGCGAGTCGGTCAAATGAAACGAGGCGCGTGCAGTAAGACCCAACGGGTACGTCTGACGCCAGAGACTCATCCATCCGCCCGAAAGGGCTGCGGTGATTACCGCCGGTAAAATATAGTAAGTAGTATTGTAGTTGTATAAACGTATGAAAGTAAGGGTAAGGATCCCTCTTCAAAGGGAATTCGCTTACGAAGTCGAGGTTGAGGACGTGACCGAGCTGACCGCCGAGAGACTCCTGGAGGTTCACAAGGCAGTTCTCGAAGCGATGGAGACGATCAGGAAGCAGACTGCGGTGGCCCCCGGCATAGACCTCGAGGGGTGGTTGGACCTGATGGGCGAAGTGCCCCACATGGGCACACTGGCGAGGGACCTTTCGCTGAAGGACCAGATTATACTGACATACTACGCATGGGACCTGAGGGGGAGGAGATCGATGAAACCCATCGAGGTATACGAGTTCCTCAGGAACGACGGCTTCCCTGTCAACTACGGCAGCGTCGTCGCCAGAATCGCCGAGCTCGCCAAGGACGGCCTCCTGATAAGGGAGACTGAGGGGACATACAGGTTGAGCCGTTCGGGGGCCGAGAGGGTGGTAGCCCTTATCTCGGGGAAGCACACGTGAACTCGGTGAATAACCTCGAACGCCTCTGACCTCGTCAGGGCTTTAGCGATGGCGAGCTTAATCGCATCAGCGGCCGTTGCAGCCTATGCACTTTTGAGCTATGAATCCCTTCCCGAGAGAGTAGCGATCGACTTCGACTTTGCCGGCAGGCCTACGAGATACGCTCCAAAGTCGGAGCTCCTATCGATGCTCGTCCTGCTGGTTGCGATACTGTCCTCCGTGACGATTTTCACCTCGGTGCTCTCGATCAAACGCCACACGATCGTCGAGCGTTACCCGTACTTAGTCAACCTACCTGCGCTGGCTATCTTGATAGGAAAGCTTTCTCCCCAACTGAGAAAGACATACATCGACAGGGCCTTCATACCATTGCCTGCATCCATACTTATGCTGAATTTGGTGTTCTTCTTACCGCTTGTTCATATCATTATAGAGGCCGCTAGGACCGAGTTCTTCCCCTCGATGCCTTTTATTACGTTGTCATTAACGATCGTATTTCTTATAGTGCTATTTACAATGTTATACTATCGGAGGATTTATAAAGAATTGAGGTCTCAAGTCACCTGATATATCCGGGCGGAGCCTCGAGTTCCAACCCCTTCGGGATCTTTGACATGCTGACCGCTGTTCTCCTCATGAGGTCTCTCAGCTGCAGCCTGATTGAGTCGGCCTGCTCAATCAGAGGCTGGACGTCGTACGTCGTCTTGAAGACCTTATTGATGAACGTGAGGATCTCCGCAGATGCTCCAGGATCGGGGTACTGGAGGTGGGATTGAGCCAGCACCAACAGAATCTTGAGTCCCCGCTCGGTGCCAACTTTGATCAGGGCTGCGTTGTGTCCAGTTATGAACCCGGTCTCGAAGGGCTCTGCCCCACCCTTCTTAGCTAGGTCCTCGGCAAGCTGCCTATCGTTTGAGACGACGAAGACCCTCGGCCTTTCGATCTCGAACCTGTTGGGCTCCGGAACGCCTCCAAGAGACACGATCAGCTCAGACGACGTTTCAACGGCGAAGTCCACTATTCCCTTTGCGGTTGACCAGATGAGCTGTGGGAAGACTGGAATGTCTGAGTAGACGACAGAGAAGGTCGGCCTGCCCGAGACTTCGACCCTGTAGAGCCTTATCGGGTCCAATATCTTACCATCCTGCACCACGACCACCGGTGGAGCACCCTCGAGGTCGATGCTCCCTACGAACTTCGAGTCCGAGTTAGCGACGATGTAGGAGGTCGCGATCGTCCCCACGAGTCCCACATCCGGTAAGCCGACGAGCGTCGGAGCGCCCTCGGCTGCTTTACCGGTCAGCCTCAGCGACACGTGCTCTCTACAGTTCATCATGTATTAAGCGTATTCGATCGGGTTTGGCTCGGCGGGTAGACTTCTGGGTCCTCAGGTAAAACGGGAAAATCTGGAGGCCATCTGAACGGGTTGTCCGAATCGAGCTTTGCGAGGGCCTCTTCGATCTCCGGCCTCATAGACTCTATCCACGGCGGTAACACCAGTTTGTTCCCCAGCTGGTCCCAAGGCTCATCCACCGCATAACCAGGTCCCACTGTTGCGACCTCCAGTAGGTTTCCATCTGGGTCCCTGAAATAGAGCGATCTGAACCAGAACCTGTCGACTATTCCAGAGTTGGAGAGGTTAACGGAGTTGAGGCGTCTCATGATGGACCGCTGATCGAGCTCATCGTCGACCGCGAACGCCACGTGATGAATCGCACCTCTCCCGACCAGGCCGTAGTCCGCTTCATTAGGAATGAGGTAGTGCAGATACGCGTTACGCTCGTCATCTAAAGCGACGAGGTATGTCCTTCCACCTTCGTCGATGACCTTCTCCCAAGTCGAAACTCCCACGAACTTCTCGTAGAACCGACAGACGAGCTCGGCGTCCTGACCTATGATGGTCGCGTGGTCGAAAGCTATCAGCTTCATCTCGTCGTCGATGTGCTTCACCTCGATTCCCCTGTTCAAGAGCTCCTTCACGTAATCCAGGTTCAGGCCGTCCTTCGGTGTGACGATCTCAACGATCGCACCATCAGGGTCGCACACGTAGATTGAGAACCCGTAGAACCTCTCAAAGGGTCCTGCTACCGGAACGGATCTGCTCTTCAACCACCAGTACCACGAACTGAGAGACTCAGCGGACCTGACGCGATAGGCGATGTGATGCGGCACCCCGAGTCCCGGATGTCCTCGGGCTAAATGAGGCCACTCGAAGAACGTGATCGTGCTTCCAACGGTCGAAGTAGGATTGGCGTAAAAGGCGTGCCTGTGATAGACGTCGTCTTGGTTAACGGAGAGCTTCACCCTCCTGAGGCCCATCAGCTCCACATAGAACGTGGAGTTCACCTGATAGTTGCCAGTCACCAAGGTTACGTGATGGAGGCCCTTGATCCCTACAGACTTCACTCTCGTTTACCGACTGATGGGCGTTTATTGAGCTTATCAGCTGGCCTCAGAAACTGGTAAAAGGGCCATCGAGACCTAGTGAACTGATGATCTCGGAGTCCTATGGCGGATACAGGGTGATGGCCTGCGGTGTAAGGGCGGGCGTAGAGGACCCTGTTGGTGCGCTTGCGGACCTGAGACCCGAGGGGGATGTCTGGGTTCAGCTTTACAACCCGGACGCGGTGGCCTCTGAAAGGCACATCGTGCTGGCGTTCATGTGCGCAATCGATTCGTTCCTCTCGGGTACCAACAGAGCCAAGAGAGTAGAGGTTGAGGTGCTGAGGTATCTGGCGTGCTCAACCCAGATCGAGGAGGCCCTTAGAAGGGCGGGCGTGAGGGAGGGATCGAAGGAGGTGGGGGTTCTGATAGTCTCGAGGGCCGAGGTCAATCCCAGCGAAGCCCTCAGCTCGGTAGTAGAGGGCCTGAAGGGGAAGCTGGCACCGGAACTGACCTTCAGGGGAAGGGCTGAAGACCTGCTGGCGCGATACGGTGTTGACCCAACGAAAGTGGCCCGATTCCCTAGGTCCGAGGGTGTGGAGATGTATGAGCTGTTACTGCTCGAGGAGATGGTGGCGCTGAGGGTCTGAGCTACCGGTCCCACTCCACCGGCCACATGTTGTGGCTCCAATAGGTCACGGGGACGTCCGCGATCCTCTTCCCCTTTGTCAGGTAGGGAACCAGCAGCAAGTTCCTGAAGGACGGGGTCATGATCCTGACCCTATAGGGCCTATCTGCAGCATCGGACCGCACGTAATAGGTCATCTCACCGTGAGCGGCCTCAACCCTCGCGACGGCCTCACCAGAGGGCACCCTCAGGTTGATCGGGTGCTGCTTGTTCTTCACAGGGCCTTCAGGCATCGTCTCGATAGCCTGTCGGATGATGTTGACGCTCTGGAGCATCTCCTCATACGCGATCCACGCCCTAGCGTACGAATCACCCTCGGTTCTGACCGGGACCTCGAACTTGAATTTGGAATACGCGTCGTAGGGCTCATCGATCCGCACGTCCCTCCTGAACCCAGAGGCCCTGAGGCTGACGCCGACCGCTCCGAGCTCCGCCGCCATCTCCTTGGTCAGCACTCCGACGCCCTTGGTCCTGTCGATGAAGACCGCGTTCTCCAGGATCAGGTCCTTGTAGTTCTCGAGCCTCGACTCGAGGAACTCCATTACCCTCAGGACGTATTTGGGAAAGTCATCAGACAGCTCTCCGTCCTTGGGAGACCTGCCAGTCGCGTCTCTGTACCAGGCCCTGAACCTCTGTACCAGCTCCGCGGGCACCTTCTTCGGCACGTCGTTCCTCACGCCTCCGGGCTCGAAGTAGGAATGGGTTATTCTCTGGCCGCCGATGAACTGAACCAGGTCCACCACGAACTCCCGATCACCGAAGCACCACAGGAAAGGCGTCGTCAACCCCAGGAAGACCCCGTAGAGGGCAAAGTAGTAGAAGTGGGACCCGATCCTGTTCAGCTCCGCGACCAGAGGCCTGATGTACTTGGCCCGCTCCGGCGGTTCAACCCCCATCAGCCGTTCGACAGCGAGGCAGTAGGGATAGAGCATCCCAGCAGAGTCAAGGATCGCGGGCCTCTCGAGGTGGGGTATGTTGGTTATCCACGTCTTGTACTCGCACATCTTCTCCTCTCCCCTGTGGACGAACCCCGGGTCCGGGTCAAGCTCGAGAACCGTGTCGCCGATGACCCTGACGATCATCCTGAAGTGACCGGTGCCCGGGTGCTGGGGACCGTAGGAGAAGACGAGCCCCTCTGCGGCCTCAAAGATTGAGACCTCTCTCACTTCGGGCTCCTCGGTCATCGTCCCAACTGGACACTCCCCTCCCTATATACGTCTTTCAACCTCTCAGCGAGGTTCATACAGATCTCAAAGGAAGTGAGGACTCCGACCTCTCAGAGGAGCAAGCACTTCCTCGGCTTCTCTCTTCAGCTGATGCGGTCCACGTTCCAGTTTTTCACTCCTACTCCCTGAGGATGCGAAGATAAGCATTATCTTAAGACAACGAAAATATAAGATACTTCGTTTGGGGAGATGGTGAGGGTCATCAGGGGGTCGGATTCCTCAACTTCCATCTCTCACGTCTTTCACTTCGGCGACTTCGACATTACTCGACTCTGGCGTTGAAAGCACTGGAATTCTGCACTTACCCCTCACTATGGCAACCAGTCTGTTCCAGTTCGCGGGTATTAACGAGAGGTAAATGTGCACGAAGAAGACCGCTGTGAAGAGATAGAACAGCAGCAGGTGAACGGCCCTTACGTTGAGACTACCGCCAAGAAGCGCGAAGACCCAGGAGAAGAAGGAGGGATAGGCGAGCGCGAACCCGGTAAGACCCATGAGGAACATCGAAGCGAAATAGAACCAAGTGAGCGGCTTCTGCAGGGAACAATACTTCCTTCCCATGTAATAATCGCCGGTGGAGAGGTCATAGACCGCATGGGGCGGATAGGCCCTCGTTAGCCCTAGGAAGTTCTTTGCGATGGTTATGGTCACAGAGACGTCGTCCCTATTGATCAAGAGGACGTGCTTGTACTCGTCCCGCCAAAGGGAGTAAACGTGAAGCGGCAGATCCGCCAACAGGATGACGAAGGCCATCCAGAGGTGGACGTCGCTGGTGAGCGCGCCGAACGGAGCTCGTTTGAGCGTAATCCCCATTCCGGTGACGATCATCAGTGTCAGTGCAGCCACTCTGATCCAATGGGAGGCCCTCCCGGCCCAGTTGTGCCTCTCGACCGTAACCCATCGCTCGTACTTCGGGGGTCTCCAAGCCTTCCTCCGCCCGAAGTGGGCCAAGACTCCCGCCAGGGCCGCGAACCAAGCGTAGGGACCGTACGTGGAGACGAGGCCGTACAGATCGAACACCTCAACCACCGGCTGACCGGCGTAACGCTCTTCAGCTATCACAAGCAAGTACGTCGACATGTCCGTCGCCCTGTGGTCTATTCCCATTCCGAACTCACCGACCGCGAAGCCCACTCCGACGGTCTTGCCAATCGAGAGTTCCATCATGCCCCTCTCGTCAGGCGAGAAGGGTCGCTTCAGCTCAACGACCTGCTTCCCATCACGGTATGACATCTTAGCGATGGCCCGAGTCTTCAGGCCCAGGTCCTCGTAGAGTATCGGTTTGACCGCCCCAGGAAGAATCGCTTCCTTTGCATGGTTTTCGCCGTAGATCGAGCTCACGATGACCGCGTAGTCCGGTATCTCCTCGCTCCCCATATGTGCTTGGTCTCCGTCAGGATCAAACTCGAGCGCGTAGTAGTCTATTGGCTTAGGACTTGCGTCTTCGTACACAGCAAGGAAGTAGAGGTTTTGACCGTCGTGTTTGAATGCGATCTGAGCCCTCGTGACGGTCTCCCTGATGAGCGGGGTGTCACCCCATTCTCCCTCCGAGATGAGCCCATCTATCTGCGGCACGACCTCAGCTCTGTAGGCCCTGATGACCACCTGCTGGGCTGATGCACCGTAGAGAAAAGCCTGAGACAAGATTAACAGAGCTAATAGTATCCTGAAAATGGGATAAAAAATTGTTGATGTTTCACGGGAACTTAACTCCATGGCTGCTCCTTTGAGACGTTCCTCCCTGCAATCCTACCGAAGAAGATGGCCTCGCCGAGATGCGAGATCATCCCACCCGCGACGATGTCACCTGCCGCGTAGAGGCGGGGAATGGGTTTGCCGTGGACGCTGAGCACGCGAGACTCGCCATCAGCTAACAGACCTCCGTTCGTCCCAGAGATGCTCGGGACCAGCTCGACTGCGTAGAACGGTGGGCTCTCTATGGGGGAGAAGGTGAACGTCGGTGAGTCGACCCTTCCGAAGTCGGGATCGACCTTTGTCGCCTTCGCCCATTCGTTCCATGTCCTGACGGTTCTCAGGAAGCTGCTCCTATCGATTTTGATCGCATCTGCTAAGGCCTCCAGGCTGGGCGCCCTGTACACCACTCCCTGTTCTACCTCCCTCGTCAGGTCCTCGGAGAGCGTCGTGCTGATGCCCTTACCCGTGCTCTTCTTGAGCTGCTCACTATCGGTGACCAACCATGCGTGATGCCCGGGCTGATAGAATATCTTGTCGTTCAATATCTCAAAGTGCTCTGCTTCGTTTACGAACCTGTATCCTTTCTCGTTGACGAAGATGGCAGAGATCCCCTGAGGTCTGAACCTGGCGTTTACCTTTGGAATCGCCGGGAACCCACTTATGTGATGGAGGTTCGCCACCGCGGCGCCCAATGCCTGAGCCATTATCAGCCCCTCACCTGTGCTGATCGCGGCCGTTATCGGGAGGGCCCGATAGCCGATGGGGCTGTAGAGCTTCAACATCTCCTTGTTCGCCGAGAAGGGTCCTGTTGAAAGAACTACGCCTCTCCTGGCCTTAACGAACAGCCTGCTTCCTCCTTTCTCACCGACCACCCCCAAGACAGCATTGGTGTCGGGTCTTGCCACCAACTGGATGACTTTGAACTCTGTCTCGACTCTGACCCCTCTCTCCCTAGCGGCCTTCTGGAGGGCCGATACCAACGCCGGGCCGCCGCCCTTGTTCCTTAGGAGCGTCGGTATCACGAACTCGTACTCTATTCCGAAGTTCCTCAACCAGTCACCGACTTCCTTGCCGGAGTTCTCAATGTACTTCATGTCCCTCTCGGTCGGAAAGATCTGTTCCCAATGAGTCTCCTTCATGACCCGGACCACGCTACGGCCCCATGCCGCTGGCTCCATCAACAAGCCCCTCTCCCTCTGAACGGATGAGTTGATGACTCCCATGTTGCCACCGGACATTACGCTGTTGCCGCCGGGTGTGGGGGACTTGTCAAGGACCATGACCGATACTTTGTTTTCCGCAGCCTCGATGGCGGCTGAGGCTCCTGCAACGCCGAAGCCCGCAACCACGACATCAGCCTCGAGATCCCACCTCTCCGGCATCTTCCAATAGATCGGCTCAGCCACCCGCATCACAGTCAGGGCTCCGCCTACTCCCACACCGCCGATAGCCACTCCTGCGGCCAGACCCTGGAGGAAACTACGTCTGCTAAGGGTCTGAGATTGTGACACTCCCCCTTCCCCTCACTCATTACATTATACGTCACAGATATTAAACATAATTGTTGTAACGTCCCTTATACAAAAATATACATCTGATTACTAAATTAAAACTAGACTGGAGAGAGGAGAACCTATGTGGCTCGTGAATGAACGCGCTGAGGATCAGAAGGTGGTCGTGATTTCGGTTGAATGCAAGTCTACTGATGCACAGTTAACGCGATAAATCCTTAATGGCAGCCTTAAGGTAATTAGTCCCGGGAATGAGTTTTCAGTCGCTGTGGGTCTGGGAACTCGAAGAGGTAAGAGAGAGGCTTAACTGGTACTACAGGGTTGCGAACAACGAACAACCGGCCAAGTTCCTGATATGCAGGAGGGTTCGTGCGGAATTCGGCTCCGAGTCGTCGGATGAAGAACTCTGGAGGGAGCACAGGAGGTGCTCTGAGGAGTTCAGGGGTCTCCAGCGCGAACTGAGGGAGGGCGGACTGAGGTTGCGTGATCTGGAGGAGGTCTCACCGTCGTTGATGGACCTGAAGGTCGAGATCGTGAGGCGGATGCTGAGGTCGTGCACCTTCTGCAGGTGGAGGTGCAGGGTCGATCGGGTCTCGGGAGGGAAGCTGGGAACCTGCATGCTGGCGAGGACCTCCAAGGTCAGCAGCTACTTTCACCACTTGGGCGAAGAGCTGCCGATAAGGGGGACGACAGGTTCTGGGACAGTCTTCTTCACGTCTTGCAACATGAGGTGCGGGTTCTGCCAGAACGGCGACATCAGCAAGGACAAGGACAACGGCCTCGACATCACTCCTGAGCTCTTGGCGAAGATGATGTGGGAGCTGAGAGTGGAGGGTTGCCACAACGTCAACCTCGTCGGCGGTGAGCCCACGGTCCACCTCCACACAATCGTCGAGGCGATATCGATGCTCGGGAAGGTTGTCCCGGAGAAGGAGGACCTCGCTTACATGTGGCTGATGAAGCCCGACTACCTGAGGTGGAGGAGGCTCCCGAGGGAGAGGTACTCGATCGACGGAGAGTTCAACGTCCCGATCCTCTGGAACTCGAACATGTACATGACGCCGGAGACGCTCGAGCTGCTCAGGGAGCTGGTTGACATCTGGCTCCCGGACTTCAAGTTCGGGAACGACAAGTGCTCGATAAGGCTCGCGAGGACTCCCTGGTATTGGGAGACCGTGACCGCGAACCACAGGACGATCTACGAATGGGGCGAGGACATGGTGATACGGCACCTCGTGATGCCGAACCACGTCGAGTGCTGCACGAGACCTGTGCTATCGTGGATCGCTGAGAACATGCCCGGAACGCTCGTCAACGTCATGGACCAGTACCACCCCGACTGCTTCGCAGACCCCGCGTCACCTGACTTCGACCCTAGGCTCTCTGACATAGCGCGCTACCCCACTCCTCATGAGATCGCTGAGGCCTACAGGATAGCTAGAGAGCTCTCAATCCCCTTCGAGGCCATAAGTCTGGAGAAGAAGGGCCTCGTCCTCAAGTTTTGATCTCTGTGACGCAATTCGTAAAGATCATAACGAAATCGTCCCAATTAGCCGGAAAGTCAGTTAACGAACAGGGATGGACCTAACGGATAACGGAAGGACATTACGTTTAAGAGCAGGACCGTTCTATGTCGCGCGATGGAGGCTAGTGGTATGAGGTCGCTGAACTGTCCGGTCTGCGACGGTAAGGTGGACGTACCTGAGGACGCGTTAGAGGGCGAGTTATTCGAGTGCGGATCCTGTGGAGCCCAGCTGGAGTACTACCTAGAGGGCGAAAGGCCCAAGCTGAAGATGGCTGAGGAAGTGGCCGAGGACTGGGGGGAGTAAAAGGGTAGCTTGGGGTTGAAGATCGGGATAGCCTACGACGTCGTCCGTGACGAGGAGAGACAGATTGTAGAGGCCATCAGGAAAAGGGGCCACGAGCTGGTGCCTTTCTACGTGCCTTCGATGGTGGTGAAGGTTAACGACTCCTCTCAGGAGAAGCTGGACAGACTCGACTTCGCCTTCGAGAGGTGTGTGAGCTTCTACAGGGCGCTATCGAGCGCCGCGTTGCTGGAGGGAAAGGGAATCGAGGTGGTGAACGGCTACGAGGTGATCAGGGACTGCGGCGACAAGCTCGTGACCACGATAAGACTCTCCTCAAGGGGCGTACCTGTTCCGAAGACATTCGTCGCCTTCTCGAGGCAGAAGGTGATAGAGGCCGCGAGGGAGCTCGGATACCCGGTAGTCGTGAAGCCAATCTTCGGGAGCTGGGGGAGGATGATGGCCAGAGCACTCAGTGAGGACGACCTCCTTGACATCGTCGACTTCAGGGAGTCTATGCCTTCACCATATTTCAGGGTCCACTACCTGCAGGAGTTCGTCAACAAACCCGGCCGGGACATAAGGTCGTTCTACGTATGGGGCGAGGTCCCTGTAGCGATTTACCGTTACAGCACTAGGTGGAAGACCAACACGGCCCTCGGTGGGAAGGCCGAACCTGCGGAGCTGAGCGAGGAACTTCTCGACCTGACGATCAAGGCCGCAGAGGCAATAGGTGGTGGCATACTCGGCGTTGACCTACTGGAGTCCTCGGACGGCAGAGTCTACGTCAGCGAGGTGAACGCGGTGATCGAGTTCAGGAACACGGTTAGGGTCTCAGGTATCGACCTCGCGGGTATAATGGTCGACAAGACAATAGAGCAGATCAGAAGGTAGTCAACCCTCTCTCGTGAGGGCCTCAACGGATACTTCTCCGACACCCTCTACGGACCTCAGGGCCTCCTCGAGCTCGTCAGTTATCCCCTCCTTCTCGGGAAGGGAGAAGGCTATCACCAAGCTCTCCAGACCGAATGCGACACCCTCCCTCACGGCCTTCCTCACGAGGACCTCTTCAGGTACAGACCTCTTGATAGATCCGAGCAGCTGATCGAGATCCACCTCATCGTCTGCGGGCATCACCCTGACGACGTAAAGGACACGTCCCATGGCTACGGCCCCTCAAACCCGCATACGGGACAGACGTAGGTCCTCGAGAGATCCCTGCACACCTCACACCTCCAGATGGTGACCCTGTTGCACGACGGACACGGGAACCTCACCGCCTTCTCCTCCGGTGTGATCGACCTGTTGCAGGACGTGCACGTAGGTAACGCTATGACCTTGGCGCTCGACACGGTCGTCTGCTCCTCAGCGACCATATAAATCGGAAGCGCGGCCTCTGCGACGGCCTCAATGACACACAACCCCCTTTAAGACCCGGTGGAAGGGGAGGGGAGCTTGGGAGGAGCTGCGGGAAGGGACAGAGGCAGAACGGTCCTGATGGAGGTCGAGAGGTTGATGGAACTGGCTCTGAGGACGGAGGACGGCGTCCTTCGGAGGGCGGCTGTGAGACACGCGGTGGAGCTCTGCAGGAGGACGAGGACTAGGATGCCGAGGAGGTACTCGAGGTTGATCTGTAGGAAATGTCTGTCCCTCTACAAGTTCTCGGAGGGCTCGAGGTTCAGAGTGAAGAGAGGAAGAACGAAGGGCGTGGTCGTGATATGTGGTAACTGCGGTGCGGTCAACAGGGTTCCCTTGAGGCGGTAGGCATTCACCCCTTCAATTCGACGACCTTCGAGAGAGCGGCCATCCTGTCAATCAGCCTCCTGTTCTCCTCCCTGATCTTCTCAAGCTCCTCCCTCAGGACCCTGTACTCCGTCCCCCGCTCCAGAGACTTCCTGACGCGCTCAGCGGCGTCCCGCGCGTCCCTCCTCACCATCTCGTAAGGGTCTGAATCTGCGATCCTGTTGAGTATCGGCAAGACCTGCGGCGAAGCCAGCTCGGAACAAGCCGCGACCACCCCCCTCCTGACCCTGTAGCTCTCGTCGGTCGCCAGCTCCCCGAGTCTCTTGAGGACTTCTCTCTTCCCCGGAAACCTCCCGAGGAGCGACGCGGCACTGGCCCGGACGTGGCTCGGTTTGTCGCGTGCAGTGTACTTCATCACGATCTCAAGAGCTCTCTCGCCACCGATCTCCGCTATGCCCCTCAGACACCCGTTCGTGATCGCGTTGTTATGGGAGGGCTCATCGAGATGGGCGATCAGTACCTCTAGGTCAGACTCGTCGCCAGATTTCCCGAGCGAATGGGCTGCTGCCTGTCTCGTGTAGTAGCCCTCGGCGCCGTTGCGCAGAACGGACTTCAGGGCCTCGGCGACGTCCCTTCCCCTGAAATTCGAGAGGGCCTCGCAGATCGCGAGCCTCACCTTCGGCCTGCTGACGACCTTAAGCGCGGAGATAAGCCTCTCCTTGGCTGACTCGCTCCTCGACGACCCGAGGGCCTTCGCAGCTTCAGCGGCGAGACCCCAGAAGACCTCACCGTCAACCAGAACGTTCCCGAGGGCATCGATCGACTTCGCGCTCCCTATCTTACCGAGTGCCCTAATGGCGAGTAGCTTGCAGTAAACGTGCTCGTCCTCCCTGAGGATCCTCGCCCAGACCTCGTCGCCGAGCTTCCTGTCAAGCACCACGAAAGACTCGAGTTCAGGATCGATGCAGACCCACTCGGGCCTCTCGGGCATGGGAAGAGCCACGACCTCCTCTCTCGATCTGAGCTCAACCCTGAACTCCCTGTAACCGTCCTTGCGCTTCGCGGTCACCCTGAGGGGGATCCAGTACTCCGGAAGAGAGTCCTCACCCTGAGTCTGTTTGAACCTGAGCTTCAGCGTTCCTGTAGACGAGTCGTACTCCTCCTCGATCGAGAGGACCGGATGACCTGAGTTGTAGAGGTACTGCTCGAAGAAGAGCTCCAGACTCCTCCCCGAGACCTCCTCCATCGTCTTCCTGAAGTCCTCCGTGTCGACGGCCTTGTACCGGTACCTCCTCAGGAACTCCTCCAACCCCTTCCTGAAGACCTCATCGCCCAGGAGGCCTCTCAGCGCGTTGAGCACCAGAGCACCCTTCGGGTAAGAGTGGCCGTCGAAGAGCTCTGTGGGGTACCTGTAGACCCGCGAAACTATCGGCCGCGCGTACCTGTCCCTGTACTCCTGCAGGTAGGTGTCCAGATCTCTGAGCACTTCGTAGACGAACTCCGCCTTGCCCTTGTCGTGAAGGACGAAGAGGTTCTCCAGATACGTCGCGAAGCTCTCGTTCAGCCAGATGTGGGGCCAGTCCCTGCACGTGACGAGGTCGCCGAACCACTGATGAACGAGCTCGTGGGCCACCAGAGGATCGCTGGAGAACTCCTCGTGGGCCTTCTCGTCGTGGAGGGTGAGGTCTGTGAGCGTGGTTGCGGTCGTGTTCTCCATGCCGCCGAAGATGAACTCGCTGACGACGACCTGCGCGTACTTCCGGTAAGGGTACTCGCAGTTGAGGTACTGGCTGAGGAAGTCAATGATCGTAGAAGTCTTCCCGAAAGAGAGATGGGCCTTCTCCCTCCACCCCTTCGGGACGAAGTACTGGAGCCTGATGCCCCTATGGTGCTCCTCTATGACCTCCAATTGACCAGCCGCGACGCTTATCAGGTATCCCGAGTGGGGGACATCCATTCTGTAGTGCCAGATCTCCTCGCCGTCGAGACTTTCGTGCCGTACTAGGTCGCCGTTAGAGACCGCAACCATCCCCCTTGGGACGTGAATTATGAGCTCCGAGGTCTGTTTGACCGATGGGTGGTCATAGAGGACCATCCAGTAACGATTGTAGTCCGTCTCTCCCTGACTCCAGCAATGAGGGGCTCTGTTGGGATTCGCCTCGTCCGGTCCGACGAAGTGGAACCCCTTCCTCGGTCTGGCGACGTAACTGACTTTGATCGCGGCCTCCTTCCCCACAACGTTAACGGAGAGAGAGTTGCCGTCGTAGTGCCATGGGGCCTCTGCACCGTCGACGAGCACGTTACGAATCTCCAACTCACACGCGTCGAGGACCACATTGTCGACCCCTGAACCGTTCCTGACGATCACGATCTCCTCTTCACCGGTCAGACGCTTGCCGTCGAAGTCTATCCACAACTCGAGCTTGATGTGCCTGACCGAGTATCCCCGATCGGGCGGGTAGACGGATACGTATTCGGGGTACGCGAAGTCCCTTCCAGGCCTCGCGTATGGGTAAGTCCTCATCTCGACGAAGAAGAAGAGCCTGCACATAAGTTTGCCACTAGACGCGAGACCGTTATTTCCAAGGGCAGGCATGTCTGGTGGGTTGCGGGTGGTCGCGCTTTACACGGGCGGTAAGGACTCGACGCTGGCGCTCGAGAAGGCGCTTCATGTCGGACACGAGGTGGTGGAGCTCCTAACCGTCGTCCCAGAACCCCACTCCTACGCATTTCACGACGTCTGCCTGGAGGTGACACCGCTTCAGGCACGCTCGATGGGCCTGTCGCAGAGGTTCGTCAAGGTTCCTCCCGGCAAGGGGAAGGAGGTCGAGGCCCTCGGCAGCCACCTCGAGTCCCTTTCCGAATCCCTCGGCATCGAGGGCGTCGTGTCCGGGGTAATAAGGAGCAGCTACCAGAAGTACAGGATGGACGCGCTACTGAGCGAGATAGGTCTCTCACACTTGACACCCAATTGGGGAATGAGTCCGGGCTCCGTGGTGGCAGAGGTCGTCCGGAGGGGCTATGAGGTATTGATCTCATCTGTCTCGGCAAACGGCCTCAATAGCAGTTGGGTCGGTCGTAAGATTGACAGCGACGCTCTGAGGGAGCTGATGACCCTCTCGGAGAGGTTCGGGTTCGACCCCGACGGCGAGGGCGGAGACTACGAGACGCTCGTCCTCTGGGCCCCCCTCTTCAGGGAGAGGTTGAAGCTCTTGGAATGGACGACGACTTGGGACGGTTACTCCGGAAGGCTTCTGATCGGGCGCGCTGAGCTGGACCCTTGAAGGTGGTCAACCGGTGTGCAGGCTCCGTAAGAATCCCGACGAGTAGAGCTGATCGAGGATGCGATAGGTAAGCCCCCAAATCACCACGTCTTCTTCCACCATAGCCTCCACTTCCCTCTCTCCGAACGACGTGAGGGCCCTTACCAAAGCCCGCCTCATCACGGACGGCCTGACCCACCTGAAGTCTGAC
Source organism: Candidatus Calditenuaceae archaeon (assembly GCA_025058225.1). GTDB lineage: Archaea > Thermoproteota > Nitrososphaeria_A > Caldarchaeales > Calditenuaceae > Calditenuis. The sequence goes on along the minus strand of JANXEE010000017.1, from coordinate 12,990 downwards.
AGCTCGTAGTTGAGCCTGACCTGAGGCCTCTCACGGGCCAGCAGCGCAAGCACGTGGACTTTGAGTCCGGGTCTGTTCATTGGCGATAAAGGCCCCAGCCACCCGATCGGTTCGAGCATTGTGATGTCGATGCCCGTCTCCTCGAGGACTTCCCTTCTCAACGTCTCCAGGAGGTCCGAGTCCCCCAGCGTCCACCTCCCTCCGGGCAGAGCCCACTGTCCCGACCAGGGATCGCCTTCACGGACGGCCCTCTTCACTACCAGCACGTGGCTCCTTGGGTCGAGTATCGCACCGACGGCCGCAGTCCCCTCACCACCCTCTGGCACGGTGGAACTCAATATCGCTCGGCCAGCTCCGAGAGCACGTCATACCTCTGCTCGAGCTCCTTGCTGACCGTTAGCTGCCTCTCGATCCGGTGAAGTGCAGCCCTAGCCGCGAGCGTCGGCGTCCACCCCTCCCCAACTCCCACCAGCCTGTACCTGTCCGTGTTGAGCCTTGCCCTGCAGTGAATGAGGTGAATCTCTCCGTGCTTCTCCCTGTGCTCCTTGAAGTGGAGGGTGACGGTCCCTGACCCTATCGTGTCGCCGTACCTCCTGACGAACGAGCTTACGGACTCGAGGACGCTCGACTTCTCCTGCTCGCTCGGTGAGTTGGCGAGCTTGAAGGAGACCTGCACGTGAACTCCGACCTCCTCCTCCCCTATGGAGGCAAGGGGCTCGAGCGCGTCGGTTCGCGTCACTATGCCCACCACCCTCTGACCCTCGATCACCACGACACAGGACACGTCGTAGTGCCTCATCTTCTCCACAGCGACCAAGAGGTCGTCATCGGGAGAACAGGTGATCACGGGGCTGTTCATGATGTCCTTCGCCCTGGTTCCCAACGTCGGTATCTTCTCTCCTAGGACTTCACCGACCGTCGACCTGTACCTGGGTCCCAGCACCTTTACTATGAGGTCGTGGAGCGTGATTATGCCGACGAGCCTGTCGTTCTGGACTACCGGCAACCTCGATACGCCCTCGTCCCTCATCACGGCAACCACCTTCCCTATGCTGTCGTCTGCAGCGACCGTGACAGGGTCTTCGGTCATGACCTGTTTGACCTTAAGGCCCCTCAGGAAGGGCCTACAAGCCTCCAGCAGGTTGAAAACACCGACGACGCCGATGGGCCTCGAGTTCTCCTCGACCACCGGAAGGGCCCTGATGTTGTTCTCCACCATCAGCTTTGCGGCCCTTGCCACGCTATCGTCGGCCTTGAGCCTCGGGACCGGGATCGCGAAAGTTTTCGCCTTGACCTGCTGTAGGTTCACCTTAGGCCTCAAGAGCACCCTCTCTGTCAGCAGGCCTACAAGCTGCTCTCCGGACAGCACGAGTACCACGTCGACGTCCTTCTCGGCGAAGACGCTCGCCACCTTGATCAGGGGCTCCTCGGCCTGAACGGCCTCCATGTCTTTGCTCATCACCTCGCCCACTTTAGGGAGCTCCCGTAGACCCAAACCCGAGATTCCGGCACTTCGGCTCCTAAAGACCCTTGAGGCGCCGACGGTGGTGAGTTCGGCCCCGCTGGACGGCCGGTCTTCGCGCCGATCGACCTCGAACGCTTAAATGAACCGGACGGAATTACGCGCGGGCTCATCGCCAGAGCAGCACAGGTTCGTCTTCGGGTTCAGGGAGTGGTTCGAGCGTTTCGCGGCGAGGAGGGCGCTCAAGGTGTTGGTCCGGGTCTGAGGGCTAGAGGCCCACCGCCTTACCGATCAGTACGAGTCCCCTACCTTCTCGACGACGCTCAGCTTCTCGAGGGAGTGGCGCAGCCTGGTGAGCTGGGCGTTGGGCACGTGGACTCCGGACCAGGCCTCGACGGTCCGCTTGATCTCGACCCACCTGTGGTTGCCCGCACCGACGGCCCGCAGGATCAGCCTGTAGTGCCTCGACCTCTGGAAGACCTTAGCGAGCTCCGCCTCTATCACCCTCTTGGCCTCGTTCACGACCCTCTCGAGGACGCCCTCGTCCAGGCGCCCCTCCGATACCGCTGCGTGTCCGAAGTAGGTGAGCCATCCCACCACGCCGTCGAGCGAGTCCACCGCCCTCTCTAGGACCTCGGGAGAAGGATCGATGCCGTGCTCCCCGAACCCGCGCCTCATGAACTCGAGCGAGGTCTCCCTGCCGAAGAGGTCCTTTCTATCGGTCTAGGGCCGCACGTCGAAGAGCAAGTATCACCACTGATACTTAACTGAGACCCGAGAAATACGGCGCTCTGAGCCTTCCTGGGGGATCTTCGCGAGGGGCACGGAGGCAGCGGGGTAAACATGGCCTCAAGCGCCTCGGAGACGCGGAGCGACCGGTCCAAACGGCCGACGGGATGAGCATCGGCCACCGCGTCAGGCGCGGGAGTCCTTAATTACGGCCGACGGGATCAGAGCGCGGGATGAGCGAAGCATCAGACTCGAGCAAGGAAGAGGAGATCAAGATCGACTACATCGAGACGCCTCACGGCAGCGTTCCGACGCTGAAGGGCGTCGTTAGGGCGCTGAACGAGCACTACGCTTACTTCGGTGAGGTGGAGAAGTATCTGGATCAACACGAGCAGCGGCTGAACGACGTCGAGGGTCGCGTTGGTCAGCTCGAGTCTAAAGTGACCTCGGTAGCACGGTACGCCGGGAGCCTCGACGAGGACTTCAAGTCGGCCATTCTAGCCGAGATACGTACCCTCGATGAGAGGGTGAGAAGGATCGAGGAGACCCTATCCGAACTCACCGAGGAGCTTGAAGTGTTGGCGTACGCGGTGGACCTCCTGGAGAGGATCATGAAGAAGCTAGGCTAACCGTTACCCCTCAGCAGGTCCTCCTCGAACCCCGACTCACCAGTTTCGAGGAGATACTTCCTGTTCGCCTCGAGCCTCTTGACCTCGGACTCCAGAGCCTCCCTTCTGGCCTCGAGCCGCTTGATCTCCTCCACGAGCCTGGAGAACTGTTCGTTGTATGACCTGAGGACGGAGCGCTCAACCTCCAGCCTGGCCAGCTCCTCCCTCTTGGCCTCCTCGAGTCTGGAGAGCCTCTGAAGCCTGGCCTCCCTCACCCTGAAGCGCCTGTCCAGTTCCACGAACGCCCTCTCCACTCTGGACGACGTCTCCTCCAGAAGCTTCATGTACCTCTCCTCCAGCTCCCTGACCTTCCTCTCCAGATCCGACTTCCTCTCCTCGAGCTCGGTGATCCGGGTCACGTAGTCTCCTATCCTCCGCTCACGCTCCTCGAGTTCCTCCCGCGCCCTCATGGTGGCCTCACGAAGGGCTGAAAGCTTCGCAAGCTCGGCCTTCAGGGCCTCCCTCTCCTCCTCCAATAGCTTCTTGGCCCTCTCCAGCTCGTCGGCGCTGCTGAGCTGCATCTTCAAGTACTCCTCCATTCTGTCCTGATACTCCTGCACCCTCTTCACCAAGAGGAGGTTATTCCTGAGCTCATCGACGATCTTCTCCAGGTTCAGAACTATTACGCCCGCCTCCAATCTGAACACCTGATTGAGCTCCTCTTTGAGAGAGCCCAACTCGTTCACCGCGGACTCTGTCAATCTCTCCTGAAGGGCGATGAGCTGGTTTTCGTCCTTTCGGAGGGAAAACTCCAGCTGCTCCCTCAAACCGGAGAGCTCTGACCTTAACTCGACGACCCTGTTCTGAAGCTCCTGTATCATCGCCCTGAGCTCCGCCAACTCCTCGGGAGCCCTTCTCCCTCCCCCTAACAGACTCAACCTGGTACTTCTGCAAATTTAATCGCTAAAAAAGTTTGTGTTGAGCACAGCCACGCTTATGTATGGCCAAATGCTCTGAAGCTCGGCAGCTCCTCCAGATTACGGTAACCCGCCCTGTTCATCTCGTCGACCAGCTCCCTGGTCAATTCTTGGACCGCGTAAGGCCCCCTGTAGACCAATGCTGTGTAAACCTGCACCGTTCTCGCCCCCCTGAGCATCAACTCGAGGACGTCCCTACCGGTCATAACGCCACCAACCGCGTTCACCTCGAGGTGGTCACCGAACTCGCCATGAACGCTCGAGACCGCCCTCATCGAGAGTTCCAGCAGCGGCCTGCCGCTCAGACCGCCGAACCCCGTCGAGAGTCTTCCGTCCCGGACCATCAGCGTGTTGATCGCAGTAACGCCCTCGAACCCCGCGTCGACCCAGACCTTCAGCGCCGACAGAACAGTGTCCCAGACCTCCTGCGTCGGTGGAGGAACCTTGAGGTACGTCGGCCTCTTCTTGACGGACGCAACGGCGTGGCAGAGGTCCTTAAATGCACTGCCTTTCAGGTATTCCCTGAGGGCGGGGGTATTGGGAGAGGAGACGTTGACCTCGATCGCACTCGCCAGCTCCTGTGACCTAGAGTAGCAGTAGACGATGTCCTCAAGCTTCAGACCGCTCACGCTCACGACGACCGGTGGCAGCGAACGCCCGGATTTCCTGAGGTTACGCAGCCCCACCTCGATGCCGGGATTCGGGAAACCCATTGCGTTCAGGAGCGCCCTCTCATCCCTCAGCCTCACAAGCCTGGGTTTTCGGTTACCCTCCCTGGGCTCCCTCGTGAAGGTCCCTGCTACTAAGTATCCGAACCCCATTTTCGCCAGACCAGTGAGGTGAGCGCCGGTCTTATCGAACCCCGCGGCCAACCCGATGGGGTTCGAGAGCTCACCGAACCTAGTCCTGACGCGAAGCCTCCCGTCCGCGACTCGAACTGGACGGGCCGCCCGAAGGAGTTTCAGTCCCAGTTGGTGGGAGAACTCCGGCGGCATCAGCGACAGGGCGGCGTGGATAGCTCGCGCCAGCAAATCGCCTCAAGTGAAACCCTCACCGCACATTTTAGGGGCTTCGGAACTCGGCGCTCCGTGACCGCACAAGGGTCGAGATATTGCTTTATAGAGAACCCGGATCGTGTGGCGTAGAAAATGTGGCTCCTACCGCTCCCCGACCAGATTGAGGTGCTGCTGTACGCTGCCTTCATCGTGCCGATCATCGGTGCTGCCATCGGTAAGGAAGGGGCTAGGGTCGGAGGGTGTGTGGCGTCGTCCGTTGCGTTCGCCGCGTCCTTCTACATCACCTTCGCCCAGTTCAGCGTAGGCCTCACCGCGAGCATTAGCGTCGCACAGCCTCCTGATACATCGATCATCGTCCTCGACAGGTTCTCGAACTTCGTTTCGCTGGTGGTCTTGGGGATCTCCCTGCTGGCGACGATCTATGCGGTCAGCTACGTGAGGGAGAGACACACAGAGTTCTACACACTCGTCCTCCTGCTCGCGATGGGGATGCTGGGAGTCTTCTACGCGGGCGACGTGATAGCGTTCTTCGTCTTCTGGGAGGTGATGAGCGTCGCGTCCTACCTGTTGGTCGCGTTCAACTACAGGGAATGGGAGGCCGTCGAAGCATCGCTGAAGTACCTCATCATGAGCTCGACCGGCTCGGCGGCGCTCCTCTTCGGCATCTCTCTCCTCTACGGCCTCACGGGTGAGCTCACCTTCACGGGGCTCCGGTCAGCCCTCACGTCGGGGCCGATCGTCTCCGAGACCTGGACGATCATCTCGGTCGCGCTGGTGCTGGCAGGTCTCGGCGTCAACGTCGCTCTGGCGCCGTTCCACTTCTGGCTACCAGATGCCCACCCTGCTGCACCTTCTCCAGTGAGCGCCCTCCTGTCGGGCGTCGTGATAAAGACCGGAGTCTACGCGATGCTGCGGCTGCTGCTGAACATCTTCCCGACCGAGGCATATGGATGGCAGTTGGGGGTCTTGTTGTTGTCGCTGGTGACGATGAGCGTCGGCAACCTGATGGCTGCCCTCCAGGAGGACATCAAGAGGCTGTTGGCCTTCAGCAGCATCGCCAACATCGGCTACATCGCCTTCGGCATGTCCATCGGTAACGAGCTGGGCGCGGTGGGGGCGCTACTGCATCTTCTCAACCACGCGGTTGCCAAGGCCCTGCTCTTCCTCGCGGCCGGCTCCTTCATCCACACGTTCCACACCAGGAACTTGGACGAGCTGGCTGGCGCGGGCAAACTTATGCCACTCAGCGGCGTGACCTACACGGTCGGGGCCCTCAGCTTAGCAGGAATGCCGGGTCTCAACGCGTTCGTCAGCGAGTACGTCATAATAGCCGCGGCGTTCCAGTCGCCGTTCTGGCCGTTCGCGATAGTGATGATAGTGAACGTCCTGATAGGGGCAATGTACCACATGAGGGTCGTGCAGACGCTCTTCCTGAAGAGTCCTTCCAACGGACGAACAGCCGTTAGGGAGGCGGCGTTCCCGATGCTTCTGGCGCTGATCGCGCTCACCGCGGCCGCGATCATCATCGGCATCCTCCCCGCTCCCTTCCTCGGTGCAGCACAGGAGGCGATACAGTTCGTCCGATTGAGGGGCTAGGTGGCCCGAGAACTCTTCGGGACAATCCCTCGGAATTATGACTTCCTGTGGAGGGAGCCCTCATAAACTTCAGGGCTGAGAAGGCCGCCTCGATGTCGCTCAGAAGGGAAGCTTATAAGCAGAGCGCGGACGTCGGGATGATGGGGGTGCTGAACAACGGGTTGAAGTTGAAGCCTCCGGTGACGATGAGGGTCGTTGACCTGCTGAACCTGGCGAGGCTGGCGCTCTTCAGCCCCGAGACACAGACGCTGTTCTGGCGCATCGAGTCGTCCGAAGGGCCGGTCATAGGGACGCTCTTCTCGGTCCCCTATTGGAAGAACAGCCTTCCGTTCTTCTTCTATGCCCGGACGCAGGATGAACTCGGGAGGGGCTCATACGTCGCCTACAGGAACATCGACAGGGAGGAGCTGAAGCTCTCCGACTCCAACGACGACCCGAAGTACCTTTACGCACCGATCGTGGACGTCACCGAGCCACCCCGGATGCTCGTCGAGGCGTTGGAGGGGAGTAAGAGCCCTCCTCTCGACCTACCCGTACTGACCAGGGTGACAAACCTACCCTCGCTGATGAGACTCTTGATGGTCGCCTCCTACGACAGCCACCAGCCACCGATCCTCAACTTCGAGGCCAACGGCTCATGTGTTTACGGGTTCCTCCTGCCCTTCTACGACTACTACGAGGCCAACGCGCTGCCCGTCTTCGCCTACGTCGAACACCCCAGACCGCCGGAGGCAGGTTTCCTGAGGTACATCGCGTCCGATGAGGGAGAGAGGACCGAGTTCACGGAGCACGTCTCAGACATGAAGTTCTTCTACGGGAGGGTCGTCACGCTAACTGAACCACCCTTCTGGTTTCGGGAGGAGAAGAACCAGAAGAGGAGAGGAAGGCCCCTCAGGGCAAAAGCCCGTAGCACATAAATGGTCGCTGGGAGATACAGAGTTCGATGTCAGCGTCGCGCAGGAGGCGTAGGGAGGCTCCGATGCCGGCCACCGGTGCGGGTCTCCTCAGGTTCTTCGAGGAAGAAGGTAAAGGAATCAAGGTGAGGCCCGAGGTCGCGCTGATCGCGGGTGTGCTCCTGATAGCTGCGGTCGTTCTGCTGACCAGGTTCTTTCCGGTCTAGGTGGAAAGACTTGATGCCGGTCGAGGCAAAGCTCAGGGTTCGTGGGTTCCGGAGCAAGTCTACGAGGCCGAAGGAGATCGAGGAGATGGTCGAGCTCTCGAGGAGGACTAGGGCCGAGCTGAAGGAAAAGCTCTCCAAGTCCAGGGAGACGCTAGATGAGTTGCGCGAGGAGATGAGTAGGGTCAAGGGACAGATGGAGACGTTGAGGAGGGCCCACAAGGAGGACTTGAGAGAGGTAAGGATGAAGGCCTTTTGATCGCCTCCCAGTGAACGTCATGGACGGCACCCACGTTTTCGTCAAGGCGACCGAGCTTGCCGTCATGATCTCGGTCCCGGTGATAGCCCTAGTGCTTCTCCACAACCTCTCCGACGGCATCGGCAGGACGTGGGTGCTGGTCTGGCTCGCGGTGACGCTGCTGTGGCAGGGACTCGTCATAGCGCTCTTCGTCACGGGCAAGATCCTTCGCTGAGCGGATCAGAAGGGCCTGGGCTTGAGGACCAACACCTTGCCCTCTCTTCTGATCACGATTGACTTGGACTTTTCGACGTCCTTCCTGAGGACCGTCGGCACGTAAACTCGACCGTACTTGTCCAGGGGGACGCCCCACCGCTCTCCGGCCACATCGAAGACGGCCTCCGTCGCGCCCGAGGCGATCTTCTTCGGCACCTTTATCCTCCAGTACTTCCTCACCGACCTGTCCAGCTGGACTATCTCGAGCACCTGCTCCGCGCTCATGATTTGTTACCGTATAAAGAATTATAAACTACTTTAATAAAAATTGAATCGTTGACGATTTTCAGGAGGAACTCGTCTTCCAGCTACTATATAAATACCAGTGCAGACCAGAGCTGCGCCTGCGAAGAACTCCAGCCTAGGTACCTCCGAGAAGACCGCTACACCGAGCGCCGTCGCTACGACCGGTTCCAACAGGGCAAAGGTGGCTGCCTGATGGGGCGTGAGGGACTTCAGGGACGAGAGCTGAAGCGTGTGACCCAGAGCCGTCGGGACGAGCGCCTGACCCAGTAGCGCCGGCACCTCCTCCGCAACTGGGGCCCTTACGGGGTCGCCGACGAGGACCGAGCCGACCAGAGCCGTCAGAGAGGCGACGCCATAGATGAAGGGCATGAGGAGCAGGGGGTCGGAGAGCTGTCTTAGGGGCCTGGCAAGACTGAGGTAGAAGGCCCACATCCAGGCCGAGGCGACCGCCATCAGGTCTCCAACCAGATACTCAGGCGAGTAGGCGTACTGAAAAGCTGTTATCGCTGCCACCCCGATGAAGGCGACCACCGTACCCACCAGCGCCCTCAACTCGGGAGCCTGACGCCAGACGACGGCAGAGAGCACGAGGGCCCACACAGGTGTGGTGTTCACGAGCGTCGCGGCGTTGAGGATCGTTGTGGACTTCACCGATGCGGTGAAGAGAATCACGTGTAACCCCAACAGGAGCCCCAGGACCGAGAGCCTGCCCAGATGCCGGAAGCTTCGGCTGTGACCTCCGCTGAGCAGCAGCATCGCGGCCGCTAGGAAGATCGATGCCAAGCCCAGCCTGTAAAAGGTGATCGAAGACGCGCTGAGGTTCGGCATCAACCTCACGAATATCGATGAGGTGCCGAAGAAGGCGCCAGCGAGCGCCGCCTGAACCAGATGGCGAGAGAGCACCGTGATACCCCTTCAGGAGACCACTCCGATCCCGTAGGTCGTAGTGATGGGCTCCCCCTTCAGGAACCTCTCCTCCGAGAAGAAACCTTCCTCGAAAAGCTCCGGTTTCCTGCCGAGGGCCATGTCTCGCACAGCCATCCCGATCGCTGGCGCCAGCTTGAAGCCGTGGCCGCTCAACCCAACAGCCCAGATGACGTTCTTCAGCTCGGTGTCCCTGCCGATGATCGGGTGCCAGTCTGGCGTGACGTCGTAGAGCCCCGTCCACCCCCGCGGTGAGAAGGGCGACCTCAGGAAGGCCGGAAACCTCCTCGAGACCCTCTCGTGATAGCTCAGGAAGGTCTCCCTGCTGATGGTGGCTCCGGCGTCATCCGGTTGGCACTCCTGATGACCGAAAGGCTCGATCGAACCGACGTACGTCTCCCTCTCTCCATGGGGTCGCATGTAGAAGAAGTAGTCGGAGCTGAGATCAGCGAAGACCGGATGATCGCCTGTGAACTCCGCGGGCCTCGTGAAGACGCCGATCTCCTCTCTAAGCACTTTCAAGGGGAGAAGCTTTCCAGCTTGACCGAACAGCGCGTTCGTCCAAACACCCGTCGCCGCGATGAGGACGTCGGGCTGGTACTCGTCCCTGTTGGTGAGGACTCTTGTGACAACTCCGCCCTCCGCGACCAACTTCAGGACGCTCTCGCCCTCCGCGACCTCAGCACCATTCCTCCTCGCAGACTCCGCAAACGACTGGGCTGTCGACACGGGGTCCGCGAACCCCGACTTGGGCTCGTAGGCGGCGGCCGCTATGCCGTTAACGTCGACCTGCGGAACGAGGTCCTTGAGTTCCTCCGGACCGATCTCCCAAGTCTCGACGCCTACCGACCTCAGCATCGCTACGTTTCTCGAGAGGCCTGACCTGAGGTCCTCGGGAACCGCGACCACGAACCCGACTCTCCTGAAACCACAGTCCCCTCCCACGAGCTCCTCGAACCGCTCGAAGACCCTGAAGCTGGTGAGGGCCATCCTCGCAACGACCTCGTTGCTGTAGTGGAGCCTTATGATGGCCGTCGAGTATCCGGTCTGACCCCATCCCACCCTTCCTTTTTCGATGAGCCTGATGGCCCTGCCCTCGTGGAGCGAGATGTAGTGCGCGATTGCGGTACCTGTTGACCCTCCGCCTATCACGAGGTACTGAACTCTTCGCGCCATCTCACATCAACCCTGTAACCCTCGTTTTCGGTACCTACTTAGTTTTGAGCGACTCTACGATCCGCCTTACCGTGGACTTCTTGAGCGCATAGGTCGGCTTCTCCGGGATAAGGCCTCGAGGCCTCACGATCAGCAGCACGATCAGCAACACACCGAACGCCAGCCTGTCGAACCAGATGATGCTGAACGGCAGCACGGGCTCTATGACGAACTTGTACTGGTCGATGAGCTTCCTAGCGGACCAGTAAACGCCCGTCCCGAGGGCGACGCCCAAGTAGTTCCCTGCACCACCGAGTACCACCATGACCCACGGCAGGAACGTCCAAGTGACCCTGTCGAAGGCAGTCGCGATGATGCCGCCGCTGTAAAAGGCCCAGAGCGCGCCTGCGATCGCGGCAATCGCCGAGCTGATCATGAGGACCGTGCGCTTGTAGGAGACCGTGTCCTTGCCGAGCACCTCTGCCGCGAGTTCCTGGTCCCTCATTGCCCTCAGGACCCTACCGAAGGGAGAGCGACCAACGCTCCTCACGTACAGCGCCACGAGCACCGCAACCAGAACGATCGTCAGGGTGGCCACAGCGAACCTCGCCCCTCCTCCCACCCACGAGAACGGATCGATCACCTGAATGCCCAAGGTACCGCCGATGATCTCCCTGTTGTAGTAACCGATCGCGGTGAGGAACTCCCCGAAGGCGAGCAGCGTCATGGCAAGGTAGTCTTCCCTGAGCCTCAGGGCCGGATACGACGCAACGAGTCCCAGCACCGCGCCCACCGCCGCGGCCAGGAGCAGCGTCATCACGAGAACCCCTGTGGAGAGCAGGGGGTCCACGGAGAGCACACCGCTTTGAATGCAGGTCGCTATCACCACGTTGTCCTCAATGTAGTCCATCCTCGTGAGTATCGCGGGCTTCTGGGGAGCCAGACCACGCACACATTCGGCGATGGTCGGGTTAGTGATTCCCTCGGCTCCGGAGAACATGTTGTACGCAGACGCGAGGACCCTACCCGGAACGGCACCGGCCACGAAGGCCCCGCCTGCAACGCTCAGGACCTTCCCGAAGTTCGGTATACCGGCCTTGCCGTACTCGAGCTCTAAGGTGAGGTTGACGATCAGGTAGACTCCGAGGAACGCTAGCAGGTCCACCGCGAAGACGTAAGCCAACCTCAGCGACTCCGCGTCGATCAAACTTCCACCGAACCTCCTGACCTCCTGAACCTAGCCAGCAAGGAGGAGAGCTGGACGCCCGCGAGCCCCCTCGGGAAGATCAACAGAGTGACGCTCATTATGAGCAGCGGAAATATAATTCGGTAGGGGAGAATCCAGGGCCAGACCCGCGATGCGAGGAAGATCCCGTAGATCTCCAGAAGGCCGACCACGTAACCTCCCAGCACGGCGCCGTAGATGCTCGAGAGGCCCCCCAAAATGCTTGAGGCGAAGACGCTGACCAGCATCCTTGACCCGAAGGCCGGGTCCTGCTGATACCAGAGGCCCAAGAGAACGCCTGAGGCACCCGCGAGCCCTCCTGCCAGAAACCAGGAGAACAGGTAGACCAATTGCACGTTCACTCCGAGCGCACCGGCCAGCGTGGGGTTCTCTATGGAGGCTCTCATAGCCACACCGAACCTCGTCTTGTGGAGGAGCAGCAGGAGGAGGGTCAGGGTCACGGCGACCATCAGGATCGAAGCCAGCAGTACCCCAGGGCCGAAGCCCTGTATCTGTACGTCGAACCGGCGCAGTAACACATCCCTAGAGGTGACCCTGAACGTCCTTGACAGTACGTCGGCGTAGATGTTCAACGAGGCCAACAGGACCAGCTCGTAGGCGATCGTCGCGATCATCTGGTGGACGAAGCTCGCACCCCTTCTGATGAGCGGCCTCAGAGCTAAGAGGTAGAACGCGACCGCCGCACCACCGGAGAGCGTGATGGCAGCCGGTATGGAGTAGTAGGCGTTCCAGTTGAGGACCGAGGTGAACGTGAGGAGCGCGTAGGAGCCGATCGTCGCGAGGCTTCCGTGGGCGAAGTTGGGCACCCGAGTGGTCATGTAGGTGAGCGTGAGCCCCAGGCTGAGCATCGAGAGCGTGCTCGCATAGATCACCGCGTCCCTCGCCAGCGGGTCAAGCACGACGTCCTTAGAGCGTTCCGAGATAAAGCTCTAAATGGATAGGTGATAAACCTTAAAGTTTCTATTAAAATTTAAATTCAACCGACGCGTTCGGTGTCTTGCAATGGGACGAGGAAGATCCGTCGGAATCTCTACGGGTGCTGCCGCCGGGCTAGCGGTCGCTCTGCTGGTCGTCGGACTGGTCATCGGGGCATTAGCCCTAGGACCGGCCCTGTCGCCGGCGAGGGAGGTAGTTCGGACTGTCGCCCAGACTACGACAGTTGTGAGGGAGACGGTTCGGACTGAGGTTCGTACCGTAACGGCTCCAGCAGGCCTGCGCGGTGAGATACAGATCGGTGCCCTGCTTCCGTTGACGGGAGACCTAGCGTCCTACGGGGAGAACAGCAGGGCGGCCCTGGAGCTCGCCGAGCGGGAGGTCAACGATTACCTGAGGTCGATCGGAGCTGGCTTCACCATCAGAGTGGTCGTGGAGGACACCGAGACCAAGCCTGAGACCGCGGA
>JANXEE010000032.1 GCA_025058225.1 Candidatus Calditenuaceae archaeon | reverse complement strand
CTCCCGGAGGGCCCGCACCTCTTCCCACAGCCGCTCCTGATTCTCCCATAACCTGCTTTGACCCTCCCTGAGTGCCCTGATCTCCTCCCAGAGTCTATTCTGGTTCTCCCAGAGCTTTCTGGTCTCCTCCCGGAGGCCCTTGATCTCTTCCCAGAGCTTCCGGGTCTCCTCCCTGAGCGACTTGACTTCTTCCCAGAGCTTGTTCTGGTTCTCCAAGAGCCTGACGACGTTCTCCTCGATCCTGTCGAGCCTCCTCAGTACCTCCTCGAGGCCTAGGAGGCCCGCTATCGCGTACCTGAACTCCAGGTCCTCCTTGAGGAGCCTCAGGATCTCCCTCTTGAGCTCTGCAGCCATCTCCCCTTGTTCTTCCGGTTAACTGGGTTAAAAGTCGTACGTGGAGAGCTCCGAGGTCGCTCGGTCCGCTCGTCGGCTGCTCACTCCGACACTGCCGGGTTCAGCACCCTGAGGCCCTTAGCCACCGCCGCCTCGTTTATCGCGATCGCCTTCCTCCTTCCGACGTTCCCAGCTATCCTCACCGCGTGCACCTTGGGGTCGAGGCCCTCCAGTTCTTCGACGTTGTGGACCAGGACCTCCAAGAACCCCGAAGGGTGAAGGCCCCTGTACCTCCTCTGCGACCTGTAGCCCACCTTCACCAGGTGCGGCCACCCCCTCACCTGGAGCCTCATCTTGCTGTCCTTCCCCCTCGGCCTCCTCCACCCCGACTCCAGTCTCCTGTACCTCCAGGACTCCTGCCTCACGAACTCCGGTCTCTCCTTCCTCGCCCTCAGCACCCTCTTCGGCACCTTCACCGCTGCCTTCGGCTTCGCCTCGCGCTGCTCCTCCTCCGACATCGCAGTCACGCTCCTCCAGACGCCTATTATACCGTTCTTGCGTCTCCGAGCGCGCCCGGTTTTTCCGCACTTCGGCCTCCGTAAATTCTATTTAGTCCCCGCAGGCCGTAGACGTGGTGGGCCGTTGTCGTCTAGGCTTCAGTCGCTGATCGTCAAAGCGATCACCAAAGCCGCCGGCGCAGTCACCGTCTACATAGGGTTCAGCCTACTGACCGGCCTCCTCTCGCTTACCTATGCCATCGAGCCGGTGATACCTGCGTTCACCACGTTCGTCGGCGCGGTGCTGATCGTCGCGGGCGTCCTCGCGCTCCTGAGTTAGGGGGAGAATGTGAAGCGACTCTCCGTGACCTGCATCGACTGCTTCGAGGATCACGGGCTCGAGCTGAGAAGTTACAGGTGTAGGCGTTGTGGAGGGCCTCTCGAGGTCCAGGTGGAGACCGACAGGGTGTTCTCGGCCAGCAACCTCTCCAGCAGGGTCCAGAGCATCTGGAGGTACGCGGAGCTTCTGCCCGACCTCGGGAGCCCCGTCACGCTCGGCGAGGGCATGACCAGGTTGGTCCGGTGCGAGCGGCTGGCCAAGATCATAGGCGTCAAGAACCTTTACGTCAAGCTCGAGGGCACCAACCCCACCGGGAGCTTCAAGGACAGGGGCATGAGCGTTGGCGTCACGGTCGCCCTCAGGGCCGGTGCCAGAAGGGTCGTCTGCGCCTCCACGGGTAACACGGCCGCCTCTCTGGCCGCTTACGCTGCAAGGGCCGGACTGGAGTGTGCCGTTCTGGTACCTAAGGGAAAGGTGGCTTCCGGCAAGCTCTTCCAGGCCAGGCTGTTCGGTGCTTCGGTTTGCGAGGTGTCTGGCACCTTCGACGACGCCCTTAAGACCGCCTTGGGCGAGGCCGAGTCGATCGGAGCTTATATCCTCAACTCCGTTAACCCTTGGAGGCTGGAAGGCCAGAAGACCACCGCCTTCGAGCTCTACGAGCAGATGAACGGTGACACGGCGTTCGACGTCGTCGTCCCGGTAGGCAACGCTGGCAACATCTCCGCCATCTGGAAGGGTTTCAGGGAGCTCTCAGCCAACGGCCTCATCGATGACCTCCCCCGGATGATCGGGGTTCAGTCAGCAGGTGCAGCTCCGCTCGCTAAGATGATGAGTCTTGGCCTTGAGGAACCTTCATGGGTCGAAGACCCCCAGACCATAGCCTCGGCCATAAGGATCGGCCGCCCCGTGAACTGGAAGAGGGCTGTTAGGGCTGTGAGGGGCTCTGGTGGGATGATCTACTCTGTTGAGGACTCCGAGATACTCGAGGCGATGAGGCTCATGGCCACGTCCGAGGGCATCGCCTCCGAGCCTGCAGGTGCAGCACCCGTAGCGCTCCTGAAGTCCAAGGTTCAATCCGGTGAGCTCCCGAGCGACTTGACCTACGTCTGCATAGCCACTGGCCACCACCTCAAGGACCCGAACCCGGCGCTGGTGTCCTGGAACGAGCCCACCACCGTCGAGGACTACCTGATCAGGGCCGGACTTCAACGAATTAAGAGCAGGAAATAGGTTCATCTCTGACCTCAGCGTCTTGACCCCTGATGAGCGAGGAGGAGATTACGCTCGAGAAGGTCATAGAGGCGCTCAAGATGTGCTACGACCCGGAGATACCTGTTAACATCGTCGACCTGGGCCTCATTTACGACATCCAGATCAACAGAGATGAACGTTCGGTCTACGTCAAGATGACCCTCACGGCCCCTGGCTGTCCAGTGGGTTTCCTCGTCGTCGAGCAAGTGAAGGGAGCGATCATGTCGATGATACCATCTGTCAAAAAGGTCGACGTTGAGTTGACCTTCAGCCCACCCTGGACTCCTGACAGGATGTCCGAAGAGGCCCGGGAAATCTTGGGACTGAGCCTCTGACTCCCTGCTTTCCAGTTCAGTTCTGCTTCTCACCGAAGAGCGTTGTCATCAGGCCGTCCAGCGCCCTGAGCCGCTCCTCCACGAGGGGCGCCGGCAGCTTAGAGTACTTGATCGCCTCCCTCAGGTCGTATACCAGCTGCTCCGAGTTCGGGCCCAGGGTGGTCATATCAACGTTGAGGACCGCCCGGTCCTCGAGCGAAGGAATGACCTTGTACAGCACCACCGAGCATATCGCGAGGAACCTGAGAGTCTCCCTGCCCACACCTTTTATCATCAGCAGGTCCTCAAACGACTCTGGATGAGTTGCCCTGACCTGCGATAGTGTCTTCCAGTTCACCCTGATCGGATGAGTTAAAGGGTTGTCGCCGTCCGGTAAGCCCTCGACGAACTCGGTCAACGAACTCTGCATCGCCGGCCTGTATGAGCTCTGAACCCTACGGAGCACCGCCTCCCTCTCTTCAAGCACATCCACCGAACACCTCCGGAGCTCGGTGTTGTTCGAGCTCGTGAAGTCTAGGCTGTATCGGCTCCTGGACTCCGCGAGGATCATCGCGTGCGGCTCGTCGACCATGGACCTTCCCCTCACCCTTCCCGAGTGCCACTGGTAGAGTCTTCCGAGCACGCTCTTGTGACCCACCTGTATGACGGACCACTCGCCCGAGGTGCTGAAGACCATCACGTGAAGGTAAAGGTCGTAGCCGTCCTGGACCGCCACTCCATCCACCTTCGCGGTCATCCTGCTCGCAAGCTTCAGGGCGTTCACCTCCTCAACTGTCAGCCCCATATACGACGACAGCCGCTCGAGCTCATCGGGTACATCGAACCTCTCGTTCACGGTACCGCCGACGACCCCCACACACCACTCTGGCTTCAGGGCGTCCTTCAGGAGCTTGAAGAGAAGCTCGATCGAGCCGCTGTTCAGGGAACCGTCGCCCATCAGCACGGCTATGCCCCTCAGTCCCGCAGGGTCCCCGAGCAGCTCCACATACCTCTCAGGCCCGAAGTAACCGATGTACGAGTCCGAGACCTGCCTGAGCTCGACTCTGAGCCTTTCGTACTCGCTCCTTGTTACCCTACGATGGTGGTGGTCTATGTTTGTCGAGGACCACCGCATAGTACTCTTTAATTTTCGACCAAATTATAAAATTTTGTCAACGTTCCATTCAGGATATTTCTTGAAAAATTATCCCGTACCGGTCAATTGTTACTCGGGTGAGTTCACCCGGGACGTAGCAAATCCTGTAGCGGTACGTCCTCGTAGGTGTTATCCGGGTAGCGTCTTCGTATCACGATGGGTAAAACTCCTGCCTTGAACTCCCTCAACGCCAACGTGAAGCTCGTGTCGTTGGCATTCGGCCTGACTAGGGGAAAGGCACCCATGGAGAGCTGAAGGGCCCTACCCCCGATTATCCTGGTCTCTTCGTACTTGGTCAGCTTGCTCCTGAGGGAGAGGACCATGATCCGTTCAGTCGAACTCGGTCCCCGACTTCTCCTCCTCTTCCTCCTCCTTCTTGCCCTTCTTGGACTCCTTCTCGGAGAGCTTGGAAGCCGCTATGACGTCGTCTATCTTGAGCACGAGCGACGCTGCCTCCACCGCCGACTTCACCACCTGCTTCTTCACGGCTACCGGGTCGATGACGTTCACAGACATCATGTCGTGTAGTCTGGAGTTCATGACGTCGACGCCGAAGTTCAGGTTGTTCTCCTTGTGTCTGCTCCTGAGCGTCACGATGCTCTCGACGGGGTCGAGTCCGGCGTTCTCCGCCAGCTGCATCGGGACGACCTCTAGAGCCTCGGCGAACTTCTCGACCGCGAGCTGCTCCTTCCCCGGCAGGGTCTTCGCGAAGTCCCTCAGCCTCAGGGCCAGCTCCGTCTCGATCGCACCCCCTCCCGGAACGATCTTCGGCTCCACGAGGATGTCCTTGACCACGTTGAGGGCGTCCTTCAGAGACCTCTCTGCCTCATCGACGATCCTCTGCGTCCCTCCCCTGACCAAGATCGTGAGTGCCCGCGGGTTCTCGCAGCCCTCGACGAAGACCATCTTGTCCTCCCCGACCTTTCTCTCCTCGACCAGTGCAGCCTTGCCCAGGTCATCGGCCGTCAGGTCGTCGATCCTAGAGATCACCCTGCCACCGGTCGCTTTGGCCAGCTTCTCCATGTCGCTCTTCTTTATCCTCCTCACCGCCAATATCCCCTTCCTTGCCAGGAAGTGTTGCGCGAGGTCGTCTATACCCTTCTGACAGAGAACGACGTTCGCACCCGTAGCGGCGATCTTGTCCACCATCTCCTTCAGCATCCTCTCCTCCTGTTCCATGAAGGCCCTCATCTGCTCTGGTGTCTCGATGTGCAGCTTCGCATCGAACTCGGTCTTCTCTATCTCCAGCGGCGCGTCCAGAAGTGCTATCTTCGCGTTGCGAACGAGTCTCGGCATGTCCGGGTGAACGACCTCCTTGTCAAGGACAATTCCCTGAACCAGTAACGTGTCGCCTATCGACATGCCCTCCTTCTTCTCCACCTTCACGTCGTCAAGGTCCACCCTCCACTTGCCGTTCTCCTTCTGAGCGACCCTCAGCACCGCGTCAACCGCGACCCTCGCCAGATGGTCGGCGTACTCGCTGACCAGCTTGCTTGCAAGGGATGTCTTAGCGATCTTCATGAGGTAGTCCCTGTCTTGAGAGTCGACGGGCTTCCCGAGCTCGTCGAGGATTCTCAGGGCCTCAGTCGCAGCCTTCTTGTATCCCTCGATGATGAGGGAGGGGTGAATCTCCTTCTCGATCAGCTCCTCAGCCCTAGACAACAGCTCTCCCGCAATGACAACGGCCGTGGTCGTCCCATCGCCGACCTCCTCGTCCTGGGCCTTCGCGACCTCGACCAGCATCTTCGCTACCGGGTGCTCCACGTCCATCTCCTTGAGGATGGTGGCACCGTCGTTGGTGATGACGACGTCTCCGAAGCTGTCTACGAGCATCTTGTCCATCCCTCTCGGGCCGAGTGCTGTCCTCATCGCTTCTGCGATCGCTTTTGCCACCATGATGTTCGCCGACTGCGCCTCCCTTCCCCTGGTCCTCTGAGTCCCCTCCTTCAGGATGATTACTGGTACCGTACCTCCTGGAGCTGCTGCCATACCAAAACCACCTGTACAGTCTCACAAACGGCTCAAATATAAACCTCGGACACAGGGGCTGGCCATCTTCGAGTTATCTCCGTTGGGTTCGGGACCTATTTCGACGCAAGAGGCGCGTGCTCAGAGCCGTACGTTCGAGGCGAGCAGCTCCTCGGCCAGCCCAAAGAACAGGCCCTCGATCGTGAGAAAGCCCGCGTCCTCGACCTTCAGAGCACAGACGCCCGACTCGACCGAAGTCTTCAGAGCCTCGTGAAGCGTAGCATCTCTTCGCACCCTCGGAAGTCTGATCAGGGTCGACCTGTGCGTGATCAAGGGCTCACTGAGGAACGCGTGAGTGTCTTCGAGGAAGCTGTTGATGGTTTCAGGCGAAGAGAGCGGCCTGAGAAGGCTCGCCGGTGTGATCGCGAGGTCTCCGTCATCGACCTCAAACAGCGTCTCTCCAGATCTCGCTATGAGATGTATCACCTCTTCGAGTGGGGTATCGATGGCTAAGGACCTCACCCTGCTGACCAGATTCCCTATGCTCATCTGCTCCAGTATCCACTTGGACACGGGATGGGCCATTAGCGTTCTGTGAAGGCTACCGGGGGTCAACTGACCTACGACTTTGGATCCGTCACCTATGGCAGCCAAGTAGGACCTTGACCTCAACAGCTCCTTGAGGAGGTCCTCCATGCTGGATTTCAGGTCCAGCAGGGGCACCGGCACGGCTACCTCGCGGGCTGTGATCCGAAGAAGGGTCCTTTTGGGCGCCCTGACGTTAGCGTCCAGCGCCCTCACGACCTCCAAGGGTGTTATGCCTCCGACCACGCTCGAGGGCCCCTCCAAAACCAGGAAGCCCTCCATACCAAGAGCCGTCATCCAGACCAGCGACCCTAGGATCGGCCGGTCATGCCGTACGAACGTCATGGGGTGAAGCGAATCAAAAGGGGCCAGATCGCTCAGCGTCATCGAGGACAACAGGTCGCTGTTGTCCGTCCCAAGTTTCATCTTCTTTCACACGGCTTTCGTTTATCGCTATTTAACTCTAAAAAAGCAAGAGGTGGTCACCTGAGTCAACAGCCGAGAGGGGTGTGAGGAGATCGGAGATCAAGGTATATAGACCGATCGTGTAAGGGGGTGTCCGGATGCCCCGCGTGAAGGTGGTCGTTACCGCTCCATTGGCCATGCACATGGGGGGGCAGAGGGAGGTTGAGGTGGAGGCAGGGACCGTCAGGGAGGTCATAGGCCAACTGGTCGAGAGGTTCGGCGCCGAGCTGAAGAACAGGCTCCTCGATGACTCGGGAAGGCTGAGGAGGTTCGTCAACCTCTACGTCAACGACTCCTATGTGGACCCTGAGGAGGATCGCCGCCTCTCGGAGGGTGATGAGGTCCTTATATTACCGGCCGTGAGTGGGGGCACCGCATGAGACCTGCTACGGTCCTAGGGATGGTCGTTGGACTTCTGCTGCTGGTGAACGTCTTCATAGGCGAAGCCAGGTTGGCATGGTCGTTACTGCCGGTTCACATAGGGCTGGGAGCGGCGGCGTTCGGGGTCTCGATCGTCTACGCTGTAGTCTCGAGAGGCTACAGGCCGGCGCTGATCTTCGGTGCGGTGCTCGTTGTACTCACGGCCCTACAAGGAGCCCTCGGGCTCATGATGGTCTTCGGGTTCCACGGCCAACTCATAGAGACCGTTCACAGGTGGAACGGTAACGCCAGCTTCCTCATCGGTCTGGTGGGAGGTATAGTGGTCGGGAGGATGTACAGGAGGACGGTCTCCTCACCCAGCTAGCAGACTCTTGCCGCGTCCTCTCCTCAATTCGTAGACGTATTTTCTTCCGTGCCACTTAAGGACCAGCTTCCCGCTCAGAGACCGAGCGGCCACGTAGAGCAGCACCGAGAGAATCGTCAGATGGGCTAGCGGTATCGTGAGCGAGTAGACCCCCTTTATCCCGACGGATGCAGAAATGCGATGGTGACCCGTGATTACCGTCAGGACCGGCAGCAGGGAGAGCAGCTTGACATACAGCGGTAGATCGAGGGCGATCGCTACGATCGGTAGCGCAACAGGAGGAATCATAGCGAGAACCGCAGCCGCTAAGTACCTCGTCATGAAGAGAAGGCCTCCTAACACGCCCCTCTCTTGGACAGACTCAACGGCATACTGCGTGAAGAGCCTCTGAAGGCCGTTGACGTGACCCCTGAAGCTGCCCGCGAACGTCGCGCTGAACCTGTCCGAGGCGTCAAGCAGAGCTACCCTGTGGCCCGAAGACTTGATCAGCTCACCGAGGGACTTGTCGTCCAGCAGTTTGTCCCTGATCGCGTGGTGTCCCCCGACCTCCTCGTAGGCGCTTCTCTTTACGGCGATGAAGGCACCGAAGAAGAACGCCAGATCGCTCGAGGGGTCGGTCGTCTTGTACGGCGGAGCGAGTACGTACAGCAACGCATACAGTGCAGGCAGCATCACCTTCGAAGCAATCGAGTCGGTTCGTAGCCTCGGCATCAACGACATGGCGGACATCCCCTCCGACCGTGCGAAGCAGAGCGCGTCCATGAGAAGGCCCTCCTCCTGGAGTTGGGAGTCCGCGTCCATGAAGACCAGCCAGTCGCCGCTCGACGTCAGATATCCTTCGTGACACGCCCAGGATTTGCCCATCCAGCCCTCGGGCCTCTCCCGCGCGAGGACGTAGACCACCCCCTTGCCGATGAAACGCGCCGTGGCGGTCGCTGTCCCATCGGACGACCTGTCGTCCACGACTATGACTTCGCACTTCACGCCCTCCTGCGCCGTAACGGAATTCAACGTTTGACCTATGATGCCTTCGCCGTTCCTGACCGGGATCACGACAGAAACCCGGTCCTCAAGCGTGCAGGTCCCGTCGGCCCTCGGTAGAGAACGCACCTTCTTCCTGTTCCTTTGGGACATCGAAAGAATTACGGCCCAACCTATTGAGATCAGCAGTGAGAAAGCCGCGACCGCGAGCTCCGTCAGCAACCCAACTCTGCGATCAGGGGCCGTCAATTATTCAACCGTTCAGCGCGGCTCAACCCAATTATCCTCCCTCAACCGGTCAGAAGCTCGGGATGATGCTTCACGGCAGGGGCCTCAGGATCGGCCTAGTCACCAGAGATCCCGTCGTCGCTTCGAAGGTCCTTGACGCGGGCAGGTCCGCCGGCTGCTCGGTCGTGTGGGTCTCCTCTCACGATGAGTTGCCGCTCCACGTAGATGCGGTCATCGTCGGAAGGGATGCGTCGACGTCCTGGCACCCGAGAGCAGTCGTGAGGATCGAGGAGGGTCTGAGCGCTGAGTGCGTTATTCTGAGGGCAATCGCCGCATGCCGGTCCAGAGGGATCAAGAGGTTCGAAGTCTCGGTCGACCCCGGTCACAGGATGGGCGTCGTAATCCTGCTCAACGGCATCGTCGTAGCCTCTTCCGTTCTGACCGGAGTCCCCGAGCTGGTCGACGAGATCAGGTGGGTATCCGTGTGCCTTAACACCGACCCTATCGCCATCTACGTGGGCTCCCGTCCTGGATCGGAACTGAGGGGGGTCCTCAGCGCCCTAAAGTCCAGCTTCCCGATGTCAGAGGTCGTTCTGATACCGGAGGGCCCGGAGATCGGTGCTCCCCTGCCCGAGGACCTCAAGGGCGACGCGCTCGACGCCTACGTGATCTACTTAAGGGCCGTGTCCTCGACCCCAGAGGACTGAGGAAATAGGTACCTCGTCATCCACTCCCCGTTATTCGAGGCTAACTATTTGAGGGGGGTTAACGGCGGCGGGTAGGGCCTGATGTTACCTGACGTCCAATCTGAGAAGCCCGAGTTCCCCCTTAGGCTCGGGAGGGTCGGGATCGTCGGCCTGCTCGTCCCCTCAGGTTCCCTCCAGAACGGCCTGCTCGTCCTTCAGGACGCGAGGATCGACGCCTTCGTCGAGCTTCCCAGCGAGCAACGTGGCATCCATTCCAGCAGGACCTACGAGGCCGTCTATCAGTTCCTGATGAGGCTGAACGGTAAAGTGGAGCTCGACTCCGCGGTTCTCGGGCTTGCGCTCGAAGTCCTGCAGCGACACGAATACTCGGATTCCGCAGAGGTCGTCCTAAGGGCAAGGGCCTACGACATCACGAACTCCCCCATGACCTCGAAGCCCTCCTACAGGTGGAGCAGGATCAAAGTTGCGGCAAGGGTCTCTAAAGGGGGGCGGTCGTCCAAGCTCCTGGAAGTGAGCACTCTGGGCATAACGGCATGTCCCTGTGCGAAGAAGGTCGTTCAGGCCATGGCCGGTGAAGAGTACGACCTGACCGCGACTCACATGCAGCGTACGTTCGGCAGGGTGAAATTTGCCTACAGATCTGATGAGAACGTTCAGGTCGACCGCGTCCTCGAGGTCCTCAGGAGCTCCTTCAGCTCTCAGGTCTTGGACCTTCTCAAGAGGCCCGACGAGGCGAGGGTCGTTGTCGACGCGGTCACAAACCCACTGTTCATCGAGGACTCCGTGAGGATAGCAGTCAGGTCCATGGTCAAGGCCTTTCCAGACCTCGCCGATGACGACCACCTGGAAGTTGAGATGAAGAGCGTCGAGAGCATCCACAGCTACGACATGGTGGCTCGGTTCTCCGGCCTCTTCAAAGAGGCTAAGTCCCTTCTGTGAGTCATGACCCCTAGCTACTGGGGAACCGAGTACGTGAGGATAGTTAAGGAGTTAAACATCGATGTCGAGGGCGATCGGCGGGCCTCAGAGTTCCTCTCGCAGCGCTTCAAGGACTCTTCGTGCATCCTCCCTGAGCTCTCCAAGGTGATCAGCTGTAAGGTGTCGGTTGTAGTCGGCGCCTCCGACAACGTCCATGAGGACCTCCAAGCCCTCGAACAGGCCCTGCACGGGTTCAGGAACGATGTCTGTCTGTTCTCCGCGGACAGCGCCACACCGGCCGTCTTGGACGCGGGACTAGTGCCAGACTTCGTGGTCACCGATCTCGACTGTACCGAACCGGAGCTCCTCAAGGCCTTCTCATGCGGGAGTCTGTTCTTCGTGCACGGCCATGCGGACAATCTGCGGTCGCTCGAGTACTGGGTTCCTAAGATCAAGGGCCGGGCGGAGCCCACGTGTCAAATTCCAGACCCTGCTGGCCATGTCCACAACTTCGGCGGCTTCACCGACGGAGACCGGGCCGTGCACATCGCCTCAGCCCTCGGTGCTCGCACGATCGTATTGGTTGGGATGTGTCTCAGCTGCGGCGTCAGCGAGCTCTCCTCGAGGGGTAAGGCAGCTACGCCTTCATGGGTCGCGAGGAAGACGAAGAAGCTCGAGATAGCTAGGAGATGCCTCTCCCTTCACGCACGTCACAGGACCGAGACCTCGGTCTTTCAGTGCGCCAAGCGTGCCGACCCGGTGCTGCCCTTTCCAAACATTGAGCCGGATGTCTTCCCGGAACTCGTCCTTCGCACGCGCGCCGATAACTCGATATTCTGACCGCTTACGGCCTTCAAGAGGTGACCCTCAGAGGCGATCGTCTTACACCTGACTTAATTCTATGAGGTTCATTATGTCCACCTTTCGAGCCTGGTTCTCCTTCACAGGGTTCTTGATCAGGTAGTTCACAGCCTGCAGTGGCCCGAAGACCCTCTCCTCTCCTATCACCACGTACCCGAACCTCCTCACCAACTCAAAGGCCCTCGCAACCGGTGCGTCGTCGCTCAACTGAGGCACGGGCAGGAGATACCTCTCGATGCTCCGCAGTGACCTAGGCCTGCTCTCCTGCATCACGTCGTTCAGAAGTGATTGGAACAGAGATTCTGCGGTGAGATGCTCACAGGACTCGCTCAACGCCACCTCGTACCTCGAGAGTACCCGCAGGGCGAAAATCGGGTCTGCCGTCCTCCAGATCTTAGGCGCTTTCACAGCGAACGCTTTAGCCGGTTCCTCTCCCAAGGGCTCAAGTTCCTCTAGGAACATCTTGGCGGTGATCAGGTAGTCTGACCAGATGGCGTGACCATCGCCGACGCTTAACGCGACCAGCACGTCAGCTAGAGTCGAGCTCCTGACAACAGGATACACCTTCGACACAGAGAACGCCTTTGTCCTGAACATCTCCCACAGTAGGGCGTCTAGACTCTTGGTTCTCCAAGCCAGGGACGCAATGTCCCTATAGGTCACCGCGAGCTCTCCGAGCGTCAGGCCCTTGAGACCTCTCGAGAGCATGAGCAGCAGCGCCTCTATCGCCTTGATGTCGTCCCTGGCCCGCACCTTGTCTGGACGCGGTGGTTCTAGTTTATAAGCAATTCAATGAGTCGGGTGAAAGTGGAACTCGCAAACCTCTGTCCCGTCCTTTAATAGATGTTGGGTGAAGACCGTTTCCTACGTCACCCGTCCAGTATCTCTTCTCCGCGTTCATGAAAGCCATGGCCAATCAATACATCACCGACGGTTGACACGCCTGGAGGCTCTTAAGGCACCTAAAAATACTATAAATATTTTTCGTTTTCTTAAACGCCAAAAATTTGGGCCAAATCTGGTAGAATGGAAATTAGGTTAAAATAATGGAATAACTTCAGAGAGTCGGTGAATGCATCATGGCTGGGCCTAGGGCCGGTCCAGACCCACACTGAAAAACTGAACCTTTTCAGATGCTATTTTGTTAGTTAATTATTTAGACTCTACTTGTATTTTGAGGTCTCTCTTAATCTGATCTAAGTCCCCGGGTCTTCTCCAACCTTCCTCGGAGAACAGTTCAGACGTCAATGTGAAATAATTTCCCTCGGAGAGCGGTAGTATCGCACCGTCGACCACCAAGTCCGAGAGCTTGTCAAGTGAACTGAAGAACTCCCCGGCAGGCATGGTGGGAACGTAGTGCAGCGCTACAGTTCCGTCCTCTAGAACGTTGAACGATTGGCACAGGGCCGGTGGTTCCGACGCGGTCTTGATAAGACTATTGAGCGTTGATGGTGCTCTCCCGGAGGGTTCCACGATCAGCCACGTCCTTCCAATTCCTCTATCGGCCTCTAAGTTAGGAACGTATCCGATCGAATAACCTGCGACGATCCCCTTACGAACCACGTGCTCGTTGAAGTGGTAGTTCAGGACCCTCGGATGTGACCCGAGCTTTTTGGCAATCTTCACGATCTCCACCGATGAGTCGGACTCCAATTCTACGACGATGTGTATGTCGAACGGGTCGACGATGTACTGGGTGATCTCTCGGGCCTCCACTTGATCTATTACCAGCGGGTGCGATTCATCGTCTTCTGTAACGGGGGTCGAAGACCAAGCGCCCTTCTTGAAGTCGAAGTATTTGAAAGACGGTTGAGGATGGCCGTACTTCATCACCCTCTTGAACCAGTAATCCTCTAAGATCCCGGCTTCGCTCATCTCCTCGAACACTTCGAGGAACTTCTTCTCCCACCTCGCGGGTGGCGTGACGATGACCAGGTACTCGTTCCTTAGTGCCACGCGTCCCCAGTACATCAGGTAAGTCTTCTCTCCGAGCCAGTCTAGCAGTTCCCTCGCTACTCTCGAGTGCTCCTTCGAGAACTTCAACCACCCGAAGTGTCTCGTCAGTCCTAGCTTGAAGTAGTTGACGACCAGTTGAACCCGGAAACCCATCTTCGGGAGCTGGTGAAGGAGCCTGACCCTGACGGTTTCCCTCGGAATGCCTGTTTGCCTGGCTATGAGAGAGACGTTGCGAGGGCCGAAGGTCTTCACAGCGTCCAAGATCATCGCAAACTCCCTGTTCGTGTCCACTGATCTCCGGGTTCTTCTGCGGTCAATCAGATTAACGTGTTCAGTGATCATTTCCTAACCAGCCTATCTTACTCCAGCCCTATTTAAATATATCTCAAAAATCTGATCAAACTGTAGGATAAGTTAAAATATAAGTTTCTAAATTGTTAATCTCGTGGGGTTGGTGATCAACGAAAAGGAAAACAGCCTGAACAGGGTCTTATCAGCCCCACTCATGGCTTCACTCGACCTCCGCTCGGAGACGCAACATTTGTTTTACGTCCGCGAGGCA
The DNA here is from genome assembly GCA_025058225.1 of Candidatus Calditenuaceae archaeon. Lineage (GTDB taxonomy): Archaea > Thermoproteota > Nitrososphaeria_A > Caldarchaeales > Calditenuaceae > Calditenuis. Next base: position 5,050 of record JANXEE010000032.1, on the reverse strand, counting down.
ACGCCTCTACTTTGCGCTATACCTTGGCTCACTGATGTCCGTCTCGAAGGTGTCCCGGTAATAGATGAGAAGATGAAGGTGACGGGCGTAATCACACACGACGAGGTTCTTTCAGTCATGAATATCGTAGAAGACGAGCCAAAGAGGGTACTTCAGAGGTTGCGGGTCGCGGAAGTCATCACTCCATCTCCTATATTCAATATCTATGACGAAGTTAGAAGAGTAATTATGGAGTTCGTTGAAAGCAAACAGATAGTCGGTGTTGTCGTCAACGCGTCGGGCTTCCCTATAACCACAATAACCCTTTGTGATGTCGTGAGGCGTTTAATGGAGCGGGAACCTCTGAGGTCCCTCCTCGCCGACATCGGTGCGAAAAGTGCCTCTGTGACGACCAAAAAGGTACCCATAGAGTCAAGCGTCAAGGAGGTCATTGCTGGACTTACATCAGACGGATCATCAGCGATGGAGCTCGATGACACTCATTTCTACGTCACGCGGGTGAGTCTGGTAAACGGACTACTGTCCTCCTTCAAATTGCCCAACTTTTTGAGGCATCCGCACCAGATCCTTAACTCTACAGTATTCAATAATAAGGACGTCCTACTGTCAGCTCACCGACTACCAGAAAATACTTCAATTTTAGATGTAGCAAACCATCTCAAGTACGCTGGCGAAGAATCGATAGTTGAGGTGAGTGAGTCTCACTACATAAATTCACGGGCCCTCTGTTTCGCTGTGGGGTCCATACTCTTAGAAGCGAGTACTTAGACTTCATTATCATTCAGGTAATTTTCAACTTAAGTTTAACAATTCCGCCCTCTAGAAGCTCGACTTCACCCTTTCTGATCAAGAGGTTGAGCGAGTCCCAGAACGCTGTGTCCTTCATTTTAGTGGTCTGAAGTAGAGTTTTGAGGTCAGACTTTCCTCCCATCCGCTGTATCACGTTGATCAGCATCCTTGGGCCGCTCTCCTCGTACTCCCTCTGGACAAGCAAGTTCAGTTCAGCGGATGCGGTCGCGAGCACGCTGTCTGGTCTTTCGTAGAACTGAAGGACGACCCTGTTTACGTCCTCGGGCTTGGAGATGTTCTTCTTCACCATCCAGTCGAGTATCAGTCTGCGCTTCTCGATCTCCGTTAACAGCTCATCGACGGTTTTAGCGAGCCTGGTGCTCAGCCGCTTCAACAGCGCGCTCTCTCGCAGATACGTCCTGAAACCGTCGGTTCGATGATCCCACTCTCCGATCATTTGGTAATTATCGAAGTCGACGACCTCCCAGACGTATCTGACCCTCCTCGCAGGTACGTTGAACTGCTCGAGGTACTTGACGATCACCCTCTCGACGTAGATCACGCAGTTCATCAGCGGTATGAAGGAGGGCGCGATGTTCATCGGCGGCGACGTCAACCTCTTAACCGCGGTATCGAGGCTCTCTGCGTGCATCGTCGACAGACCGCCGTGTCCGGTCGCCATGGCCTGGAACAGCACGTAGGCCTCTTCGCCCCTGACCTCTCCAACAATCAGATAGTCCGGTCTGTACCTCAGGCTGGTCCTCACCAAGTCGTACAGCGTTATGCGGCCCCTGTCTGACGAACCGAGGCCGTAGCTCTCCCTAGTCACGAACCTCACCCAGTTGTCCCTCGGTATGTTGATCTCGGGAGTCTCCTCACACGTCACGATCTTGTAAAGTGGTTTGATGAAGGTCGTGAACGCGTTCAGGACCGTGGTCTTTCCGCTACCTGTTGCGCCCAAAATCATGACGCTCGCCTTGTTCTCGAGCATGAGCCACATGTAAGCCGCCAGCTGGCTGCTGATGACGTTGGACTGGAGCAGCTCGATTATCGTGAAGGGCCTCTCCCTGAACTTCCTGACGGTGAACGTGCTCCCCCTTGGAGAGACCTCCTCCCTGAAGGTCGCCGCGAGCCTGTGCTTGCCGTAGATCATCGCATCGACTATCGGGAAGGCTGAAGAGATGTGTTTGTTGGCCTTGTGAACCAAGTGTATGATGTAGTTGTCCAGTGCAGACCTCTCCGTGAAGACTATGTTGGTCGGAATACTCTCGAAGTCCCTGTGATAGACGTAGACCGGGACGTTCACGCCGTTGCACGAGATGTCCTCGATCCTGTGGTCCTCAAAGACTATGTCCAGCGGGCCAAAGCCCATCATGTCCCTCTCTACGTAATACTGGAACTTCCCCATGAGCTCCGGAGACCCTTCCCCGATCCCCAGTCCCTTGCCGTACTTCTTCAGGACCTTGCCAGCGGCCTCCAGGACCGCCCTCCTTACCTCCTCAAGCTCGCCGTACTTCGGGAAGTCGAGCTCCTTGGTGAGGATGTCCTTAACCTTTTCTACTACCTCCTTCTCCTTCGGCTCTAAGGGGACCTCCACGCAGTAGTACTTGGGCTCTACCACCCTTCCGGGAGGTGAGGCGATTACGACCTCGGCGTAACCCTCCCTTATCGAATATCTGGAGAGGACGTCGTAGTCCATCGGGACCGGTTGCACCTCGATCCCGACCCATGAGTCCTGAACAGGTTTCTTTCGCACCTGTTCCTTCTTCTTAGCCATAACCTCCACCCAGACTCATTATATCCCATATAAAATTCTTGTTTGATCGGGAAGTCGTGGAGGGAGATCCCCTTAGCCAGAACGAGAGTTTACTTGCCTTCGTCATGTGGCGCATCTGACCTCCTTTATACCCGTCAAGACACCAGAAACGTGTCGTTCCGTGCCGACCATTACGGTCACTATCGACGCGAGGACCGACACCTCTCTGACCACGCAGAGATCGACACGACCCACCCTGGTCATATCTGATGATGGCTGGTCGACCCCAAAGCCCTGTGGGAGCTCTACTCTGGAGATGAAGACCCTGAACGTGTAGATTCGAGGAACAGTAGTCCCCGTGACGATGCCGCATTGGAACGTCCCTGCAAAGCTCTCACCGACCTTGAGCCGCTTAACGGTCATAGTGAATCCATCACATGATGCGTCGTTGAAGTCGATCTCCACCGTTGCGTTGAGTGCCGGTCCCGGGAACGACGCGTTGTATGTTAGCACGAAGGAGATGTTGAGGATCGTTCTGCTTCCCGGTACGGTGGTGTTGAAGATCACCAATTTCGTTGCGAGGACGTTCAGATGAAGTGGGATCCTCCACCCGTAGGATCTGGTGCTGTCGAACCTGACTGTGGAGTGGTCGTAAACCGTAACGCGCTCGGGTGGCCTCAAGGCCTGCCAGACCATGTTGCCGGATCCGTCACGAATTAGCACGTAGGTGGAGACGGTGTACTCTCCAGGCGCCACGTTAAATGCGAAGATTTCCTCATGGCCTCCAGCTCCGCCCCTTAGATCTCCGACCTTGATGAACCTCTCGACCGAGATCTCCTGTGAGCAACGGTTGTCTGTCAGGCCAGATCCCTGCGGCATCACACACCCCGCGAAAGTCCCGATCGACTCGACGTTCACCTTATACGCTGACGAGACGGTCAGGTTGGCCAGCGACACGACCATGATGTGTGGGAGGCGTCTGGGTCCGATTGAGTACTCCGAGATGAACGAGTTGCCCCTCGCTGTCGTGACTATTGCCCTTACAACCTCGTCGACACCCATCGAGAACCCCCTCAGAACTATAGCCCTTCTCCCTCCAGGTGCCAGAGTTATGGTCTCGGAAGAGACCTGCACCAGTCCCTTGACGTTGCTCTCCAGATAGATCGCGAGGACCGTCACCTCCAGAGGCGATACGTTGGTTATGTTTAGTGTGGGGTGATACGTCGTACCAGAGACGCTTATCGACACGATGAGATCGAGTCGCTCTCGCAACTTCTCTGCCTCAAAGAGCAACCGCCTGTTGACCTGATCGAAGAAGATGGTCTGAAGCTGCTGCATGTAAATCCAAGTTGGAATTATTATCGTGAAGAAGATCAGTATGCCTATCACCGTCCCGAGGATCGTGGATATGCCGCTGTTCTTCCTTCTCATCAGTTCCCACCTCCCCACCTAGTGGTCGTCACGGTTACCGTGATCGTTACTGTGACCGTGCTGGTCGACGTGGTGGTTGTGGCGCTGGTTGTCGTGCTGTCCGTGAGGATGCTGCTGGTGGTGGTAGTCGTGGTCCTCGTCGGGGTCGTGACCGTCGTCATTACGGTGGTGGTTGTCCACACAACCGTTGAGGTACCTGTGCGAATAGTGCTCGTGACCCAATTCGTGGCCGTGATTGTGACATACGTCGTGCTGGTAGTGGTCTCTGTTCGAGTTGATGTTCTGATAGTCGTCGACGTAACGGTAGTTCTAAACGTTATAATTGATGTAGATGTGGAAGTCGATAAAACGGTTGTCGTGCTTGTGGACGTTGTACTGGCGGTGTGTATTACAGTACCCTCACTGACTGTGGAGGTCTGAATCGTTGTGGTGTATCGAGTTTCAGTGGTCGTCAGCGTCGTTGTTGTTGTGGAGGTCCTCGTCCGGTAGGACTGTGCTCCGGCTTCCATGACCAACCCGAATAGGCCTACTGCGACCAACATTATCACGAACAACACCATTAACCGCGGTTTCACCTCAACATCACCCCGTACCTCCTCCAGCTCAACCTGAAGAGAATGCCTGAGACCGCACCAGCAAGACCAAACCCTGAGAGCAGGAACGCGATCAGCCGGGTATCCGGTAGGGCCTCGTCAGGTGCTGCAATAATTGGGTCAACCGACATGCGGACTGTTGTCGTGGTGGTCGTAGTCGTGGAGGTCGTCGTTGTCGTGAATGACGTTATGGTGGTCCTTATAGTCGTAGTAGTTGTATACACGGTCGTATATCGTGTTTCAGTGCTTCTCACAGTCGGCGAAAATACAGTAGTTGTTGTGAATCTAGTTGAGGTCGACGTACGGGTACTCGTTGTCGTGTAGCTGGTCACCGTCGTAGTTAGTGTTATCGTCGTTGTTGCGGTTGGTATACTCGTTGTACTCGTCAATATGATAGTTGTCGTCGTCCATGACGTGGCCCATGATGTTGACGTTGAAGTAGTATTCGTTGTGGTCGTTGTGGTTGAAACTACCCAAGTCG
>JANXEE010000010.1 GCA_025058225.1 Candidatus Calditenuaceae archaeon | reverse complement strand
CCGGCTCGTCCTCAGCGACTCTAGCACCGCGCCACTATATGAACGGTAGGACCAAGCAGCGAGTCGCCTGGACCCTCATTCAGCTCGCTGCGCGTGGATTTCCCTGAGCTCCTGGACAACTCTCTCGAGTCTGTTCACCTTGTGGACCAGGACCGCGATCAGCGCGATCAGGCTGTAGCCGCCCTCGGTCCTCACGGCCTCCGGGAGCTCGTCCTCGAGGAACCCGATCAGGGTCTTCCCGCCGATCTCATAACGCTTCGGCTCCGGCAGCGTGACCTCGAGGTCGCGCCCCTCCAGGGCCCTCACGTTCCGCTTCGCGTCACGCCTCGAGACGACCGTCAGCTCGGCCGTGACCACCTCGAGCGGGAAGTCCTGAGCGTCGCCGATCGAGACGCGCCCCTCGCTGTCGAGCTTGATCACGGCGGTCTTCGCTTCAAGCGTCTTGAGACGCGCTTTGAGTCGTTCGGCCGCCTCGAGGGGGAGGTGCATCTCGTCGTCGAGATACCGCATCACTCGACCACCAAGATGTCGACTTCACCGCCTCCGGCCAACCACTCGAGTTTGCGGAACGGGACCGTGCCGGCCTCGAAGACGAAGCTCGTGGATGCCGACCCGAAAAGCTCCGACGCCGGATCGTCATCGATTCTCAGATGACCTCCGTTCGCACTCATCGTGACTTTAGTGATGTATGCTTCCGATCCTCCCAAATCCTCCAGCGTCAGAACCCGCTCGTTGAACAAAAGATATCTTTGAATAACCGGCTGAAAAGTATAAGGTGTTCCAGTGATAGCGAAAGTATACGTCACTGTATATGATGATGATTGAGGTATTTCGACATAGCGCGTGAGCGCTGTGCCGACATTCACGTTGTTCACTGTCACGCGCGTGATGGTGATGTTACTGTATGATCCGACGTCTTCTAATCTCTTAATGCCGGCGCCTCCATATTGAAAGTCGAGCGAGAAGGTATACGTATTCGGTAAGTTCGCAAATTGAATATTCATTCTGTAATCCCTAGGGGAGAATGCCCAAGACCCCGAAGCTGCGTCATAGATTGCCCGGCTCGCATTTGGATGAACATCATCGACGACTTCCGCCGTTGCTATATAATTAGAAGAATCGCCAAACGAATACGATAAAACCCCATGAATCCAATACCTCGTGTTGACGGCAAGGACGACAGGCGAGGCGGGTGAAAATTCAATCAGTGTAGAGCTGGTCGGAATAGAACTCATGTTTACAGAACCTAACGACGCTAATAAAGTGCCACCATCTGGCCTGGTTGCATCGCTACGGAGTTCAACTGTGATAGTGCCGGTCGGGTTTCCAACTCGTCGAAACAAGATCGCTACCTTTCGCAAAGCAACATTTTGATGCGGTGTCCAAAACTGTTGACCAAAACCAGGGTAAATATAGGTCAATGCTACTTCATTTAGTGTGGAAGAAGATAGAATAAGATCTGTAACACCATCACTTACTAGAGGAAATGTAGGAAATGTAACTGGTGAGAAATAAGCATGATAACCGCCCCCACCACCACGCCATCGCACGAATCTGGTGCGTGGCTTCGAGAGAACGATTATTTCAGTCATGCAAAATCACCCTCACGCCAGACGACCTTCACTAGTTTTACAGTAGGAGATTGCGAAGCCTGTGAAGGACGGTTTAGAGAGAACCTGAGCTTTATGGGTTCTCGAAGAAGGGGTAGAAGCATGAAATCCGAGTCGATGAGCAAAGGATTGGGCGTTTCAACTGAAATCGTATTCACGGTCTGCGGGTTGCCGACTTTCTGCCACGTCTTCGTTTGTGATTCTAAACGGATCCATCTCTGTGCCTTTGCCGTGAATTCGGCGAACAAATAATTATCTGGATCTTGAATTAAATAGAATTTCACGGGAAAATCTTCAGTATGATCACCATAAAGGTAAACTCTGAAATACTTCGCGAAGGTCAGTGGATAGTTGAGGTCGGTTGCTAAAATTACTGAATCAGTATAGAATAAATGCCGTAATACAAGCATTTTTACTCGACCGTGAAGATAGCATAAACATTAATCAATCCCGCTCCGGCATTGTTGTATTGCTGAACTGTAATGCCTTCTCCTTCTCGTAGCGTAAGCGCTTTTTCACCTTGTCCTCTTTCATATAAGACTTCAGTATAATGTCCACCTGTCTCCTCTGGATTGATTGCTGCTACCGTGACCACAGCACTAAGGGTAGGAGCTGTCGTTGGATTGGTCCATACCGTAATTGCACTGGGAAGGCTTGGGTCTGTTGTATCCATGGTGGCGACCGTTATAGATGTACCGCCTGAGCCTGCTGTTGCTGTCCGTCTCAATCTAAAGCCCATTGCATATCCCGTGACTGCTGCAGTTGTCTCACATGAAATCACCACTTTTAGGATCCGAATTATTCTCCCACTACCAGTTCCGTTGAAAATAACGAGGTGATGCCTGTCTGCAGCAGCAGTCGATCCCACCACGGCTGCGGAGTAGGTGGCGAAAAAATCCGCTTGTAAAGCCTGCACTACTTGCTCGTGAACCTCGATGCCACCGACGGTTTTTGCTACAGTGCGAATCCTTTTTCCACTTGAATCGGGGGGTAACCTGATGAAAGAGCTCATATCACATTACCTCAAGCTTCGGATCAAATATTAGTCTACAACTCAAGCTTGACGCACCTACCAATTATTCCCATTGGAATGATTCTCCACGCGTATCGTGACCAAGCTGGAATACGAGCAGTGAACTCGGAAAGACCGTTTATCGCCCGTGGCCATCGCGGAAAAATTACCTTTTTTGTATCAGCAGCATCAACAACTGAAATTATATTTTCATCTTCTGTATTTAAGAGATTAAACGAAATTGTTCCCTGACCCTTTTCTGCTATCCATTCGCACGATATGAACGACGTGAACGAGGGAGCGGTGGGTGCGACACTCACCACGAAGTGCCCGCTCGTGGCCCCAGAAATGAGGGCGATTTCACCGTTAGCGCCATGAGTGACGTTAGCACCTTGATGAATGCTCAGCGGGGGTTTGTTGATGTAGGTGGGATATCTGACGTCGCGCAGGTATCTCACGTTCTCTTCAATTGTAAAAACAGTTGAAGCTAACTCAGGAATGGCCGAAACTCCCCCAAACCGGGCAGCAATGTCACCACTAATCACTTCACTTATGTAGTCCTCGAAGAGCTCTAACCTTCCGCCCACTTCGAGTGTGACGAAAGGTGCTGCAGGCTGATAGTCAATGCTCACGACGTACATGTTTACGTTCGACAGGCCTAGGGTCGGCATATTGACGGCTACCGTGCTGAACAGGTCTATTGACGACCGCTCGACGAAATCGCGCCGTAGGACCAGCTTGAGCTTACGACCGTATTCGCGGTTCAAAGCTAACCTGATGTTTGCGCGCCTCTGAGCCTCGCTCGCCGAGGTGAGGAACGGGTCATGAACAACGACTGGAAGATCGCCAGCGCCCTCGCTCACGTCAGCAAGTATTTGCCCGTCCGCGCCCACGTAGATAACGCGGTTCTTGAGTCTCCAGCGGTCCTCTAAGTACTCAGCGGAGATCGTGGAAGAGTTATCGATCGTTGCAGCCGGCGTACCAGTGGACTTCGGCTTAAAGAAGAGCATTCTACCTGGGCACATCCTGAGCCAATAATTAGTTCCACGTGCAACAGATTGCATGACCTTCAGCGCTGATTCGTTCTGTATCGTCCAAGGCGCTGTGAGCTGTGGCGTGGCGGCTTCATCGACGTTCGTGACGTCAACCCTGCTCTCCAAACTGGCAAGGTCTTTGATGATCGTCCCTGCGCGCGTCCCCATCGCGTACTCGCGATATACTACGTGACGGTCAAATATAATGAGCTCAGATACTGCTCGACAGCTGAGCTGAAAACCAGCGCTGCGACTCAATGACTTCCGTACACTAACGACAAAACCCTCGAACTTCACAACGTCGTTGAATCTGTAACGAACCCTATCGTTAGGGGATAAGGCCTCATCGATCAGCGTGAACTCTAAGGACTCGAGTAAATCGCCCCGAATTTTATGGGATAGGTATGTCAGCTTCGGAGAGCAATCGATCCATACGTTGCCCTTTTGGACCTCAAGCTTTAAGCTCATGTCATCACCCTTCTACTTCGACGGACTGACTCGACGTGTAGGAACCATACACCTAACGACGTAGACCGAGCAGCCAAGTCTACCGAAGCGAACTTTGCTAGAATTTCAGCTGAGGGAGTGAGAGATCTCTGAAAGTGAGAGCTCACTCGTAGGTGACTTTTCCTCCCTTCTTGTATATGTGGAGCACTATAGAGGATACAGCGCTTCTTATTCCCGGGATTGATAACAACTTTTCAGCGATGAACTTCCTGAAGGAGGTGACGTCGTTCGAGGTCACGATCAAGACGATGTCGTACTCACCGGTGACCTCGTAGACATCAGTTACCTCCTCGAACTTTGACAGGGCCTCTCCAACTTCCTCTAACCTCCCAGGCTCCACGAAGAGGTGGACCAACGCCTTTACTCCGACCAACCTGATCTCCCTTGTAAATGCGCGTCGAGCTTTAAGGATGAAGCGGACCTAACAGCGATCATCACACCGTCTTCTTGAGGAGGACCACCCTACCCGGGAATCTGGCGAGAACGGAGTGTATCTTAGCGCTGTGCGCGGAAGACTTCAGAACCGAGGCTTTCTCGAACCCTCGGACCAAGTAAACTATGAAGTCTGCGGTGCCGGAGGTTAGCTCCTCGACCGCCGACTCCTCAAAGTCTCCGACTCGGACCTCATGTCTGACGACATAGCCCTTAGACCGGAGTTTAGACGCTATACGCTCGAGCTCCCGTGCAACGTTTTCCATTTCTAACGAAACTTCGCTGGACATTTCTGTCTCCAAAACGCTGACGAGCTTAATGTCGAACCTAGTATCGGTGTATGAGGTAAGCGTCTTCACGACGTGATCTGGGTTCTCGTAAGGTCGCACGAAGACCGCGAGGCTCATTCTATAGCCTGCAGGGATGACGAGCTCCCGTTCGGTGATGTCGACAACCTGAGTCCTGAGGACTCTTTTCCTGTACAAAGCGTAGCCTATAATACCGGTCGCCATCCAGATCCCGCCCATGATTCTGCCTAAGGGATGGAGCATGAGGTAGAGCGCGAAGATGCCGCAGGTCACCACGAGGCCTACCGCGACGAGCAGCGGCACCACAAATTCCTTCCCTCTCCAGCGTAAGGAGAAGGCAGGCCTCAGCTGCCAAGGTCTGTAGACTTTCGGTTCCTTATGTCGCAGGACGATCAGGGAGAGCATGAGTATCACATAACCCACTAGGGCTCCGAAGTTGTAGAGGCTCGCAAGCAGTGGAATGTCGCCCGGCAGGGTGAGGAGCAGCCCTATACCACCAAAAAGTAGAATTGTCCTGTCCGGAGTACCGTACTTCGGATGAACCCTGTACAGCCAGTGGGGAAGCAAGGAGAGCTTGCCCATTGACGCCGTTAACCGAGAGACTCCGATGACACCTGTGTTGGAGGAAGCCAAGGACATTATCATGGCCGTTACCGCGACGATTAGAGCCAGTTCCTCACCGAAGAACCTGAACTTTGTGACGAGGGTAGCGACCGGGTTCTCGATGGAACCGATTATGGTATCGACATCGGTGACGCCAAGTGCCAGCACGCTCATGAGGAGGACCGACAGTGGTACCGCTAGGGCAGCCAGTTTCGCGGCTCTAGGTATCCACTTATGAGGAGACCGAGTTTCTTCAGCTGCTTGAGCGATCGACTCCACGCCGATGAAGGACGCCATCGCAATTGTGACGCCGTACAGGAAGTTGTTCGTGTGAACATCGAATATGTGTATGTATTCGACTTCTGGTAATAACTCGCCACTCCCAAACCTCTGGACTTGGTTGAGGAACAGCTCAACGCTGAAGGACGTGAGGTACCCCACCAAGAAGATGAGCGCTTGGACGGCAATGCTGAACGCGACAATAATCGAGATGAGTCCAGCTGAGTACTTGATGCCGATGTAATTGAGGGTCAGGAGCAGGGCGACTAAGAGCGCCGACGTCACACCCAAGGAGCTCAGCTCGACCGAACCGAAATCGATGGAGAGTGCCGTGAGCCCGGGGAATATGAAGTGCAGGTAACCGGCTGAGGCGGTGGCGAAGAGCGATATGCACAGGAGGTAGTCGAGGATTAGGGCCCAGCCCGCGATGAAGCTGAGCAGCGTGTTCCAGGCCCTCAGGGCGTAAACCTGCACGCCTCCCGCATACGGATAGGCAGGTGCGAGCTCGCCGTAGCAGAGAGCGATCGCGACGTATGCCAGTGACCCTATTAGAAAGGCAATGGGTGCGCTTCCGCCGGCGTAGAGCATAGTCACTCCCAGTGCGATGAATATGTCCGCACCAACGTCTCCGTAACCCATCGCGAAGGACCCGAACCACCCTACTTCCCTCTTGAGGCTGCCTTGTTCCTCGGCCATCAGAGCTTCCGCACCCGTGAACTGACCGCCTAGTCATAAAGCGTTGTGCGAGCCGAACAGAGCCAACGGTTGACTGACGCTGGGAGATCAGGAGGTGGCGAAGAGGACTAGGGCGGCGAGCGCGAAGGCCAACGCGAGTAGCTGCCTAGGATTGGGTATCTCGCCGAGTAATATCAGCGCCAGCACCACCGTGACCATGGGGTAAAGGGAGGTCGTGACGACCACGATCGATGAGGGGTTGGCTTCCAGTGCCACGTAAAACATCGTTGCACCGAGGAACCCCAAGGCACCGGTCAGGAGACCCATCGCGGTCAGGGTGGGCACGTGAAGGATGCTTGGTCGGAGAATGACGATGAAGCTCATGCTGGCGACCAGCTGGCCGAGGGCGGCGAGTGCTGTCATCTCGCGCCATCCAAGCTGTTGAGAGAGCAGCCTCCCCAGAAGACCCCAAGTCCCCCAAAAGATGAGGGCGAGTAATGCCGCGAGAAACCACCTTAGCTCCACGAAACCCTGTGGTTGGAACTCAGTGATAATTCTATCCTGGGTTGATGTGAGTTAACAGAACGTTCACCACTTGCCTGTCTCGCCGCGGAGCATCTCGCTGATGTGAACCCTGTCGATGTGCTTGGAGAGCTCCTTCGCGTCCCTGAACGTCGAACCGCAATACGGACAGGTAATGCCCTTCTCCTCCTCGAGTTCAGGAAGGAGAGACTTCTCGACAAGCTCACCAGCAAGGGCAACGGTCGTCAGAACGCCGAGCACCCTCTCGCCCTCGGTCACCACTATCCTCCTTATCCCCCTCTGGGACATAATGGCGATGGCGTCGCTGACCTTCCGGTCGGGGGAGATGGTGATAAGCGGCGAAGACTTGACCTCGCCGAGCTTGACCTTCTTAGGGTCCTTACCCTCTGCCACGACGCGATACAACACGTCCCGTTCAGTGACTATCCCTACGGCTTTACCTCCCTTGGAGACCAGGACGCTGGTCACACCTCGATCTCGCATCGTCTTTACGGCTTCCGAGACCGATGTGTTTTCATCGAGGACGACGTAGTCGGTCCTTGCGTGTTTTATTACCGGATCCGAGAGTATGTCTGGCTTCAACCCTCAAACCTGCGTTTCAGACGTCAGTCATAAACCCATGCACGTCTTATCAGGGTCCTACCGGCACCTTCAGGCGTGAACCTCGGCAAGCTTCGATATCTGAAGTCTGTAGTCCTTGGGGAGCTTGCTCGCGGCGATCCTCAGCGCCTCCTTCCCTATCTCTAGGTTCCTGGCGTCAACGTAGAGGCTCATGACCTCCTTACCAGCAAAGACTTGGGCTGCTCTACCCACCGGTCGACCGAACGCTCTGCTCATCCCCTCCTGAAGTCTGTCTGCGTGGGCACCGAAGATCAGCTTGTTCTCCCTGAGGACGTGATGTGGGTGAGCCTTGATGACGAGGTAGAAATCGTTGCCGATCTTGGAGCTGAGGAACTTCCCCGCCGCGACCCTGGAGGACTCTAAGGCCACGTCCCTTATCTGACAGTCGGTGTTAGCCACCAAGTCCAGCCTGTACTCGTAGTTCTCCCTCCAGCTGCCGTAGTCGTACTTCGCGATCCTAGGCTGAGGAGCACCCGCTATCATCTTGACCCGCGTGTAGGGCCTCTCGATCGTCCTGAAGTTCTTCGCCTTCATCCCTCCCTTTTCCGCACCTTCACGATAAAAACCGATCAGCACGCTGGGCTCCGGGGGTCTGAAAACTCTATCTCCTGTCAGGATGGCGACTGAGTGAGGGACCTTGGTGACGGTCGTTCGAATGGTCGGTGCACTGATGCTGATGGGAGGTCTCTGCGGCGCGGTGCTGTACACTGGCGTGATGTTCAACCTCGTCAGGTTCGTGGACAGGGAGGTCCTGATCACGTGGAGCGTATACGCCATATCGGTGAGCCTGATGCTGGTGGTCGCGCTCCTAGGTTACGTGGCCCTCACCGCACCGACACCCCAACGACGGTCCCAAAGGGAGCTGAGTCGAGGTTAAGCCTTATTCCTTGTGTAACTAGTGGTATGGTGATGAAGCGGAGGCCCGCAGTAGCTTCGTTCTTCTACGCAGGGACCAGACAGTCGCTTTTGGAGGAGGTGAGAAGTTGTTTCCTGTCGCCCCACGGCCCTGGAGAGCTTCCGGAAAAACCGAAGCCCCACGGCGACCCGACACCTGTCCTGATCTCACCACACGCGGGTTACGTGTACTCAGGCCCTGTCGCTGCACACGGTTACCTCGAACTCTCTAAGAGGAGAAGGCCTGGCACTGTAATCGTGGTGGGGCCCAACCATTACGGAATAGGAACAGACGTCTCACTCTATCCGGGAGGATACTGGTCGACCCCATTGGGCGACATAGAGCTCGACAAAGAACTGATCGGGAGACTCGCTTCCGCGTCAGACGTCTTCTCCCTTGACGAACTCAGCCACGAGGAGGAGCACTCGATAGAGGTACAGGTGCCCTTCGTTCAGTTCGTCTTCGGCGAGGATGTAAAATTCGTGCCCATCTGTATGCTCGATCAATCGAAGGAGGCTGCCCTTGAGGTTGGAAGGGCCCTAGCCGAAGCGGTAAAGTCGCCAGAGGAGGTCGCGGTGATCGCCAGCAGCGACTTCACGCACTATGAACCTCACGAAGAGGCCAAAAGGCGTGACATGGCCGTGATCTCTAGGATCTTGGAGCTCGACATCGACGGGTTCTACAGGACCATGAGGGAGGTTGGTGCGACCCTTTGTGGATACGGCCCAATCGCGGCAATCATTCAATATTCTAAGTTGAAGTCGTACACTAAGTCAAGGTTGCTGAAATACGCGTCCAGCGGGGACACGGGCGGTGATAAGTCCTCGGTGGTCGGCTACGCCTCGATCGCCTTCGACCGCTGAAGTCCTAAGGCCAAATGCCCAAGAGCTTCACTGACTCGCAGACCCGTTCGACTGAGAGGCAGAACGCAGCGGATCGGGTATCGACCTCATAGCGCCTCGACGTACCTAACACGTCGTGGAAGGCCTTGACCAGCTTCGTCTCCATCTTAGAGACGACCTCCTCCTTTGGCCACTTCTCGCGCTTGAGGTTCTGAACCCACTCGAAGTAGCTGACGGTGACGCCGCCGGCGTTGGCGAGGATGTCCGGCACCACGAAGATTCCCTTCTCCCTCAGTACTTTGTCGGCATCTGCCGTTGTTGGGCCGTTGGCGCCCTCGCTGATGACCCTAGCCCTAATTCCCCCGACGGTTTTGGCGTTTATCGTCCCTTCGATCGCAGAAGGGATGAGCACGTCCACGTCGAGGTGAAGCAGCTCCTCATGGGAGATGGTTTTTGAGCCGTTGAAACCCAGGACTGCCCCAGTCCTCTTCTTGTGCTCTATCAGGGCGGGGACGTTGAGGCCCTCAGGATTGTAGATGCCGCCTTTGCTGTCGCTGGCGGCCACGACCTTCGCTCCCCAGTTGTGCAGATACAGCGCCGCGTAGGAACCGACGTTCCCGAACCCCTCGACCGCGACCCTGATGCCCTTCATACCGAGGTTCAGCGCCTTGACAGCCTCCCTTGCACCTATGGCGACCCCCAACCCCGTGGCCTCCTCTCTGCCCTCACTGCCTCCGAGAGGGACGGGCTTACCGGTTACCACCTCCGGCGTCAACTTCCCCACGATCTGGGAGTACGTATCCATTAACCACGCCATCACCTGAGCGTCGGTGTAGACGTCAGGAGCTGGGATGTCCTTGTAGGGGCCGATGATGTCTGCGATCATGTAGGTGTACCTCCTGGTGATCCGCTCGAGCTCGTCCCTCGTCAGCTCCTTCGGGTTGCACTGAACCCCTCCCTTCGCACCGCCGTAGGGCAGGTCCACCACGGCGCACTTGTACGTCATCAGCATCGCGAGGGCCGTCACCTCGTCGAGGTCCGTCGTCGGGTAGTACCTGATGCCGCCTTTGTAGGGACCTCTGGCGTTGTTGTGCTGGACCCTGTAGCCTAAGAACGTCCTGATCTTTCCGTCCCTCATCTTCACCGGTATAGAGACCGTCATCTGGACCTTGGGATATCTGAGGAACTCGTAGTATTCGTCACCGACGCCGGTAACCTCGATGCCTTCCTTAACCCTCTTGAGGACCTCCGTCAAGAACTCATGACCTTTGAGAGAGGGAGTTTGTAACGACGACTCCACGTTAAGGAGTTGGGCAGCTCTGTTAATAAACGAAACTCAATGACGACCGTGGCCCGCGAGGATCCTCTGGACGCTGTAACGC
This sequence comes from Candidatus Calditenuaceae archaeon, assembly GCA_025058225.1. GTDB lineage: Archaea > Thermoproteota > Nitrososphaeria_A > Caldarchaeales > Calditenuaceae > Calditenuis. The sequence goes on along the minus strand of JANXEE010000010.1, from coordinate 7,749 downwards.
TCGACCTCGAGTGAGGGCCTCCTGCCAACCGCGAGTTGATAGGCCATCTCTCCTAGCTTTGGCCCCCTCATCAGGCCGTACCCCCTCAGACCGCCGGCTACCACGAGGTTCGAGAGTCCGTCGACAGTTCCTAAGTAGGGCTCGAGGTCCTCGGTGATCTCGCAGGGGCCGCTGAGACTGGAGACGTGTCTGGGCACGGATGACGCCCTCACCCTGTACCTGAGCATGTGGAGGGACCTCTCGACGTAATCACGGGGCGGCTCCCTCTGCTCATAGCTCGGCCTATCCGCCCACTCAGCGTCGTATCCTCCGCCCACCAGCTCTGTACCCCAGGGCCTCCAGTAGGAATGGAGGTGCTCATCGGAGAAGCAGGGCACGTTCAGCGAAGACCCCAGGTCGAACCGGTAGGCGTAGCAAGTAATGATCTGCGACCTGAGCTGCAGGCCCAACCGGCTGAGGAGGATCGCGTTGTTTGCCCCGGCCGCTAAAATAACCTGCCCAACACCCATCGGCCCGTCACCGGAAAGCAACAGCTCGCTCACCTCGCCTCCAGACACCCTCATCGAGACGACTTCGTCCCTGACAACTCTGACCCCCAATTCGGCGAGCTTCTGAGAAGCCTCCGAGGCCAAGATCGTCGGCTCCACCGCGAGGTCCACGTCCGTGTAGATCGATATCTCTCCCTCATCGACGTGAAGGCTCGGCCACCTCGACCTCACGTCATCCGGATGGAGCAGCTCGTAGCGTACGCCTGCCTGATTCATAGCCTCGACAGACTCAGCCAAATCCTCCTCCCTTCCTATCTGTAGGAACCCGCTGCGAACCGCTGATGTCTTAACGACCTCTCCGAGCAACCTCAGGCTCTCTAGGACCAGCAGGACATCGGCCTTATCGTCCAGCTGCACAGTCACGACGCCTGCCGACCTCGATGCAGCACCACCCATCGGCCCCCTAGGATCGATAACGGTGACGTCTAGACCTTCGAGCGCGGCCGCGATCGCGGCGAAGCACCCCACCGCACCACCTCCTATAACCACAAGCCTGTCAGACAAAGGTCGAACCCGTTTCTGCTCCTCGCGGGTCCTTATCACCTTGCCTCGACGCTAATCGCGCTGCTCTGGAGGCTCACGGGGTCTGTTGTGGATGGCGTGTTCTTCATCAGAGTAAGCGCGGTACTTCAGTATGATCGGGCACCACTCCCTCTCCGGACAGTACCCGAGGTGCCTGCACTTCTCGCCCATTAGGGACCCGAGCCACGGCGCCACCGTCTCCACCTCCCTCCAGACCTTGTAGGCGATGGCCCTCTCCTCCCACTGGGAGGCGCTGCAGGTCCTCGTGGCGACGAAGCCCAACGGGCTGAGCAGATTGAAGAGGTCATAGACTCTGCAGGTCCTGATCCTAACCGACTGGGGTATGAGGTATATCGAGGCCGCAGGCCCGACCTCCTCCACCAGCACCTCATGGAGCTCAAGGGCCCTAACGCAGGCGTCCGTGAACGCGGCCTCTCTGGACTCGGATGACCTCACGCCCGGGGGTATCACCAAGCACCTCCGAGGGTCGCGGAGCGCTCTTCTAGCGGCCTCGAGAATCGACTCGACTGCCGTCGGTACGGTCCGGTGTCTTATCGACTGGTGGTAGGCTGCGAGCGAGGGCGCCTCGATAACCACGGCCTCCACCGTGCTCTGGAAGTGGGGAATCAGTTGAGGCCTCTCCCTCAAAGCCTCCTCTATTCCTTTCAGCACTCTCAGGTCGATGAGCTTCGCGTCCTGATGTAGGGAACCGTCGAAGAGGGTCTCCATCACGCCGTCAGGCGACCTCAGGGGGTCCAGCGGCACGTACTCCGTCCATTGTCCCGAGAAGGAAAGTCTCGAACCCACGAGCGCTGGCGCGACCGATGCGAGGACCGCGTGTACAGCTCTAGCGAAAACTCTCAACTCCTCCGTGACTATCCCATATCCCTCACGAGCCTTCCTCAGCAGGTAGATCAGCGACTCCAAGGTCGAAGCCGAGAAGAACGACGTCGCAGTCGCGAGGGGGAGCAGATACCTCGCGTCCTCGATCTCGACGCCGTCCTTCACCAGCGAGTTGTAAAGGTCATGGGCCCCCTTCAGCACCCCGATGACTTTGCCCTCGTAGGCGGTACCCCTGACCTCCGCGGGGACCAACAGCTTCTCCTCCGTCACGAAGGACCTCCTCTGGCTCTCCTGCAGGAAGCTCCCGAACCTCGTGCTGAGGACGAGCATCGAGAGTGCCCTCGAGCACCACCTTACCTCGATGAAGGGGATGAAGGAGGTCGAAAGTGAGGCGTGGCCCCTCCTCGTCGACTCGAAGTGAACTCTTGCCGAGAACCTCCTCAGGTCCTTGCCCTTCGACAGCTGCTCGGACGCGTTGCCCAAGAGGTCAACCGATGAGAACGTCCCTGCGCCCTCAATGGCTATCACCTCGTCAGGTCCAAGCTGCTTCTCGGAGACCCTCGACTTGGGGCCGTAATCGATCAGCGTCACCTCGACCCGATCGGTGTACCTCAAGCTCACCGTCAAGTTCAAACATCCGGATAAAGGACTTGGTGGACTACCTGAGGTTACCAATTCACAGGCCCTGTTTCAGTAGGACTCTGCCACGCCTCGAAGTCCTCGGAACCTCAGATCGAAGTCAGCCCTATAGCCTCCGGTGAAACTTTGAGATGGGGGCGGTGAGGACCAACGTCCATGCCGAACAGTGAGGCGCCGATGGGCAGTCTGAGCCCCTAGCTCATGAGGACGCCCTTGATGGAGCGCTCGATGGACTTCAGCCCCTCCTCCTGCACCGCCTCAATGGCCCCTCTCCTGACGCCCCTGACCAGTGCGATGGCCTCCTCCGCGCTCAGGTCGCGCGTGGCCATTAAGTAGGCCGCAAGGACCGTCCCGGTCCTTCCCTTGCCTGCGGCGCAGTGCACCAGCACCCTCTTCCCACCGGACCTGAGGTCCCTGATGACCCTCACGGCCTTAAGCAGCCCCTCCTCGGAGGGCATCGCGTGGTTCCTCATGGGTACGTGATGATAGTCGAGCCCCAACCCCTCCAGCAGCTCTCGAGGTAGCGGCTCCTCCGTGAGCGAGAGGACGGCGTCCACTCCTCTGGACCTCACGTACTTCAACTGTGACCTGTTAACGGGCCTCCCGGACGCGGCGATGCCGTCCTCGAACCAGCCGAAGTTCTGCGGCCTCTCTAGGAACATGCCCCTCACACGCCTCAGGAGGTCTCCAGCGTTCATCGAGGGTCGATTCCAAGCGGTACCTAAAAGTCGTGACGCGGCCCGTCGAAGAGGTTGAATAGCGTCCGTCAGCTCTCCACAACGGATGGAAGCGGTGGTCGTTTCGGGGCCGGCATCGGTCACGCTCTCCCGGAGGGTGGCCTCACTGCTCAGACTGGAGGCGATAGAGGTCCTTCACAAGTTCTTCCCGGACGGCGAGTCCTACCTGAGGCTGGAGGGCGACGTGAACGGCAGGATCGTTATCCTCTTTCAAGGCACACATCCTCCGCAGGACGTCCATTTGCTCCAACTCCTCCTGCTGTCGAGAACTTTAAGGGAAAGGGGGGCCAGCGAGGTGATAGCGGTAGTTCCGTACCTCGCCTACGCAAGACAGGACAGAGAGTTCCTCCCGGGTGAGGTAGTGAGCCTCAGACAGCTCCTGGGACTTCTGATCGAATCCGGCGTGAGGTCGCTGGTGACGGTCAACCCGCACTCGCCTTGGGCACTCAACTTGAGGGGGCTCAGCTCCGTGTCAGTCGATGTCACCTCCGCTGTAGCCGAGGAAGCGGTGAAGTCCTTCGGGAAGTTCGACGTCGTTGCATCACCTGGCAAGAAGGGGGAGACCATGGCTAGGGCCGCGGGTGACGCGATAGGTTCCGAGTGGGCCGCCCTCATGAGTTCCAGGGACCCCAGGACCGGCAGCGTTTCGGTGAAGGTCGAGGGAACTACCGTTGAGGGGCGCAGGGTCCTAGTAATAGACGACATAATCAGCACGGGCGGCACAATGGTCGAAGCCACTCGCGCTCTGAAGTCGCTCGGCGCATCGGTCGTCGTGGTCTCATGTGTTCACGGCCTTTTCGTCAACGATGCCGCCCGTAAAATTCTCGAGAGCGGAGCGTTGGACGTGATATCGACCGACACGGTCCCCTCAAGCTATTCGAGGTTGTCCGTCGCGGAGGAGTTGGCAGAGGCCCTGAGGCCGATGATATCGTGAGGGAGCGGGAATATATCGCCCTGATCTCAGGTGATCACCCGGAACTCGGACTCGGGGAGCTGAGGTCCGTGTTGGCAGTTCTCGGAACTGAAAGCGACCCGAAACCCATCACCGACAGGCTGGCTGTCTTCAGGGCGTCACATGAGCAGGCGAAGGGAGTCGCGGCGAGGTGTGCGTTCGTGAAGGAGGTCATAGAGCTGATGCTGACCGCTGATCTCGACTCGATCGGTTCGGAAATCGACGTTGAACAGTCATGCGCTGACTCGATCACGGAGCCATACGCCGTGAGGGCCATAAAGCTCCAGGGACCGAAGGGGCTGTTAAGGACCGAAGTCGAGAGGTGGATTGCGTCCGCGCTGGAGCGAGTGAGGCCAGAGCTGAAGGTCGACCTCGAATCGCCGAGAAGCGTCTTCAGGGCTTACATAACCGACGGCCTCGTGGTCGGCGGCCTCCTCGTAGGGGTGAGGGATACGGCCGGGCTGTCGAGGAGGGCCCCCGTCAACAGACCCTTCAGGCTGCCGTCGACGCTTCAACCCAGAGAAGCCAGGGTGATGGTGAACCTCAGCAGGACGCCCATCGGGACGAGGTTGCTTGACCCCTTCTCGGGCACCGGCGCGATACTCATGGAGGCGGCTTCGCTGGGTTACGACCCGGTCGGAATCGAGGTCAGGACTTGGATCGCACGGGGGTCTCTGAGGAACCTGAAGGCCTTCGACCTCAACTGGTCGGCAGAGGTCATCGCTGGAGACTCCTCCTCGGTGCCGTTGAGGGGCAGGTTGGTTGGGGTGGGAGGGGTGGCCACGGACCCGCCGTACGGGAAGTCCACGAGAGTGATCGGCCACTCACTGGCCGACTTGGTCGACTCGGTAATAGCTTCCCTGACCGAGCTACTCGGAAAGGGGAGGAGGATCGTGGTCGCCTATCCGATGGGCCTTACACCCCCTTCGACCCTAACGGGTGCCATGGTCATCGAGAGGTACTCATACAGGGTACACTCGGCCTTGGTGAGGGTCATTCACGTGCTGCAAGTCTGAGCCGCGGTACTGTGGAACAATTTTATTCAGGAACCAACGCGTGATAGCGATGACGATACCGAAGGACGGACTCTCGGATGAGGACGTGAGGAAGATCCTCTCGCTGAAGAGGGTAGTGGTGGTGGGGATGTCGAAGGACCCCGCGAAGCCTGCCCACTACGTTCCCAAGTACTTGCACGAGAGGGGGTACGAGGTAATCCCGGTTAACCCGACGGCCGACGAGATATTGGGTCTGAAGGTCTTCAAGTCGCTCGCCGAGGTGAGAGGCCAGATAGACATCGTCGAGGTCTTCAGGCCCTCGGAGGAGGTCCCGGGAGTGGTTAGGGAGGCTCTTAAGCTCAGCCCACGGACCATCTGGCTCCAAGAAGGAATCTATCACCCCGAGGCAGTGGAGCTGGCGAGACAGCGCGGCGTGACGGTCGTCTGGGACAGGTGCATGATGAAAGAGCACAAGAGGCTCTTTGGTGGTTAAACTCCGAACACACGCCTCCTCTTTTTTGGTGGTCCCGAGCTGAACCTTGAAGATGTGACCGTGTGACCTCTGGATCGCCGACGCGATTGGCTTTAGCCGCTAACTTTGAACGGACCGATCGACTCGACGTCCAACTCCATGACGGCCGTGGGCATCTCGACTCCGGACTCCTCCAGCACAGCAGGGTGAACCTCGCCTGCCAGTCCGACCTCTGCGCCGTCGGTTGTTAGCGCCACCGACCTCCCCTCAACGAGGAACGGGTAGTCCTTCTCCACCGGCACCAGGTTGATCTTCAGGAACCTCGAGACCTCCTCGTAGACCGACTTGATCTCCGTATAGGAGGCCTGTGAGTGACTGGTCACGCAAGCCATCTTCAGGGCCCTTCTGGTCAATTCGGGCTTGGACTCGTCGTAGAGGACAACGTCTCCGATCTCGAAGAGCCGCTGGGGGAACGGGTTGTGCTTGTTGAGCGCAAGGTTTCCCAAAAGTCCCGGTATCAACGTCGTCCTGAGGGAGTTATACTCCACGGAGGCGGGGTTGAGCAACCTCACCGGACCCGGCGAGTCGGGAGGCAAGAACCTCGTGAGGTTTACGCTATTGAGGAGCACCGTGTTGACGACCTCGGTGAACCCCAGCCCTATCATCAGGGACCTGAGGACCTCCTCAACCCTGCTCCTACGGTGTACGGAACCGAAACCGTGAGTCTTCGGGACCTCGGGCTCCAACCTGCTCCAGACCGCTATCGCGACTTCCTCCGCGAAGTCAACCGGGTGGAGGATGTCGGTCCTGTGGGGCGGCACCTTCACCACTATCTTCCCCCTACTGGGCGCCGCACCGAACCTCATTCTCCTCAGTGCGTCTACGACCTCCCTGCTGCTGAGCGCGACTCCAAGGGACTCCTCGATCGTTGCCAGATCGATGTGCCACTCCCTCACCGAAAGGTCCGGCGACGTGAACCTCCTCCTGCCTTCGACTACTTCGATGGTGTGAACCCTCCCCCCGAGGTCATTAAGGTGTGAGACCAGCACGTTCAAGGCGCCGTTGATGGCGTCCACGTCAGTCCCGGTAACGTCGATGAAGACGTCGCTGGTCGAAGTGGTGACCTCTGTAAGAGAGGAGTTGATCACTGGTGGAAAGGACATCACCTCGCCCCTTCCGTCTAGGATGAGCGGTGCCAGACCGGAATGCCGAACGAGGTGGCCGTAAGCCCTGCCGGTTGGTAGCTTCTCGAGCACCTCCAAGCACGACATGGGGAAGGTTCCATGTAGGGGTACGAACCTCACATCCTCCAGAGGCCTCGCGACGTAACGCACAGGTGGCTTCACCTTCGCGAGGTCGTGTATGCCTATCGCCACCTTACGCCTGTTCCTCCCCAGAACCCAGTGGAGGTCCTCTTGGACCGCGATCAGCTCCACTAAGTCATCCTCTGAGAACTTCAAGCCCTTGACAACGGCACCGACAACGTAGGGCCTCACCCGCTTTACGCTGGGGTCCACCAGCACCCGCCAACCAGATTTCCTGGCCTTGACCCTGTAAAGTCCCACCTCGGTGCCGAGGAGGCCCTTGAGAGTCCTGGCGATGCCGACGTGTGAAGCGAAGTCGGGCCTGTTGGGGTTGTACTCGGCCTTGATCTCGTCGCCGACCACCTCTTCGACCGAGATACCTATCGTTGCGATCAGCTCGGCCACCTCCTCTGTCGACAACTCTCTGCCGACGAGGGAGCTGAGCTTTCTACCCCTGACCGTTATTGCTGGCATCACCCTCACCCAATGACCAGCGGATTGGCCGACCTGATCCACGAGAGGTCGTTCAGGTAGAAGGTCCTGATGTCCTCGAGGCGGTGAAGTATCAGCGCCAACCTCTCCAGCCCGAGACCCCATGCTAGGACGGGGTGCTGAACTCCCAGCGGCCGTGTAACCTCCGGCCTGAAGACGCCCATCCCTCCGAGCTCAACCCACTTCCCCAGGTCCCTGAAGTAGACATCGACCTCAGCAGAGGGCTCCGTGTAGGGGAAGTAGCT
>JANXEE010000016.1 GCA_025058225.1 Candidatus Calditenuaceae archaeon | reverse complement strand
CGGTTGAACTCGACACCCTCGAGGGTGACGTGGCCCGTCGACCGGAGCCTCTCGAGCCTCGACTCGATCATCCCCCTGATCTTCGACCTGACCCTCTCGTACTTCTCGGGGAGGGAGACGGTGACCCAGCTGACGTCGACGCCGGGGATGTAGGCCCTCACGTCCTCATCCTCCTCGGTCCTCCACTCGATCTTCTCGATCCAAAGGTTCCTGACCAGCTCTCTCACCCTCTCTGGGTCGGAGCCCGGGGAGGCGGTCAGCGCCAGTATCAGGGGCCACGGACACGCCTTGACGTACTCGTTCGCTATCCGAGTGTAAGCATATCTCTCCCTCGATCGGTGACACTCGTCCATCACAACCAGCGCGAACTCTTCAAGCCTCACCAGTCCCTTAACGTGATCGTTCCACACAGTTTGAGGCGTCGCTATGACAACTCTCACCTCAACATCGGACCAGTACCGTTCCCGTTGACGCGTTTCCCCGGTGAGTGCAGCGACTTCGTTGTCCTTCAGACGAAGATGGGAGCGCAGGCTCGAAGCGTGCTGGAGGACTAGCGGCTTCGTGGGTGCCATGAACAGCGCTCTGGACCTCGGGTATCTGTGAAGGACCTCCGCTAGCACCAGCTCCGCTATCACGGTCTTCCCGAGGGCCGTCGGCAAGACCACCAGCGTGTTCCCCCTGAGGGCCGCCTCAACAATTCGCAGCTGATACTCGCGTCTGATGATCGTTCTCTCCCTGACCAGCTGGTGCTCAACGAAGCCCTCTCCCATCCAACCGAGTCAGAGGCTCTCCGACTAATTGGTTTCGGCCTTTAGGGCCCTTCGAGGACGGACACAAGCCGTCTTCGGGCATCGCGGCACACCTTTTTACCGGCCCCTCAGACCTTTACAAGGATGAAACGCTTACCCCCTAGGGCAGTGAGGAGGATGCAGGAGAGGCTGTTGTCGTCATCGGGCATCTCGATGAACGAGCTCGGGGAGGCCAACGTAGTAATCGACCTCGGTGACAGGAGGATCAGGATAGAGGGGGCGAGCGTCGTCGAGCTAGAGAGCCCCGTTGGCAAGGTCTACCAGCTGCTGGGGGGGAACGTAATCGAGGAAGTCGCCGCGTCAGCATCTCGACCAGAGGTGTCCGCACCGGAGGTCAGCGATGATGACGTGGCGCTGGTCGCCGCTCAGGCCGGCGTCTCCGAGGAAGAGGCTAGAAGGGCCCTGATCGAGGCCGGTGGCGACCTCGCGAAAGCAATACTCTCCTTGAGGACCAAGAGGTAGGTTCACAGTCCAATGTAGTGGAGCTTGACGTGCTCTCTGAGCAGCTCCTCATAGGGCGTGGTGTAACTGCAGTGTGGGCACACGTGAAGGCCTGAGGGTTGACTTCGGTCACCACCGATCGCGATTCTCACAGAGTCCGGGTCTGTGACGAAGACCCGCAATGTCTCACCGTCGACTTCGACGCGACAGTACTCTGAGACCCCCAGCTCCCTGAGCGCGTTGTGTAGCAGCCCTAATAGAACTGTCGGACTTGGTCTGGACCAGGAGACCGAGAGGTCCACGGCCACCGCCCCCTCTTTAGCCACCGCTATCGCTCCCAGATCGACCAGGTGCTCCGTGAGTCTCGCTGCGAGTGGAACCTCGAGGCCCCTGATCCCATCGATCGTGATGTAAACGACGTCCTTCAAGGATTCCCCTCCCGGGTTGCGGAGGTCCTGACCTGGGAGTGGATGACCCTCAATCGCTCCACACCACCGATCTTCTTTATGTACGCCGCGACCTCCCGCTGAACGAAGTTCTCCCAGGCCCCGCCCTCGAGCATCAACCTCCTGATCTCGGTTCCGTTGAACCTGTCTCTCTCGTAGAGCTCTGGCTCCTTGACCCTCACTCCGACCGCCTCTGCCAACGTCCTCACGAACGGGTTGTTCGTGTAGAGCGTATCGAACTTCGGAACCGTTGCGATCACCCTGCTCATCCAGAGATGGTGCTCTCCTATGTCAGGAACAGGCACCGCGATAGCCCTCGAGAGGTCGTGACCCGCGCCCCGCAGAGCTATCCGGATCATCTCGATCCTCTCGCCGGCGGTGAAGGGGTTTTCCGGAGTAAAGCTGTACTGGGAGCTACCTATCGCGATCACAGCCTCTTCGTTCTCAGACAGCACCTGTTCGACCGCCTTGAGGTGACCGATGTGGAACGGCTGGAATCGGCCTATCAGCAGCCCTCTCTTGGGTATCACCAAGCCGTGCTCACCAACCGGCCGCTCTTTAATTAACGGAACCTCCGATCAGCGACACATGAACCCCCTTCCACGAACTTTACCATAAAATTATTAATGCCGCACATTGCAGGCTGATAGATACATGTCAGGCTCCTACGAGGTACCGGGAGGCTTGCAGTACTCAAGGAACCACGAGTGGGTGAGGGTGAAGGGTAAACACGCGGTAACGGGGGTCACCGATTACGTCCAGAGGAAACTGAGGGAGATACTCTACGTCGAGCTTCCCAACATCAACACGAAGCTGACCAGGGGCCAGCACCTCGCCACGATAGAGTCGATCGGCGGAAGCCACGAGGTCAGGGCCCCCATCACCGGCAAGGTGGTCGAGGTGAACGCTAAGTTGATTGACAGCCCGGAGCTGATCAACGAGTTCCCCTACGAGGACGGCTGGCTCTGCAGGATCGAGATCTCTGACCCGACCGAGTTAGAGGACCTCATGCAACCCGACGAGTACACGAGGTACCTGGAGGAGCTGGAGCTGGAGGCTGGCGAAACCGAGTGAACGTAAATTTTCCGTCACGCTGTGAGGGCAGCCACCATCCTTAGAGGTGTCCTGACCATCGGTAAAAGGGTCGCCAGCTTTATGTCTCTCACCGTTCGGAACAGCTCATCAACCTCTGCAGGGCTCAACGGGACTTCGGCAGCCAGGGCGTTGAGCTCGGCCTGATTCTCGTCCTTCACACCCGCTATCGCCACCACCTTGCCCCTCTCGATGAGGGCCCTCAGAGCGATTTGTGAGACATCGCACCCTTTCTTCTCAGCGAGCTCGCGCATCTTTTGAATCAAAGGCTCAACCCTTCTCAAGTTGGTCGTGTCGAAGAGCTGGTTCAGGCCCCTTACGATGTCCTTGGGCCTCCTCCGGACGGAGTACTTCCCCGTCAAGAGGCCCTGAGCGAGGGGGCTGTAGGCGAGGACCGTTATGCTGTCCCCGAACGTCGAGAAGACGCCTTCAGCGGCCTTCCTCTCCAACAGGTTGTACTTCACCTGGTTGGAGACAATCTCTTGGGACTTAAGGGACTCCTGAGCTCTTCTGAGTTGGGAGGGTGAGAAGTTGCTGACGCCGATGTACCTGACCTTCCCCTCGTTCACGAGCCGTTCCATCGCCCTCATCGTCGACGATATCGGGATGAGCGGGTTCGGCCAGTGGACCTGATACAAGTCAATGACGTCCACGTTCAACCTCCTGAGGCTCCGCTCACATGCCTTGATGGTACCGTCATAGGTCGCGTGGGTGGGCCAGACCTTCGTAGCTATCAAAACAGAGTCCCTGATACCCTTGATCGCTCTCCCGACTATCTCCTCTGACCGGCCACCTCCGTAGATCTCAGCTGTGTCTATCAAGTTCACACCGAGCTCCACAGACCTTTTGATGGCCTGAACGACTTGCTCCTCGCCGTAACCCCTTCCCCATCCCCACTCCCTACTGCCGATCTGCCACGTGCCCACCGCTATAACAGACACCCTCTCAGATGTTTTACCGAGCGTCGTATACCTCATGCGCCCTCCGTCTGCCGGCGATCACCCTCATTATTGAACTTGCGGAGACGGCGCTAGACGTTGTCACGAGGAAGTAGACAACGACCGGTAGCAGTATGAGAGCCGTGGCCGGCATCCCCACGAGGTTCGAGAGCAGCTCGGCGAGTTTGAGGGCCTTGGGCTCCGAGAGCGCGACGGAGAGCGCAATGAGATAGGGCGTGGTGCCGATCGCTGCGTACGGAAGGGCTATGAGCCTCCTCCTGAGCAGGGAGCCTCCGACTATGCCGGTGATGAGCGCAGCCACCGACCAGAGGTTCTGGGGCAAGACGATCAGGGCCGCTGCACCTATCGGCACCCCGATCAGAGTAAGCAGGCTCTTCACGTTCACGTTTTCACCCGCTGAGGGTCAGGACCATCAATCTGTCGGAGACCTCCTCCGGGAAGCGAGGAAAGCCTAGGACATGATAGCGGTACTCATACCACTCGTCGAAGGAGTCGGAGTAAAAGTCCGAGAGCGGACTATCGCTCTGGCCGCCGGGCAAGACTCCGTAAGCCAAGGGTCTTCCGTCCACGAAGCTGACGATCATCTTCCAGCTAGGCCCCGTAGTCACGTAGACCCTCCTCCCGACCGCGTCTAAGTCGTAGGGGAAACCAGCGTTCATCAGGGTGCCTGACGCTCCGTCATGGGGCAGGGGCCCGATCGAGAGCGTCTCCGATGAGCTCAGATGTCCCACCCGGAGCCTGTGTACCTTTCCCCAAGTCCACCCGGTAAGGTCAGGCCCGAACGTCGAGGTCAGCCACTCCAGAGCCCTCGTGAATGCGGCACGCGCTGTCCTCCTCAGGTCGCCACCGAACCAGCTGCTGTTCGGCTCCTCGTGGATCAACCAGACCAGCGTCGACTCAGGGGGGAGGTAGCTCCTCGATAGGCCCCTTTCCCGGAACCTCTTCGTGAAGGCCTCGTCGTATAACGCCGAGAACCATGCCCACCACAACGTGGGGGCAACTGATCCTCTGCTCATGCGGTGGTCCCACCTGCGGAGCTCCTCCAGCGCGCTCCTCTCGAGGCTGGTGAGCCCGTCGAAGCCCACCGCTAACTCGAGTAACCTGGGCACGGTAGAGGCCGCGAACCAGAGGTAAACGTCGTTCTGATACCTCATGAAGTCCTCGACAGAGTGGAGCTCCTTCGACGCGAGGAGGGCGTGTATCCGCTGGGCCCTGGCGCCAGGGTCGTACCATCCCGCTAAGATGTAGTAAGGATAGAGACTCCCCGCGGTCTGCTGGTTCGGCGCGGCCGCGAAGCCCCTCGCCGGGTTGATCGTCATCGGGACGTGCTCGTAGGGCACGAAGCCCTCCCACTCGTACGCACCGGTTCCGTTCAGAATCGACCTCGAGCCTATCACATTGATCGACTCGCCGGTCGGGAGCCTCACGGTCCTGTAAGGGAAGAGCCCGGGGACGACGATGCCGTAGTTCCCCTGCTTATCGATCACCGCCCAGTTCTGCGACGGCACATCCCAGTACCTCAGCGCTTCGACGACCTCGGCGAGCGATTTCGCCCTCATCACCCTGTAGGCCGCGACCGACTCACGCGTCACGCCGGAGCCGTCGTCGTTGAACCCGGAGATCGCGGTCCACTTCATCGAGACGTACACACCGTTGTGGTGGAAGACCGGCCCGTGGACAGTCAGGTTGACGGTTATGACCCTCTCGCCTCCTCCTCTGACCCTGATCGTCTCCTCGAGCCTCCTCATCTCCCTCCACTCTCCCTTGAAGAAGTACTGGTTTCCCCTGACCCTCTCGAGGTAGAAGTCTGTGACCCCGATCTGCGAGTTGGTGAGGCCCCACGCGACGTGCTCGTTGAACCCTATGATCACGAAGGGCACCCCGGGCAGAGTGACTCCCCTCGCGTTCAGCTCGCCGGTCACGAGGTGAACCTCGTACCAGACTGAGGGAAGGTTCAGGGAGAGGTGGGGGTCGTCTGCGAGCATCGGCCCGCCAGTCGCGGAGAGCCTCGGCGAGACGACCCAGTTGTTGCTACCGACGTCGAGCCTCCCGAAACCCGCGACGCCCGAGACCGCGTTGACGAACTCGAAGAGCCTCCGCGCGAGCTCCTTATCGGTGAAGTCTACGCCGGTCGCCCACTCCTCGAACCAGTTGAGTTTATCGAGGAGGTCCGGGTCCGCGCCGAGCCTAAGCCCCCCGATCGATCCGTCCCCGGGGACGACGGTGACGTTCTCGATGTAGTAGTGCCTGACCGGATAGAGCTTCATCGCCTCGGAGGGTCCCAGCTTGACCGCGAGGGCCGTTGAGAGCAAGGGGTACCAAAAGCCAGTGAGCGTCCACGCCATGAACCTCGCCCAGACGAGGGAGTCCTCCGGCTTCCACAGTTCAGGCTCGTAGTTGAGCAGCTTGAACATCAGGGGCAGCCTCCCCGAGGTCTTCATCTCCTCGATCGCTGCGTTCACGCCCTCTGAGTAGGCGATCAGGACAGAGTGGACATCAGGGTGGTTCGTCCTGAGCCACTCCGCGGTGGCCCTCGCGGACCTTTGAAGGCCGATGACCCTCATCAACGTGTCGGTCCTCAGGCCGGCCTCCCCGACAATCTCGGAGAGCCTCCCCGAGGCAAGCCTCCTCTGCACGTCCATCTGCCAGAGCCTGTCCCTCGCGTGGACGTAACCGAGGGCCCTGAAAGCGTCGAGCTCGTCGGCGGCGAAGACGTGTGGGACGAGCCTGCCGTCGTAGACGACCTTCACCTGCGACCTCAGGCCTGGGAGCCTCACGCTCGCGTCTGAGACCTCAACCCTCTCGAGCTCGGTCCAGACGCCCTTGATGGGATGGAGGACCGCGAAGGGCCCAGACACCAGGACCAGCAGGACGGAGATCGTCGCGGTCAAGACGGCTATCGATAAGTCTCCGAGGACGCGCCGGACCATCGAATAGGCAAGGAGCGTTCTTGGAAATAAAGGGGATTGGTTGGTGCCTCAGAAGGACGTGGTCGCGGTCGGTTGGAATGGCTGCGGAGGCGACTCAGGTATCGAGAAGAACGCGACTATTTGCAATATCTCTGCGATCAGGATCAGAATTAGCCCCACTAGAATTATGCTGAGGAGCGCGCCGTAGAAGTACAGCTTCCCCGCGGTCCTGAACATAGGTACGTTAAGACTAGAGCTGATCGCGTCGTAACCGCGCCGAAGATACCTAGCTGAGAAGATCATGACGAGCCAGAACGCGACGAGGCCGACGACGACTACTCCGAGCAGCTGCGAGAAGAACGCAAAAGGATCGGCCGGCGCTCCCGGACCCATTTCTCCCCCCAAGATCGCGAAGAACACGCCGAAGCCGAGGAGCAGCCCAGCAACTATCGACCCAACGATCGCTAATATCACCGCCATCAAGACGTTGTTGAAGATGGTCCTATCGTTCACGGCCTTGGAGATCCTGTCGACCGCGACCAGTATCAGGACCCACCCTGCGATAGCCAGCACGAAACCGACCGAGGGCGCGAGACCTAGGACGACTAGTATCGCTCCGATTCCTCCAAGTGTCTTGGCCTCTGAGAGACTTTGCACGGCCGGCCTCGAATCCGTTGATTATTAACTGTTTAGCAAAAAATACGCCCTGCGATTCGGGTTAACGCCGTCAACCGCGGGCGCTGCCCAGTAGCCTCGCGAGCTCCTGAGCCTCGAGGACGTTACCTTGGACCCTGAGCTTGCCAGCGAAGAAGAGCTTGAACGGGTCCGCCTTCCCCGTGAAGACGTCGACGAGGTCCTGCGAGGTCGCCATTATGGTCGCGACCGGGTTCGAGCCCTCACCAGCTGCGGCCTCGAGTGATCCAGGCTTGACGCGGAGGTAGAACGGGCCTCCGTCCGTGGGCCTGAACTGGAAGACCTTCTCCGCCTTCGCGAGGCTCGCCAACAAACTCGGGTTGGCAGAGACCCTAGAGACGAGGTCACGGAGGGAGTCGAGGGGCGCGCTCACGTTTTAACTCGTGGATAGTGACTATTAAATAGTTCAGCCGTGCCATTCCATTGAGCGGCCTCACCCGCGTTGGGTCGGATCTCATCCGGTCGCACAGACACGACCGATAGACAACGGCGTGGCCGTCACGCGTCCTGCGGTCACCTCGAGAACCCGATGCCGTCGCAGGTTATCCTCGCGCCCCGGTCGCCGAGGGACTCAACGTCGAACCTCGCGCCTATGATCCTCTCAGCGATGAAGACCGCTGTCTCCGTGTGGCCCGTCAGCTCGGTCACCCTGTAGGTCGACCTGCCGTTCGCGAGGGCGACCCAGATCACGAGCTGGTCCCCGAGGTGGCTGTCGACCGGCGCGCCTGCCCTCAGCTGCCTCGCGCACTGCTCGATCGCCCTGTCCGCGACCCTCTCCGCCGGAACTCCCCTCTCCCCTAGAGAGTCGAATCCCATCGCGAGGCCGTTGTCGAGTTCGAGGACGATGATCACTCCCGTGCCGGGGTCGGAGGAGCACTTGGCGTGAGGGCTATGGAGCGCCTCGGTCTCAACGGCGACCTCGGGGACGTTCAGCCTCTTCAGGCCCTCCGACGCCCTCCTCGCCATCCTCTCGACGATGTGCTCGGGGAGGTTGCAGCTGTACGCGAAGACCTTCGCCCTGACGACCCTCCCCGTCCCGACATCGATCGGCCTGAGCATCCTCACGGGCTCCACCCTCGCCCTGACGAGACCTCCTCCCCTCGGGTAGAAGCCCCTCCTGACCAACTCGATCTCGGCTTTGACGCCCATCTCCCTGAGCACCGGCATCAGCACCCAGTTCAGGTACTCCACTGGTGGAGCCATCGGATTGTTAGTTCCTCCCCTCAGTTCCATCTCTACTGGCCCTGTGGCGAAAGATGCCACCGGCAGCAACGACTGCAGCATGAGAGTTGTGCTCCCTGCGGTACCGGCGTCTATCACGAACCTCCCCGATTTCGGTGTGGAGGGATAGAAGACTATCTCTGTAGATCCGACGCTCAGCCCCTCAACCCTACCTCGGGTGAGGTCCGCGACCCCCTTCACAGCAACCATGTGCTGAGGCCTCAGTCCCGGTGGGTCTCTCTTCGCTCTGATGTTCACCACGCGAACGGGCCTCGAGAGGAGCGCGGCAGCCGATACCGCCATCCTGAGGATCTGACCTCCTCCCTCACCGATCGAACCGTCTACCACTAGAGGCTCTACCAACTCCTCACCTCCTCGACGCGCTGACGATGGAGACGACATCACCCGACTTCAGCTTGTATTCCGAGGGAAGCCTCATCTTCGTCCTTGCGTCCACAGCGTAGAGGAACGAGTCGCCCAGTTCTGAGTGAACCTTGTAGGCTAAGTCCCTCGGCGTCGACCCCTTCTTGACAAGGTACACGTCCGGCAGAACCCTCCCCTTCGAGTCCGTCAAAGTACTCGGGTCTTCGACTGGGAACACCGGCACGTACTCGAGGACGTCGAGATAGATCCTATCAATTAGCCGTTGGACGCCGGTGCCCCCATTCGACGCCATGAACTCGGCCACCCTCTCAAGGGCCCTCCTCTGATCAGGAGTCAGCTTCGCAGTTTCAAGCACCTCGAACGTCCTGTCACCGGGAGAGTATCTCACGACGCCCCTTTTCGAAGCCAGTCGAAGGAGCTTCTCAGCCTCAGCGCTGCAAGGTACGACCTCATAACCCGCCTCGGTTAAGCGCCGTATTCCGTCCTTCGAAGTAGGAACGTCTGCCTTGTTCGCGGCGACTATCATCGGCTTCGTCGACCTCCTCAGGGCTCTGACGTAATGAAGTACGTCTTGTTGAGCCCACTTGGAGGGCCTTGAGCCGTCCAGCCCCGTTGACTCGAGGGCTACCTCAGCGTCCTGCTCGCTCACCCTGAGACCTGACATCTTCCTTGCCACTTCCGCCTGAAGGGTTGACTGCTTCGTCTCAACCAACCTAACCATTCTGTTCCAATCCCTCTGGAGAAGTTCTGCCATCCAGAGGTCCATCTCGTCCTCGACCATCCTCACGTCTTCAACTGGATCGTGAGTGCCCGGCTGGACAGGGTTACCGTCATCGTCGGTACCACCGGAAGCATCAACCACAACGATGAGTGCGTCTGCCTGTCTGATCTCGTCGAGGAACTGGAGACCCATACCTCGTCCGGCATGCGCACCTCTGACGATTCCAGGGCAGTCTATTATCGAGATCGGAACGAACCTCGTCCCGTCTACGCACAGCGAGTTGTTGGGATCGTCCTTCACCCCCAGTTCTTTACAGACGCAGCTCACCCTGAGATAGGTCACCCCTCTGTTGGGCTTTGTTGTGGTGAATGGGAAGTTGGCCGCAGGGACATCGATCATGGTAAGTGCGGTGAAGAGCGTGCTCTTCCCCACGTTTGCCTTGCCCACGATGCCGGCGAGCTCCACCTCATCTCACGGTCCACTTACCACTATTAGTGGATCCAGTTTTACCTGTCGTCCTGTCGGAATAAGCTCGTCAGGAGGAGTAGATGTTGACTATCCGAACGTCCAGTACATCCCTCATCACTCAATCGAGGTGGTCAGTTCTTGCGAGGCCAGTCGTCGACTACATCTCTGCTTCAGGAACTCACGAAGATCCCAAACCCATGACCCCTGAACGACGACGTTATCTCATGGGTTATACGTTATCCCCTCGTAGAACTCTGCGCAGTATTTTCCCGGTGCTACTCTTAGGCAGTTCATCGACGAACTCGACGGCACGAGGAACTTTGTAGTTTGCTAACCTCTCCCGCACGAACTGCACCAACTCATTCTCCGTCACCTTACCTTTGAAACCTTCACGAAGTACAACGAAGGCCTTAGGGATCTCCCCGTGATAGGAGTCCTTGACCCCTACGACCGCCACCTCCTTCACAGCCGGGTGTTTGTAGAGCACGTCCTCTACCTCCCGGGGCCATATCTTAAACCCAGAGAAGTTGATGATGTCCTTAAGTCTATCGACGTAGTAAAGGTATCCCCTTTCATCTAGTTTGCCGAGGTCGCCGGTTCTGAACCAGCCGTCACTGGTGAAATACTTGAACCGTGTCTGATCGTCCATGTCGTAATAACCCGAGATGACGTTAGGTCCACGAACCTGTATCTCCCCAACCTCGTCTACTCCCAGCACCTTTCCGCTACTGGGGTCTGTCAACCTCAAGTTTAATCCAGGGATCGGTTTCCCTACGGATAGACTTTCGGTTTGGGGGTCGAAGGGCTCTGCAATAAAATATGGATTGAAACTGATCGGACCACAAGTCTCCGTAGCACCCAGCGCGTTTATTAAGTTTGAGCCGACGAGCTCCCTCCAACGTCGCGAGACTTCTGCGGGCGTAGGTGATCCTCCACTGAACGTTTTCTTCAGCGATGACAGATTGTACTTATTGAATTCTGGATGATTCATGAGGGCAACGAAAGCTGTCGTGGGTGCCAGAGTCGTTGTCACCCTCCACTTATCAATCAATCTTAAAGCATCAGTGGGATCGAATCTGAACATCAAAACCAGCCTGAAATTGATGTAAAACATTGAATATATATAAAATACCTGACCGATGTTATGGAACAAGGGAGATAAGGCAATTACAACGTCGTCACTGTTTATCCCCCAGACCTCTTTGAATGTGTTAGCTACGAAGACCAGATTATAATGATTGTAAATGGCCCCTTTAGGCTGTCCGGTTGTTCCTGAGGTGAAAAGAACTTCCGCCGTGTCAAAGGGTACTATGTCAACTTTGAGCTCATCGTAAGCGCTCAAAATTCTATTAGCTACGGATTCAGCCGAAGTTGTTTCTGGAGAGGTGTTTATAGATGAATTTTTCATAATTTCGTCATAACTTTTCACAATTAAACCCGCTAGTCCCGTTTTCTCCATCTTGTTTCGAACATTTCTAAAATTTTCTAATCTATCAGGTATATTCGTTAGATAATGCAGTGGATCGCATAATATTATTGCCTCAGTGCGGGTTTCTGGTAAAATAGGTTGAAGGTTTTCTGCCACCTCAGCATGGTGACCGACAAAGACCTTAACATCGGACTGTTTTAACACATAGAGCAATTCGTCCCTCTTTAACATCACGTTGATAGGGACGATCGTGCACCCCAGAATCAAGCTTCCTAATTGTGTGATCACAAACTCAGGGAGATTTTGCAGTTGAATAGCGACCTTCGTCCCCTTTCCCACGCCCAGCTCTGAGAGATAACTCGCAAACCTCACTGCGTCGAGCGCAATACGCCAGGCAGGCATCGCATCGTAGAAGTACATTATGCATGGTCTGTTAGGTTCTTTTAAGATGGTTGTAATATACGTCTCATGCAAAGGCGAAAATCTCGAATACAACATAACATAATAATTATCTTTAGCTTCCCCTTCTGTAAGGTAGAATGTATATTTCTTGACGTAGCCGTGATCCGTTATCGGCTCATCAGTCCTCGATTCCTTGTGATCGGTGACCAATTCACGGGATTTAAGGCTGATTGTTTTATTTTAATTTTTCCGCATAGATCAGTGTGCGAAGCCATTACTCAAATCAAAAAATAAACGTAATTGAAACCATAACCGCTTACATACAGCAGATGCCTAGGTGTCTCAGATCAATTTGATGTGGTACCATTGTTCGCTCGATGGTATTATGCCCGTTGCTTCACAGCTCTAGTAGGGCAAATAAATAGTACTTTTTTATCGTATCAAACGTCTCTAAATTTAGGATCACGCTTGTACCTAAACGCGGTTATACCCTCAAGCGGGTCTTCATTCATAAGTATGTTGTGAGCTATCTGTTCGTTGATTAAATTCAATTTGAGATTATCATCGAAATACTGGTACACACTTCGTTTCAGGAGTGCATATGCTGACGCCGAACCCTTTGCAATCGCGGCTGCTACGTTCAGAGTCTCGTTCCAGAAGGAGCCCTCTTCAAATACCTCATTTACAATCCCATACTGTTTTGCCTCAAGGGCGGAGATCGGTTTACCGGTGAGGAGGTAGTACTTTGCCCTCGAGTAACCGAGAAGCTTTATCATCCTCTGAATACCACCCCACCCTGGCACTATTCCTAATTTCGTCTCCGGCAGTGAAAGTTGAACCGTTGAGCTTGCGATCCTCAGGTCACAGGCTAACGCGAGCTCTAATCCTCCCCCTATAGCGTTCCCGTTTAAGGCCGCAATAGTAACTTTAGAGCACTTTTCTAAGAAATCGAAGGTTTCATTACCTAATTTCGTGAAGCTCAACAAATCCCTTTCATCTGAAAGGAAACTCGACACATCCGCTCCCGCGCAAAAATGTCTACCGGCACCTGTTATGACTATACACTTCACATCTTTAGATTCGTTCAATTTTTTGATAGCGTCGTATATTTCACGCAAGAACGTGAAATTTATTGAGTTAGCTCTGTGTGGTCTGTTCAGAGTCAAGATACCGATTCCTTCTTTAGTCTCAACGTTCACAAATTCGTAATGTATACGATAATCGTAAAATCCGCTGCCGGTAGACCTTCCTAATTTATTCCCGCTTACTAAATCAACCAGAGAGTTATTTGGTTTGTACCATAGCTTCCCTGTTTCATTGTATAATTCAGTTAGTGTCGACACGACTTTGTCAAGTCCCGCGTCGTCTGCAAAATGAAATATCCCCCGAGGAAAGTTCAATCCGTTTATTACACCTATTTCCAGATCGTCCGGATTTGAAATAACATCATTATCGAGTATCCACGCGGCCTCGTTTATCACCGGTGCAAGTACCCTTAACAGCTCTCTGATGCGCCATCTCCTCGCAGGAACTTCAACTTCTCCGTCTTTCCAATCATAAAACCCTCTCCCGACCCTCTTCCCGAGCCTCCCCTCTTCAAAGAGCCTCTTTATGACGGGTGCTATTTCCCATATCCCGCCATGTTCTTGCCATAGATACGATAACGCGTGAAACGTTATATCTATAGATCCTCCGCCCAAGACGTCGTGCAACTCGAAAATCCCCATGGGCATTCCAAAGCTGTACTTCAACATCGAATCTATTTCGAGTGTACCCCACTCTCCGGACTCTAATGTCCACGCCGCCTCGTTCGCTAATCTAAGAAAGATCCTGTTAACAACGAAGGCTGGAACGTCTTTTCTCACTAGGAGAGGGATCCTGTCAATAGATTTAGCGAAATGAATCGCCTCATCCACTGTATCTTGACTGGTATCTTCGGTTGGAATTATTTCAACTAGCCTCAAAACAGATAATGGATTGAAGAAGTGAAGCCCTACTACTCTTTTCTTTCTCTCTTCGGAACATTCAGCCGCGACATGAGCTATTCTATATGAAGATGTATTCGAAGCTAAAATGGTCCTCTGAGAAACTACTTGGTCTAATTCTTTGAAGATCCGTTGCTTCAGTTCCAGCCGTTCAGGAACACATTCAATCACCAGGTCGAGATCACGATGTCGAATCCCATCGATCGACTTCTCTAATTCTAGTATGTTCGACATTAAATCCCGACTCTTCTCAGGAAGCTGTTGTTTGCTGATCGACGATGAGATGTATTGCTGAGCAGAATTTAACGCTCTTTCATCATTATCTACCAGGATCAACTTATGTCCAGCAATGAGCGATTGCACGGCGATCTGTTTACCCATAGTTCCTACTCCTATAATCAGAATCTTCTTAGAATTAGATTGATTCATCATTTGTGAAGCAAAAAAACTAATATTTAAGTTTACTTTTACAGCTAGGAATCATTGAAGACTGACTGCGAGAAAATCAAACACTTTTTGCGTTAAATTCGGTAAGATAGAAAATCTCAACTCCGTACAAGATTACATCAGTAGTCAGGTGCAGAGGTTAGGTTAGGGACATTGAGGCCCCCGATTAAATTTGATAGGAATACACATAAATATGAGTCTCTGTCCAATCAACGCGCCATGAAAAAATCAGGTGTTAGTAGGACAACCGCCCTGCTCTCCGGCGTTATCGTTGTCCTGCTGATATTCGTCGCGATACTAGCGACGAACCCGATGGGTACAGGAACACAGCAGACGATCGTTACCACGGTGCAGCGAGAGGTGACCAGGACTGTTACGATGCAGGTTACGGCTACGGCACCACCCGGTCTCGGTGCGACGACTGTGAAAATCGGTATACTCGCCCCTCTCACAGGTCCCTTCGCCGCATGGGGGACTCAATACCTTGAAGCAGCCAGGTTGGCGGTTGAAGAGATTAACGCTGCTGGAGGAGTACACGGAGCTAGAGTTGAGTTAGTTGTGGCGGACGATCGTAATGACGCGAGGGAGGCCGTGGCTGCCTTCCAGAAATTGGTCGATGTCGATAAAGTAGTAGCCGTAGCTGGATTGATCAATTCAGCATTGATTTCAGCAGTCAAGCCCTATGCGGAGCAGTATAAGATTCCATTAATAATAAACTTGGGTGGTTCGGTGGCGTTTTCCGACCTGAACATGCGGTACCTGTTCAGGGGTTGTAACCCTAACGCGGACATCCTCGTGAAGGCAACGGCCGACTTCATACGGGAACGAGGTTACAAGCGCGTCAGCGTGTTCATAGCGAGTTACGAATGGGGCTTTTCCGTTAGGGACGCAGCTGTGAAATACATCGGCTCACTTCCGGGAGTGACGTTAACCGTCGAGGAGTCCCAGCTGGGTGCGACCGAACTCACACCTCATCTCAGGAGAATACAGGCGAATAATCCGGAGGTTATCATAACGTACGGTAACCCTCCGGCCGGAATCGCATTGACGAAGCAGGGGCTTGAACAAGGCATCAGGGCACTCTACATAGGGGGTTTCTATCCCATCGAACAATACGTCTCGACCCTAGGTGAGCAAATATACAACAACGTGGTGGACCTCTCCTGCGTTGACAGGAACTCCAGAGAGTACGTCTCGGTCGCGACCAAGTTTTACCAGAGGACGAACAAGTACATGGAGGACTCCGGTGTGTGGGGTTACATCACCGTTTACAGGATTGTCGATGCGGTGAAGCACACTAGGAGCGTAGACCCTTCAGTTATCGCCGATGACATCAGGTCTCGGAAGTACAGGAATCCAATGTTGGTCTTCCCGATGAGTTACACTGAAAACGGCGAATGGAGCGAGCCCCGGTTGGCCGTGTTGCAGTTCGAAAGAGGAGATCCTGGGCCGGTCAATCCTAGGGCCACGTGGGTACTCAAGCAAATATACATCACTAAACCGCTGACCCCATTCATACCGGAGAAATAATATTATATTATTGTAACTACATTTTATTGGATATTTTTCTTAGTTTCCAGCCTCAGCCGTGGCAGGCAAACAAGTTTAAATATCATTACCAAAACACCGGTTGAGGAGCATCCCATGCGCAGAGTAGCCGTTGCCGATGTGGGTATAACTAAATTCGGCGTCAGGGAAGCGTCATGGAAAGATTTAGTTCAGGAGGCCTGGGTTTCGCTTCTGCAGAGGTCTCCAAATCTCGACCCCAGGGACATCGATTCCTTGTTCGTGGGTTCTGCACAACCCGAGAGGTTCGTCTATCAGTCGCATGTCGCCCCCTTGGTTGCGGAGCTACTCGGCATCAGGGTATCTAAGATGATGGCTAGAACCGAGGCCGCCTGTGCGAGCGGCCAGGCCGCTATTAGGTTTGCGTGGTCAACAATCGCTGCGGGTTTGAGTGACGTCGCCTTAGTAGTTGGAGTAGAGAAGATGAACAACACAGACATGCTTCACGTTCAATCCTCTATGATCGACGTAGCCGACAGGGAGTTTGATGGGGTGAACGGTCTGACCGCTCCGCCGTTTTTCGCTATGGTTGCTCAACGTCACATGGTCGAGTACGGGACTACAGAGGAGCAGCTGGCCCTTGTGAGGGTGAAAAGCTCTCACTACTCAACGCACAACCCATATGCGCAGTTTCAAAAGGAGTTGTCAGTGGATGACGTTCTGAACTCAAAGATGGTCTCCCCGCCATTGAAACTATATGATTGCTCTGCAATAACCGATGGTGCGGTGGTTGCACTGTTAGTCTCAGAGGACATCGTTAGGAAATATACCGACGCCCCCGTTTGGATCGTAGGGGGAGTCCAAAGATGCAACTCCACCAACAGCATCAATTCATTGAGCGATTTCACTCAGTGGCACTCTCTAAGGGAGGCGGCTAATGATTTGTACAGAACTTATAGCATAACTCCCAATGACTTAGACTTTGCCGAGGTACATGACTGTTTTACAATCAGTGAAATAATGATATATGAAGAATTAGGATTGTGTAAAAAGGGTGAGGGGGGGAAGTTCATCGAGGAAGGGCAAAGCCATATAGGTGGCACACTGCCCGTAAATCCAAGTGGCGGCCTGTTGTCCAATGGTCATCCTCTTGGCGCTACAGGGCTCAGGCAGCTCTATGAGGCCGTAGTGCAGATGAGGGGGGAGGTTCCCAGAGGTCGCTTGGTGAACGGCGCTGAACTCGCGCTCGCTCACAATCTAAGTGGCATGGCTGTAGCTCACCACTTGATGCTTTACAGTTTAAACAAGAGGTGACATTACGTGCACGCCTTTGAAATTCGGGTCCCGGATAATATAGAGTTCCCACCGATACTAGATTTGTGGTCCAGAAATGAAAGCAAGGGACCGAATTCCACAAAAATTTTGGAATTTTATAGAAATTTAGAGAGGGGGCGACTTACGACTACATTTTGTGACAAGTGCAACGCATTCGTGTACCCACCCAGAATTTTTTGTCCGAGTTGTCGGTCAACCGACTTGAGATGGGTTGATATCGATAAGCGCGGAACCTTATACTCCTTCACCGAGATCCGCGTCGGGGCCCCATACGTCTACAATTCGTATTTACCACTGGTCGTAGGGGTAGCAAGGTTCGGAGATTGTTCGAGCAGGTGCGTACAGCTTTCGGGGGTGATAGTCAACGCTTCCTATAAAGAACTGAGTCCAGGTGATGAAGTCGTCTGGGATGTCATGAAGGTCACCGGCCCACGAAACTTATCCAGAACGTGGTACTGTTTCAGGAAGGTCACCTGAACCGCTACACGTAATTTGGATAGAGTCTCTAAAGAAAGCTTTCAGCGGCACATAACTCATTTGCCGAGCCCTACAATCGTCCTCAGATTAAGATCATCTCGGTGAAACGAACGCCACTCGATCGTTCGAACGGACCCACTCAAGAGCTTTATCTGAATGTCTCGTGTCGCTGCGACTGTTACTAATCACTCAGGGATCCCATTTATCAGTCGCTTTGAGACCGTAAGGTCGATTGAGTCCGAGGGCGTTGATCGTGCTGATCGCGGTATCAGTTACCGTGCTCTCGCTGCTTGGTACTTTCCTCTATGGGTTGATCGCCGGAATCCGGGTTGCTCTGAGGTTGCTGATACCTCTGATAGCGATCGCGATAGTGGTCGCGTTGTTTCTCGCCCTCCTTTCTGGTTCCAAGGGCGTTGGGGATGATCAGGCTGATCGGTGATCATTCGGGCCGGACTCCTTCAGCGAAAGTGGCCTTACGAGGTGCCTCCTCGCAGTGACTGTAACTTCATAGAAGCCCTCGACCAGACCCCGATCGACCCTCTTCCTGACCTTTGTCGCTTTTGGGTCAATGTAGCCGCATCGCTCACATCTGTATCCCTTGCGTGACCCGACCGACTTCATGGACTTCTTGCAGAGTGGACATGGTGGTGCGCGCTCCACGTATACCTCCTTCAGCTTCAAGACATGGAGCTTCTCGAGGTTCAGCGTGAGGCCCTCTGGCTTTATCTTCACAGAGCCGTAGACAGCGACCTCGTCGCCTACCGTAAGCCTGGCAACGACCCATCTGAACGCTCCTGTCGGTTCATAGGCCGCTACAGTAACGGACCCAGAGTCGTCAGAGACCTTGAGGAAGACGTGGCCTCCTGGAGTCACTCTGGGCTCACTCGCGACGCGCCCTCTCACGACGACGGACTCCAATGGCCTGATTGAGCGCAGATCCCGTACCACGTAGTGCAGGTCGGTGGCTTGATTGGTCTTAAACACCTCATAGAACTCAAGGGGCTCGTTGATCCTCAACACTGAGAGCGACTCGGACAGGACCTCGACACACGTCGACCTAATACCCAGAAGAACGGGGCAGGGGGTGTGAGGGGTAATTCTCACCTCGTCACGGTCGTAGTCGTAGTTGTCGAAGGTCTGACCACCGAAGAGCTCGTCCATCCTCCTGACGGATTCGGGGTCGATGAGTCTCTCCTTGCCCCACATGGCCCTCGTCCGATAGGCTAGGAGTTCGTAGGTGGTCAGGGTTTCTTCCTTCGCGCCGGCCGCAGCCGCAGCCCCGATAAGCCCTCTGGACTCGCCGAATGCCCAGTACCTGATCGCGTGGGACTCGCAGACCTTTAATACGCTCTCCAACTCCACCAGCTCCCTCACCGCCCGGAGGTAGAGCCCGGCAAGCAGAGGCCTGGACTCTTCAGAGAACGCCGCAACACCCGGGTCTGCACCGTTTTCAAGGTCTGCAAGTTCTCTGACCGTCTCCACCACCGAGTTCCAGACGGCCCCGAAGACCGAAGGTTCAACCTCCAGAGGAAGACAGGTAGCTGCGTTCCCCCTGGTCTTGTATGGACAGTTGGGGTTGAGTCTCACAAGCCAGGGGAGATCGGCCCTTTTGGCGCCTAAAGACTCGGCCCTCCTGAGCGCGACGGCAGCGACATAGGTCGTGCACATGGAGCGCTTTGAGTCGGTGTCGTCGATTCCGATGTAAACCCTCACTCCAAGCCTAGCAGCCGTTGGTGGTATTTTCGGTTTTCACGGCGCGGAGAAGCGAGGTCGCGCGCTTCACGGACCGGCAGGGCTTAAAACTCGGCCGTCTAGAGGTGAGTAGGTCGGGATGAGCGTCGTTGAGGGGGAGGAGGCGCTGGTCGTAAACGGTTGCACGCTCATCAAGAAGGCGCTTTACGACCCGGGCAACGAGAGCTGGTACGTCGACGAGGACGGGGTCCTCAAGTTGGGACTCCTCCCCACGACCCAGTTTAAGTGGGGGAAGATAACGACCATCATACCGAAACCGGTCGGCACGGTCGTCGAGGAGGGCAGGTCGCTGGCGTTCATTGAGGCGAAGAAATTCGTCGGACACGTCACGGCGAATTTCAAGGTCGAGATCGTCGAGGTCAACGCGGAGCTCAGCAACACCCCCCATCTCCCGCAGTCAGATCCTTACGGTCGCGGCTGGATAGCGAGGTTGAAACCCCTCGGTGGAAATTACCTGGAGAGGCTCAAGCCATTCAACGAGGTCGCAGAGGCGCTTCTGGGCGAGATCAAGGGTAGGGGCATCGTCTGCTTCAAGGAGGTCCCGGACATCGTTATGGCGGCCATCGGCGTGGAGTGCAGCCAGGCCTTGATCGTGCTCTCTGACGCGATCAAACAGGTTCCCTCCGGTCAGGTCATTCACCTGGTCGCGGAAGCTGATGAGGGCTCGGAGCGCGAGGTCCGTTCCTGGTCGAGGATCACCGGAAACCAGATCCTTGAGTTCATTATGGAGGGAAGGCTTGCACACGCTCTGATCAGGAGACGCTGACGGATCTCTTTCATTAAGGACCGCGAACCTTTTGAAGCCGGATGGGTGTGGCTGTCGAGTCGGAAGGGGTCTGGAAGACCTACGACGGCGTCAACTGGGTCCTGAAGGGTGCGACCCTGAGGGTGGAGGAGGGTGAGGTCTTCGCGTTGTTGGGAAGGAACGGTGCCGGTAAGACGACGTTCGTCAGGATAGCCTGCACCCTCCTCAAGCCGAGCAGGGGTACGGTCAAAGTGTTGGGGCGTGACGTGGTCACCGAGGCAGGTTCTATAAGGAGGAGGATCGCAGTGGTACCCCAGGAGGGCAGGCCCTCCAACCTCTCTACGCCGTGGGCTCACGTCTACTACTACCTCATCGCTAGGGGGATGTCGAGACAGGAGGCTGCTAGGCGTTCGAGGGAGTATCTCGAGGCGATGGAGCTCTGGGACGTGAGGAACGTCGTCTGCGGCAACCTTTCCGCCGGGATGAGGCAGAGAGTCTACGTCGCGATGGCCATGGCTACCGAGGCCGACGTCGTCTTCCTCGACGAACCCACGATCGGCCTGGACCCAATCTCTAGGACAACGATGTGGTCGCAGATCAGGAGGGCTTCTGAGGGAGGACGGGCTGTGCTGGTGACGACCCATAACATGGAGGAGGCCGAGACCATCTCTGACAAAGTCTCAATCATAAACTCCGGCAGGATTGTGGCCACCGGGAAAGTGGAAGACGTGATGAGGGCGGTCGAATACGAGTACAGGGTCGACATCGAGGGCGCGGCTGATCCCGCCGAGCTGAGTGTGTACGGAATGGTCAGGCGGATAGGTGACCGGTTCAGGGTGCTGACCATGGAGTCGGGGGCTAGGGAGCTCGCGGACCTCGCGATCAGAAAGAGCTGGAGGGTGAACGTCTCCAAACCCTCACTCGAGGACGCGTTCGTAATTCTCGCGGGTGGTCAGATTGAGGAGGGAGCTCGCTGATCGTCTGATAACGCTGGCGAAGTCGATCTACGCGTCGACGATGCTGTTCGGGGTCATTCCCTTCAAGCAGAACCCTTTCTGGTCGCTGTCGCCGATGCTGGCGCCTATGGCCTTCCTGCTCTTCCTCTCAGTCTACGGCATAAGCGAGATCGTTCCGTACGCGCTGATCGGTGGTATGATGTCCATCGTGGTCGCGAACTCCATCACTATGGAGTCAGACGCAGCATTCAACAGGCTCATTCTGAAGATCGATTCGATGTTCGTGCTGACCCGGGGAGGCCTTATCCCGTACGCCGTGGGCCTCGCTCTGGGGAACCTGATCAACGCGCTGCCTGGACTGGCGGTCTTCGGCGTGCTCCTCTGGACGCTCGTCGGGGTCAATCAGATATGGAGTTGGATGGTCTTCCTCGGGGCGCTGACAACCACCTGGGCGATCGTCTCGATGATAGGTTACTACATCAGCACATTGGCTAGGGACATCAGGGACCTGTGGGTTTACTCGCCGATCTTCACGGGTGCCCTCTCCTACCTGCCTCCGGTTTTCTATCCGCTCGAGAGGATACCCTGGCCTGAGCTCAGATATCTGGCGTTCCTATCGCCAACGACCCCTACCGCCCGGCTGATGCAGGGTGCAGCTGGACTCGTCGGCCTGAGCTGGCCCGAGACCGTACTCCTCTGGCTCACGCCACTGATACACGCGTTCGTGATCTTCCTGCTCCTGCACCTGAGGCTGAGGAGACCGCTTTAGGACCACCGACCCTTCCCTCAGGGTGATTAACGGGCAGTACGACGGCTGTGACGTGGAGTACCCGTTAACGCCAATCGGTGTGGTCAGGGTTAACGCGACCGAGGAGGAGGTGAGGGAGAGGTCTGGCACCCTGAAGGGGGTAGTTGAGGTATTTCACGAGTTCGAGGACGGCCTTCAAGGCATCGAGGAATACACGCACCTCTTCCTCATCGCCTACCTTGACAGAGTACAGCAGAGGTTGCTCAGAGTCAAGCCTAGGAGGCTGCTGAGGAAGGGCTTCAGGGAGGAGGAGCTGCCGGAGCTCGGAGTGTTCGCGACCGACTCGCCTGTCAGGCCAAACCCGATAGCGCTGACATTAGTGAGGTTGGTGAGGAGGGAGGGAAGGGTTCTGCACGTTGAGGGGTTGGACCTCTTCGATGGAACACCGGTGCTCGACATAAAGCCCTACCGGTCAGATTACAGAGCCAATCAGTACTCGGTGCCGAAATGGGTGCTGCACGACTCGCGCCCTGAGATCTGAGCGGCTACTGCCCAGTGAGGGCCCTCACCACCAGCGACCTGAGCTGTTCGTCCATCCTCTTCAACCTGTAATCTATTGTCGCATCAATGACCATGCTACCGTCGGGCCTGGAGGCCCTTATGCCCCCGATGACGGCTATGTGTCTCCCGGAGAGTGTTATCTTGACACCCCGTTCTTTGGACAGTTCCCTAGCTATCGACTTCACCGCGTCGAAATCGTCAGCGCACGTCTCCGCGACAACCTCCTCCGTACCGAGGGCGTCTACGGCATCGTTCAGGCTCCTCTTCAGAAAGGTCCTGTACTCCTGAGATTTCCTCATCGACTTCACCCTTTCGATCGCGTTCGATATGGCGAGGTCCACCATCCTCTCCATCTCCTCGAGGTAGGACCGCCGCGCCTCGAGCTCCAATTGACCCGTTCTCCTCATCCTCTCCGACTCAATCTCTCTGATCGTGCGATCCAGCTCTGACTTCAGCTCTTCAATGGCCCGTGCCCCCTCCAGCTCGAGCCTCCCAAGTATCCTCTTAGTGGCCTCGTCGATCTTGCCCTCGTACTCTATCAGAGCCTCGGAGACGATCTCATCGATAAGCGACTCCAGCGTTACCGGCGCCGACATCGTGCCCTCAAGATCCAGCGTCCATTTAAGCTGATACCCCGACTCCGCCGATGGACGGCTCGAGTCCCCGAGATGGACGGTCATAGCGCCAGACCCACCTTTAAGAGCCTCTTCGGAGAACATCGGCGGGTTGAGGACGAGGCTCTTCAGGTGCACGAACTGCGACCTTGAGGTCAGACTGCAGGCGTGGAAGGCGGTCTGCCCGAGGTGCGGTAAGCAGTACACACTGGTACCGGTTCAGGAGTCTCTATCGGCCCCGTCACCCAAGTTCGCTTACGCCTCTGCAGCACTCCTGACTTTAGCCGGCCTCATCACGGCAGCGTCCTCTCTGCCTTACTGGGGTCTGGGTCTAGCCTTTTCGATATTGGCCTCGATCGCCGTCTTGACGAGGTCGTTGGGCGGTCACGCCGTGGGTGCGGCGACCGGCGTCGCGCTCGGAACGGTGTTCGGGGCTCTGATCGCGACCAACTTCCCAATTCTCATAGCGGGACTGGCCTCTTCAGCGCTCTCCGTATACGATGAGCTCGAGGTCTCAGAAGCTAAGAGGAGGTCTTTGCAGGTCAGGAGCGAATAGACACTATCTTGTGATGAAGACCCTCAACCTCTTGCCATCGCTGAGGGCCGTAAGGACTGCTCTCCCCGCCTCCGAGTCCTTCGAGATTCTAATCCTGCCCTTCTTCCCGACCGTAGCGGTGAGCAAGTACTCCTCTCCAGCGTACACCCCCACAGACTTTCCAGTCTCTACGCCCTTAACTGTCAAGACGAGTGACGCGCCGACGTCGCTGAGGGAGAACTCGGCCTCTTCACCGACCGCGATCGGGATGGGCATGACCCTCACTCTGACTCCGTGAGCCCTCTCAAGCTCCTTCAACGACTTACCAAGGGACTTTGCGACCTGACGGACCTCGGACCTGTCGACCATGACTGTCAGCGTCCCGTCGGAGGAGGGTTCAAGTCTGAATTCACCGACCCCCGTGCTCTTCAGGAGGTCGTTGAGCTTGGGGATCAGCTCGTCGAGAGACCGCGGCCGAATCGCGACGACGACCCTCTCGTCTCCGAACGTGTAGATCTCGTACTCCAGCTCGCCGCTCTCGAAGTCCCTCACCTCCACAACAGGTCTGACCAGGTCTTCGTTCTTCATGCCCTTGGGCAGCCTGACGGCTAGAGAGAGCTCATAGACCTTCTGGACCCTTCCCTCTCTCAGGAAGATCACGGTGTCAACAACGTGTGGCAGCATTCCCAGCTCGGTCCTCTCCAAGAAACGCTGTATGGCGTCGATCGGGTCGCTGGCGTGGATGACTCCGACCATTCCCACACCCGCGAGCCTCATGTCTATGAAGACCTGAAAGTCCCTAGGGCGACGCATCTCGTCGAATATGGTGTAGTCAGGCCTCACCAGCAACAACACCTCAGCGGTCTTCTCGAAGTCACCCTCCAAAGGCCCGTACTGGGTGATCTCTGGTCCCACCAGCAGGTCCCTCGGCGACTCCAACGTCTTGACGACCTTGCCTAAGTTAGAGTAGAACTCCGCTAAGGACGACGCGAAGGTGGTCTTGCCGGATCCCGGAGGTCCTGCGATGAGAACACCCTCAGCACGCTTTGAGAGCCGAGAGATCAGCCGTTCGCTAAGGTTGTAGTCCTCCAGCTTCAGCTTGACTAGGGGCCTCACGATAGTCAGTTCCAGCTCGTCGCTGAAGGGTGGCCTAGCTACCGCGAGCCTTAGGTCTCCCAGCTGTGCCACGACCGCGCCCTGCCTCACGATCTCCAAGTATCCGTCCTTTGAGTTCCTTAACGCCAGCATGAGCTCGTCGACGTAGTTCTGCACTTCGTCCTGGGTAAGGGGCGTGTCACCGAGCCTGACGAGCTGTACGCTGCCCGGCCTCCCTCTCTTCGCAATTGGGGGCGCTCCGACCTTGAGGTGGAGACTCAGGGTGTCGGGCGTCAGGAACTTCATCACCGACAGCTCTCCGGTCTCCTGCTTCTTCGGGACGTATACGGCCTCGACCCCCTCTGCCTCAGCCACCAAGGCTTGGACGTAGTCAGAGGTGTAGAGGGTCGCCTTCTCCCTCCGCGCAACGTCCCTGATCAGAGCGTCTATCCTTCCTCCCCTGGCCAGCTTTATCTCCTCGAGCGTTGGCCTGTCCCCGGCGAACCTGACGGTAACCGAGGCTGTCTGTCCGAGCTCCCTGATCCTCTTGATCTCCTCTAAGCCCACGAAACCCTCTCCCCTCCCCCTCGAGGCCTGGGCCTGCAACTCGTCTAGCGCCGGCACCGGTATGATGATTTCAGCGTCCCGAAGCTCACCGCCCTCTATCATTCGCGAGAGTACCCTGTTGATCAAGAGGCTCGTATCGGGGACCATCTTCTTCAACTGACTTCCCATAACCCCTCATCCACAGAATCCATCTCAGTCGATATAATAAAACGGTGGGGCCTTTCAGGCCTGCTACCTGCGCCCCGTGACAAGCGCTTCCTTAAGCTCGATTACGCAGGTCAGCGCAGCGCCCATGAGCGGCGAGTGCTCCCCGAACACCGGATCCTCTACAGCTGGTGCTTCGAGCATCAAATACCTCTTCATCCTCGGAATCACGTTCTCCGCGAAGAAGTCCCTGTTGCCGAGGTAGACTGATCCCCCCAGCACGAGAACCTCGGGGTCGAGCGCGTTAACCGCCGAGGTGAGGCCGGCTGCCTCGAAGTCCGCCAACCTCTCGCAGAAAGCAACCGCACCCCGGTCTGCTGACCTGTAAAGCCCGAAGACTTCCGACGGGTCGCTCCCACCCGAACCGACATATTCCCCGAGAGACGAGGACCTCGGGATCAGGCCGTCTTCCAGCAGTCTTCGAGCGAATGCGATGACGTTACCACCTGAACCATAAGCCTCCCAGTGCCCTCTCCCTCCACAGCCGCAGCCCATGTAGCCGCTGGGGTCGACGACTACGTGTCCCAGCTCCATCGCGTTCCCTCTCCTTCCCAGAAGAGGTCTCGATGAGAGGACGCAACCCCCGCCGATGCCGGTGCTTATCGTCACGTAGAGCAAGTCCTTTACACCCTTATCACTCCTGACCCACCACTCGGCTAGGGCTGCGGCGTTGCAGTCGTTGATCATGTAGACCTCATCGATGAGGCCCAACTCCATCACCGGGCTCACAACGTCCACGCTCGTCGGCCTCCCCGCCACGTTCGGTGCCCTGAGTATCGTGCCTTTAGCTGCGTCCAGAGGACCGATCGACGCTATCCCCGCAGCACCGCACAACTTCTCGCCGGAGATCGTCTCCTTCAGTGCAACCCTGAGGGCATCCGGAATGGCGCTGCTGAGATGCGACTGCGGGGTCGGTGTTTTGGTAAGTTTGACGATCTTAAGGGGTTCCCGATTGACCAGCGCGACCCTTAACCAGGTTGCGCCGACGTCGATTGCCAGAATCGCTTCCAAATCTCATCACCTAATCCGGCCAGCTCCATGACTTGTACAGAGCGTAGACCTCGCCACGTCTGAAAAAGCGGTACCTCAGCTCCGAGAACGTACGGGGTGCCCTCGGCACGCGCCCTTCACAAGCGCCGTCCTCTTCTGTGACCTTGAAAGCCACGGCGTCTCCGGCTCTAGAGCCGTAGGGCCAGCTGGCAGAACTGGCCGCTGACGCAATGAAGGACGCTGCGTGATCCAAAGCCGACTCGCGATCGGGAAAGCACCGAGGAAGGTCTGTCACCTCATATGAGGGGACCCATCCCCTCCCTTGCACGAAGAGGTAAACCCTATACCGGCTCATCGACTTCAAGGGCCATGACCTCTTCATATCGCTTAATGCCCGATACCCATTTTACCACGATCTGGTCTCTCCGACCGTGACTTTAATCGAGGGGCTCGACTCGGTGCAGACATCGAAGATAGAGGCTCTCTTCGAGCTGGGATCGCGGATGAACGACACCATAAACCTCAGCATAGGGGAGCCCGACGCCGAGGTGCCGGAGGTGTTGAAGGAGGCCGCGGCCAGACACATCAGGAACGGCAGGAACAAATACGGCCCGCTGAGGGGCATACCACAGCTCAGGGAGAGGGTCGCAGCCAGGTACGCCGAGAGGGGCCTCGACGTCAGGGCAGAGAACGTCTCCATAACCATGGGCGCTCAAAACGCGATATTCGCGGGCCTCGCGTCGATACTTAGAAGGGGGGACGAGGTTATCGTCTTCTCACCGGCCTTCCCCACCTATGCCGCTGTGGCAACCATCTTGGGGGCGAGGGTCCGGTTCGTCAGGACCTCACCGAACAACGATTTCGCACCCGATCCTGAAACCTTGAGATCGGCCATCACCAGATCAACCAGAGTCATCGTCATCAATTCACCCTCCAACCCTACCGGCGCGGTCTACGGGAGGAGGCTTATGCGGGAGGTGATCGATGCGGCATCTAATGTAGACGCCTACGTACTTTCCGACGAGGTCTACGAGGAGTTCGTTTACGACGGGGAGTTCGTGAGTGCAGCTGAGTTCATGGACCTTTACCACCGAATACTCTTAGTCAACAGCTTCTCGAAGACCCTCGCCATCACCGGATGGAGGTTGGGATACCTCGTCGCGCCCGATGAGCTCTCCGAGAGGATCGGCAAGGTCTTATTGTACGGCCACACCTGTCCGCCGACGTTCGCGCAGTATGCGGTCCTCGATGTAATGGACTCGGATGAGGTCAGGGAGTTCGTCAGGCGGTGCAGGGACGAGTACCGCAGGAGGAGGGACGCCGCCGTCAGAGCACTGAACGGTTCTGGGATCGAGACCCCCCGACCGAGAGGTTCCCTCTACGTCTTTCCGAGGTTACCGGCAGGTGTCGACGACAACGAGTTCTGCTTCTCGCTCCTAGAGAAGGAGAACGTCATCGTGGTTCCGGGGAGCACCTTCGGACCTGGCGGCGAGGGGCATCTCAGGATGAGCATAACCAGTCCCGTGCAGCTCATCGAGGAGGGAGCGAAGAGAATAAGACGGTTCCTCGAGGACTACGTCGGCTCAAGAGGGGGCCGGGTTCCTTAACCTCTTCAGCTCCTCTCCGATCCTGTCGAAGTCCTTCGAAAGCGCTCTGTACATCATCCTGTCTGATCCAACACGTTCGGCCAGTCCCAGTTCGACGAGGAACTCGGCGTGAGAAAGCGCCTCGAGTATCGCCAGCCAGTGATCCACCGGACCCAGATCATCGAACTTCCCTCTGGACCACTTGAGCCTTCTGGCGAGACCTATCGCATCGACTGAACCGCTCATGGACTCAAGCGTCTCGCGCAGTCTGGACTCGTGGTGGTTGAAGAGGTAGTCCACCCTCGACTCCACGTCGCTGAACGGCTCTCCGTGGGCTGGGAGGACGACGGTCGGCTTAATGGACTCGATCCTCAGGAGCGACTTCAAGTAGGATCTCAGGGGGCCGTATCCGGGTATGGGGTAGTAGGGGACGTTTGAGGTCTCTCTGGGCAACAGGTGATCACCCGAGATTAGGGCCCCGAGGGAGTCGTTGTAGAGGCAGACGTGTCCGGGTGTATGACCTGGTGTGTGTATCACCCTCCAAGAACCACCTGGGCCCCCGATCACGTCACCCTCTCTGATGGGTTTCAGCGTGTCAGGGAACAGCTTAACGTTGCGAGCGAAGAAGGACCGCACGGTCTCTTTGAGCTGGCCCTCTATCCCTATGGCCCTAAAGAACAGATGGTCCCCCGTGAGGACCCTCTTCGTCATCTCCACCAGCCCTATGTCGTCCGGGTGCATGCTGACCGTGCAACCGAAGGTCTGTGAGACGTGCCTGGAACCACCCGCGTGATCGTAGTGGATGTGCGTAAGTATCACCTCAAGGAGGCCTTCGCCTGCGGTGACCTCGGCCAACGACCTGACTAGGGCCTCCGAGCTCCCGGGAAAACCCGTGTCGACGAGCGTCCATCCATTGTTGGACTTCAGGAGGTAAGCGTTGACGTGGTCCACGTACTCGGAGCTCGACCTGATTCTCAGCCGCCACAAATCGGGGAGAAGTTCAACCCAATCGATGTCCAACCTCCGGCCCTCCGCAGAGCTCGCTAAAAAATGGTTAGATGCCGGTCGGCAGCGCCTCCTCCGATCCCGTCTCGAGGACGCCAACGTTCCTCTCCCTTTTCTCGACTATTGAACCGATCAGCCTGGCCGCCTTTTCGACCCCGATGCCCTTCAAAACCTTGCCCCTGTGGTCCCTGATGGAGACCGTTCCTTCCACCGATTCGCGCTTTCCCACGATGGCGACGAACGACGCCCTCAGCCTGTGGGCATCCCTGATCCTCCTCTCCAGCGTGCCCTCGTACCAGAGCTCGGTCCTAATGCCGTTTCCGGAGAAGACCTTCGAGACCCTCTCAGCGTACTCGACGTCATCGACCGTCACAGGGAGCACCACGACCTGCAACGGCGATATCCAGACCGGCAGACGACCGTTGTAGTGTTCGATGAGGATTCCTATGAACCTCTCCAGGCTCCCAAGGATCGCCCTGTGAATCATGACAGGCCTCTTCCTCGTGTTGTCCTGGTCGACGTACTCGAGCCCCAGCCTCTCGGGCATGAAGAAGTCCAGCTGAACGGTCGTGCACTGCCACCTCCTGCCCAGCGAGTCCTCTACGTCGACGTCTATTTTCGGCCCGTAGAACGCTCCCTCGCCGTGCTTGACACTGTATTCGATGTTCACCGATTCCAGCGCCGCCTTGAGGTCTGACTCCGCGACCTCCCAGACTTCCGGTGTGCCGATGAATTTCTCAGGTCGTGTTGAAAGGTTGACGTGAAGCCTCGCGCCTAAAGTCCGATCCAGGACATCGAACGCTGCCTCCAGTATTTCTCTCACCACCTGCTCGACCT
The DNA here is from genome assembly GCA_025058225.1 of Candidatus Calditenuaceae archaeon. GTDB lineage: Archaea > Thermoproteota > Nitrososphaeria_A > Caldarchaeales > Calditenuaceae > Calditenuis. The sequence goes on along the minus strand of JANXEE010000016.1, from coordinate 30,003 downwards.
GGTCCGGCCTTGCGAAGACGTGGCCGTCGTCCTGAGTGATGCTCCGGACCCTGAGGAGTCCTGTCAGCTCACCGGCCTGTTCGTTCCTGTAGACGGTCCCGAACTCAGAGAGCTTCACCGGGAGTTCTCTGTAACTCCTCTGCCTGCTGGCGTAAATCATCGCGTGACCCGGACAGTTCATCGGCTTGAGCACGTACTCCTCGTCGTCGAGCTTGAAATGGAACATCCTCTCCCTGAACGTCTCGTAGTGGCCGGTCCTGTACCAGAGGTTGGCCTTGAAGAGGTGCGGCGTCCATACCTCTTGGAAGCCGAGGCGGGTGTTCACCTCCCTGATCAGACTCATCAGCTCCTCCCTGATCACCGCTCCTTTGGGGTGGAAGAGTATGAGCCCGGGCCCGACGTTCTCGCTGACGCTGAAGACGTCCAGTTCTCTGCCAAGCGAAATGTGAACCGGCTCCGCTTTCCTGACCTCCTCGAGGGGTGCGACCTGCTTCGTAGTCTCACGCTTCTGCTCCGGTAGTGTCCCTTCCCTTCTGACGACGGACTCCTTGGTGACCACCCTCAACTGCTCGGCGAGCGGATGACCTTTCACGGCCACCGAGAAGCGCTTATTCCACCCGAACGGGGCCCTCGATGCCTCGATCCCCAGCTCTCGAGCGTATTCGGCCATTAGCTTTATCAGCTCCAGCGCCTTTCTCGGCGGTGCCAGATCGGAGCTCAGGTGAGCGTAGGGATAGATGAGCAGCCTTTTGACTCCCAGACGCTCCATCGATTCTCTTGCTTGCCTCACCATCTCCCTAGCGACTTCTTCGCCGTCCTCGCGCTCAACGGTCGTGAACAGCACCAGCAAGTTCTCGTGACGCTTGACCGCCCTCTCAGCCTCTTCGTGAACAGGCCCCTCCACCGCTACGGGCTCGTACTCGATGGAGTCGACGTGAAGTTGGAGCGCCCTCATCCCTTTCCAAGATCCACGCGGTCTCCCTTTACTTAAACGGAAAGGGACAACGTCGGCAAGGATCAGGTGGTCAAAATTTTTCACTAGGGTTTAGAGTGAACCGACATGCAGGGTATCGAGAACGTCCGAATCGACTCCATCCAGACCGAGGGCAAGGTCAGCCTCTTCAGGGGTAAGGCGGCGGTCTCGGGCGTGGAGGTGGAGTTCGGTGGTATAGCCGTGTACACGATAGGGGGTCCGACTGTTGGAATAGAGCTCGATGAGGGGTCGAAGGTCAAGTTGGCTGCGCAGGGAGTGTCTGGAAAAGAGCTCGACGAAATTATAGGGGAGCTTCAGAGGCTAATCGTTGAGGGCGAGCTACTCGTCTCGGGTGAGAAGAGAGTAAGAGGTCAGCCCCTTTGAGCAGGACACCACCCAATACCCCCATCGAGGTCATAATCTCAGCCTACGAGTCCATCAAAAACGGCGAGGTTGAGGTGTTGAGCGAGTTCTACGCTGAGGGTTACACGTTAATCAGCGAGCTCAACCCCGGCCACCTGCTCGAGCCCGAGGGGGCCCTGTTGACGAGGAGGTCTATGGTAGGACAGATAACCGATCTCGACTACTCACTCGAGGAAATTTCGTCCAGGCTGATCGGAGAGGGCGTCGCCCTGGTCGTTTACAGGTTGCGCTATCGCGGGATGCTGGTTTACCAGTACAGGTTCGAGGGGAGGTTCATCCAAGTGGAGGCCATCTGCACCGCCGTGTTGGTGAACGATGGAAGAGGATGGAAGATCCTTCACGAACACCTGACGCCGCTGAGCTAGGTCGCCGACGTCATCTCGCAGTGAGCCATCTGATGAGTTCCTCGGGGTCCGCGGTCTCGACGTAAACGTCGATGCCGCCTATCTCAGGAACCTCATCCTCCTCAAGAAACGACACGGTCCCCACGTAAGCTGCCTGCTTGCTCAACGCGAACCGTACGTAATTGTCCCCCGCACCGGACCTCATGATGCGCTCGGCGGCGGCCCTCACCTTCCTCCTCCGCAAATTTTCCTTCAGATACTTCAAGGAAGCGATCTGGTCGCTCTCGCCGTATACCTCGAGCACACCTCCCCGCTCCCTCAGGTTGAGCTTCAGCTCCGGGAAGACCCTCATGACCGCGGCCAGGACTTTCTGGTGATCCTCGGTGGGCTTCACTTCGGCTACGACCCTGATCCTCAAACTGTCCCACAGATGAACGCTGACTAAAAGTAAAACCTGTAGCTTCGCGTGGGTCAGGTAATGAGGAGAACGGGGCAGAGAATTAATTACAGTTACGTCTAGCTTAACTATCACATGAACGGTGATTCAAAGGGGCAGGCGAGGAACTCCTTGACCAGGGCTGAATGGTGAGGCGCACGGGACAGGGCGAGCCTGCCCACCCTTTATACCGTTCCCCATCACATTCCAGTTGATGCCCAGTGATGACGACATCGAGCTCAAGCGTCTGAGGCTGAAGAGGCTGAGAACTCTGATGGCCGCTAGGTCACCCCAAACGGAGCCTAAGAGGGACGAGAAGAGGTCATCGGTCGAAGAGCTGAAAGACCACCTGGACGAAAGGGGCGTGGAGGTCCTGAATGAGGCCTACCAGCTCAACGCCGCTGTCGTGGAGAAGGTCGCTAATGCGCTGGTGAGAGCGGTCCGTGAGGGTAAGCTCCAACCGCCCATCGATGCCGGTGACCTGCTGAGGTTGTTCAGGTCGTTCGGGATACCGGTGAGAGTTTCCACCAGCGTTAAGGTCCTCAAGGACGGAGAGGTCAAAGACCTCAGGAAGTACTTGACTGAAGAGTGACTCACCCCCGCCGCCTCGAAAGTCCCATATGCCACCGTGTCGATGACGGAACGGAATTGGAGGGTTACGGTACTCCATCAAGTTCTGACCTGGAGAGGTTGAGGCGTGTGCTCGGCCCTGAAGACGTCTCGACCGACAGGTATGACCTCTTGACCAACGCGCTCGATGCATACCCTGGTGAGCTGCACCTACCAGACGTGGTTGTATGGCCCGAGACAGCTGAAGAGGTATCAGAGGTGCTAAGGCTCGCAAACGACAGAAGAATTCCGGTTTACGTCAGAGGGGGTGGCACAGGACTCGCGGGCGCGTGTGTCCCGGTCTATGGGGGCATCGTGATCAATACCATGAAGATGAACAGAGTCATCGAGGTCAGGCCATTGGACCTTCAGGTTGACGTCCAGCCCGGCGTCATATACGATCAGCTTAACGCCCATTTAGCACCGCACGGTCTGTTCTTTCCACCTGACCCTGGCAGCAGCAGGTCGTGTACTATCGGTGGAATGATCGCCAACAACGCCTCAGGACTCAGGGCGGTACGTTATGGCGTCACGAGGGACTACGTCTTGTCGCTCAGGCTCGTCACACCCACTGGGAAGGTGCTGCGGGTCGGAGCCAACGTCTTCAAGTCCTCCGTGGGTTACGACCTCGTGAGGCTCCTCGTGGGATCGGAAGGGACACTGGGTGTTATCACCGATGCAACGCTCAAGTTGAGGAAGCTACCTAAGCACCGATCGACCGTCGCGGCCTACTTCGACTCGATCGAGGGAGGCGTCTCTGCAATAAACGCCGTCAGGCAGGAGGGCCTCGATCCTGCGGCGATCGAGTTCCTTGACAGACTTCACGTCGAGTTGATCTCTAAGCACTCAAGCGTTCTCCTCCCAACGCACGAGTGCATGCTGATCTTGGAGTTTCACGGTTACTCCAGACGAGGAGTCGAAGAGGAAGTGAGGGCAGCGACTGACATCTTGAAAGGGAGCGGTGTGGTACAGATCGAGCTCCCCCACAGCGCCGACGAGGAACAGAGGATCTGGGAGGCGAGGAAGGCGTTATACCCCTCGGTGATGAGGGCGTCTAAAGCACCAATCACAGGGGACATAATCGTGCCTCTGTCCAAGCTCCTTGACACCGTGATGAAGTCTTACGAGCTGGGGGAAAGGTACGGCGTGACCGTGGGGGTCGCCGGACATTTAGGCGACGGCAACATTCACACCAACTGGCTCACCGATGGGCGCGACACCGACTCTTGGATGAGGGCGGCAAAGGCTAACGCAGAGCTCGTCGATTACGCGATATCAGTTGGCGGTGCTGCCTCCGCCGAGCACGGAATAGGAATCGAGAAGAAGGACTTCATGTCCACTCAACACGGCGAATCCCTTGACCTGATGAGGAAAATCAAGGAGCTCTTCGACCCGCAAGGAATCCTCAACCCTGGAGTTTTGATTTGATCAGATGGTCCTGATCAGGTCTTTCCGCGTCCCGGGTGTAGATGGGTAGATCTACGTCCTTGAGAAACAGCATTGCCGATTTCAAGGCCCGTCATGATGCTAGAGCTACGTCTGTGAGCCGGTTATCGATGGTGAATGACGAGTTCTGGTAGATCCTGTATGTTCTCCTGGTATCAAGGTCGTGTAGATACACGGAGGACAAATAGTCCGTGAAGAGAAGCCCTCTGGCTATACTTAGAGTTCCGCCCTCAACTCGTAGACTGATCTGTGTGACGTACCTCAAACCAACAGTCGATGAGTCTAGCGTCGTAATCACCCTCGGTACCTGATTTTCAACGATATAAAGACTGGATGGGATGCTATTACCACTAGAAAGGTAGAGGTTTCCGCGGTGGTCGAAGTCGAAGTCTCCTGCCCAGAAGCCGACGTCTTGTAACCTCACAACATAGAAGAGCTCAGCGTTTCCATCACGAAACCTGAAGATCTTCCCGTCAGCACCAGCTCCGCTCGCCTCACTGAAGTACACGAAACCTCCGGGTCCAAACCTGACGCACCTCACGTAGGTGCTGTGTCGAAAGACAACCGTCCGCTCACCGGTTGCAGTGTTTAACAGAAATAGCTCCATTCTGTTAGCATCAGTATAATAGACTCTCCGCGTGTCGTTCGGGTCGAAGGCAAAACAACTGACTCTGTAGGCTATTCGCCTCTCGAGCCTTCTTTGCTGACTATCGTATACATATATTCCCCCGGGATCCCAGTAGGCTGAGACAGTTAGCAGGTTTGGGTTGAGGAGCTCCGCAGGAACTATTGGCTCAACCCTCGGTGTCTGGGTCGTAGTCTGAGTCGTAGCTGGCCCTGTCTGGGTGACCGTAGGAGTGGTCGTTGTCGCCCTCGGTGTCGGAGAGGGGCCGACTACCGTCGTGACAGTCTCTGTTGGGGTGGTAGTATCGGCCCTGGTCGTGACCGGCGTCCTGATGTTAACTAATTGGCCTAGGGGTGTGTAATTCAGGGCGATGAATGCACCTCCTACAGCAATCAAGACCACCAGAAAAGCGATCACGGCTCTTGCCATTGAAACTTATTTGCTGTATTCTCATATAAACATTTTGACGCGATAGCGTTCACCATGAAAAATCATTACTCCGGGGCTGCCCAGAGTGATGATTTAAGGTCTCAAATCGCAATTCAATTTCATAGACGCGTTTAGATTAGATGAAGGACCCAATCAGCCCCTTTACTCTTGTGTAATTCCGTGGAGAATAGAGGACCAATGTCATTCAGGAGCTATTTGAATCCTAGAGCCGGGCCTGACCGATTCGAGGGGGGACGGATCGTCCAACAAAACTCCGATCCTCACGGAGTGCGTCGGTGGCTGAGACCTCCTGAAGACGAATATTATCGAACCGTTGGTCGCCCAGTAGAGGACATCGCCCGGCGATATCGAGTAAATCGGCTTCTCCGCACCTCTTTTGATATCGACCTGTACGTAGACCGCGTAGTCCCACTTAGCTGCGGCACCGCTCAGCGGGAGCTTCCTGACGATCTCGTCGTAAGTCATCGGTGCCATGAATCTCTTGAGCTCCGCCCTGAGCGACCCCAACCCCTCGATCTCCACCCTAACGCGAGTCGTCTGGGCACCCAAAGCACGCAGCCATTCATACGGCGTGAATTTGAATTAATCCCAGGACGCAGGCCCTTGGTCTGTGAGGAGCTTTAATGGTCTGAAACTCGAAAACCCCTTCAGTAAGGGTAAACCCTTTCCCGTTTGGGTATCGAGAACTTCGGAATCCGCTCCTCATAACGCCTGATAGCATCGCCGTACCTCTCGAGCGTCAGCTGAACGTCGTCCAGTCCCTTAACCAGTCGCTCCTTCACGTGAGGCTCCATCTCGAACCTGTAACTCCTACCCGATGAGGCCTCGATCAGCCCGTTAACCACGTCGACGCGGAGGGACAGTGTCCCGGACTTGGCCGCCTCTCTGAGCTCAGCGACTTCCTCCTCAGAGAGCTTGACGCAGACCAGACCGTTTTTCGAGGCGTTGCCGTAGAAGATGTCGCCGAAGGACGTCGCTATCACGCACCTTATCCCGAAGTCGACGAGCGCCCAGACTGCGTTCTCCCTGCTCGAACCGATACCGAAGTTCCTCCCCGCCACCAACACCCTCGCCTCCCTGAACTCGGGCCTATCGAGGACGAATTTGCCCGTGAGCTGCCCTCCTTCATACCTCCACCTGTAGAAGAGGTACTTCCCGAGACCCCTCCTCTGGAGGACCTTCAGGAACTCTGCGGGGATAATCTGATCAGTATCTACGTCGTCGGCTTCGAGCGGCGCGGCCTTCCCTGACACCTCTGTTACCGGTTCCGGCACGGTCCCCCACCATACCGGCTCGGGATTAACCTATTCGATCCCAGTTGAGGCGCGTTTATTTCGCGATGCCCCTCTCCCTCAGCTTCTCCCTGAGGAGCCTGCTCAACATCGCGCCGTCAACCCTGCCCCTGTAGCGCTTCATGAGTTCACCCATCAACGGCCCGAACGGGTCCTTACCTGAGAACTTCGGAGCGAGCTCTTCTACCAAGGCCTCTACCTCCCTGTCGACCTCCTCGACGGTTGGGGCCAGAAGACCTAGGGCCCTGACGGCGTCCAGAGACGATGAGTCGGGGTTGTTCGCGAGGTATGCCAGCACCTCCCTCGCGGACTCCTTCGCGGTCCTGCCCTCGGCCACCAGCTTCAAGTAGCCGTGCAACCTCCGCAGATCGATGTTCTCGACCCTCACGCCGGACCTCTTCAGGTCCTTCATCGTCTCCGTAAGCAGGGACGCGATGAAGCTCGGTTGTACGCCGGTGTTCACGAGAGATTCAAAGTCCTCCACGGCCTCAGCGTTGATCAGCTCCCAAACCAGCTGAGTCGAAAGTCCGAACTTCGACGTCAGACGGGATGCAAGCTCCTCCAGCGTAGGGGGAAGGTTGCGCTCGATCTCCTCCAGCAGCCCCCTAGTGACTCTGGAGGGCGGGACATCGGTCTCCGGGTACATCCTCGCGGCACCGGGCCTCGGCCTCAGGTAAACGGTCATCCCGCCGGGCTTCGCACCTCTGGTCTCCCCCGGAACCTCCTCCACCGCCACCGCTGCCCTTTCTAGAACGAAGTACAGCGCCTCCCTCGCTTTGCTCTCGGGACCCACGGCGATCGCGAAACCGTCACCTCCCCCCGCCCCTAGAACCGACCTGACGGCGTCGACCTCCTCTTTCGTCAGACCGTAGCCCGGTAGCTCGTCGGAGTGGATGATCCCCTCTATACCGGTCCACGCCTTCGCGTAATCGGAAAGCTCCTTCCCCAGCCGCACGTCGCCTCCTCCCAACAGCCCGCTGAACCCTGGAAGCCTCACGCCCATGACCTTACCTCCCTTGAGGACCCAGGATGAGATCAGGCGGCTCTTGCTCGAGGCCAATAGACCCGTGAGGTCGTGTAAAGGCTGGCCCAGCACATCAGCGGCCTTCACGCCCCTAGCTCTGAGCATCGACCTGACCTTATCGAGGTGCAGCAACCTCCTGACCTCATAGTCGACGACCTTCGGCACCTCCTCGAGTTCCTGAACGCCCTTAACCTCGACCAGACCTCCTCCCGAGACGGAGATGTTGAGGTCCTGTCTCACGGTGCCCAATCCCCTCTTAACTCCTTGGGTCGCCCTGAGCAGCTTCCCGATGCTCGCGGCAGCGTCATACGCCTCCTCCGGTGACCCGATAACTGGAGCTGTTGAGACCTCGATGAGCGGCACCCCCAACCTTGAGAGGTCATAGACGACGGTGTCCTCTCCGGTCTCGATGATCCTGGCGGCGTCCTCCTCAAGCGTGATCGTCTGTATCGGAACCTCTTTCCCCTTTATTCTGACAGATCCTCCGGTGGCAACGATGCACGTCCTCTGAAAGCCAGTCGTATTGGAGCCGTCGATCACGATCTTCCTCATGACGTGTACCTCGTCTACCGGTTGAGCGCCAACCATCTTCGCGAACGTCAATGCGATTCTCAGCGCCTCGGAGTTCAGCTGGTGTGGAGGTTCCTCGTCCATCTCGACCAGACAGACGTTCCCCATGTCTGCCCTGTAGACGATTGTCCTCGAACGACGGGCCTCGAACCTCGCAGCCGGGTCGACCTCGCCGAGCTCGCTCTGGGCTTCCCTCAACCTCCTCATGAACTCGATCTTCTGCCCGCTCTCGACCGGTTCCGTGGGGCAGTCGCAAAAGAGTTTCCGGGCCGTGTTTAGCTGTCTGTGGACCTCGAGTCCGACCTTCAGCCCGATGTCGCGGTAATTTAGGGCCATCACTCGCCACCCCAGTTCGGCCTCACGGGCATGCTCCTCTCACCGACCTCGCCTGCGATCGGCGTGAGCATGACCTGCTTCAGTCTTTCCGGCTCGTTCGCGCGGTGAAGGGCCCACGACAGCTTGACGTAGGCGACCTCCGGAAGCATGTCGTCTAAAGGAGTCACGCCTGCGGCCATGAGGTCGCGCCCGTTGTAGTAGACGCTCATGTTCACACGTCCGAACCTGCACTGCGAGCACATACCGATGAAGGCTCCGTCACCGGTCAACCTCTTGATCACCGGTATCCAGCTCGAGGCGACGTGTCCGAGACCTGTCCCCTCTAAAACGAAGCCTCTGTACCCTTGCTCTGCAAGCAGCTGGAGGATATCACCCCTCATGCCCGGAACGAACTTCAACAGCGCGACCCTGTCGTCGAACCCAGGCTCGAAAGAGTACGTGGTTACCCCACGCGGGTTCAGGTCGGTCGCTCTCACCACGACTCTCTCTTCTTTGACGTAAGCTATCGGTCTGGAGTTGACGCTCTGAAAAGCGTCGCGGCTGCTGGTGTGGAGCTTCACGACCCTTGTCCCCCTGTGAACGGCGATGACGTCGTCAGAATGCCATGCGTGCATTGTAACCACCACCTCCGCGAACGGAGCCCTCCCCGCCACCAACAGTGCGCCCAGGAGGTTGGTTGCGGCGTCGCTGGAGGGCCTGTCGCTGCTCCTCTGGGCACCAACCAGAACTACCGGGACCGGGGGTCTCTGCAGGACAAAGCTCAGGGCCGCAGCGGTATAGGCCATCGTGTCGGTGCCGTGCGCTATCACAACGCCTTCACATCCCTTCGAGATGCGGTCGTGAACAGCCCGCGCTATTGCGTCCCATTCACGGCTGGTCATGTTTTCGCTGTAGACGGAAAGGAGGACTTCGCTCTCGACGTTCGCGACCTCCGCCACCTCCCTCACCGTTGAAAGGAGGTCCTCGGTGGTCATGGCAGGTCTGACGGCCCCCGTCCTGTAGTCCACTCTGGACGCTATGGTCCCGCCGGTCCCGAGGAGCGCGACCCTCGGTAGGTTGGGATTAACAGGTGGCAGCTCCCCCCTCGTGAAGGCGGGGGCCCTCCCCTCGGAGATCTTCCTCACGGTGGCTCGGTCGTCGAGTGCTATGCCGACGTTGTAGCCGTTGGGCAGCTTCAACGTGATAAGGCCCTCCTCGGCGTACTCGGTGCGCGACATCAGGTATCCTAGGTACCTCCGCCCGTCACCGGTGAGTACCTCAACTTCGTCTCCGACATCAACACCAGCGGTCTCTAGGAGGTCTCTAAGCCTACCCCTGTAACCAGATACGCTCATCCGTCAACTCTATTCAATCGACCTATGCCTTAATAAACTTCTGAAAACATCTAAAGTTGAGGGGATATGCCCATCACTGTACGCGTTAGGGACGTAATGGAGACCCAAGTTCCGATGATCGATGCCGGTGCTACCGTCGGTGACGCGATTAAGAGGATGGTCGCGGAGAACGTCTGGTCGTTCCTCGTGACAAAGAAAAACCTCCCCGTGGGCGTCGTTACCGAGAGGGACATCCTTAGAAGGTGCATATCGAAGGGCTACAGTCTCAACATGAAAATAGAAGATATCATGTCGTCACCCATAATCACCATAGATCCCGACGAGCCGATAGGAAAGGCGCTCCAGTTGATGGCCGAGAAGAACGTGAGACGGCTCTATGTCGTGGAGGGAGGTAAAGTGATCGGGAGGATCACGCAAACTAAGTCCATGGAGTCGCTCCTTAACGTTCTCCTGACGCTGCAGTCTCTCCCCTACCAACTCTGACCTTTTTTGAAGAGCCCGATGGAACTAAGAGGCCGTTACTCGATCGGTATGCGCGTCCCTACACCCCTCTTCCTCATCTTCACCTCTAATATGCCGTTCCTGTAGACGCCTGTGACCGAGTTGGTGTCCACAGGCCCCGGGAGTTCCAGGACCAACCTGTAACACTGAGCCGTCCTCTCGTAACCCCTGCTCACCCTCACGCCGTACCTTATGGGGGCGTAGACGCTGACGCTGTTCTCAGAGACCTTCAGGTCTATCTCCTCCTTCTTGACACCGGGCATGTCGATGCTCAGAACGAACTCGTCCTCGGTTTCCCTCAGGTCGTGAAGCGGTTGGAGGCACTGACCTGCCCATTCGTCGTACCGGAGCTCAGTTAGGAAACGCTCGATGTCCCTGTCAATCTCCTCCTCGATCTCCCTGATTAAGTCGAAGAGTGACCTGCGCCTCCTGTACATCCAGAATCTAGTTCGGGCGGTCGGAAATAACGATGACGGACGTCCCTATAAGCAACTGCTGACCACCCGTCACGGGTTGAGGGAGGTCGACGAGTCCTACTTGGCGTCGGTCATTCCACCCCGGAGGAGGGGCTCCAGGAAAGGCGAGAACGGCGTCGTCCTGTGCGTCGGCGGCAGCAGGTTGTACCACGGTGCACCGATCTTGATGGCCCTTGCAGCCTACAGGGCCGGCGTAGACCTAGTTTATCTGGCCATACCTAGGGTCCATGAGGTGGCCGCGAGGTCCGCGAGTCCGTCGCTGATCGTCATCCCGATGGCGGACTCCAAGCTGACGAAAAGGGTCGCCGATCAGGTCCTCAAGTGGCTACCGGGTCTCCCGGGTTCAACGGCCATAGGGCCAGGTCTCTCGATAGCCAAGACGACAGCGCTCCAGTACCTCGTCGGACAGTTGATTACCACGGGCGCGTCGGTGGTGCTAGACGCAGGTGCACTCATCCCCGAGGTCCTAGAGACGGTCTCGGGCAAGAAGGTCGTCCTCACCCCTCACGCGGGGGAGTTCAAGAGGCTCTTCGGGAGGGGGCCCGGTTCATCGGTCGAGGAGAGGGCCAAGGCAGCACTCGAGGAGGCCTCTAGGTACGACGTGACGGTTCTGCTCAAGGGCCCTGTTGACGTCATCACCGACGGCGATGAGCTGCTACTCAACAGACGCGGTTCGCCCAACATGACGGTGGGAGGTACCGGCGACGTCCTCACCGGAATCGTCGCGGGCCTTCTGGCGAAAGGGGTTGGCGCGTTGGAGGCCGCCGCTGCGGCAGCCTACGTCAACGGGCTCTGCGGTGAGATGGCTGAACGCGAGCTCGGTCACCATCTGCTCCCCAGCGACCTGCTCCCCCTTATCCCCAAAGCGTTGATGAAGTTCGAGACGACAGTTGATTGACTACTCCGTTGGACGCAAGCTTCTGAGGACGTTCTGGAAGTCGTTGGTGGGGAGCCTGCATGCGAACCCCTCGCAGAGGTAGAAAGTCGGGCCCTCTCCGATGACCCCCTTGTCTGAGGATACGTCCCTCAACAACGCAGGGACGCTACCTTCCCTGATTGGTGCCAGAACCGAGTACGGGTGACAGCTCTCGTAGAGCTTGAGGAGCAGGTCCCTGTCGAGAGGGCCGCTACTGACCACGAAGAGCTCCCTCGCTCGTCTGCTCATCAGCGGAAGCTCGGCAACCAGGTATGGGAAGCTGAGGGGGTCGTCGGCTATTCGGCCGCTCAACCTCTTCATTATCTTCTCCGCGGCGTCCCCGTACCTCCTCGACGCTGTGCAGTGAAAGAGCTTTGCAGTGAGCGAGAAGGTCAAGGTCGTGCCCGTCGGGAGAACGCCCTCGTAGTTCTCGACGATGTTTGACTGAAGACCCTGCTCCTCCCTCGGGGAGTACAGAACGGTCCCGTCCTCCGACACGAACTTCTGTAGGAGGGCGTCGGCCATGGAAACTGCCAGATCGAGGTACTTCTCATCACCCGTGAGCGACCAGAGGTCGAACGCCGCTCTCCCGACCGCAGCGTAGTCCTCAGACCTGCCCTCAACGTCGCCCCTTCCCCCCATCCAGTACCTCCACAGTCGATCACCGTCTACCAGAAGTTCAACCAGGGAGTCCAAGACGCTCTGAGCCTCGTCGAGGAAGCGCGGCTCCCTAAGGGTCGCTGAGGCGAGCGCAAGTCCCGAAACGGCTAAGCCGTTCCAGCAGGCGATGATCTTCTCGTCCCTCTCGGGCCTGACCCTTCTAGAACGGGCCTCCCAGAGCTTCTCTTTAACGAAGTTCAAAGCCTCCTCGACTCCCATGCCGAGCCCACTTGCCAGCTCCGCGACGTCCCCGGCCGCAAAGAGGACGTTCTTCCTGGCCTCGAAATTCCCAGACTCGGTCGCGCCTAGGAACCTCGCGACCCTCTTTCCGTGCTCTTCCCCGAAGGCCTCCATGAGCTCCGAGTAACTCCAGGTGTAGTAACGGCCCTCCTCGCCTTCGGACTCGGCATCCAGGGAGGAGCAGAGGCATCCGGAATCGGAACGCAACTCCCTCAGAACGAACCCGATCGCCTCCTGCGCGACCCTAGCGTACTCCTTCTTGCCCGTCAACGAGTAGCCTTCGCAGTATGCAGCGACCAGTAAGGCATTGTCGTAGAGCATCTTCTCGAAGTGAGGCACCCTCCAAGCCCTGTCGACGGCGTACCTGTGGAACCCTCCGCCCACGTGATCCGTGATTCCTCCCCTCATGATCGCGTCCAGCGTCCTCGATAGGACCTTCAATGACATGGGGTCGCCGGTCAGAAGGTGATGTCTCGCGGCGATCAACAGAAGACCGACCTGGGGGAACTTGGGCGCGTTTCCGAACCCGCCGTAGTCCTCGTCGAAGAGCATCACTAACTGGTCGAAGGCTGCGGTCAGCGCCTCGTTCACCGAGCCGAAGACCTCTCTCGGCATGGGGAGGGTGAAACTCTCCCTGACCGCGTTGTCTATCCGTTCTGCCTCAGCGATCACTTCGTCCCTCCTGTTCTTCCATGCGTTGATTACGGCCTGAAGCACCTGCTTGAAACTCGGGAGACCGTATCTCGGTTCCCTCGGGTAGTAGGTGCCGCCGTAGAACGGTTTCAACTCCGGTGTCAGGAATACCGTCAGCGGCCACCCTCCAGCACCGGTCATCAGCTGGACAGCTCGCATGTAGTACTCGTCGACGTGCGGGTGCTCTTCGCGGTCGACCTTAACGGCCACGAAGTGTCTGTTCAGGAGCTTCGCGGTCTCCTCGTCCTCGAAGGACTCCCTCTCCATCACCGAGCACCAGTGACAGGCCAGGTACCCGATGCTGAGGAAGATCGGCTTGTCCTCCGTCCTCGCTCTCTCGAAGGCCTCCTCGCCCCATGGGTACCAGTCGACCGGGTTGTGGGCGTGCCTCCTGAGGTACTGGCTCTTCGCCCGCGCCAGCCTGTTAGTCATCTCCTTCTCCACGTCCCTTCCATCCCTCTCCCGTAGATAACGTGTTCCGGTCGACCTAATGCTGCAGGGGCCGATCCGGCTCAGATGCTGGAGCCTCGGGGGCTCTGAACCTCGGATCGGCGTCTCCGAATTGAAGGTCCTGACCTTGATGGCTTGTGGTTTCTACAACTGGAATGGGGATGTTTTGTTATGACCACAGCATTATTAGGCACCTGTTTGCAATATTGCAGACTTGCAGGCGGGAACGGCTCAGGTCCTCAGGGCCGGGGCTCCAAGGATGTGGCAGCTGGGCACGCTGGGCTTCGTCGCGCTGATCGACACCTCGATGATATCGCCGGTGATCGCGTCGCAGGCGCTGCTGCTGGGAGCGGACAGGGTTCTGGCCGCAACGATAGCGGGCTCCTACTCCCTCGTGGCGATCTTCACGACCGCGCTGGCGGGTTACTTGGTCGACCGGTTGGGAAGGCGGAGGCTTCTGGCCTCGGGGCTCCTCGCAGACCTACTCCTGATGTTGGGATACGTCTTCTCGACCAGTCCGTTGCAGCTGCTCGGTGTGAGGGTCGCCCACGCGGTCGCGGACTCTTTCGTCGTCCCCTCGGCCCTCGCGTCGATAGGAGACCTCTTTCAGAAGAGGCTGGGCCGGTCCCTCGCGATCTACTGGACCTTCGTTGCAGTCGCGATCATCGTAGGTTCTGGCAGCGCCAGCGTATTGGTTCTCCGGTTCGGACACCCCGGGGTCTACCTGACGGTCGCCGGGGCAATAGCCTGTACGATAGGCCTCTTGAAGTTCGGTGGATACTCGTTTCGCGAGGGCGCAACACACGAAAAGAACTCCTATGCAGCCCTGCTCGCGGCACACGCAGTCCCCATCGCGGTCTCCTCCTCCGCGATGCTCTCGATGTATCTGGTCATTGGAGGGGTGGTGGGGGCTGCGCCGTCACTGCTCGTCGAGAGGGCCGGTCTCGACGAAAGGGGAGCCGCTGCACTGGTTGCCCAGTTCATGGCGCTCTCGACAGGTGCGTCCTTGCCGATTTTTTTCGTTGCCGAGCGCGTCGCCTCCAAAGTCTCGCCGTATCTCGGCGCTGCGATCGGTCTTGTGGCCGCGTCGGTCTCCACCCTACTCCTCGAGGCGGGCTTCAGCTTCAGGCCCTACTGGTACGGCAGCGCGCTTGCGTTTGGGGTTGCGCTGGGCTTCGTCTTCCTCACGTCGTCCTACATAGCGGTATCACTTCCCTCACCCATCCGGGGAACAGCATCGGGGGTCTCACAGGCCATGGGGTTGCTTGGGGTGGTTTTGGGGTCGTTGGTCACCGCGTTGCTCATCGGTCTACATCTGCCATCGGGGGCCTTCGTGGTGATCGGGCTCCCCTCCGTGGCATCCGCCGCGCTCGCTGCATCGTTCTGGGCCTTCCGCGGAAGTAACAGGAAACCCGAAAATAGAGCCTGAAAGAGGTATTGTTGTGAGCACTAGGGTTACAAAGGAGCAGATAGAGGCATTCGTTAAGAGCTGGCTCTCTTACGTTGAGTCGGAGAAGGAGAGGACCGGCCTACCGATTATCAGCGACGAGAAGAGCGGCGATCCACTCTTCGTTGACCAGAGGGAGCTCAGGCTCAGGTACCTCATTCCGGTCAAAAGGATCTCCCAGTTCTTCGAGGGCCTGAAGAGGTCCGAGGTCCTATACACCGAGTGCAGGACGTGTAACGTGAAGTACTTCCCCCCTCAGTCGGACTGCTCGAGGTGCGGCTCGGGTAGCATCGAGTGGAAGAAGGTCGAGGGTGAGGGGACGCTCCTCACTTACACGAAGATATCCGTCAAGCCGACAAGCTTCATGCACCACGACGACTACATCGTCGGAATAGCTAGAATGAAGGAGGGGTTCAACGTCCTCGCCTGGGTGAGGGCCGGTGACGTCTCCGAGCTGAAGGTCGGCATGCCGGTGAAGCTTGAAGTCGAAAGGAGGCAACACGACAATTACCTGACTTACGTGCTGGTCCCGGCCGGGAGTTGACCGCGGGCCTAACTCTGAGGGACTTCAAGGGCCTTATGGAGGACGCCAGAGCGGCCCTCTCGAGGGAGCCTGCTGTCTTGAGCCTTCACGCGGACCGGGCCCTACTCATCGGAGACCTCCACGGCGACCTCGAATCACTTAAGTTGCCTCTCGAGTCGGTGGACAACTACGACGCGCTGATCTTCTTGGGGGACTTAGTCGACAGAGGGTCGCACCAGCTGGAGGTCCTTGTAGAGCTGATGAGGGCGAAGCTGGAGCACCCCGATAAGGTCCGGGTGATAAGGGGTAACCACGAGACGGCTCAGATGAACTACGCCTACGGGTTCTATGAGGTCGTGACTAGGAGGTTCGGGGCTGGTGCGTACGGCCTGGTGGCGTCTATCTTCTCGGAGCTGCCCATATTCGCGCTCCTTAACGACGAGACCATGCTGGTCCACGGAGGTATACCCAGAGGTGTGAATTCGGTGAGCGAACTGAAAGGCGTGCGTAAACAAGGTGAGGACATCGAGGACGGAGTCGTTCTGCAGCTCCTCTGGAACGACCCCGACGAGTCCGTGGAGGACTTCGCGCCCAGCTGGAGAGGGCCCGGCATCTACACCTTCGGCAGGAGGTCGGTCTCGCGTTTCTTGGAAGCCTCGGGTCTCAGGAGGATCGTGAGGGCCCACGAACCTGAACCCCTCGGGCTTGGGTATCACTTCAACGGGTCTGTGATCACCGTCTTCTCGTGCAGGCACTACGGGATATCCCCCGCGGCCCTTGAGCTCGGCCCCACCGGCATCAGGAGGGTGCAGCTGTAGAGATGAGGCTCAGGGAGATCTTCGATCCAGTCGCGCTCGCGAACTCTCTCTCCTCCGGACCGCGGTTCAAGAGGGCCTTCGCGATCTTCCTGGTCTCGACAGCGTCTGTCGCGACAGCGGGAGTAGTCAACACTGTCCTCCTCACGAGCTGGGTTTATCCGTTCTCGAACTTCAGGGAGATCAGCCTTCCGTTCAACTCCGTGAGGGACGTCGCGTTCGCATCGGTGGGGTACCTTGTGATAGGGACGGTCGTCCTGATGTTCACGCTCGCAGCGATTGCTTACGCTACGGGCAGACGGGGTTTCTCGGCTGAGCTGGTGTCTACGGTGCTCCACGCAACCGCCTTCATGGCCGTCGCCTCTGCCCTCCTCCTCGCTTACGGGCTCGTCACGGAGCAGAGGACCTTCTACGTCGTCGGGGTTGAGGTCGAGGGATTGAAGGCCGAGAACGTCACGTACTCAGGCACCCTGTTGCCGAGCGGCAACCCCATCAGCGGAAGCGCGCTGATCGCGAGGGCGGAGAGGATGCAGATGAGGGTCGAGCCCTCAGACGTGGATTCGCTCAGGAACGGCGGATACCTCGAACGGGTGCTGCTGAAGGGTTTAACGGTCCGCGTCAACCGCACCCTCATCGAACTGGGAGATGTCGACTTGGCCTCCATCAGATACGACCTGATGTCCTATGAGTCGCTCGAGTCCGTCGAGGTCGTACCGAAGGTCTCAAGGGAGCCGGTCTCGGCGACCCTCTCGGTGGCAGGATGGTTATCGATGATCGTCCACTCGTGTTGGTCCCTCAAGATCAGGATGAGGGCGGGGAGAACCTGGGCCATAGGAGCGATTATCACCGTGGTTGCTGTGATGGTCCTCCTCGGGGTCTTGTGAGCCTGCCGGATCTGTCAACCTCTCCGGCCCTAATCCTCGTGCTTGAGATCGGTGAGCCGTCCTCGGCCAAGACGACCGGCCCCACCTCCACGGCGATCGGCTGTCTGCTGGCGGCGATCCGACCGACCGCGATCTTCATGCAGTTGGTGAGGGTGAAGGGGCTGCCGATCACGACGTCGAAGCTCTCATCGGTCAGGGGAGGGCCGTATGGGTCGTTGAGCTCGCCGATCTCGGCCCGATCGATCCAACCCCATCTCCTCAGCTCCTCCTCCAGTGTGCTCCTCCTCTCGTCGTAGCTGAGTGTATCACTTTTCCCTGAGCTGCGCGCGAACTCGTCCGAGACGAGCCCTATGTACACCTTCTCGGCCTCCCTGAAGGCTGTGTTGAGCAGCGCCAGGTGTCCGACGTGGAGCCTGTCGAACGTACCGCCAACGCCAGCCTTCCTGTACTTGGGCAGCACGTGTCTGCACAACCTCACCTCATCAGGGACTTCATAATACCATAGCTTCACGGCCCTCAGCAAGATAAGCGCCACGCCCCTAGGGATCCTTAAAATCTCGTGGAGCCTCGACGCGTCGGTTCTGGGATGGGCCGCCACGATCTCAGCGGCCCTCGTTTTCAGCTGTTGATAGTTCGGCATCGAACGCACAACCTCGAAGAGCATGGAGTAGAGTAGCTCGGTCGACCCGGTCCAGCCACCTCTCAGGCCCAACTCAAACCATCTAACCCGGACCTTTATGAGAAAAAGCCTCCGTTCAAGAGGGCGGTACATCTTTTAACACAACTTCACCAGCGGAGGTAGATGAAAGGCCAACGCGAGATGACGTTCCTAGAGCACCTGATAGAACTGAGGAACAGGGTCAAGGTCGTGATCGTCTCGTTCCTCATAGCGCTCGTCTTCTGGCTCGTTTTCCCGAGGGACCTGCTGACGCTGCAGTTGAACCCCGAGAGCCTCTTCAGCGGCACCTACGTGCCCGTCATAAACTTGGTACTGGAGAGGACGCTTCAGCTCGCCGAGGGCCGCGTCAGGATCATCGCAGGAACAATAACCTCACCGCTGGAGGTTTACTTCATCGCGTCCGCGCTGATGGCGTTCATCACTGTCTCTCCGGTCGTGGCGTACGAGCTTTACATGTACGTCGACCCCGCGCTCTATCCACACGAGAGGAGGCTGATATGGGGTTTCATGGCTGCGTTCGTCGCCCTCTTCACGGTCGGATCGACGTTCTGCTACTTCGTCGTCATGCCGCTGGTCATCAGGTTCATGTACGTCTTCGCGGAGATCGTGGGTGCGGAGTTCGTCGTCACAGCGGTCGATTACTACTTCATGGTGTTCGCGACCGTTGCGCTCATGGGATTCCTCTTCACGGCCCCTGCGGTCTTCGTGCTGCTTGTCAGGCTGGGCATAGTCAGCACCTCGGTCGTCACCCGCAACAGGCTCTACGTCTACGGTCTCCTCTACATCGCGATCGCCCTCATAACGCCGGACGGTTGGCTGATAGCGAACACCGTGCTCTTCCTTCCCATGGTTGCGCTGACGGAGACGGCCGTGCTGATCGCAAAGAGGTTCGAGAGGAGAAGGGAGAAGGCGATGGAGGGCCCGCCGGTGACGAACTGCAGGTTCTGCGGCTCCAGCATGGCTAGGGGTGATGTCTTCTGCCCCGCTTGTGGAAGGGCTCAGGAGTGATCGAGTCCTCTCCCTAGCTCCTCCTTTGCCCTCCTTATGACACCGGAGGCCCTGACCACGTCAAGCGCTACCTGACGACCTGCGACGTTCGTCACCCTTGATATCGCGAGGAGCACCTTCCAGCTCGAGCCGATCGAGCACCTGACTACAAGCGCGCCGCCGGTCTCATCGGACCATGCAAGCTTCACGTTCGCACGGATCAGTTCGATCGACCCGTAAAGCTCAGAGAACGCCTTCAGGATCCCTTCGTAGACCTCCTTAGCCGGTGGGGCCTCCGACTCGGGCCTCACCCTAATCGCGAGATATCTCCTCTTCGTCCTCAACGGACCACACACCCCTCGGGTCGGAGAGGCCCGACAACCTTCTGGCGTTCTCGACGACCATCCTCCCCGGAGTCTCCGAGACCGACTTGAGGGCCAGACCCACCCCGAACCCGGTTCCTGCGAGGACTGACGCGAGCTGCAGCGGTCTCCTGACGCCGAGCTCCCCAACTGCACCGGAGGTCACGACCACCGGAACCCGCTCCCGCTCGATCCACCTGCCTGATCTGATGAGCCAGGTCAAGAACCTCTCTGGAGCCGTGAGGAAGTCCGAGAATCGCAGCTCTACTGCGTTCCTCGCGACCTCGGACACGTGTCGGTCAACGACGATCATCTCGTTCACCGGAGCCACCACGAGGTCCACCCTTGAGTCCCTGAGGGCGGCCATGAACAGTTCCCTGCTGTGCGCCTCGACGGCCACCACGTGATACCTCCACCTCATCCTCCGGAGCTCTCGATACAGCTCGTTGGTTGAGGCCGGTCGTAAGGTGATCCTGCTGAACACCTCGAAGCCCGCCGGAGAAGCGTCACGTTCGACCTGGGTCGCATCAGGGCCCTCAACTGCAACGCCGTGAAAACCCGACTCCCTCGCAATCGCGAGGAGAGCGTTCGCCTCAGGGTGGGAACGCGGTGCGAGGCCTAGGTCGTAGTACCTCCTCAAACCCTCTCCCTCCGTATCTCCACTTTGATCGCGTCTCTCTCGCCAAGAACGAACTGACCGGTGAAGGCGGCCTGCTTGTCCAGCCTGACGTGAACAACTTCATGACTTCCGGTGATCACGGACCTCTCTTCAGCGTAACCCTCTGGCAGCTTTGAGGTCAGCCTCTCCGCAGCGAGCTCGGCCTCCTCCCCCCTCAGCTCCACCTCCATAACCGATAGGGGGTCGCCGAATATGCCGGTAGTTCTGGTCCACCGGACGGCGTCCTTCAGGTCCATGCCCAACACGTTCGATACGGCCTTCACGACCTTCTCCTCCGACTCGGTCGCGGAGCAGATGGCCCTCACCCTGACGGAGATCGTCCTCACCATCAGTACCACCTGTCCTTGAGGTTAAGCAGGTAGGCCCCCGCGTTGGTGGCGAGGTGGAGAACTCCGGTGAATGCGATGACGAGCAGGAGCGTTACGGGGTCGACCCACCTCGGAATCCCGAAGACTGCCCAGCAGAGCAGCAGAGCCGTGACGAGGAAACCGAGTTGGTCGAGGACCGGGACCGGTGCACCTCTTTCTATGCCGGCACGACGCTTCAAGAAGGAACCCGCGACGTCTCCCAGCACCGCACCGACAGAGAGCACTACAGGTTCCATCACGGAGCTGAAGCTGTTCGGTGATGCCAGCCACAACAAGACTCCAGTCAGGATGCCCGCCGAGAGGGCGCTGACGAGGCCCTCGACCGTCTTGCCGTCACCGAGAAGTCTCCTGCCGTCGAAGAACTTCCTCCCGAAGTCGAGCGGATGGGTGGTTCCGATCAGTCTCACAGCTACGACCGGCGCACCGTTGGCCACGTACGCCGGGAAGACGTAAACGAGCGCCATGACGAAGCGCCAGACGAGGCCCTCTTCCATTCGCCCACCAGATCGCCTGACCTACTAATGGGTTCTTTGGCTGAAGAGGTCCCATGGAGGCGCAGGGTCTCAGAACTCGGCCGCTCCAGCGTCTTCGCCGACGTCGAGTTCGCCGGTCAGATCGTCTGCGGGGGCGTACCCGAGGCCCTGAAGGAGGAAGAGGTCGATCAGGTGGAGGTTCAGGAGCATGGGGAGCAGCAGCTGGTACGACGCCAGCAGGCTCTGAAGCCCCTCCACGTCGCCTCTCTCGGCCACACTCCTGATCTCCTCTGCTACCTTCTCCAGCTCCCTCTTCGCGGCCTCAGCCTCCCGCGTCCCAAGCTCCGTGAGGGAATACACGGTCTTCCTCGTGAAGAGCCCTTTCACCTCCTGCTCCCTGACCAACCCCGAAGCGGCTAAGGACAGGAGCGTAGCCTCGACCTCGAACCGTTGTAGGCCCGTCCTGCTGGCGATGTCGGACGCCGACTTTTGGCCCTCCAGCAGCGCCACCAAGACCAGGTTCCGCTTTGCACGCCAATCCTCAGACGACGTCATCAAAGTCGGTCCCCGCTAGATTTTATTAATCTAACTAGACTGCTTGATACCCGATTCACAGGAGATGCTTAAATCTGGCTGATGAACGAGACTATCGATGAGGGTAACGGTCTCGGTCATAAAGGCTGATGTGGGTAGCGTAGCCGGTCACCACAGACCTCACGCGGAGATGCTCGCGTACGCGTCCAAGAAGGTCGAGGAGGCAGAGAAGTCCGGCCTGATACTCAGCGGATACGTTCAGCATGCCGGTGACGACATAGTTCTCGTAATGACCCACACTCGGGGAACGAACGATCCGGAGGTCCACGGTCTTGCTTGGAACACCTTCAAGGAGATAACCGATAAGGTCGCGAAGCCCTTGAAGCTCTACGGCGCTGGTCAGGACCTCCTCAGCGACGCGTTCAGCGGCAACGTCAGGGGCCTTGGGCCTGGTGTGGCGGAGCTGGAGTTCGAGGAGCGACCTTCAGAGCCGATAGTGGTCTTCGCGGCCGACAAGACCGAGCCTGGCGCATGGAACGTTCCGCTGTACAGGATCTTCGCGTCACCCGACAACACTGCGGGTCTGGTGATAGACCCTAAGCTTCACGCGGGGTTCAAGTTCGAGGTACTCGATCTCATCGAGTCCGAGTCCGTGATACTCAAGGCACCCGAGGAGCTCTACGACCTCGTTGGGTTGCTAGGGACACCGGGCAGGTACGCCGTCTCCACAGTCTATAGGGCGATCGACGACGAGCCGGCGGCCTCCGCAAGCACCACCAGATTGAGCCTGATCGCCGGGAGGTACGTCGGGAAGGACGATCCTGTCTTGGTGGTGAGGGCCCAGGCCGGATTTCCTGCGGTGGGAGAGATCCTGAGTGCCTTCGCGATCCCGCCCGTGGTGAGCGGCTGGATGAGGGGCTCTCACAGGGGTCCTTTGATGCCTGTCTCCTTCAGGAAGGGCCACAACGTCGTGACGTTCTTCGACGGACCTCCGCGGGTGATCGCGATGGGCTGGCAGGTCTCGAATGGGCGTCTCGTAGGGGTGGACCGTAAGGAACCAGCCGACCTCTTCGACGACCCGTTCTTCGACTACAGCAGGAGAATGGCTTCCGAGATCTCCGTCTACCTGCGGATGATGGGGGAGTTCGAGCCGGCGAGGCTGGGCCACGAGGAGATGGAGTACACGACTTTACCCCAGATCCTAGAGCGTCTCAGGCCGAGGTTCAGGAAGCTGGAGGAGGGCGTAAGTCATAGAGGCTGAGGAACAGACAAGTTTATTCGTGTGCTGTAAATATTCGAACTGATGGAGCGAGTGCTCGATTTCCACGTCCACATGCCGTCGGCGTCGTTCATCTCCACGCTCAGACCATTCGTTGAGTCGGTCAGCGCCTACTTCAGGACAACCGTGGTCGAGCGGGACGTCGGAGAGGTCATCGAGGACCTGAAGCAGCAGGGAGTGACTCGGGCCGTTCTCCTTCCGCTCGACGCGTACAGACTGACGGGGATCCGTGGTGACACCAACGACTTGATGTCCAGAGTCCAGGACGAACACGGCGACTTCTTCGTCTGCTTCGCGACCGTCGACCCCTACGACGTCAGAGCGAATGAGGTGCTGGAGGACGCGCTGACGAGGCTCGGCCTCAAGGGGCTCAAGCTTCATCCGCAGGTTCAAGACTTCAGACCCAACGACCCTCGGCTCTATCCGGTTTACGCTGTCGCATCGAGGCACAGGGTTCCGGTTCTCTTCCACACTGGCACTTCGGGGATCGGTGCGGGAATGCCGGGCGGTGGTTCGATGCGCCTCGACTACGGAAGACCGATCTACGTCGACGAGGTCGCCGCTACCTTCCCGAAGCTGAACATAATCATGGCCCACTTCGGATGGCCCTGGCACGAGGAGGCCCTCGCGATAGCCCTGCACAAGAAGAACGTGTACATCGAGCTCTCGGGATGGCTTCCGAAGTACATCCCTCAGACCGTGATGAGGTATGTCGACACCCTGCTCCGTAACAAGGCTCTCTTCGGCAGCGATTACCCGATGATAAGCCCCGCGAAGTGTCTGGAGCAGTTAAAGGCCAGCGGTCTCAGGCCGGAGACGCTGGAGAGGTTATTTTACGTCAACGGCGCCGAGCTGCTCGGGATCGCCTGAACACTCAGGAAGACTCGGAACTCCCGAAGTAGACGTAGAAGTCCTCGTCCTCGACTAAGAGCTTGAGCTCGTCGAAGTCCACCTTCTCGCCCCTCTCAAGCTTCTCGAGGGCCTCCTTCTTCTTCCTCTCCTTGACCGATGAGACCCTGCGCTTCCATAGTTCCTCCTTCTCGGCCCTGAGGAGCTTCCTGAGGTCGTAGACCTTCGAGGCCAACAGTATCGTCTCGGCCTCGTATCTGTCCCAGGTGTTCTTGAGTTGGAGGTATTTCTGCTTGACGTCCTCGTACTTGGCCTTGAGCTCGTCGTACTTCGCGTTCAGGACCTTCAGCTCGTTGTTGATGGCAGAAAGCCGTCCGTTGAGGTTGTCCAGCTCACCCCTCTTCGAGTCCAGCTCCCTCTTCTTCTGCTCGACCTCCGGATACAGCTTGAGCAGCTCCTCGTTGATCCTGAGGGCCTTCTCGTACTCGTTGAGCATCGCCTCCAGCCTCGACGCCTCCTCGAAGAGCCTCCTCTCCTCCTCCCTCTTCACCCTGTGAGCCGTGAGGTAGAGATCGATCTCATCGAGCCTCTTCCGTATCTTCTCGACGTCAACCCTCTTCATCAGTCCTTTGATCTCGCCGCGCTTGCTCCTGATCTCGAAGACCTGGTTCAGCAGCTCCTCCCTGAGCCTCCTGACCTCGACCCGGAGTTTCCTGGTCGCCTCGATGATCGAGACCTTCTCTGCCTTCAGGTTCGCCACCTGGTCCCTTATCTTGCTCATCTCCTCCCAAATGGCGTTCTTGGCCCTGTGGTGCTTGAGGGCCTCCTCCTTCACCTCGCTGACCTTCTCCTGGAGCTCCTTTATCCTCTCCCTCACCTCGTAGAGCTCTTCCTCCGCGTTGTATTCTGTGTAGCTCATCTCAGCTCGTCCTCCCCTTCACCGAAGGTCCTAGTTATAGCCATATGTAGGGCCGGAAGCCCCTCCATGGTCTTCGAGGACACCAGCACGTGGGGAATGAACGCTCTGATCTCGCTGACAGCCTTAGCCACCTCCTTCGCCATGAGCAGCGTCACGCCACCTCCCCTCCGGTCGAGGTCGACCTCATAAGCCTCCTGGGAGCTGAGCCACTTCGAGATCCTCAGGAGGTACCTCCGGGGGACCACGTCTGCCTTGGTGACGGTGATGATCATGGGCATGACGAACCTCAAGTATACAGATGCAGCCAAGAACATGGATGACGCGAACGTCCTCGGCGTATACGAGAGTATGGGGTCCAGCAGGTAGAGGATGATCCCCTTTTCTGTCGTGAGGGCTTTGGTTATGACCATGCCCTCCTTCCTGAACGCGAAGATCTCCATCTGACCCGGTGTATCGACGATCAGGTAATCCACCTTCAGGTCCTCCACCTCCTCTGTCAGGACCTCCACGTTCCGAGCCACCTCCCTCACCGAATAGATCAGGGCAGAGTTGGGGCCGACGCCCCGAACCGCCATTATCCGCTCGTAATCGACCATATCCCTGACGTCGATGTCGGGCTCGTAGGGAAGCGTGATGGCCGCAGGGTCCAAATTGACGGTCGCCACGGTCTGTTCGTTCTCCTTCAGCCACTCGACGAGCGCTGACGTGAGGGTCGATTTCCCCGAGGAGGCCGTCCCTATAACGAACAGGGTCCTCAAGAGCCGCGTAGCTCCGCGTTCCGTCAAGAATTTAACCATGAAGTTGACTCCTGGTCACGGGCAGAATTCGGTCATACTCCCAAGCACGACCGCGGGTCGTGGGTTCGGGCCTCACCTGCGTGATTGGAGGAGTACGCCACCGGCGATGAGCGCTCCTGCTATGAGGACCGAGATCTGGTGGCCCGCTCCGAACCCCAGAAGTCCCACGTAGACCAAATATCCACCGACCGAGGCTGAGGCGATCACAAGGAGGAGCTCATGGAAGGTCAGGCCGACTATGAACGCTATCAGGGCCACGAGCAGCGCTATCGCGATGCCCGCGCCTAGGGAGGTCGCTATGAGGTAGCCTATGAGGGCGGTCGCCAGACCAGCTCCCACCTTCAGGATCAGAAGTCCGACCAATCCTATGCCGAAGAACGACAGTAGAGTTGCCACGTCCAAGAGGAAAGGTGAAAGCCTGCCGATCAGCAGCTGCCGGATCAGCAGGGCCCCAAGGGACCCAGTTGCCACGAACGCAGCCAACTTCAGCACCCTCTTGCCCAGGAGCACCAGCAGGAGTCCGAGAGAGATGAGGGTCAGGTTTAGCGCCCCGACGGGGATCTGAGTTATATCCAAGGCCCCGACTCACCGGATCAAGTTGAGTCGTCGGAGGCCGCTGATTAAGAGCATCACACCGAGCGCAGCGACCAGCACACCTATCAGCTCGATGATGAGCCTCCAGCTCACCGCCAGCCCCACGACCAGCAGGACGATTCCGATGACCACGTAGATCACACCGGCCGACTCGTCCTTGCCGCTCAACGGACTCACCTACGCGTAAGTGTACAGAGTCCTGAACTGGAAGTCCTTCGGGATCCTCCCGGTTCTCTTGTAATACTTCACAAGTCTGTGTATCTTGGCCTCGACGAGCTGCAGTCGGTGCCTGTTGTACCGGTCGGACCTGTGGTTCTGGAGGTGGACGTGCATCCTCCGGGCCCTCTCGATCAGGTTCATGAGGTCCTCCGGGATCTCCTGCGAAACGCCCCGCTCTCTGAGGATCTGCGTCACGGTCTTTCCGGTCACCGTCCTGACCAGCGGTATTCCGTGCTGGTCCCTCAACACCATTCCGATCGCGCTCGGCGACATGCCTTGCTTCGCGTAGCTCACGACGAGCTCTTCGACCTCTTCGGGCGTCGTCGTAACCCAGCTCGGTGGAGATCTGGAGATCGGGCGCTTCGACCCCGACCTGCTCCGCCTTCTCGAGTGCATCCGTGCCATTTCCGCCTGCCCTCTCCCCAGCAGGTTCTTAAAATAAACCGTGCGCGACCCATCCGCGGCCCGAAGGGGAGGCGTGTCCGTTAAATTTGATAGATGGACGATTGATTCACTCCAGGGATGCTGAGGCTGAGGAGGGAGCACCTGGATGAGATCAGGTCCCACGTCTCCTCGGTCTACCCTGAGGAGGGGTGCGGTCTCCTGGTGGGCAGGGTTGTGAACGGTGTGAGAGAGGTTGGGAGGATAGTCCCGATGAAAAACGTCTACAACGGCTCCCGGAGGAACAGGTACTCGATCGACCCGCTGGAGTACGTTAAGGTCGAGAACGAAGCCTCCGGGCGTAACGAGGTCGTGCTCGGCGTTTACCACAGTCACCCCGACTACCCTGCGGTTCCCAGCAACTACGATCTGGAGCACGCGGTCCCCGAGTTCACGTACGTCATAGTCTCGATATCGGGAAAGGAGGTCAGGGGCATCTCGGCATGGAGGCTCAACGACGTGCTGAGACAATTCGAAGTCGAGGACATGTCCATCGAGTAGCGTCCGCGCTCAACGCCCGTACCACTTCTCCGAAGCTCTGAAGACGTGAAGCTCTTGAAAGTCGTTCGACAGGAAGACGGCCCCCAGCTTCAGGTGCCTGACGTTCTCCTTGTAACTCGTCACAACCCTCACTGCGTTCTTGGACTTGACGAACCCTTTCAGAAGCACCAGTCCCTTCACCCTCAGTCCCTCGTCGAGGGCGTAGGAGAGTAGCCCGACGTCTGACCCCCGGAGATCTGGTCCGAAATCGATCTCGTTGTGCGCAGCGATGGCGACGTCCACTCCGTGCCTCTCTGCATCGAGCAGGGCCTCCTCGAAGTACGACTCAGGGTCATCGACGTAGAAATCGGAGTAAACCGTTGAGAAGCGCAACCAGTTCCTGACGAGCTGTCTGACGGAGCTGCCTCTGAAGGCCTGAGAGATCCTCATCTCCCTCGCCCTCCTCCTGTCCTCCCTGCTCCTGACGGCGATCGTCTCGGGTCTGTCAAGAACGATCGACTTAGAGCCAGCCTGAACAAGCGTTCTTTCCAGCTCCTCGGATGGCTCGACGCCTAGGAGCAGAACGTGGGTCGGTTTAACTAAGCGGATCAGGTCCGTCTTGTGTCTGAGGGCTTCATCGCCTTCGATCCAGCCGTCCACATCGATAAGCACCCTCTCCGCACCCTGCAGGTTCATCACGATTTTCTCTGCGACGTTTAGTGACCTCTCGATGGACCACGAAGGAGACGTGAACCCGAACGCGTACACGGCCTCTGCCTTGAGCGCGTAAAGGGCATAGGTGCTCGACAGGGCCCTAGAGTAACCCATCGTCGTAGGTGGACAGATCTCGCCTTGACCGACGTCGAGGTCGACGAAGTGCACCTCACCGCTCGATACGGTCCGGTTGAGGAGCGTAAGGAGGATCGAGGTCTTCCCCGCGTCGACCCTCCCCATGACCATCACCCTGAACTTCCCTCCCAGTGAGTCGGCCAATTGCCTCCAAGAGTCCGGGATGGGGTCGAAATCGAGGAGCTCATAGGCGCTACCCGTTCCCAAATTGAGTTCTATTGCGGAGTCCTCAATAGACGTCAGGGGAAGGACCTTCCAAGGCTTCACCACCAAACTCTCTCCCTTCTTCAAACGGTGACCGAAGACCTCGACTCCACCGGATTCCAGTGACGCCGATGCAGGGCCCTTCAGCAGGACCGTCTGGCCCCTCTTCAGCTCCGCCTTCATACACCGGAAACTAGCTCACTTGTCAGGCAAAAAGTTAAGGTGCGTCCTGCTGTTCATGGGGGCCGCGTGG
This sequence comes from Candidatus Calditenuaceae archaeon, assembly GCA_025058225.1. Classification (GTDB taxonomy): domain Archaea; phylum Thermoproteota; class Nitrososphaeria_A; order Caldarchaeales; family Calditenuaceae; genus Calditenuis. The sequence continues at coordinate 1,570 of JANXEE010000016.1, read as the reverse complement.
TCGGGGGCCGGTGCACCGCTGGCGGTCAAACTTATAACAGGCTTTCGGCATCGGGATGTGATGAGCTGGGGCCTCCAGAACAGGCTCTCCAGAATAATCAAGCCCTCGACCAAGAGGACGGTCATGCTCGCGGTTGATCACGGCTACTTCCTCGGACCGATCAAGGGACTGGAAAACCCCAGAAGGACCATCACGCCGCTGTTGCCGTATGCAGACGCACTCATGCTCACTCGGGGAGTCCTCAGGACCAGTGTCGATCCGACGGCCGATGTCCCGATAGTCTTGAGGGTTTCCGGCGGCAACACGATAGCGGGCCCTGTTCTCGGCGACGAGGAGATCGTAACATCGGTCGAGGACGCGATAAGGCTCAACGCCTCGGCGCTCGCCTTCTCGATATACGTCGGGACCGAGCACGAGCATCAGACCCTGAAGGCCCTCGCGCAGCTCGTCGATCTCGGTGAGACCTACGGCATTCCCGTGCTGGCCGTAACCGCAGTCGGGAGGGAGCTCGAGAAACGCGAGACCAAGTACATCGCCCTGGCCTGCAGGGTCGCGGCCGAGCTCGGGGCTCACTTCATCAAGACCTACTACACTTCCGAGTTCGAGAGAGTTGTTGACGCGGCACCGGTTCCTCTGGTGATCGCAGGCGGTCCGAAGCTGGAGACGGAGCTCGACGCGCTCACCCTAGCCCATGAGGCTGTTCAGGCGGGAGCTGCCGGTGTGGACTTCGGTAGGAACGTCTTCCAGTCCCCTAACCCGGTCGGGATGATAAAGGCGCTCAGGCGCGTGGTCCACGAGGGCTGGTCGCCGAAGGAAGCGGCAGAGGAGTTCAGGCAGATCGTCGCCAGGTGATCAGGCCTCACCGCCCTTGTCGTCACCCACAAGTACCAGTCCCTCTGCCGTCACCAGATCGAGGAGCTCAGCGTACTTAATTTCGATCTCCATCACGGCACCCTCCGGATCAGAGAGGTCCAGCACCTCCCTCCGCTTCCAGATGTACCCTCCAGCCTTGAGGTTGAGCCTGTTGAACGTTCCGACGATTTTGAGGGGTATTCTCCTGGACTTGAAGGGGAGCAGGTATTCGACGAAGCAGAACCTGTGCGCCTTCTCGTGGACGTCTCCGTAAAAGGTGTTGAAGTAAAGATAAAGGGGGTCTGATTTGTAATAGGTCTCCCAAGACGTGAACTTAGAGTAGAGGGCCGCCCACCCGTCGTCCCGGAGCTCCATGTCCTCCAGTGATATTGGCCTCTTCCAGCCGGACACGATGAACCCCACCTCCTCCAGCTTCGGTATCACCGCACCCCTCAGTATACCCTGTCTCAGCAGCTCGATCCTCTCCCTCTGCGTGACCATCACCCAACCGACCCTGGGTTCTTCCGGTCTGCGTGCCCGCATTTTATATATCGATTTCGTGGTCCATGACCTGAATGAGGTGCAGGGCAAGGGCCTTCACGATGCAGGCGCTCGTCAAGTATCACGGTATGAGGGATTGGGATCTCAGGATACCGTATCACGACAGCATCTCTGTGAACACGGACGTCGCCTACGTCGATGCGACGGTCGAGTTCGG
>JANXEE010000001.1 GCA_025058225.1 Candidatus Calditenuaceae archaeon | reverse complement strand
CTCGTCCCGACCGTGATCAAGAGCGTCAACGACCACGAGCTCGGCGACATCATAAGGTTCGGGTTCGCGAACATCGACGTCGTCAGGGCGGTGAACTTCCAGCCGGTCAGCCTCACCGGTCGTATGCCGAAGAAGGAGCGTGAGAAGTACAGGATAACGATCCCCGACTGCATCATCAGGATCGAGGAGCAGACCAACGGCGAGGTCCCGAGGGACGCATGGTTCCCCGTTCCAGCCTGCACGCCACTCACAGGCTTCCTGGAGGCCCTGACGAGAAGGGCCCATTACGAGCTCAGCATTCACTTCGTCTGCGGCGCGGGCACCTACGTCTTCAAGGACGGCGACAGGCTCGTTCCACTAACGGCGTTCGTCGACGTCGAGGGGCTGATCAAGTACCTGCAGGACAAGGCTGAGGAGATCGAGGCAGGTCGCAACAGGGCTTGGGTCGGAGTGAAGGTCCTCTGGAACATAGGGAAGTTCATCAACGAGAAGAAGCAGCCAGCGGGGATGAACCTCAAGCGGATGCTCTTCGACATCCTCGTGAAGCACGACTACCACAGCGTCGGCGAGTGGCACAGGAAGTCCCTCTTCTTGGGAATGATGCACTTCCAGGACAAGTACAACCACGACGAGGAACGGCTGAGGAGATGCGACATCCACTACCTCACTCCAGACAACAGGATCGTGCCCTTCTGCGCCTTTAACGTCGTCCCTGAGTGGTACAGGGACAGGATCCAGTCGATATTCGGCATCTCGATCGAGGAGTGGGAGAGGAGGACCGGGAGGAAGCTCTCGGACGACTTCTACAAGCGCAAGCTCCCGGTGAAGCAGGCAGCGGTCCCGACGGCGTCTACGAAGACGGCAGGGTTTGGCGGACTGAAGTCTGTCCCGACCGTTCAGGCAGGCTCTGGGGGAAACGACGGCTGCGGGTGCGGGCACTGAATATCACCTCTCTTAATTTATGCTAATTTCGTTCTCGTTGAAGTCTCTTGTTTGAGAGCCATTCTATCAATAACGCGATATAATATTGTCAAACTGGACGACCTAGCCTCGAGCCTCTCATAACCCCGAGCGCGACTAGTCGCGTCTCACTTCACGGTCACACTCTTGGCGAGGTTCTTGGGCTTGTCAATCTCAGCGCCTCTCTCCAAAGCTAGGTAATAGGCGAGGAGCTGGAGGGGTAAGGCCTCGAGCAGGACGGTCGCGTACTTGGAACCCATGCGCGGAAGCCTGATGAAGTAGTCATAGGACCTGTGGTGCTGGTCGGAGATCCCTATCACCCTCGCACCGCGAGCCTTCACCTCCATGCAGTTGGAGAGGGTGTCGTGGTAGGTCTCGTCCTCAGGATTGAGTACAACGACCGGTGTGCCCCTGTCGATCAGAGCGAGGGTACCGTGCTTGAGCTCTCCTGCAGCTAAACCCTCCGCGTGGACGTACGCCAGCTCCTTTACCTTGAGAGCCCCCTCGAGTGCCAGTGGATAGTGGATGCCCCTCCCTATCACGTAGAGGTCCTTGAAGTCCTTGAGGTCCTTCGCGATCTCTGCAATCGACTGCTCGAGCTCCAGCAGCTCCTCCACAGCCTCCGCGACCCTTTTCGGATCAAGGGGCATGGGTGAGCCGGAGAGCTCCAACGCAACCCTGAGGAGTGTTACGACCTGAGAGGTGAAGCTCTTGGTGGCGGCCACCCCTATCTCAGGGCCTGCTGAGATGTTCAGGTGCAGGTCCGAGAGCCTCTCGAGGCTCGAGCCAAGCATGTTGACGATTCCTATGACTAAAGCGCCCCTAGACTTGGCATCCCTCACCGCCTCGAGGACATCCGCGGTCTCGCCGCTCTGACTGACGGCTATTACAACCGACTCACCGTCGACCCATCTGGAGTGGAGGGAGTACTCGCTGGCGAGGACCGGTTGGGCGTCGATTCCCGCGATCTCCGCGAACAGGTACTTCGTCACTAAGCACGCGTGATAACTCGTACCTGCTGCGACCAGAAAGACCCTCTTCGCAGAACTGATGGCCCTAGCGACGTCTCTTATCGGGCCGAGTTCAGATGTCAGGGACCTAGTTATAGTGAAGCGTTGATCGTGAATCTCCTTCAGCGTGTGGTGGACGTAACCGCGCTTCTCTATGTCGGCGACCTCGATCGCGACCTTCACGGGCTTCAGCATGAGCCTCTCTCCGGAGAAGAGCCATGTCTCAACGTTGCCCGGTTCAATGAGGGCGCAGGACTCGTTCTCGAGGAAGATCGCGTCGTCCGTCAGCTCGAGGAAGCTCAGCACGTCGCTCGACGGAATACAGGCGTCCTTCCTGTAGCCCACCACAAGGGGTGAGTTGTGACGGGCCGCCAGTATCTTCCTTCCGAGGGCTCCACCGATTCCAATGAACGCGAAACTCCCCTTGAGAGCTCTGACGACGTTGGTGAGGGCCTCCCTGGCGTCGGCAGCGGGTTTATTCAACTCCTCTTCGAGGAGGTGAGCGATCACCTCGCTGTCGGTATCACTGGTGAAGGTGTGTCCTCTGGATTCCAGCTCAGACCTGAGCTCCTCGTAGTTCTCGATGATGCCGTTGTGCACGATAGCTACCTCACCCCGACACGACAGATGTGGATGAGCGTTCCTATCGGAGACGCCGCCATGAGTTGCCCATCTCGTGTGACCGATGCCGACTCCGGTACTCGGTGGATTGAGCTCTCCGATCCGCTTCACGAGTTCGTCGACGCTCCCCGCCCTCTTTGTCACCCAGAGGCGCTCACCGTCGAGCAGGGCCACACCAGCAGAGTCGTAACCCCTGTACTCGAGCCTCTTCAGACCTTTCAATAATATGGTGAGGGCGTCGCCGTTCCCCGTGAAACCGATGATTCCGCACAAGTCCTGATTACCTGCTCTCACCACACCCTTCCTGAATTAAAGATGTATCTCATTCGAGGTCGTTCGAAGACACGTTCTATCGTTAGAACCGTTGACGGCGATCGAAGACCGGGACGCTCACCTATATCACGTGCGGGGGCCTGTGAGAGATGTGGTCAGAGTACTAGTTGCCTGTAGACTCGATCCGGTGGGCCTCGAGATGATGAAGGAGAAGGGACTTGAGGTTGTTTACAGGGAGGAGATCTCTCAGGACGAGTTCGATAAGGTCTACGCGGACTACGAAGCTGTCATCGTGAGGAGCAACGTGAAGGTGAGGCCCGTCAGGGGCCGTGGTAACCTGAGGCTGATCGTCCGTGCTGGCGTGGGGCTTGACAACGTCGACGTCTCGGGGTTCACCAAACTCGGCGTAAAGGTCCTCAACACGCCCGGCGCGGTCACGAGGGCGGTCGCTGAGCTGACGGTGGGGCTTATGATCTCCCTCGCGAGGGACATACCGAGGCTAGCAACGGACCTTAAGTCGGGCAGGTGGTCTAAGGCTCAGGCACACGGCGTCGAGCTCGCAGGGAAGACGATCGGGGTGATAGGTTGTGGAAGAATAGGCAGAGAGGTCGCCAGGCTCGCGAGGGCATTCGGAATGAGGGTCCTCGTTAACGACCTCATAGAGATACCGCGTGACTTCCTACAGGAAATCGGTGGGCATCAGGTGGATCTTGAGACCCTGCTGAAGGAGTCGGACTTCGTGAGCGTCCACGTTCCACTCGACCCCAGCACGAAGAACCTCATCGGCGAGAAGCAATTGAGGCTCATGAAGCGGACGTCGTACCTCATCAACACCTCTAGGGGCGACGTCGTCAACGAGGAGGCTCTGAAGAGGGCGCTGACGGAGGGGTGGATAGCGGGAGCCGCGCTCGATGTGTTCTCAAAGGAACCTCCAGACGACACGGAGCTGCTCAGGCATCCACGACTGATACCGACGCCTCACATGGGCGCTCAAACTGCTGAGGCCCAGAGGGCGGCAGGCGTCGAGGCCGCGAGGCTCGTGATAGAGGAGTTGAGTACACGGCCTGCGTAGGCGATACACGGGCAAAAGGACTTAACTGGGGTGCGGAAAGTAGACAGTGTGAGGACCAGGTACCTGGCGTCGTTTCTGGTTTTGGTGATCACCGTTTTGGTGATCTCCGCGCATCCCGGTCACGCGACCACGTTCATCAGCTCCGTTCACGACGAGAGGCTCACGGTGACGTTAACTTATCCAGCAGAGGTGAAGAGGGGTACGTGCTTTCAAGTGAGACTTGAGGCCTTCGCCCACAGCCCGCTCTCGAGACTGAACGTCACCGTCAGGTTGGAGCTGCGATCAGGGGCCTCGGTCTTCCCGCTCTACTCAGCTCCGGTCGTATCGATGTGGTCTGGGCCCTCCGGAACTGTAACGAACACATTAGTGGGAGGATGTATCACGACTTCTCATCCAACGGGGGTGGTCGTCGCCAAGGTCTACTTCGAGTACATTCACTCCGGTAACGAGTTCAACCTGTCCAACCTCTTCCAGATGTCGTTCGTTCGGGACCAGACTTACGAGGAACTCGCGACGCTCTACGGCTCCGCGTCGTCTGAGATAGGCAACTTGCGGAGCGCCCTCAACGAGGCCCTCAGGACGATAGGCTCGCTCACAGAGGAGGTCAGGAGGTTGAGGTCTGAGGTCGAGAGGCAGCGCTCTGAGATACTCGCTTTGCAACGAGAGAGGTCCGAGCTCGAGAACAGGCTCAACGCCCTCAACGCGCTTTACGCACAGCTCAGGAGAGACTACGACACACTTCAGTCCAATTACGAGAGGTTGGTCAGGGAGCACGCCTCCTTACAGACCGTCGAGTTGAACCTCAGGAGGTCGTACGAGGGGCTCGTGCGGGCACACGAACAACTTCTGGAAGAGTTCGCGAGGTTGAAGGAGGAGATGGCGACCCTGAAGGCCCTTCACGAGGACCTCAAGTCGAGACATAACGCGTTGAGCGTCGCGCACGACGAGTCGGTCAGAACAGTTGGGACTCTGAGGGGCGCGCTGGAGGAGAGGGGGAGGCAGATAGAGGTCCTGAACGCGATGTTGGACAACGCCCTGAGGGAGAGGACCATCTTCAGCAACGTCGTCATAGGTCAGGCCTTGGGCCTCGGGGGGCTCGGAGCGCTCTATCTCCTCGAGAGGAGGAGGTCAAGGAGGTCGCCAGGCAGCACGCCTCGTGAACGTCAGAACCACGACTCACCGCCCTCGTCGACCGAACGCACGAACGGAGACGATGAGAACGGGTCAGCGTTGGTGCAGAGGGTGATCTCGGGAAGGCGCATCACGATACCCAAGCCGATAGCAGAGAGACTCGGCGTCAGGGTCGGGGACTTGGTCGAGGTGTTGATGGCCGATGGATATCTATCGGTTAAGCCCTTGACTCGACCAGCAGACGATCGACTTCCTCCTGAGCCTGCCGAACCTTCTCGACGCTCCTCATCAACTCAGCTCTCTCGTCAGGATCAAGCTCAACCTCGATCACCCGCTTGACTCCGTCCCAGCCCAGCACAGCCGGAACGACGGTGCAGACACCGCTGAATCCGTACTCTCCTTGGAGGAAGTAGGACAAAGGTATCACGAGGTTCCTGTCCCTGATTATCGAGTCGACCATGACCGCAACACCTGCACCCGGAGCGTGGCTCGCCGACCAACCCTTCTGCGCGATTACCTTGGCACCCATCCCTCTGGTCTCTCTGACCACCTCATCGACCTTCTCGCGGCTCAACAGCTCCGTTAACCTCCGGCCACCCACCAGCGTCCTCTTCGGGAGCAGAACCATGGAGTCGCCGTGCTCGCCGAGAATGGGGGCCTCGATCGAGTTCCAGGAGACGTTGAGCTCCTTCGCGATCAGGGTCTTGTAGCGTCCTACGTCGAGAAGACCGCTGAATCCCATGACCCTTTGCCTCTCGAAGCCGGTGAACTTCAGGGCGACGTACGTCATGACGTCCAGAGGGTTGGTGACGATGATGACCTTCGACCTCGGCGCGTGCTCCCTTATCTTGAGGGAGACGTCCCTGATGATGCCTGAGTTCTTGTTGAGAAGGTCCATCCTCGTCATGTCGGCTTTCCTGATGAAGCCGGCCGTTACAACTACCACCTCCGAGCCCTCGATGTCCCTGTAGTCGTTGGTTCCGCCGAACTCCACGTCGAGCCCTAGGATCGCAGCCATGTGATTGAGGTCGAGCGCCTCTCCCTGGGGCAGACCCTGAACGATATCGACGAGCATCACGTCACCGAGCGACTTCAAACCGACGTGCAGTGCGACCGAAGTCCCTACCCTACCGCTACCTATAACTGAGATTTTAGGCCTCACGGGTCCTCACCGTGTATGCGAACCAGTGGTAAAAATACGTGACCGGGGATCGCCGGAGCTCACGCGGTCGGTCTGGTGAATCTCACGTCCCTCAGGAGCACGTAGGGTGCTCTCACCGGAACGTCAACTTCCCACCACCTTATCGGGAACTTCTCCGAAGACACCTCTTCGACGTTCTTCAGCAGTCTCAGGAAGTTGTCGGAGAGCCTCAGTCCCTTCACCGCGTGCTCGATGGTACCGTTTCTGATGAGGAAGAGGCCGTCGCGGGTGATCGTCGAGAAGTCTCCCCTGCTGATGTCCTGGTAGCGGAGGTACCAGTCGTTGGTGACCAATATGCCCCTGTCGAGCTTCGCCAGAAGCTTGTTGAAGGTCGATGTCCAACCCTCCACGATCAGGTTGTGCGGTTGCGGGACGATGATCCCTGCGTTCGCGGTTGAGCTGGTCTCGAACTTCCTCGCGGTCGCGCTGTTGTGGAGGTAGCTCCTCAGCACGCCGCTGTCGATGATGACCGTCCTCCTAGTTGGTAGGCCTTCCTCGTCAAAGGGTTCGGCACCGTATGTGCCTGGTATCGTGGGGTCGTCGACCAGCGTCAAAGCCCTCGACGCTACCTCCTTTCCCAGCATCCCGGCCAAGAAGGACATGCCGCTGTCGACGTAGAAGGCCGACGCTATCGATCCTACCTCCTCCAGGAGGTTCGCCGATGTCATGGGCCCTATCACGGCGTCGTAGACCCCCTCGCTGATCTCCCTGGGATCCCTTGCGGCCTTCGCGATCTCTCCGGCCTCTCTCCCGACCGATTCGGGGTCGAGTTCGCTGAGGTCTCCGGTCCCGATGGCGAACTGTCCGCTGGACTCACCGTCGAGGAACGCCCTCACCGAAAGTTCTATGGTGTCCTTGTGGGCCTCGGCCTCAACGGCACCGCTCGTTAAGAGGCTCCTGTGGGCCCTTTTGAAGACCAAGGACCCCGCGACCCTGCTGGAACCTGCGCTGAGAGCGCTGTTGATCGCCGCTTCCACCATGTCCACGAGCTTCTCCATCTCCACCCCCCGCATGCTTTGATCCAGAAGACCGCGATTGTAGCTGAACGGGCCCTCCGGAAGGGGCGCATACATGTCCGAAGGTGGTGTGCTCCTCGCCAACCTGAGGGCGTCTCTGACGAGTGACTTGAGGCCGGTAACGGTCACGTCGGTCGTTCCCGTAACGGCCCTCTGGGGCCCGAAGGCAACGTACATTTTGACGCTCTCCTCCTCGAACCTCTTGGAGACCGTGACCTCGTTGTTCGAGAACCTTATCATGTAGGTCCTCGTGGTGAAGGACTCGACGGCACAGTCAGACGCACCCTCCTCTCTGACCTGGGTTATCAGGGCCCTGGCCCTCTTGGAGCTCAGCACCATTTCGCCTTCGCCTCACGAACTTACCGGGAGGTAAAAAGCCGATCGGGCGGTTCAGGTTCATAGATGCCCACGACGTGATACAAATGGGAGTTGCTGTTTGCGATCAGTTACCCCGTTATGACTGGGGAGGGGATCTCTAGGGAGACCCTAGAGGTTGTGAAGGCGCGGAACAGTGTCGTCAGGACGTTCCGATCGGACGGCGAGAGGCGTGTGGTAGTTGACTTAGCGACCTTCTCCTCAGACGTCAAGAGGTCGGCCTACGGTGAGGTCCTGGCGTCGAGGTTGTTGACACCGTTCCGCTCCGACGGTGATCAGGACGCGCTGCGGGCTCTCCTCAAGACCTATGTTCGGAGGGCGGTTGACGACTCTACGGTTGACTTGAGAAAGGACTACGGAAGGCTGGCAGAGAGGGTCCTGATCGATCCGAGCCACTTCGTATTGAAGAAGGTCAGGGGACTGGTGGCGCTGTACCCACCTCTCTGGAGATTATTCTGGTGGTCCTCGAGGGGGTCACCGTACGCTTCGTTGCTGAACGGGGTGATCGAGAACATCAAACCGGTCCTGGAGGAGCTCGTCACAGCCCGAGCGCTCTCAGTCGATCCCAATTCAGGGCTCTACAGATTGATTCTGCCCCCGGAGGAGAAGGAGGAGCTCCGTGACTCGAAGGGCTTTGCGCTGAAGAAGAGGATCGAGTGGCTGTTGCTTCACGGAAAACTGGGCATAGGGTTGCCGAGGCTCGTCTTCGAGGAGGCCCTCGAGGGCGGATGGGAGACGTTGTCGCCACCTGATCCGGAGGAGGCGCTGTTAATTCCGACCGAGTCCGGTCCTCAGCCCCTCTCCTTCGAGGGTGACATCCTCGACATCGTCCGCAAGCTCTACGGCTCCGAACCTTCTTCGGTCAGGATCTCTAGATCTGGAAGGCTCTTCAACTCGACGTACTTAGTTGAGATATCGCTGGACGTTGAGGTGAAGAGGCTCTTCCTGAAGAGGTACTTGGCGTGGAGCGATGTCAAGTGGATCGCTGCTAAGCTTTGGTCCTTTCCCCTCAGGAACTTCCACCTCTCGCCCGCGGCGAGGCTCAGCAACGAGCTCTTCTTCATCACCTACCTAAGGGAGAGGGGTCTCAGGACTCCGAACGTTTACGGCGTTAGTTGGAGGAAGCGCGTGCTGCTTGAGGGCGTGATACAGGGGAGCTCGCTGAGGGAGCTCTGGACCTCATTCGACACGGATGTGACGAACCTCGAGGACGTGACAGTCCGATGCGGTGAGTCCATCGCGAGAACCCATGCCCTCGGTGTGACGCTGGGCGACTGCAAACCCGACAACGTGATGGTGGACCGAAAAGGTGTCGTCTGGTTGGTGGACCTGGAGCAGGCTTCACTAGGGGGCGACAGAGCTTGGGACATCGCCGAGTTCGTGCTATTCATGGCCCGGTACTTGGACCTGAAGAGGAGCAAGGAGTTCGCGAGGTATTTCGGCGAGGGTTATCTCCGATTCGGCGACGATAAGGACATGGAGCTGGCCCTCGATCCCAAATACGTTCTGGTGATGATGCCGTGGTCTCCTGTCTGGACACAGGTCGCTGCTCTGGAAGGATTGAGGGAAGCACTCCGCAGATGAGAATTCTATTTCGAGACGAACCCTCAACTTACGAACTTCAGCGACTCAACTCCGAAGCCTTCGTAGGACCCCATTAGCAGCTGATAGACGGTTCCGCGATCAGACCGGACCTCCTCCAGCTTCGCCCTGATGGAAAGCTTATCACCGGGCCTCAGCACCCCCGCAAGCCTGCCGTAGTAGGTGACCACCCTCTCCACACCGAACACCTCCTCATCAACTGCGTAGACCACCGGGGTGAACAGCGACTCAATGTCGTCTGTTATCTCCACGACGGTTTCAACGATCCCCTTCGAGACGTACTGACTTTCCCCGTGTCTCTGCGCGGGCCTTTGCCTCACCCCGAAGAGCGAGAAGCGTGTCCCGAGGAACTCGCCCTTGTTCAGGACCCTTGAGGCCAGCAGCTCTGCGTCTTCCCGCGTCGTCCGAAATTGAGACCTGAGCTGAGAGATCCATTCGCTGCCTACGCCGAGCCTGAGCCGATCGTCGCTGCACTCACTCAGCGCCCTCAACGCCCTCTTCACGCACTCCTCTCCGTAGACCACCAGGTCCACATCGGACCCGCTGTGAGCTATGCCCAACAGTATCGAGCCCGTGACCCCTAGAGCATCCAAAGGTATTCCAGCGCTCTCAGCAAGCCACTCCATCAGCTCCACCGATCGCCTCTCGAGCGACCCTTCGGGCAGGGAGTCTCTCGACCGCAACAACTCCGCAGCCCTCTCCTTGGTCCTGAAGACTCTGGTTATGCCGGTCAAGGGTGGTGCCATAACCTCGTTCCCCACGGTGGGGTCATAGTAGACGTAATCGGGTCTCAGGGACCTGACGTAGTTTAGGGTCCTGATGACCTCCTTAACCGAGTAATCGCTGAGCGTCCTCGAGTAGGTCCTGCCGTCTGACGACCGCCATGGGCCCGCGCCCTCAACGTACTTCAGTATCGACCACACGCGGTCCTCAGGGTGAACGTCCCCGAGCACCAAGAAGATCCAGCCCTCCCTCGTAGTGAAGTAGTCCTTGTCCCTCAGAGGCGACAGCAATTCCAGTTCCGATTGTTTCGGCGATTATTTCAGGTTCCTATTCAACGCGTACCTGTACCCGTCGGAGAGGGCCCCGAGGCTCGCGTCTATTATGTTCCTCGAGACAGAGGTAGTCCTCCAGATCGACCCCTCGTCGGAAAACTCGATGAACACCCTCACGGCCGCAGCGGTGCCGTCAAGACCGTCAACGACGCTCACCTTGTAGTCCGTAAGCCTGACGCTCTTCAGCATCGGAAAGCAGCTCAAGAGGGCGTTCCTCATGGCGTTATCAAGCGCGTGAACCGGTCCAACGCCTTCGCCGGAGGCTCGATAGGTTCCACCGTCCACCTCAATGGTGACCGATGCCTGCGCGGTGACGTCCTCCGAGCCCTTCACGTTCACCGACCACTCGACGACCCTGAAGCCCTCCCTCAGACGCCCGGCCGTCCTGATCAGTAGCAGCTCGACCGTTGCCTCGGCACCCTCCAGGTGATAACCCTGCGACTCGAGCCTTTTGATCTCCTCGAGGGCGTTGGCGATCTGGTCGTCGCTGAGCATCAGTCCCGCCTTGGACGAGACGTATCTGACGGTCGAACGGCCGGAGAGCTCCGATACTGAGAACCTCCTCTCGTTGCCGATCAGAGACGGGTCGACGTGCTCGTAGGCTCTGGTCACCTTCAAAACCGCGTCGACGTGTACGCCGGCCTTGTGAGCGAAGGCGTTCCTTCCGACGTAAGGGTGGTTGTCGCTGATGCGGAGGTTCAGGAGGTCTGCCACGAAACCCGATATCTGTGTCAGGTCCCTGAGCTTCTCGACTCTGCCCTTGAGGATCGAGTAACCCATCTTCAGAGCTAGGTTCGGGAGTACCTGACATAGGTCAGCGTTTCCGCACCTCTCTCCCGTTCCAAGCAGCGTCCCCTGCACGTGTCTGACGCCGCCCTGCACCGCCACCAGAGTGTTCGCCACACCGCATCCGGCGTCGTTGTGAGTGTGGATGCCCAGATGCGCCGCCGGTAGCTCGCGGGCGACGTCTCTGACCGCAGCCTCTACCTCCCACGGCATGGAGCCACCGTTCGTGTCGCAGAGCGTGACCGTCCTCGCACCTCCTTCGATCGCCGCCTTGAGAACACCGATCGCGTATTCCCTTGAGGCCTTCCAGCCGTCGAAGAAGTGCTCCGCGTCGAAAATTACCTCCATGCCGTGCTCTCGGAGGTACTCGACCGTCTCGGTGGCCATGCTGAGGTTCTCCTCCAGCGAGCACCGCAGGACCTCGGTCACGTGGAGCGTCCATGACTTCCCGAAGATCACCGCAACGGGGACGTCCGACTCGACGATCGCTCTCAGTGAAGGGTCCTCACCGGCCCTCAACCCCTTCTTCCTCGTTGAGCCGAAGGCTGCGACCCTGCTGTTCTCTAAGCTCAGGCCCCTTACGGCCCTGAAGAACTCGGCGTCCTTCGGGTTCGACCCAGGCCATCCGCCCTCAACGATGTCCACCCCAAGCTCGTCGAGCTTCTCGAGCACCCTGAGCTTGTCCCGGAGAGAGAAGGTTATCCCTCTAGTCTGGGCGCCGTCCCTGAGGGTGGTATCGAGCGTCTCAACGTAATCGATCCAACCACCCCTTGTGACTTGGAGAAAATTTGCCATAATATCAAAGTATCTCGAACGTCTCGGGACGCCGCCTTAAAGGTTGGTAATTAGATCGGACGGAGGAGGGGTTGGGGTTGGCCGGACAGGAAACGGACTTCCATGCGTTGGAGGCGGCAGAGGTCGCCAGGCGTCTGGGGGTCGACCCGACCAAGGGCCTGAGCGACGAAATGGTAGTCGAGAGGCTGAGGACGTACGGGCCCAACCTGATCGTAGAGGCGAAGAGGCCTAGCCCCTTGAAGCTCTTCCTGAGGCAGTTCGCCAACGCGTTGATCCTGATTCTGCTGGCAGCGACGGCGATCACGGCCCTCCTCGGCGAGGTGATAGAGGCGGTCGTTATCGGCGTCATCGTCCTCTTCATCGGCGTCGTGGGGTTCGTTCAGGAGTACAGGGCGGAGAGGGCCCTCGAGAGGCTGAAGGAGCTCACCGCGCCCACCTGCAGGGTCCTCAGGAACGGAAACGTCGTCACCGTGCCTGCGCATCAGGTCGTGCCGGGAGACGTCCTCGTGCTGGGAGAGGGTGACATCGTCGCAGCGGACGGCAGACTCTCGGAGTGCTTCGGCCTCAAAGTCGACGAGTCGGCGCTCACCGGGGAGTCCGTACCAGTGGAGAAGGTGACGAGGGCCCTCCCGCGAGACGTCGCCCTAGGCGACAGGATCAACTCGGTCTACGCTGGGACGCTCGTGGTCTCCGGTAGGGGCACGGCGATCGTCACCTCGACCGGTAAGTCAACGGAGTTCGGCAAGGTCGCATCCTACACCCTGGCGGTTGAGGAGGAACGTACCCCGCTTGAGGCCAGGATGACCGAGCTGGGCAAGAAGTTCGGCCTCCTGGCCCTCGCTATAATAGCTGTGCTCTTCGTCTTGGAGCTCTCAGAGTCGCTGGTCCTTGGGGAGCTAACCCTGGGGTTCCTGATCGAGGTCTTCCTCTTCAGCGTCGCCCTCGCGGTCGCCGCGGTGCCTGAGGCCCTGCCGGCGATAGTGACCGCCTCCCTCGCGATAGGGGCGTGGACCCTCGCGAAGCACGGGGCCCTCGTGAAGAAGCTGGCGGCGGTGGAGAGCTTGGGTTCAACTCAGGTGATGTGCTTCGACAAGACCGGGACGCTCACCAAGGGCGAGCAGACCGTCAGGGCCGTCTACGTGACCGGGAGGCTGCTCTCCGTCACGGGTACAGGTTTCAACACGGAGGGCGCGATAGAGGGGGCGAGCCGCGACTCGAGGGCCCTTGAGACGCTGCTGACCGCATCAGTCCTCTGTAACGACGCGTCCGTCTCACAGGTCGACGGGAAGTGGAGGCATTCCGGAGACCCCACCGAGGTCGCACTGCTCTTCATGGCTCTGAAGGCCGGTGTGGACGTGGAGGCGCTGAGGAGGGAGAGTCCTAGGGTGGCCGAGAATCCGTTCACCAGCGAGCGGAAGATGATGTCTACCGTCAACCTCGTCAACGGGAGGAGGGTCGCGTTCGTCAAGGGGGCGCCGGAGGTCGTGATCGAGAGGTGCGTGGCATCCCTCACCGACAGCGGTGTCCTCACTCTGACGTCCACGATGAGGTCGGAGCTGATCGAGGTCAACGAGCGTCTCGCGTCTGAAGGCATGAGGGTACTCGCGTTCGGGTACAGGGATGCCGAGGACGTCGAGGGCGACTCCGCAGAAAGGGAACTCGTGTTCGTAGGGATGGTGGGGCTCATAGACCCTCCGAGGCCTGAGGCGATCGAGGCGATAGGTGTGGCGAAGTCCGCCGGCGTGAAGCCGGTAATGATCACAGGAGACCACAAGCTCACGGCGATCGCGGTCGCGAGGGAGTGCGGCATCGATGCGGAGTTCGTCCTGACGGGGAGGGAACTGGACGCGATCGCGGCCGAGCAGCTCTCGGAGCAGATCGATAAGGTCACCGTTTACGCGAGGACCTCCCCCATCCAGAAGCTGAAGATCGTTGAGGGTTGGAAGCTGAGGGGCTCCGTGGTTGCGATGACCGGCGACGGCGTCAACGACGCACCGGCCCTCAAGCGGGCCGACATCGGAGTCGCCATGGGGATAAGGGGGACGGCGGTAGCGAAGGAGTCCTCGGACCTCATCCTCACCGACGACAGCTTGGCGACCCTCGTCAAGGCCATAGAGCTGGGAAGGTGGATCATGGACAACATCAAGAGGTACCTGGCCTACCTGCTCCAGGCGAACCTCGTCGAGATCGTCGTCCTCTCGTTCACGACCCTCTTTCTGCTCAGGTACCTCGGTTACTCCGGCGAGGAGGCCCTCGCTCTGCTTCCTGTTCACATACTGTACATCAACCTCGCGACCGACGGACTGCCCGCGTTGGCGCTGGGGCTGAGCCCACCCGACCCAGATCTGATGAAGAGACCTCCCCTGAAGAGGGGCGAGAGCGTCTTCACGAAGGAGGTCGTGGAGTTCCTGATCAGGGCGTTGATCGTCGAACCGCCGATAATGATACTGGCTTTCTACTCGGCGCTGCCGAGCGGTGTCGAAGCAGCGAGGACAAGACTCTTCCTCCTCTTCGTGGCGATCGAGCTCGTGGTGGCCCTCAGCTGCAGGTCCCTGAGGCACCCCATTGTCAGGGTCAAGCCCCATAAGTGGCTGTTGCTGGCGGTTCTTTGGGAGGCGGTCCTGATCGGGGTATTGGTCCTTGTGCCGTGGACCCGGGAGGCCCTTCACCTGACCGTTCCCACGGTCTGGGACCTCATGTGGATCGTTGCCGGCGGGACTGCGACGCTCATCTCAATAGAGCTGCTGAAGCTGGTCGTGATCTCAAGGCAATCTTCCCACGACAAGGCCTCCGAGCCCTCAGGGCAGCTCAGAGCCTCTTGACGTCTCCCCTCCCCGAGGTCATCCTCATGACGCGGTCCGTGACCTCGCCGAGCATCCCGCCTGGAGCCTCCACCTGACAGACCCAGGAGCCGTCGCCCTTCCACTCCTCCTTCAGTATCCTCCCGACGCCCCGCAGATATCCTCCGACCCTCGGCTGGAACTCCCCGGGGACCCGGACCTCGATGGTGATCAGGGCCATCTTGATCGGAAGCACGGTCCTCAGTCTCTCGATCACCTTCGCGACCTGCTCGGAGGCATCCACGAACGGTTCGATCTGAACACCGACCTCCTTCATCGCAAGCTCAACCCTCTGCGGAGGTATCGGCGCATTGGTTCTGGGGTCGATCGCGTTCCTCGCTATCAGGTCAACCACCTTCTTCCTCTTCTCCTCGATCAGGGCCCTCCTCTGCTCCGCGGTTAGCTGGACCTCGCCCTCTCTCACGATCGTTATGGCTATCTGGTACGGGTCCGTCGTACCGAAGGCCTTCTTCAGCTCCTCCTCCTTCGCCCTGATGCCCTTCTTCGCGTCCCTGTAGACCTCCGGATAGACGAGCACCTTCTGGGAGGGCTGGGCCTGCCCGAGCCTGATCTTGAGAGCCAGGTCTGGATCGACCAAGACCTCGTAGGTCTCGCCACGTTTAGTCACCCGCGCGATCGTGTAGTTCTGTGGCACCCCCTCACACCTCATCGACATCGTACTCGGGAGGCTTTAGCAGTTAACTAGTCGGGGCTCGTGCGGGGAGCGGAGGACCGCGCCTTCCTAGCGACCGCAAACCAGAGACCTCCTCCGGTGTGGACGAACTCATTTTTCCTGAAGCCCGCGCGAGCGAGGAGGGACGACAGCTCACGCACCGAGAGCATCGAGCCACCCTGTAGCGCGTAATCCAGCGCCAGGAACGTAAGCAGCTGGTCGTGACTGAGGTTGCCGGTGCTGTCCGAGAGGCCCTCCGCTACTACCGCAAGTCCTTCAGGCTTGAGGGCCCTGTGCGCCGCCCTGAGTACGCCGAGCCTGTCGGAGGCGACGCAGAGCACCTCGCCGAGGTAGACGAGGTCGAATTCAACCTCCAAGTCGAGAGACTCGCCCGGTGCGACGACGAACCTGACCCGACCTGACAGCCCTGCCTCTTTGGCTCTCCGTCGCGCCTCAGCGATCGCGCGCCTGTCTAGGTCGACTCCGACCGCCGCGACGTTGGGATACCGGCGGCACAGCTCAAGGGCCCAGCCTCCTGTCCCGCAACCCAAATCGAGGGCCATCGCAGCTCCGTCGAGCATCCGCTCGAGTCCCTTCACTCTGGGGACGACGCGCTCGAAGAAAGTCAGATGGTCCCACCTGGTGGCCTCGCCGAAGGCCTCGGTGAGGTGCCTGGCCCTGTGCCTCGTTTTCCCCTCAGACCTGAAGAAGCCGTCGAGGAGGTGGAAGTCGAGGCTCCTCAGGGCTAGGTAGGAGTGCATCCCGCCGACGTAAGCGGGGTTGCGCTCGTCCAGCAGCATCGACCTGACCCTTCTCGGCAGGTAGTAGCGCCCTCCCCTCCTTCCGATTATGCCCAGTTTAACCGCAGCGTTGCACCAGAGCCTCACCGCCTCTGGGTTGAGCTTCGTGGCCCCTGCCAGCTCTGCACCGCTCACGGGTCTGTTGAGCTCTCCCATCGCCCTGAAAATGCCGTAACGCCTGCCGATGTGGGCCGTCCAGATCGTCGCAAACCCTACGACGCTCTCCCAAGGGTCCATCAACCCGACTTCAGCCCGCCCTTCGGCGAGACGTCCATCAAATTAACGGCCCGCAGGCGAACGACCTGTGTGACGGTATCTCGTTTACTAGGCGGCATTACCGGCATCGAGGAGGCGCCGAGTTGAGCCACTTCCAGAAGCTCAGGGTCGCGGTGCTGGAGCTGGAGAGGTGTCAGCCCGACAAGTGCGGGACGCCCTGCATCACCTTCTGCCCTCCGGTGAGGAACGGTATAGACGCGATCTGGCTGGCCTCCAACGGCTTCCCCGAGATCAACGAAGAGCTCTGCATAGGGTGCGGGATCTGCGTCGCGAAGTGCCCGTTCGAGGTCATCACCATCGTCAACCTCCCCACGGAACTAAGCGAGGACCTCGTCCACCAGTACGGCGCCAACGCTTTCAGGCTCTACAGACTGCCCCACGTCGAGGCAGGGAAGGTCGTCGGTGTGTTGGGTCGCAACGGCATCGGCAAGTCTACCGCGTTCAGGGTGCTCTCGGGGCAGCTGATCCCCAACCTCGGCAACCTCGAGGGGCAGGCCAGGTGGGAGGACGTTCAGCTGAAGTTCAGGGGCACAGTCCTCCAGGAGTACTTCAAGAGAGTCGCGTCGGGTGACGTCAGGGTCGTCCTCAAACCGCAGCAGATAGAGCAGATCTCGAGGGCCGTAAGGGGAACGGTGAGGGAGCTGCTGAAGAGGGCGGCCGGCGGCGACCGGTACGAAGAGGTCGCGAAGGAGTTCGAGCTCACACACATCCTCGATAGGGACGTCTCCGTCCTCAGCGGCGGAGAGCTTCAGAGGCTCGCATTAGCGGCGGCCATCCTCAGGGGTGGTGAGGTCATGCTCTTCGACGAGCCAACGAGCTTCCTCGACATCAGACAGAGGTTCAGGGTCGCGAGGACGATCAGGGGATTGGCGACCGAGCAGAAGAGCGTCCTCGTGGCGGACCACGACCTCGCGTTCATGGACTACGTCTCCGACGCGGTCTTCGTCCTCTACGGCGACCCCTCCGTTTACGGGATCGTCTCCGGGCCTTACAACTCTCGGGAGGGGATCAACGACTACCTCGAGGGCTACCTGCCGTTGGACAACGTCAGGTTCCGGAGCTACAGGATCTCGTTTCAGGTGAAGGGCCCCGAGGAGCACCGCGAACAGGCCGGATATGGGCTCTACTGGCCCGAGATGACCAAGACTTTCAACGGTTTCAGGCTGAGGGTCTCCGAGGGCAACGTCGGTCACGGTGAGGTTCTGGCGGTAGTCGGTCCGAACGGCACCGGGAAGACTACGTTCGTCAAGCTCCTCGCGGGTCAGCTGGAGGACGACCGTGGCCTAAGGCTCAACTACGCCTCAGTCAGCTACAAGCCGCAGCATCCGCTCCCAAGGCATGAGACTGTGGAGGAGGTCCTGAGGGCCGCAGCCGGGGAGAGGTTCGAGGGCGAGTTCGTTCAGTCGGAGCTGATCAAACCTCTAAGGCTCGACAAGCTGTTGGAGAGGAGACTCGATGAGCTCAGCGGCGGGGAGCTCCAGAAGGTCTCGATAGTCGAGGCGCTCTCGAGGGATGCAGACATCTACCTTCTCGACGAGCCCAGCGCCTTCCTCGACGTCGAGGAGAGGTACAACGTCGCGAAGACGATTCGGAGGATCGCGGCGGACTTGAGCGCTCACGTCGTCCTCGTCGAGCACGACCTGATGATCGTCGACTTCGCGGCGACGAAGGTGATGGTCTTCACCGGTGAGCCCGGAGCTAGGGGAGAGGCCTTGCCGCCCTCCGACCTGAGGACGGGTTTCAACGCGCTCCTCAAGGAGCTCGGTGTGACCTTCAGGAGGGACCACGAGACCAAGCGGCCTCGAGTCAACAAACCCGGATCGAGGCTCGACAGGCTCCAGAGGGAGGTCGGTGAGTACTATTACCTCTCGACCTGAGATCCGTCTCCCTGTACGGTGCCCAGCCCTCCGCGATCTCGGCCCCTCCTTCCCGGACCGCTGGTCCTACGGGACTTTGCCCTCTTGGACGGACTGCTCCGGGAGTCGGCAACGATCACGTACCTCCTCGGGTATGGGATCTCGATCCCGTTCGCCCTGAACTCCTTGTGGATCTGGTAGAGGAGCTCTCTTGCCAGCTGGACGCCCGTGGTTTGGTCCTTCGCCCTCACCAGCAGCCTCAGCCTTATCCCCGACTCGCCCAGCTCCATCACCTGGACCTGCGGGAGCCCCGGCGCCGGCAGGAATAGCGGGTGCCGCTCCGCGAGCTCCCTCATGATGCTCATGGCCTTGTCGACGTCGCTCTCGTAGCTCACGTCGACGAAGACCGGGACCAGCATCGTCGGGTCTACGACCGAGTAGTTCACGATCACCTCAGACTGGAAGACCGAGTTCGGGACCACGAGCCTCCTGTTGTCCCAAGTCCTGAGGACGGTGTGGAACAGCTTGATGTCCTCCACGAAGCAGAAGTCGTTCCTGAACATCAGCGCCTCGCCTATCCTGAACGGGTGCGAGAGCGAGATCATCAGCCCCGAGATCAGGTTCGAGAGCGTCGACTGGGCCGCGAGGCCTATCACGATTGAGAGGAACCCGGCCGCGATCAGGGAGGAGGTCGCGATCCCGAGGAGCTCCGGGAACGTCACCAGCAGCGCCGCCAGCGCTCCGAGGAGACCGACGGAGATCACCAGCACCCTCCGGATGAAGGTGAAGGCGGTCATCGAGCTCTGGTCGGTCGCGACCTTCTCGTAGAGGGCGTGGGTCAGCAGGAGGTCGAGGACGGCCGCGGCGATGTAGGCCACCAGCAGGCCCGTGAACAGGTTCAGGACCCTCCACCAGAACTCGGAAATCTGGGGCGCGACGTGGGAGCGGAGGACGATCTGCGTCGCCGCGATCACGCTCAACAGCAGGACTCCCGCGTTCAGGACCCTACCTATGCTCCTCTCCGCGACCCTCCCTACCGTGAGGTCCGAGACTTGGCTGATCAGCGCCCTCACCGCCAGCGCCAGCGCCACGATGCCCGCGACGAACCTCGGGTTGTTTGGGTCCAAGTAGGGCGAGAGGTCAGGAGGGAAGACCTGAACCAACTCCGCGAACGTCAGCGCGACGAGGTTGCCCGCGACAAGGGCCAGTAGCGCGGTCCTCAGCCTCATCAGGAACCTCTTCACGCCCGTGATCACCTGCAGCCTCTGTGCGAGCCTCCCCATCAGGTACCATGCGACGGCCGCGAAGGCGACGGTCACCGACGTCTCGACGATCAACCCCAGAGGTACCATGCCCGCGACTTCGGAGCCCGACGCTATTTACCGAGCGCTTCGCCGGGTGCGGGGGGTGGGATTCGAACCC
>JANXEE010000026.1 GCA_025058225.1 Candidatus Calditenuaceae archaeon | reverse complement strand
CCGGGATTCAGCTGTACCTGAGTAGGTACTCGTGACGGAGGCGATACTGGGTCACTCCTGTTCTGGTTAACTGATGTTAAGCGCGGTCATTGCCGGTCCGGCCCCGTAAGCCCCTCAAAGGACTTCTATACGGTTCAGCGGCCCGCGCTAAAGGTCGCACAGCGTCGCGAAACCTATATTGAGAGTACCGTGTAACTCGACGCTGCGGGCCGGTAGATCAGTGGCAGATCGCCCGGTTTGCACCCGGGAGGTCGCGGGTTCGAATCCCGCCCGGTCCACCTCAACTCCGAACCGTGAACTTCGCCCTCAGGTCCTCGACGTCTGCCTTAATCAAGCCGACGACCCCGCCGATCAGCCTCCTCAGCCCCTCGTCCGTGACGTTCAGCCCCTCGAGGGTTGGGAGCAAGTGGGTCATGAGGAACCTCATCAGGGCCCTCTCGAGCTCCTCCGCCCTCTCGGCATCACCTGCCCCTGCGGTGAAGGCGTCCATCGCGAGCCTGGCCGCAAGTGCAGCCATGTTGATGAGCCCGTCGGCCGGTTCAGGGGCCTCGTATCCCATCCTCTCCGCGAAGGACCTCAAGTGGATGTGGAGGTGCCTCCTCAGTCCCTCCGGCAAGTCGACCCGGATGTCCCTCGCGGCGACCTTTCCCAGCTCCCTCGTCACCGCCCTATCTAACTCCGGCACCTCGACACCGAGCGCCTCGAGGAGCTCCCTCACCTCTAGGGGCGGCTCTGAGCCCTCCGCTAGGCTCTGGAGGAGCGTGAAAATCGAGACGTAGAGGTTCGCCCTCTGAAAGGGATCAAGCAAAAAAATCACCGGACTTCTATTACGGGCGAGTCACCAGACGACCTGGTGCGCGGGCAGCTTCTTCGCCTTCCCTGTCTTCACGATCTTCACAGGGTTGTAGAAGTAGGACTGGCCCGCGCCGATCCAAGAGACCATCGGCCAGTCGCCGAGGGACTCGTCGCCGAGCTGGATCGGGTTAGGAGTGACACCGTTGAACCTCCACTCGTCGACCGCGAGGCCCTTCACGTAGTAGTCACTTGGCCTGTCGGTGAAGAGGACCCTCTTGACGACCTCCGGGAGGTGCTTGACCGGGTTGACCGCGCTCTCCGGGACGACCATCCTCTCAGGGAGCTCCCTGAAGGCCTCCGGCGACTTCTTCATCCTGACGTAATTCGGCCTGACGAGGACCGTCTCCGCCCACCTGCCCATCCCGTAGGGCACCGCGACGACGCCTTTCGCGACCGAGGCGGTCACGACGGCCGGGGCCTCGATCGAGCCGTACGGGCTCTCGATCAGGACTACGTCGCCGGTCTTGATCCGGAGGGCAGCCGCGTCCTCCCTGTTGATCAGCACGAAGTTCTCCGACAGGATGGTCTTGATCCAGTAGTAGTTCGCGCTCCGGTGCTTGGTGTAGAGCGGCCCTGACTCGAAGGTCAGGAGGAACGGGTACTCGCTCTCCGGGTAGAGCACCCTCAGGGAGGTACCTGCGAATGACACACCAATCGCCCCAGCCTTGACCGGTGCGTAGGTCGCAGGCTCGAAGTACGCCGGTCCGCCCCAGAACTTCTTGCCGGTGACGCTGTTGGGCGTCTTCGCGAGCTTGTCGTGCCAGAGCTGGAGCACTCTGGTCCCCGGGACGCTCCTCTTCGAGAAGCCCTTCTCGGTGAAGGACTCCTCGTATTTGGTGAAGACCCCTCCCCTGGCGAGGCAATAGGCCGCGGCCCTCCACTCGTCCTCCGGGAGGACGCCCTTGAACCTCGCGATCGGGTAGTTCTGCTCGACGAACCTCACGTCCTCCTCAGGTATTTCCTTTGGGACTACGCCCCTCTCAATCGCGCTCGCGGCGCCGTTGGCGTAGACCCTGAGGATGTAGTCCCAGGCGGTGTGGACCGGGAACCACTTCCCTTCGTACTTCCTCCGCGGAGTGCCGGGTATCGCGTTCTCGCCGAACCCAGCTGCACCGAGGGCCTTCCCAACGTCGATGAAGAACTCCCAGAACGAGGCGTACCTGGGCTTCCCGTCAGGGCTGTCGCTGATCCTCTGGGTGAGCGGCATGATCACAGGAGACCTCCAGCACTCGGCCAGGAGCCTACCGAGACCTCCTCCGTAGAGGAAGTGGACGCCCATCGTTCCGGTCTCGAGGTAGGTGGCGTCCGGCACCAGGTAGTCTGCGTAGAGGTAGGTCTCGTTGATGGTGGTGGTTATCCCGATGAAGAGCGGGAGCTTCTTCGTGTCCTTCAGCACCTCGACGAACTTGACGCCGAAGTTGGTCGCGATCACCGGGTTCGCGAAGTACAGTATCAGGACCTTGACAGGGTACGGGTAGCCCTGGTCGATGCCCGCGAAGAGCTCGGTGTAGCTCTCTTCAGGCGAGAGCGGGTACCAGGGCCTCTTGGCCGGGTACGGGTTCTCGCCGCGCTTGACCTTCCTGTAGTACATGAGCGTCTTCTCGTACTCCGCGTAGTGCCTGTCGATCGCCGGGCCCCACCTGACTGGCTCGCCGTAACCGCTCGCGCTGCAGTTGTAGAGGTAGTTGTTGTAGGATGTCAGGGACGGCCTCCCCAGTATCCCCCCGATCCTGTGGAAGTTCCCGATCAGGATGTCGAGGCTCCTCAGGGCCCAGACGGTGTACTCGCCGTTCGGGTGCATCGCCACGCCCCTGTGGATGTAGGTCGCGGCCCTCGGCGCGGCCCGCCCGAAGTCCCTCGCCATCTGCTCGATCAGCTTCGGGTCGACGCCGCAGATCTTCGCCCACTCCTCTACGGTCCTGCTGAACGCGGTCTCCTTGAAGATCGTGAAGGCGGTCTTGACCAGGACCTCCTCCCCGGTCGCGAGTCTCACCTTCCCTGAGAACTCGAGCTCGGCCCTGTCGACGGCGTCGTGGACCGCGAACCCGTCCCCTGCCCTGACGACGGCCTTCCCGTCCTTCCCGATCCCCAGCGCGGTGTCGGTCAGGAACGACCCGTAGAGCTTGTGCTTCTCCTCCATCACGACGAGCCAAGTCGCGTTGGTGCAGTACGGGTATCCTATCTTCTCAGCGGCCTTCAGGGAGGGCGCCTGGAGGAACTCCTTGTTGATCCACTCGTTCTTGATCATCAGCTGCGCGACGGCCAGAGCGAGCGCCGCGTCGGTTCCCGGCTTGACCGGGACCCAGACGATATTGCCGTTCGCGGAGACCCTCGGGCCGATCGGGTTGACGTAGTAGACCTTGACCTCACCGTTCGCGGCCCTCTCGATCAGGGCTCCCTGTCCGGTAGCTCCCGGGTGGAGCCGCCCAAGCGCCCCGCCGGCCATTATCAGGACCTCCGCACCCATGATGTCCGCGTTGATGTCGTAGAAGCCCGACCAGAGGTAGTTGCCCGCGTAGAAGGCCAGCTGGCAGGAGGAGGTGTGCCTCAGCCAGTTGACGCTCCCGACCGCCCTCACGAACCTGTTCGCGAAGGTGTCGGCGTTGTCTTGGCCCCTCCCCCTCATGTACACGAGCATGTTCGCCTTGGTCCCGAGGTCGGGGTTGT
>JANXEE010000019.1 GCA_025058225.1 Candidatus Calditenuaceae archaeon | reverse complement strand
GCGTCTGGAAAGCAAAGAAGGAGTCGGGCAAGGCGTTGAAGGACCCGATCAGCGTGACTGTCCCGGAGAGGCTCGAGCCCTTCAAGGATGATCTAATCAGAATGCACAACATCGTCTAGCGAAATCGATGCGATGGGACTGTTCGCCCTCCACACAGTTGCTCTTAACAGTCTCCGTTGTGGATCAGAGGACGCTTGCCCTAAATCCGATTAACGCGTACTCGAATCCTATCGCTGCGATGAATACGGCCATGATCCTGGCTATGGCGTCCGCTCCCTGCCTGCCCAGCATCCTCATGAACCAAGAGCTGGCGCGCAGTACGGCCCAAGTGGCCAGCATTACGACCATCACAGGGATCAAGTAGAACGGCCCGACCGTCTTGATCGATATCATGGCAGATGTCAGCGCCCCTGGGCCAGCTATGAGCGGGAAGGCCAACGGGAACGTTCCAATGGACTCTCCGGAGACCCTCCAACCCTCGCCGCCCTGAAAGAGTATCCTCACGGCCAATAATACTAGGAGCGATCCACCGGCCAGCAGGAAGCTCTCGAACTTCACACCGAAGAGCATCAGCAGCTGGTCTCCAGCCAAGGAGAATAGGACTAGCAGGACCGTACTCACGAGGACAGTCCTGTTGACCACGGCAGCCCTCTGCCGGTCGCTGAGCTCAGAGGTTACAGAGACGAGGAACGGTATAGTACCTATCGGGTCGACTATTATCAGGAGCTCTACAGTGCTCCTCAGCAGCTCCCACCACATGGTCCCCTCTGATTGCTTCCCACACCTAATAATACCCTAGGCTGAGCTCTTGTCACATCAAGCTCTGTGAGACCCCAATCTGATGCGAGGGCCCTTTTCGGCGGCGCACGAACTTATCAGGGCCCTTGAAATCATTGTCATCTCCTACCCTGTTAAGGCTGACAGGCTTCCTAATCACTCAGCTGTCCCTCTAGGCCTTTGGACTAAGCTCTGGTCCCTACTCAGCTCGAGAGTCCTCCGACTTCACGGAAGGCACGTCAGGGCCTTTCATTTCGATTTGAGGAGAAACCGTCACTATCGAGAAGAGGTTTTACTTCCTTCTCCGCAGGAATGGGTAGCTCCGGGCTATTGACCATCACGTTGATGCGGGTAGGACTTTCTGCGCTGTCGCTGACCAGTACCTTGGGGCGGTGATATCCTCGATCTACTTCACGGCCAGTCGAGACATGAAGTACGTTGCAAGAGCGGCTGCAGTCGTCGCAGCACGAACGTTACCGTTCTTCTGAAATCCACTTAACTAGAAAACGATACATCGACACCTCTGTTCCTAGCGCCAGTAACGTGAACCACGTGTTCTCCATGTCGAAGGACATTGGACAACATCACCTTCACCGACTCCGCGATCTTCGTGTCCCTGAAGAACCCGTAAACAGTCGGGCCCCAGCTCGATTGTCCGACGCCGCGCGCGCCGTGCTCTCTCAACAACATCACCAGTTCTTCCGACAAGGAGTGATATCTTCCACCTTGGGCCCTCGAAAAAGTCGTGCCCATCGTCTCCTGAACTAACTCGACACCGTCAACGAACTCGTCGAAGTCCTTGGTGATTATCCCTCTAATCACCTTACGGACGACATCTTCGAGGTGTGTGCTCAAGCGCTCCGCAGCCCTCATCGCCCTCTCTTCTACATCTCCGCTGAGACCACGCTGGCCGATCGGCCTTATTAGCAGAACGGCCCAGTCTTCGGGGAATCGCAGGTTAGAGAAGTCGTGAGCCCATCCCTCGCCCTCAAGCCTCCCCTTGTCCAACACGAACCCTCCCCGAACGAAGCCCGCAATGCCGATCCAAGACCTCCTTCCCCGGCCGGTTAGTCTCGCGACTCGAAGGACATCGAACTCCGAACCTGACAGTACGGAGAGTGCCATGCCCACAGCTAGGGAGAGTTGCGTGGTTGTGCCGAGTCCGACGTGAAGGGGTGGGGCCCCGACCTCGATGTCTAACGTTGAGAGGTCAGAGCCCAGCGCTCTAACCACAGATCTCACGAGTTCAGCGTGCTCGTCGAGACAGTCGAGACGGCCTCTTCCAGGACTACTGACCGTGACAGTTACTCCGGGATCTTCGATCATGACGCCAATACCAGACCAAGGACTCGGACCCGAGGAAAGCGACGTGAAACCTAAGTGCAACCTTGAACCTGTCCTGACCTTCACGAGCAATCCGAGATCGCCGCCCTCAGGAACTCTTGAGCCTCGTCTCCGAGGAGGTCAATTGGAATCAGCGCGTCGTAGGGGTGGGATCCCAAGAAGACGCGATAGGTGTCGGTGAGAATGTCCAATTCAAGCCGACCTGAGACTAGGACGGTCTCCTGTGCGTAAGCGGCCTCAGAGAACCTGGACCTCATCGACTCGACCCGCACCACCTCAGAAGCGTTTTCCGGACCCTTAATCACCTCAATCGTCCTCACGCCGTACGCATTGGGAGTTGTGATCGCGAACCTGTCATCTGTGACCTCCGAGAGCAGAACGCAACGGCCCATCGATCTCCACCTCCGCGTGCCGTAAGGCTCCCAATACTCATCCGGCAGCGGCACGACTTTAACCGTAAAGTGAGTCCCCCTGTATTCGCCGATGAGACGTTTCCTTGACTCCAGCCGGACCCATACCGCTGCAGGGACGGCCGAGTCCCCCCTCCTCAGGGCCACGTCCTCAGCGACTGAGCCTCTCCCGGGGGAAACCGCCCCTTCGCGTCGCAGCTCCTCTAGGAGGCAGAGAAGGCTTTCTGAACTCGAGGTTGAAAAGGTTACCAGATCGATGTCCGAAGAGTCGTCCTGAAGACCGAGCGACAGTGAACCCGTGAGGCCGATCTCGAGGTCGCAGGTCGGATCGATCAGGTCAATCAGCTCCTTCGCTCTCCGGGTGAGCTCGTCACCGACTTCGATGCGTTCTCTCCGAATCGGAGCGATGACCTCCTCGACCTTTTCGAGGGGGATCGCGGGAAGCACCTGACCGGCGTTGTCATCGAAGTGGATGGCCTCTGGAAGAAGTTCCTTCAGAAGCGAGTACGTTTGGTGGATTCGTCTCGCCCTCAAGTACCGGCCGCGGTTGTGCGCCCACGCCAGCACAGAGACCACCCTTTTGGGTGGATGGACGACCCCCTTGACCGCGAAGTAATGGCCCATCACCCTGACGTAGAAGGACTCGATGGGGGGCAGCGTATCCAGGTTAAACGCACTCATTACCTTGGAATCAGCTTATTTACTGAGTGATCAACGTTAAGCGGGTAGCGGATGAGAAGGCGGGTTGTCGAGTTCAAGTTCCCCCTGATCGTCATAAGGTCCGAGCGGATGCTGAGGCCGCTTGAGAGGTTAGGCCGAACTAGGGTCATGGGTCCGTTGTCGGTGCTGTCGCTCATAGCGATGCCGGTTCTCGCGGGCACAGCGACGTACTTCCTCTTGATTTCGCTCATGGCGATCTTGACCAGGCCGGAGGTCCAGCAGGCTCAGAGGGAGGCAGGTCCTGCTTCGTTCCTTCTCCTCCCGGGCATAAATCCCTACCTGCCGGTGATCTACGGCTGGCTCGGTATATTCGTGGCGCTTATGGTGCACGAGGGGGCTCACGGCATCATCGCGATGCGCTACGGTTACACGGTGAAGTCGACCGGACTGATCCTCTTCCTCGGAATACCGATCGGTGCTTTCGTCGAGACGGAGGACAGCGAGATGCGTCAGGGCAGACTTAGGGAAGTCCTCAAGATACTGTCGGCTGGCCCGACGTCGAACGCGGTCGTTGCGATCGCCTCACTCGTCGCGATGGTCGCTATTGCAAGTTCCGTGACGGTCTCTCTGCCGCTGGAGATCGAGTCTGTCATGGAGGGTGGACCTGCCAGCGCTGCAGGGCTCAGGCCGAACGACCAAATCAACTCCGTAAACGGTGTTCCCGTCAACAGCGTGTTGCAGCTCTCCAACGCGTTCGCGTCAATCGGAATCGGGGGGAAGGTGGAGTTAGGGGTGATCAGGGACGGTAACTTCCTGACCGTATCTCTGACACTCGCAGACATCGGCGGCGGCCGTCCTGGAATAGGTGTGCTGATAAGGGAGGCCGACTTTCACATCCTAGCGGCCGAGGTTCTGGAGAGGTACAGGCGCATCACCACCTCGAATCCGCTCGCCTTTTTCGCACCGCCAACCTTCAACGTCGTCGTATATCCGTTCTCTGAAGTCGAGGCGTGTTTTGTGACTGGAGACTCGGTCGAGAGATGCAGGACCATCAGCTCGCTCTTCACCCATCCCGTCCTCGGGGGGAGCTACGCGGCTGTCAGCAACGCTCTGTACTGGATGTGGTTCGTGAACATCAACGTCGCGATCTTCAACGCTCTGCCGATCTACCCCTTGGACGGTGGTCAAGCGGTCAGGAAAACGCTGTCTACTCTGCTGAGGTCCGGCGATAGATCGGGAATCGTGATCACCATCACGACCGCTGTCTCTCTGTTCTTCCTTTCGATGCTTCTGTCGATAATCCTCCTCCCATATGTCCTCGTCGGATGACTGGAATGGTAAAGCTGATCGTGAGGACGCCGCGACTGATGGGTGCTTTTGAGGCAGCGGACCTCTGCATGCTTCTTGAGCACACTGTGCTCTTCCTCGAGGTCACCGACGAGGGCGGTGAGCTCTGCAACGCGTACCTTCGCTATGGCGACGAGTCGCTCTTCCGTGATGCTTCAGATGTGACGAGGACCTCCGTATGGCCGCATCTCCGATTCCTGAAGGCCCTGAGGAAGCTCAACTACACGGGGGAGGTTAGGGGTCTCATGCCGCGTGCGCAGGCTGAGGTCGACTACGAGCTTGGTCTCAAGGTCGCCAGTCTAACGCTGAGATTCAGGGTGAGCGGTAAGATCGAGGCCGATGAGTGGTTCGGCGTCCTCGGCCAGCTCTCGAGATCGGTGGAGGTCAAAGAGACGGATTATTCGATTAGAGACGCGATAGGTGGCGGGAGCGTACTGCTGGTGACCACGCCGATGAGGTACTTCACGCTGTTGAGAGAGGGGAACATGAGGTTCGAAGAGGTTCGTTATGCGGGGTTTCCGGTGGTTTATCCGCCGCTAGTCCGTATGGTAAGGCTGTATCGCAAGGGGAGGCTGACTGAGGACGAGCTTCGTCGCGCTGTCCATGAGCACTCAAAATTTTATGACCTCCTGATGAAGTCGAGCGATATCGATGAGGCGGTCGAGCGATGGACCTTGAAGGAGCTCGGCCGATGGGTCGCTAACCGTCAGCAGGACCTCGCTCGCTAGGCATCCAAGAGTGCCCAACCGTGTAGACGTGAAAACCGTAGACCCTGCACAACTCCTCCGACGACATCAGGTCCTCCAGCAGACCGGTATAGAACCTATCTCGGTTCACGCATAGAACCCTTGCGTCCCTGTATCCGATCACGGAGACGTCATGAGTAACCATGAGAATGGTCATCCCAAAGTCCCTGTTGAGGTGCCACACCAGTTCCATCACCTTAGAGATTCCGGTCGGGTCGACGTAGGTCGTTGGCTCGTCGAGAAGGAGGAGTTCTGGGCTGTTGATGAGGGCCGCGGCTATCACCACCCTCTGGAACTCACCCCCGGAGAGGCTGAAGAGGGGCCTCCTCAGCAAGTTCGTTGCGTCTTGGAAACCGACAAGCTTCAAAACTTCAACTCTGTCGACAGATCTCCGCCCGCTGAAGGAGATCGCCTTCAGTAGCTCGTCGACGCTCACAGCCATCTTAGAGAGAGTTGCAGGCGCGTTCTGCGGAACGTACCCTATTCTCCACCACTCCTTGAACTCCTTGATGTCCTTACCGAAGAGCTTCACGGTGCCCTTCGAGGGCTTCACGGCTCCTATCAAGGCCTTGAGGATTGTAGTTTTTCCACCTCCGTTGGGGCCGAGGATGTAAGCGACTTCGCCCCTTCGGACGTCGAAGCTCACGTTCTGGACCACGAAGGTTCCTGTGGCGTATGAAACCGCTAGGTCTCTTACCTCAACGACCGATGTCAAGGCGTGAAGCCCTCGAGCACCGCTTCGAGGTTCTCCCTCATCACCACCAGATATCCATGACCCCTGATTGCGTCCTTAATGGACAAGGATTCCAGAGGGTCGAGCACCTTCACCTTTAGACCCAGATCCTCCGCGAACCTCTTGATCATCTCATCCGACGCCTGCTCGTTGTCGTGAATGTGTCCTGAGACCGGTTCCGTGTAAATTACCCTGACGTTGTTCCTAAGGATCTCCTCCCTAAGTATCGCCAACCATCTAGCCGTAGGCTCCTCGCTCTCGATGCCCGTGAGAGCGAGGTTTCTCAACCCGAAATCATCCGCTAAATACCTGAACGCGAGGTGCCTTGTTACGAAGACTTTGCCTCTGTGCTTCTCGAACTTGTTCGAGTACTCCCTGTATAGCTCCAATACCTCGTCCTTCAGCTTCTCAGCCCTCAAAGCTATCCTCTCCGACAGGTCAGGGAAAGCTGATCTCAATTCGGACGCAATCACGTCCACGATCTCTGCGTAGTTTCTCAACGATAGCCAAACGTGCGGATCGAGGGCCCCGTTCGAGGTCAGAGTTCTGATCCTCGGATGAGAAGACACTTCAACGACCTTGGCATTGGATCCCGCTGCCCTCACGAGGTCCGATATTCTACCATCGAAGGACTTCATCACTATTAAAACGAGGACCGACCGCCTTACCTTCTCGATGTCCCGCGGAGTCGGTTCCCAGTGATGGGGGTCAGAGTCCGGAGGGATGATGACTTGTACCTCTATCGACCCATCAGACAGTCTGTGAACGATCTCCCCCAATACCCCTATGGAAACAGCTACTGTCATGCCCGTTCCAGCCTGCGTCTCGATCGTCCGAACCATGAGGGGGGCACCGACGGCCAGCATCACAGCTACTGCGACCAACAGTATTGCTGCAACGGTAGACGGTCGGGGCGACCTCATCTGTTATCACCTCTGCAAACGGTGTGATGTATCGGCCGTCCATGAAAGCAGACGCTCGGCCAGGAGAGAGCCTTGCACATCCTCGAGATTAGCTCGTCGCCGACGACCGCGTCGATCTTCGAGGCCTCTTCACAAGCGACGTCCTCCTTCAGTCCCAGAACCGACGCGAAATAGGTCTCTAGGACCCTGTGATTGTGGAACATCCTCATTGCGACAGCCCGTCCGCGTTGGCTGAGCACGTACTTACCCCAGCTCTTCCTCTCCACCAGTTTCTTCGACTCGAGGAACTTCAAGGCCTCCGAGACGCTGGCAGGTGTGACCTCTAGCGTCTTGGCGAGAGACCCTGTCGTGGTGTCCTTGCCGTCCTCCTCGAAGCTGTAAATTGCAGCCAGATACCTGTCTCGTGCCGGGGCCAGTCTGAAGGGTTTAGGCATCAACTAAATTTAGGGATAGCCGAAATTTTAACCTGCCCTCCGTCACCGGCAACAGCTCCGGCGTGTTTAGTAACGTATATAGAATGGGTTTAAGGTGTAGCCGCGATGGGGGCGTCTGTTCCTCCAGAGGTCGAGGAGGTCTTTGAGAACGCCCTTGTGGCACTTCTGACAACGCTCAACGAGAGGTCAGAACCAGTGACCCATCCCATGCTGCCGCTTTACGAAAGAGGGTCCGGGCGGATCTACTTCACGTCAAGTGTGCTCTTCAGTAAGAAGTTAGAGCACATCAAGAGGAACCCAAAGGTCTCGGTGCACTTCTCGGTGAGCGAGTACATGAGGGCTGGCGGTGTGAAGGCGGTCACCGTCAAGGGGAGGGCTCGGGTTGATGACCGCAACTTGAGCGAGGGCTGGATGCGGTTGCTGCCGCTCTGGAGGAAGAAGGAGCCATACATAGACGCATTCCTCAAGCAGAGGTTCGCGTTTCCCCTGTTCTGGGAAAGGGCGGTGATCGAGGTCACGCCGGAGGAGGCTATAGTTTGGAGAGAGGACCCGATGTCTACTGAACCGGAGAAGTACTCGTTGAGGGGTGAGCGTGGGTGATCAGCGCGAGCTCCCTTCAGGAGTACGAGCAGGTCTCGGTCTCGTTCGTCGACGACGAGGGCTATCCGGTGACGATCCCCGCCAGGGTGAGGTTGGAGGACGGATCTTTCAGGGTTGACCTCCCGAAAGGATTCATGGGTGCTTCGATATCGGGGAAGAAGGTCAGCCTCATCCTGAACCACATAACCCCTGTACCTGGTGGTGGTTACACAGACAGGAGGTACGTCCTGATCCGGGGCGTTGCGCGCTCCGTCGATGACGGCATCGAGGTTGACGTTGAGCGGACTTACAGGTGGAACGAGAAGGAGGTTCCGTTTCCGGAGTACGTGGAGGTCTCTACAGCTAGGGCCAAGGGTTATCTCGAGCGACTGGGATTACGGCTCGGTGTCGATTTCAAGCCCCGCATCGGCGCGTTCTGGACCGTCTTCAGGGTGGTCAGGCTGCCGTTCCTGATAGCGACTGCCGTACCGACCGCCATCGGAGCCGCTGTCGCTTACTATCACGGGCTATTCGACCCTCTGCTCCTGCTGCTGACCTTCGTCGGGCTAGCGTTCATCCACATGGGACTGAACGTCGCGAACGACTACTTCGACACGGTGCTTGGGGCAGACCCCGCCAACAGAAGGCCGACACCGTTCAGCGGTGGGTCCAGGGCGATACTCTACGGTCTCATCTCGAGGTCCGGGGCGAGGGCGCTCTTCACCTCGCTCCTCGCCGCCGGATCGGCCATCGGGCTCTACCTCGCCTTCACGAGGGGCCTAGTAGAGGTACTCGGGCTGATGGCAGTCGGGCTATTCCTGGTGTACTTCTACACCGCGCCGCCGCTAAAGCTGGCGTACAGGGGGCTGGGCGAGCTGGCGGTCGGAACCGGGTTCGGGCCCGTGATCGTGCTGGGCACGTACTTCGTCCAGACGCAGAGGTTCTCCTTCGACGCCCTCCTCGCATCTATCCCGATAGGAACGCTGATCATGCTGATCCTATACGTAAACGAGATACCCGACGCACCCTTCGACAAGGTCGCCGGCAAAATGCACCTCGTCACGAGGATCTCTAAAGAGAGTGCGCTGAGGCTCCTCGCGGTCTTCTACGCGGCCGCCTACGCCTCCACCGCCCTGATCCCCGTCCTGAGGCTCGGCCCGCCGACGGTCCTGATCGCGCTGATCACGATCCCCATGGCAGTGAGGGTCCACAGGATGGTTTCAGAGACCTTTGGGATCCAGTACGCAATGATCCCCGCGATGGCATTGAACATACGCAACGTCGCCACCACAGGTTCGCTGTTAGCCGCGGGCTACGTGATCGGAGCGGTTCTGGGACTATGAAGGTGATAATCCCTGTTCGCTGACGGACTATCTCTCTATAAACGCCCAAAAAATTCAGATTTCTATCTTTAGTAAATAACCGATAACCACGGCAGCCCTATTGCTATCAGAAAGATTATGTAAATGAGTCCGTATATGAAACCTAACCTCCAGAAGTCCGAGCCCTTGATGTAACCGCTGCCGTAGAAGATCGGAGCAGGTCCGGTCGCGTACGGCGAGATGACCCCCATGATGCCGTGGGTATAGGCAACAGCAAACGCCGCTAATAGGGGATGTTGACTGAAGAAGGTGAGGAGGACCGTAATGATGACGGGGAAGACAGCGGTAACGTGGGCGGTGATGCTCGCGAAGGCGTAGTGGATGAAGTAGTAGAAGAGCAAGATCAGGACGAGCACTACCGTCGGATCGAGGCCGCCGATGAGCTTGGTGAACTCTCCAGCGGCGTACTTCACAAACCCGACCCTAGCTAGACCGTCGGCTAACGTTACCAAGGTTCCGAACCAGACAAGCACGTTCCAAGCGGCTGTGTTAGAGAGGATATCGCGCCATTCGAAAATCCCGGCGACCAGCATTATCGAGACTACGAGCAGGGCTGTGGCCGTCGCATCTATGTAATCGGAGCCTATGGTCCACAGGATCAGGGCGAGGACGACGCCTCCGAGGAATACCAGCTCCTTCACGGACAACTTACCCAGCTTACCCAGCTCCTCTGAAGCCCAGCGCGGCACCTCGGGCGAGACCTTTACCTCCGGCGGATAAATGAGGTAAGTGATAATCGGTACGGTCCCTATCAGCAACAGCCCTACCGGCGCGAAACCAATGAACCAAGGGAGCCACTCGAGGGTGATCTTCTGTGCCGCGGCGAGTGAAACGACCAGCAGGTTCGGCGCCAGCGCGGTGATAAACATGCTGCTGGTCACGCAGTTAACCGCGAATGCGTTCCACATGATGTATGCCCCGATCTTCCTCTCGGTGCCGTCGCCCGGTCTTGAGCCGTACATGGGCGGTATGTTCGATATGATCGGGTAGATCGTGCCTCCGCCTCTGGCGGTGTTGGATGGCATGAAGGGCGCGAGTGCCAAATCGCTGAGGCTTATCGCGTAGGCCAACCCCAGAGTCCTCCCGCCGAGATGCTTGATGAAGTACAGCGAGATCCTCTTTCCGAGGCCGGTCTTATTGTAACCGTACGCGAACAGGAACGCCGTGAAAATCAGCCAGACCACCGTGTTTGAGAACCCCGACAGAGCCCACCTTATCGCGTCGCCAGGCTTCGGGAAGACGAGACCAGAGACCGTTGCAGCGACGACTCCTATCACTCCTATCGCTGCCGCAGGCAGCGGCTCGAGAACCAGTCCTGCGATAACGGCCGCGAAAAGGGCGAAGTATATCCAGGCGTTGAGCTCTAATCCCGGAGGCCGCGGTATTAGAGCTATCAGTATTCCTATCATGACGGGGATTACCCCCTTCAACAACTTTTTCCGCAAGGGTATCCCCACTGATACAAATCTGGCAGTTATAATATAAAATCGATGTTATTGCTGCTTCTAACAGTATATATTGTTGTTATCACAGTTTAACGGGGTGAACGGTGTTATGACCAGATATACACACAACGTTTTTCATGAATTTTATGAACTACGTTAAAAATAGAGAAAGTCAGCGCTTCGGCTTCTTCACCTTTCCGATGACGAGGAGCTTGAGCGGCACGCCGTTGACCATGAAGACCTCGTACCTCACGCCGGGCAGGTCTCCGTAGGACTTGCCTAGCGTTCCACCGATCCCCTGCACGAGGACCTCGTCGTGCTCGTCGATGACGTTCAGGGAACCGTCTCCAGGGCAGAAGGCGGTGATGACCTTTCCGTTCTTGATCAGCTGGACCCTCACGCACTTCCTGACAGCGCTGTTGGGCTGCCTGGACTCTATCCCCTTCTTCTCGAGGACGATCCCTCTGGCCATAGGCGCGCCCTCGAGCGGGTCGTACTTCTCCTTGAGCTGCATCATCTTCGACCTGTAAGGTCGATAGCTCCACCTGAACCTCCGTCTGGTCTTGATCAGCGTCCTCGCCGCGAACTCACCGTTGCCCAAGGCCTCCTGAAGTCCGATACGAGGGCGATTTTAACTGTTGTGAGCCCGACGAGTCGCCATGGGCTGCGACGACTCCGACGAGGGAAATCCCGAGCGATCCAGTTGTTTAACTGCGCTCACCATCCTTATATTAAGGTTACTCATAGTTGTGGCGCGATGGGAGAGGGGAAGCTCTCCTTCGCGAATATGATGAGGGCGAGGATGCCAGCTGCGCTCCCTCCGCTGGCGCTTTTAGGGCCCGGATACGTGCTGGCCTCGTTCGCCTTCGGGAGCGGAGAGCTGATCTGGTGGCCGACGCTATCGGCGAAGTACGGCCTGGCCTTCGTCTGGCTGCTGGTGCCCGCAGCGTTACTCCAGTGGTGGATCAACCTCGAGCTGGCGAGGTACGTCGTCATCACGGGAGAGTCAACTTGGGTCGGGTTCGCGAGGCTGAACAGGGCTTTCTCGATACTGCTGTGGGCGATGGCGATCGTGACTCTCTCGGCGTGGGGAGGGTACGCGGGTGCTGCGGGGAACGCGATAGCCTTCCTCACCGGGTTTCCGCCGGGCTGGGGGATCAGGGAGCAGACGACCTTCTGGGCTTACGTCACGATGGTGTTCTCAATCCTCGGCCTGACTCTATTCCCGGTAGTCTACAAGGGCCTCGAGTGGCTCCTGAAGGTCTGCATCGTAATCGGCGCCGGAGGTGTGGTCATAGCGGCCCTCAACCCACTCCTCTGGCCGAAGTGGCCGGAGTTCGCAGCAGCCATCTTCACGCCGAGGCCGTTCCCAGCCAATTGGGACCCTAGGGACGCGGGGCTCCTAGTGACCGCGATCGCCTTCGCAGGGCTCGGGGGGTTCTTCCAGCTCGCCTACGCGTACTGGATCAGGGACGCGAACGCAGGGATGGGAGGGCTGATCGGGAGGATCACCAGCCCGATAACCGGAAAGCCTGAGCCGGTCCAGCTCACCGGATACCTCCCCGAAGGGTCCGAAGAGGACAAAAGGAACTACAGGGGTTGGATGAAGACGGTCTACCTCAACAACAGCTGGGGCGTCTTCATCAACCTCCTGACGACGATGTTGATGATGTTCCTCGCGTACGCCATCCTCCACCCGCAGGGCAGGGCCCCAGGCGGCTACGCGCTGGTCGTCGAGCAGGGCCAGTTCTTCGGGTTCTACCTCGGCGAGGTCGGGTTCAGGCTCTTCCTCTTCGTCGCGGCGATGCTGATCGTCGATACCTACATCGTGATCCTCGACCTAGTCTGCAGGATGTACAGCGAGTCGATCCTTACACACTTTCAGTCGGCCAGGAAGAAGTCCTACAGGTGGTGGTATTACGCGCTGGTCGGGGTCTTCGCGGTCGTCACTTCCACGAACCTCCTGATCGGGGACCCAGCGACGCTGATCCTTTGGGGAGGCGTCTTCAACTTCATCGCGATGCCGGTCCTCTACGTCGCGATGCTGGTCATCAACTACTACGTCCTCCCGAAGCACGCTGGTAGCTGGTTGAGGCCCTCGACGCCGTGGCTGATCGTCGGGTTGGTCTCGACCGCGGTGTACATCTACCTCGTCCTCTGGTACCTGCAGATTCAGGTGCCGGTCCTGATCAGGTCGATAACGGGCCGGTGACCGGAGTGTACAGGGAGCTCTTCGACCTTACCGGGAGGAAAGCTCTCGTCATCGGTGCGGCGTCTGGGATCGGGAGGGCGGTGTCGCAGGGGCTGAGGGAGTTCGGGGCCCACGTGATTGCGGCGGACAAGGACGTGAAGGGCGCGGCGGAGGTCGGCGACGAGGCGCATTACGTCGACGTCACGGACCTGAGCTCGATACGGGAGCTGATGTCGAGGGTCGAGGTGCTACACGTGCTGGTCGTCACACCTGCAGTCAACTTCAGGAAGCGGGTCGAGGACTATACCTACGAGGAGTTCAGGAAGGTGGTCGACGTGAACCTCTTCGGGGCCTTCGCAACGGTCAAGGAGGCGATCCCGGCCCTGAAGAGGTCAGGGAAGGGAAGCGTCGTCTTGATCTCGTCGATAAGGGCGTTCGTCGTCGAGCCGGGTCAGGGTCCATACGCGATGACCAAGGCCGCGGTCGTGCAGTTGGTGAAAGCGCTGGCGGCGGAGCTCGCGCCGTACGGAATCAGGGCAAACGCGGTGGCGCCGGGGATCGTCGACACGCCGTTCGTCGAGCAGATCAAGAGGAGGCCGGATTGGGCGAGGGCTTACGCGGAGAAGACTGCCCTGAGGAGGTGGGCTAGCCCGTCGGAGATCGTGGGTCCGGTGATATTACTTGCCTCGGACGCGGGGAGCTACATCACGGGCTCCGTGATAACGATCGACGGTGGATGGACAGCGATCGACGGAAGGTTCGACCCGTTAGGCGAGCAGTCCGCGTGAACGACCCAGCCGTACCGCTCCACATTTTTTTGGGTCGTACGTGTTATCAGCTCGGCCCAACCTGACGCGAGGCTCACGGCTCTCGTCGCAGCGTAGGATTCCATCCCGCAGCTCGTTCTGTAGGCACGCGGAGGACCCGAGACGCGACCTTCGACCTTCTCCTGAAGAGAGGCTAAATAGAGACCCGAGGGGTCGATCGTTAGGGCCCGTAGCTCAGCCTGGCGGAGCGTCCGGCTGATAACCGGAAGGTCGTGGGTTCGAATCCCACCGGGCCCATCTGGTTGTCCAGCTGAGGGTGATTGAATCAAGAGTGTTTCAACAAAAAGAAGGAGAATTTGATTTCGGAGAAGGCGCTAGGTCTGCTTCTTGCCCTTCGCGATGAGGTAAATCGACGCCACGCCGATGATGAAGAGCGCGATGATCGCGAAGCCCATCGATGGATGGCCCCCGAACCACAGCGCCCCCGGACTGTTCGGTATCCCGAACCAAGTAAGGAACCTCGAGGCCAGGTTGAAGGTCGGCGCGAGCGGTATCAGTGCGGCGAGCAGTACCAGTAGTCCTATGCGGGCGCCGAGCAGCGACGGCCCGAAGACCAATAGGGTGATCATCCAGACCGCCGCGACGTGGTACCAACTGCCCGCGCTGAAGTGGGCGAGCTCCCAGCCCCTCGGCGTCCCCCTCGCGGGAGCGGTGCCGATGTACTTCGCCGGATAAGGTCCTGGGTACGGTGAGCCCTCGGGCTGCCTGTAGGTCACGGTGACGTGCGGGTTCGAGTCCCAGATCATGGCGATGCTCGCTCCTATCGCGACGGTCACGGCTATCCCGATGAAAATTACCGCGATTCCCCACCTGTAGGCCGGGACATGAGGTCCGCTGACCCCCCTCTCGGCGGCGGGCTTGGCGGAGAAGTAACCGAACGCGGCCGGGATCATCAAAAGGAGCAGCACGTAGTAAATGGCTGCTGGCACTACCCAAACCACGCTGTGGACCCCCAGGAAGTTGAAGGCGAAGAGGCCCGCGGTCACGAGGGGCAGCGAGATCACCATCAGCTTGTAGCCGAGCCGCTGGACCCGCTCGGTGACCCCGAGGACGCTCATCCCGATCAGGATGATCATAGAGCTGACCGCGAAGAGCGCGACGTGGTCGTGGAGCTGGACGAGGGCAGCGGGCCTGATCGGTGTGTGGGTCACCTTGAAGACGCCCGTGATCGCGAAGCCTATGACGACGCTGAGCGCGATGGCGAGCGTCGGGACCAGGAAGACCTTCCTCGGGACTTCTATGTTCGTCAGGAGCTCGTACTTGGACTTCGGCGGTGGCGACTCGGCCGAGATCAGCGGCAGCCTAACGCCACCCGCGGACAGTCCGACGACCCCCAGCGCGATGAATCCAAGGAACTCGAGGAAGGCCGCGATCACCCCGAGGACCGGCAGCTCGTAGTAGGCGATGGGTCCGAGAGGTGCTTCGACGCGCCACAGCGCGGGCCCTCCTATTTCGTAGTAAGACGCCAATACTCCGGTCCAGAGCACGGGCCCCACGAACGTCCCCGCGACGATCAGCTTCTTCACCCACGGCTTGATGCTTAGACTCGGGAGCACCATCGCTGCGATGATGATCAGCACGGCCCACCAAGCGGTGTGCGCGTGACCGACCTTCTCCCACTCGGGGACCGGTCGCCCCCACGCAGCGGCTCCCCAGACCCCCATCATCCCGACCAGCGTCCCCGAGCCTATCGCCACCATCGCCGCGACGAACATCGGGAGGTTGAGCCCGAGCCTGATCGTGTCCTTTCCGGCGCTCACAGCTATTCCCACGGCTGGTTCGGCATGAATTTTTCGATCTGTATGAAATAATATACACATTTATGCGATAATACTGACGCGTACCCGTGACACTTCACTTCGCGCCAACATCTTAACATCAAGATACGCCGGATTACCAGAAAGGGGATGGCATGTCGAGGCGGAGGAAGGTCGTGATAATGGGCGCAGCAGGAAGGGACTTCCACAACTTCAACGTCGTCTTCAGGAACGACCCCAGCTACGAGGTGATTGCCTTCACGGCAGCTCAGATACCGGGCATAGCTGACAGGGTTTACCCCTTCCCACTCTCGGGCGAGCTCTATCCCAACGGCGTTCCGATCTACTCGGAGGAGGAGCTGCCAAAGATCGTGAAAGAGAATGAGGTTGACTTGGTGGTCCTGTCATACAGTGACCTCCACCATGAGGACGTCATGAGGAAGGCCTCAACCGCGCTCTCATGCGGGGCGGACTTCGCGCTTCTCGGTCCGAGGTCGACCTGTTTGAAGAGCAGCAAACCGGTGATCGCGGTCACTGCCGCAAGGACCGGGGCCGGGAAGAGCACTGTAACCCGGTACATAGCTAGGCTGCTCAAATCTAAAGGTAAGAAATTCGTGATCGTCAGACATCCGATGCCCTACGGCGACCTCAGGCACCCGGTCCAGAGGTTCTCGAGCTTCGGGGACCTTGACACGTACGGGTGCACCTTCGAGGAGAGAGAGGAGTACGAGCCGCACGTGAGGGAGGGGAACGTCGTCTACGCGGGGATCGACTACGCCGAGGTCCTCAAGGAGGCGGAGAGGGAGGCGGAGGTGATCGTTTGGGACGGCGGGAACAACGACTTTCCCTTCTTCGAGCCGACGTTGCACGTGGTGGTGCTTGACGCGTTGCGACCCGGCAGCGAGGTCTCCTATTACCCTGGTCTGGTAAACTTGATTTCAGCAGATGTAGTCATAATAAACAAGGTCAACGTCGCGCCCAAAGAGAACGTCGAGCTGATAATGAGGAACGTCAGGCACTACAACCCGAGGGCGTTGACGACGCTCGCGGGTGCCAAGATCAGCGTCGAGGGTGAAATCGATCTTTTAGGGAGAAAGGTGGTGGTTGTTGAGGACGCACCCTCAGTCACCCACGGCGGTATGACCCACGCTGCCGGTTTCGCTGTAGCTGTGGAGAAAGGTGCCTTGGTGGTCGACCCGAGGCCCTTCGCTGTCGGGGAGATCGAGAGAGTTTACAAGGAGTTCAGTCACATCGGTCCGGTATTGCCTTCAATGGGGTACACTCCACAGCAGTGCAGAGACCTCAGGGAGACGATCATCAGGTGCGACCCGGAGGCAATCGTCAACTCCTCACCGATTGACGTTACCAGGCTTCTAGGGATAGAAAGACCTCAGGTTAACATCCGTTACGAGCTCGAGGTATACGGCGACGACGTTCTCGCGTCGGTGATGAAGGAAAGGGGGTTCCTCTGAGAGGTGATCGATTTTTGAGCGAGTCGAGTCGTATTCGGTAGGTTGGACAGTACGATCGAGGCGCTGGTGTTTCATGAGGTCCTGAAGGCCGGCTTTCTGATAGCGAGCGAGAAATTGAGGGCAGTCACCGTCTCCCCGGATGAAGAGGGGTGGCTGAGGGTCGAGCTCTTGGAGTTTCACAGCGATAGTCCAGAGGTAGTTGACAGGGTTCGCTCGGGATCGGATCTTCCCCTGAGGTCGTCGTCTCTGCAGTTGTTCATCGCGGTCCATGACGACCAGTCCCTGCTGAAACACATCGACTTACAGGAAGTTAACAGGGTCCTTGAGGTAGGAGGGGTGTTGGTATCGAAACTCGGTCTGGACCGGGTACTCGTTGAATCTGAGCTGCTATCGGCCGGGTTCTCGTCTACCGGGCTGACGTTAGGCGATCAGGTCTTCGTCGCCGTGAAGGTTTGGAAGAGCTACATGAGGGAGAGGTGCCCCAAGTGCGGTGGGTTCCTGACCATACCTCTGGTCCCAGAGGACAGCAAGGTGGTCAAGATCTGGTCGTTCTACTGTAACGGCTGTGGCTACGTCTGGAAGTCCGAGGACTACGCCTTGAGGGAGTGATGCAAGCGCGCGGCAAGGCTATGGTCCCCTCTCGAGGGTCTCCCAACTCTACCGTTTTCCCCGTCCAGTGGAGATACGCTACCCAGGCACAGGTGAGGGCATCGATGGCGTGCTCGTTCACATCTGTTTTCACCCTGATCGGGAAATGCTCGTGAAGAGACCTGAGCGTCCTGGCCGAGGGTCTTTCACCGGGCCCTAGCCAGCCCATCAGCCTGTGCACAGCCCTTGGGTAGGTCTCTATCACCGCGACCCCCGCCGACTTGAGGTAACCGCTTAACCGGATCCCTCTGTCGGTGAGGTGCCTCATGGGACCGAGGGTCGGAGGGAGTATGCTTACACCGAGTCTCCGCACTTCCTTATCGCACGACCTCAGGTGCACTCCGTTACTGGGAAAGGAGAGCGGTGCGTCGATCGCCACCACCCTCGGCCTCAGGCCGGATAGGCGAGCGACAATTTCTTCGTCCGACCCTATCCACTCAACGGTCGCTTGTCTTCTGCCGACGAGGGCCGCTGCGGACATTCTCTTGGGGTTCCCGGTGAGATCTATTCCCACCCAGAACAAGCGGCCCATTTCGGCCAGGATCAGAGGGAGGGTGCCACCTTAGCGAGTTCTATCAGCTCCTTGACATGATCCGGTGACTTAGCGCCAACAAGCGTCGTGGTGACCTGTGTCCTCCTGCAGAACTGAATCAGAGTTTGAGCAGTCGTCATGCCCGGGGTCCTCTGACTCACGGCCCCGGCCCACTTGAGAAGGCGGCCCTGAAGGAGGGGCGCGCTTGTGACGACGATAAGCCCTAACCTCCTGGCTGCCTCCACTGGACTCAACTCAGCTCCTTGGATCGTCTGGTTCGTCAACTCAATAGCGCCCCTCATCGCGTAGTTCAGGGGTAACTGAACGAACTTGAAGCCGTTGGACGTCCCAC
The DNA here is from genome assembly GCA_025058225.1 of Candidatus Calditenuaceae archaeon. Lineage (GTDB taxonomy): Archaea > Thermoproteota > Nitrososphaeria_A > Caldarchaeales > Calditenuaceae > Calditenuis. The sequence continues at coordinate 50,989 of JANXEE010000019.1, read as the reverse complement.
CAACTGAACGGGCGACCTCCGCTACCTCTTCGAGCTCCAAGTGCTCCTCGGATTCCTTTGGGACTAGAAGCGAGCTCCAAGTGGCCATGCCGTACCAGCAGATGTAACCCTCAGCCCTGAGGTCTTCTAGAACCCTGAATGCGTTAGCGATCCTCTTCATGGTTTCGGCCCGCCCGACAACGGGTGCCTGTGACTCTAGCACGTTGTGCAGGTAAACAACGTCCACCGTCTCGAGGTCCATATTAGCGAGGCTCCGCTTGACGCTCCATTCGACGTACTTGGGCGCTATGCAGTGAATGCCCGCGACAACGTCTTCAGGACCAGCGAGTCCTGCATTTATCACTCTCTTAGTAACGAACTCCTCGTAACTCTCACCTCTGATCGGATCGTGTGAAATGTAACCGGCCTTCGTGCAGATTAACACGCTCCTCCTGTTCAAATCTCCCGATTCGACGAGGGCCCTCAGCCCTCTGCCCACGCAACGCTCTGAAGCCATCCACCTGTAGTTGATCGCTGTGTCCACGACGTTCACCGCGCCCTCGGAGATGGCTCGAACCACTGCACTCACCATCAACTCATCGGTCTCTCGGTTCAGATCACCCAGGTAGGTACCGAGTCCCAAACTCGAAAGCGGTCCGATCTCGGTCCTCCTGAAGTGCTCTTCATTGATGGCCCTTGATACGGCCTTCTCTGCGAAACTCCTAGCCGCCTCGGGGTCGTATCTCCCCATCAGCAACCCGTTCACCCTACGGCTGGAACTCCTCCCCGCTCAAGGCGTCGTAGAGGGTGATCCTGCCGTATCGCTCCTTTATTGCTATCACGGCTGTCACACCGATGTTCTGCGAGATGGTACGGACCTCCTCGAGCTCAGCCCTCGTAGGTCTGTCGCTGTACTTGCACTCCACGAGTACCGTGCTCCCCTTCTTCACGCACACGAGGTCAATCGGTTTGCTCGCGGCTGCCCTTATCACGAACCACCCCTTGGACCGGAACAGGTCCCTCACCTCGTACTCGAACCTCCTGCCCCTCCTGTAGCTCAACACCGTTCACCGCAGTTTCGAGCCATCCACAGGTTCGTCGCCGAACCCATCTTCAAGTTTTTCCGTCCCACTCTTCGCGTGAAGGCGGGGCCACTTCAGCCTCATCTGGCCACAAACCGCTAATATCGGACCGCGATCGTTAGAGAGCGCCGTGGGTCACGAGGCGGTCATGGAGTTCTTAAAACAGAGGGGCGTCGAGTTCACCCTATACCGGCTCAAGGGAGACGAGGCGGCGACGGTTGAGAGCGCCGCCAGGTCAGTCGGCTGTGACCCCTCCATGATCGTGAAAAACGTGGTCTTCGTTGCCGGGGAAAGCGCGGTGGTTGTGCTCTGCTCGGGCGACAGAAGCGTTGACAGGTCGAAGCTCTCCGAGGCCCTCGGGACTAACTTCAGGCTCGCCTCAAGGGAGGAAGTCCATCGACTGACAGGCTACGTTGCAGGTGGTGTTCCCCCCTTCAATCACAGAGCGAACATCAGGGTGATCGCCGACAGAGGGCTTCTCAGGTTCGAGGAGGTCGTGACGTCGGGCGGGTCCACCGACACGCTCATCAGGTTAAGGACCGATGACCTCCTCAGGCTCTCGGGCGCAAAGGTTTTGGAGGTCGCAAGGCCCTCGAAAGCATGAAATTTCGACGTCAACGTATAGGAACGTTTAATATCCTGGCTGTGAAATTGGGTATTAATGAAGTATTCATGGGTAACGCTGGTTGCGGTTCATCTCCTGCTCTCTCTCGCGATCCAACAAGCCTACGGGTACGTATATGATTACGAAACAAGGACCGAGCAGCAGGTCGTCGTGACAGGCGACAGGGTGAGGAGCTACACACTCTACCTCAACGACTACGGTTTCAACGCCTCAAGGGGTGGACCGACGCTGATCGGATATCAGGGAGAGGTCATCAGGATAAGGCTGATCGGCAACGGCTCAGGCCCAACCGTTCACGACTTCGTGCTGGACGCGAACTCGCCGTCTCCGTACAACGTTAAGAGCAGGAGGCTCTCCAGGGGTCAGGAACAGGTGATAGAGTTCGTGGCCAACTTCCCCGGGGAGTTCAAGTACTATTGCAGCGTCGCGCCCTTCGTGGGACAGAGCCACAGGGAGCGGGGACAGGAGGCCACGATCGTGATTTACGGGGTTACAACGACTCAAACCGGACCGACCGGGACGGTGCAGACACCTGCAGCCACCACGACCCCTACCACTACGCCTCAAGGCACCGACCAAGTTACGCTGGTCTTAGCGGCGGTCTTGATAGCGGCCGCTGCATCGGGTGCAATCGTTTGGCTGGCAAGGTCCCGTCGGCGTTAGTTCCACACTCGATCTCCATCGCCGCTCAAGTCACGCTCTTGCTCACGGACGCTGAGCTCTGGACGGTGGCACCCTCGCACGCTTACGGCCTCCTGGTCATAACGGCCTTGGACTTTGCGGCTTACCCAGTGGTCCTTCAGCGAGTGCAACGGGGACGCGTGATCTTGGCGATCTGGTCGGCTGTAAAACTTGCCCTTTTCCTTGGCGACATATTCACGGCACCGGAGTTCGGTCTAACGTATGCCGAGTTCGCGGCCTATCTGTTCAGTCTTCCGGCTTACGTAATCGCGGTCGTCGCGCAACCCTTGGTGATCGCGCTTTCACTCGGTGGCAGGGGACTTCGCTGACAAAGGACTGATGGTTTATTAGAAGCTAACCGAGGTAAGGTTGAGTTTGTCAAGGACCAAGTCTGTTGTCCTGATAAAGGGTGACGGAACTGGGCCCGAGCTGACAGAGGCTACGCTCTTAGTCCTCGACAAGATCAACCCGGGAATCGAAGTGCTGGTGAAGGATGCGGGATACGACTGGTGGATCTCTGCTGGCAAGCCGAAAACCCCCGCTTTGATCCCCGACGACACATGGGAGGCCATACTGAACAGCGATGCCTGCCTCAAGGCACCCACGACAACGCCTCCGGATCCCGATGCGCCGAAGAGCGTTGCGGTCAGCATACGTCAACGAATGGACCTATACGCGAACGTCAGGCCGATCAAGACATTCAAGGGCCTTCCCGGCCCCCTCGGCGATGTGGACTTCGTCTGCGTGAGAGAGGCCACAGAGGGGCTGTACATCGGCATAGAGTTCATGATCTCTCCAGGCACTGCCGTCGCTCTCAGGAGGATCTCAGATAGCTCGTCCGAGAGGGTTGCGAGGTATGCGTTCGAGGAGGCTCAGCGTAGGGGCTTCAGGAAGGTAATAGCGGTCACCAAGAGGAACATCCTCAGACTGACTGACACGGTGTTCTTCAACGCGGTTCAACGGGTCGCCTCCCGGTACCCCGACATCGCTCTGGAGGAGTACTACATCGACAACATGGCTCAGCAACTGGTCAAGAACCCTCAGAGGTTCAACAACAACGTGATACTCAGCACGAACCTGTTCATGGACGTCCTGTCGGAGCTCGCATCTGCACTAGTAGCCAACATAGGAATGATTTATTCAGCGAACTTCGGGGACAGGTACGCGATGTTCGAACCCGCACACGGCAGCGCGCCGAAGTACAAGGGTCAGTACAGGGTCAACCCCACGGCGATGCTGCTCTCGGCTGCATGGATGTTGGAGTACCTCGGTTTTAAGAGGGAGGGGGTGGCGATCTTCAAGGCTCTCGAGGACGTCGTCGCTGAGAGGAAACGTGTCACTTACGACCTCGGAGGTAACGCCAGCATGTTGGAGATGGCTGAGGCGGTCGCTGCGAGGGCTGAGCAGATCTTAATGGAGACGGGCTGACGAGAGGTAGCGGAGCAGCCTCTCGAGCCGAGACTCGTCGAGGACCTCCAACCAATCCAAGTGCTCCCCGACGCTGACGTCATCGACCGCTCTCAGAGCCAGTTCGACAACGTCATTCAGATCCCTGTTTGTCACGTTCAACTGGAGAACAAGCCGTTCCCCGAACTTCTTAATCGCCTCCCAGTGGACGACCCCGATGAATTCGGACTCGACGTTCTCTAGGACTTTGGGTTCATCGTAACCCCGTGACCTGAGCACCTCTATCAGTTCGAGCGGGTCCCTCCTGAGGACGATTACCCGAGTCACGTTCACGGCCCTCGGCTTGAAGACAATGTGGCTCGAGATTACACCACCTCCGTGTTTCGTGAGCATAGAACCGCCCCTCGCGGAGAGGGCCCTCGGGTCGACCTCCTCCTCGCCGCCAGCAAGATCCGTTACCTCGACCAGCCTCAGGCCGAGCCTCGACGCGAGCTCCCTCCCGACGGTGCTCTTCCCGACGCCCGGTGTCCCGAGGAGCATCACCACCAGCATCAGACCGGATTTTTCAGACAGCCCCATTAGTATTAGGGCGGCGCTCGAACGGACCAGCTGGCGAGGCAGATAAGACCGCGACGCATCAGTGACCTTAGGAGAGGAGTGAACCAAAAAAAGGGACGCGAGGCGTGTGTTCTGGGTTAAGTTTGCTTCTTACCCTTTGCGATGAGGTAGACTGCTATGACGGCGATCGCGAAGAGCGCGATCAGGTTGAAGCCCTTCAGCGGGTGACCGGCGAACCAGAGGGCCCCGATGCCGTTCGGTATGCCCAGCCACGCGAAGTACCTCCCGATCACGTTAAAGGTCGGCGCCAGAGGTATCGTCGCCGCGAAGAGGATCAGCAGCCCCAGCCTCGCTCCCAGCAGCGAGGGCCCGAAGATCATCAACGTGATCATCCAGACGGCCGCGACGTGGTACCAGCTTCCGGGGCTGAGATGTGCGTTCTCAAGGCCCCTGGGCGTGCCCCTCACCGGCGCGGTGCCGGTGTACGTGACCGGGTAAGGACCTGGATAAGGCGAGCCCTCGGGCTGCTTGTAGGTGACCGTGAGGTTTGGGTTCGTGTCCCAGATCAGTGCAATCGCGGCCCCAGTCGCTATGAGCAGGGCGAGCCCGGCGAAGATCACTGCGATGCCCCACCTGAAGGCTGGGACGTGCAATCCCTGAACTCCGCGCTCACCACCGGACCCCTTCCTGGTGAAGCGGCCGAGCGCAGCCGGTATCATCGCGAGGAGCAGTGCGTAGTAAATTCCTGCGGGCGCGACCCAGAGGACGCTGTGGACGCCCAAGAAGTTGAAGGCGAAGAGGCCGGCGATCGTCAGTGGCACGGCGACCTGCATCAACCTGTATCCGATCTGCTGAACCCGCTCGCTAACTCCGAGGACGCTCATCGTCATGAGGACGATCAGGGAGCTCACCGCGATGAGGGCTGTGTGGTCGTGGAGCTGGACGAGGGCGGCGGGCGAGATCGGCCTGTGGGTGACCTTGAAGACCGCGTTTATCCCGAAGCCCACTATGACGCCGAGTGCTATCGCCAGCGTCGGGATCAGGAAAATCCTCTTGGGGACTTCGATGTCCGAGATGAGCTCGTACTTGGACTTCGGCGGCGGCGACTCGGCCGAGATCAGCGGCAGCCTAACGCCCGCGGCGGATAGGCCCACGATCCCCAGCGCGACGAACCCTAAGAACTCGAGGAAGGCCGCGATCAGTCCGATCAGAGGCAGATCGTAGTAGGTCCCGGGCGCGGCAGGGGCCTCGATCCTCCAGATCGCGGGGCCTCCGATCTCGTAGTAGGTCGCCAGCACGCCGACCCAGAGCGTTGGGCCCAAGTAAGTCCCGGCGATGATAAGCTTCTTCGCCCAAGGCTTGATGCTGAGGCTTGGGAGGACCATCGCCGCTATCATGATCAGGACGGCCCACCAAGAGCTGTGCGCGTGACCGACCTTCTCCCATTCCGGAACAGGTCGACCCCAAGCGGCGGCTCCCCAAATACCCATCATTCCCACCAGCGTCCCGGTGCCAATCGCTATCATAGCAGCGATGAAGAGGGGGAGGTTGAGTCCTATCCTAATCGTGTTGATTTCCGCCCTCACAGATAGAATAATGCCGCAGGCACCTCATAGATCTTCTATTGTATACGATCGTATGTTATTGTGCACGAATTCACATTTGTAGACTGCGGGGATGGTGAACCGCTGAGATGTAACACCTTTGAAGCATGAGTGAAGGGTTGCCTGACTTGATGTCACCGAGCGGCTCGTTCAGTCTGAGTGCGATTCACGCGTAACGCGAACTTCGGTCCGATTCTGAGAGCTGGGCTTAAATCGGGCGCGGGACGAAACGGCTCGCATGCGGGGAAGGGTGCTGGTGGTCGTCGACGAGCGGGTCGAGGGCGAGGCGCTGAGCGCGGTCTCGGTGGTCGAGGAGGTCTACGGCCTGCCCTTGAGGGTAGAGAGGTCTGACCTAGCGGACCACATCGCGGCCTCGACGAACAGGAGGCGAGGTCAGGTAGACGCGCTACAGCTGCTGAAGAGGACCGAGTCGATGGTGCCCGAGAGGGGGTTTCTGCTCATCCTCGTACTGAGCGACATCTTCGTCGACGGCTTCAACTTCTGCTTCGGGCTCGCGTACAGGAGGTCCGCGGTGGTCTCGACCTTCAGGCTCAGGCACCCCGATCCCCGGATGTTCGTCGAGAGGGTTAGGAAGGAGATTGCCCACGAGCTCGGCCACCTCTTGGGGTTGAGGCACTGCCCGAGGAGGGAGTGCGTGATGTACTTCAGCAACTCGATAGAGGACACGGACGAGAAGGGCGTCGCGCCCTGCGACCGCTGCAGGACCTTAATCCTCGGCTGAGCCCTCGTCCTCTTTCGCGGCCTTGAGCTCCTGCATGTGGGAGACCAGGCCCTGTACGTACTCCCGCGTGAGGACTTTGGACTCGATGAGGTTGACGAGCGAGTTGAGTGACGCCTGTCCCGTCAGCCTGCCGAGTGAGCCGCTGATCTGCCTCCACCTGAGCTGAGTGTTGCCGCTCTTGGAGGCGTAGATTACCCCGAGGACGTCCACCGCTTTTACGAAGGTGATGTCCCTGATCTTTGCGAGCTCGATCTTCGCCGCGGCCTCCAGGTAGATCTGGCCCTTGTCGTTGTTCCTCTCCGGGAAGACGGTCGGGTCCTTCAGGTACCCCTTTGGGATGAAGGAGAGGCATGTGTTGTAGATCATGAACCTCCTGAACCGCTCAAGCGTCGTCTTCACGTCGATCGGCACGCTCATATTCCAAAACGAGATGTTCGTCTTCCTATAAAAGTCCTAATGCCGGTATCCGTAAGGGGCTGAAGGTGCACGACCGGCCTTTCTTATAAGAGCAGGTCGATCATCATGGCCCCGTAAAGGACCGCCAGGTGCGGGCTTGTGAACTTGAAGAGTCTCCAGAAGTTGCTGAAGTCAGGTCTCAGAGCGGTCCGGAGGCTCAGGTAGATCAGGATCGCACCGGTGACCAGGGCAGCGGCCAAATAGACCGTACCGAGCCTCTGCTCGATCAGGGGGAGGGTCAGCGAGAACGCCACCAGCAGAATCACCGTTGATACGATGCACCGTATGGCCTTCCTCTCGTTCACAACGACCGGCAACATGGGTATCCCGGCCCTCCTATAGTCCTCCTTGTACCTCAGGGCCAGGCTCCAGACGTGTGCAGGTATCCAAAGAACGACGAGTGCGGCCAACAACCACCCCGTCAGGTCGGGGATGCCTTTGGCGGAGACGTATCCGATCATGGCTGGTGCTCCACCCGCGAAGCTGCCGAGCAGTATGTTCAGGGGTGTCCGTTTCTTGGTCAGTAGTACGTAAACGACCACGTAGTCCAGTACCCCGATCACCATGAACAACAAGGCGTAGACGTTGATGAGCGCTGAGGCGGCGACGCCAGCGATGGTCAGAACGAGTCCGAGCCACAGGGCCTTCTCGGGAGGTGTGATCGCACCTGAGGGCAGCGGCCTCTTCCTTGTCCTCGACATCAACGCGTCCGTCTCCCTCTCGATGTAGTTGGATATGGTCTCCGATCCTGCTGATCCGCAAGTCAAGGCGAAGGCCGTCAGAAGGAGGAGGCCCAAGTCCAAGCGCCCAGCAGACCCGACGAAGAAGCCACCGATCCCCGTGAAGACCAGGAGCCACCACACGTTCGGTTTAGTGAGCCTGAAGTACGTCCTGAGGGTGGTAGTTGTGAGGACCGTCTTAGTTTGCGGACGCAACCCTGTAAACCACTTCGGCCCGCCATTCTATTAATGTGAATTTTCATCGCAATTAAGGCCGGTTAACCTAATAGTCTCGGCGAAGCTTGGTCGGGTAATGGGAGGGCTGGACGGGCGGGTCGCTATCGTAACCGGTTCCTCCAGGGGCATCGGCAGGGCGATAGCCATTGAGCTCGCGAGAATTGGTTGTAGCGTCGTGTGTAATTACCTGAACAGAGAGAATGAGGCTAAGAAAACGCTCGAGGTCATTGAGAGCCTCGGCGGTAAAGCGATAGCCGTGAGGGCTGACGTTTCGGTGAGAGAGGAGGCCGAGAGGCTCGTCGGGGAGACCATTGCAGCGTTCGGGAGGCTCGACGTGTTGGTGAACAACGCAGGCATCTTCCTGAGGGGGGGCGTTATGGACGACATCTCGATACTCGACAGGCTTTATTCGGTGAACGTGAAAGGCGTCGTGAACTGCACAGCCGCTGCGGTGCCTTACATGAGGGTGAACAGATGGGGTCGGATCGTGAACGTGAGCTCTATCGCCGGCTTCGGAACTAGCGCTAGGAACACCACGTTCTACGCGATGAGCAAGGCCGCGATCGTCGTGCTGACTAAGAGACTTGCGATGGAGCTCGGAGAATACGGCATCACCGTGAACGCGGTCGCACCGGGTCTCATCTTGACCGATCTCGTCTTCGGCAGTCCCAAGGAGGAGGCGGAGGAGCTCATACGTTGGACCTCGGAGAGGACTTCGCTCAAGAGAGTCGGAAGGTCGGAGGAGGTCGCACAGCTGGTGGCCTTCCTCGTCTCGGAGGGGGCTTCCTTCATCACAGGCCAGGTGATCACGATCGACGGAGGCCGGTTGGACTTCCTCTCACACTCGGGATGAGGCGACGAGAGTTTCATATCCGTCCGCAGATTTGACCTAATGGTTGGCCGCTGAGCGAGGAGTAAGGGCGCGCATCGCAGATTACTTCAGGAGGGCAGGGTACTTAGTCGCGATCGAGGAGGACCAGATACTGATCTCTCAGGGTTCATCCGAGGGCTGCGTTAAGGTGGTCGATGAGGAAGTTTCCATCTCTGAGCTGGTCTCTGCGCTGATGGAGGCCTCGATGGAGGTCGGTAAGGGAAGGTTCGCATACGTCGCGACCCCTCGCAGAATCGCGGACAGGGTCGGAGAGTACGTCTTCAGGGTTCACGGCTTGGGGCTGGTCACGTACGACGACCTCTCCGTCGAAGAGGTAGTGCCTCCCCGGGTAAGGACGCACCACGCGTCGAGGCATTCAGAGGGTCCACAGACCCACGCACCGGTCCTAGAGGAGATGAGGGGTGCGATCAACGAGCTCTTGAAGAAGATGGACGCGTTAGAGAACGCCCTCAAGCAGAGGGTCATCGATACCGGTCAGGTTGCAGGTTCCACGGCCCGGGCAAACCTCGAGAACTTGATCGACAGACTTGAGAGGCTCGAGGTCAGGGTCAGCTCCTTAGAACAGCTCGGCGATATCGTCTCCGAACTCGAGTCTATCAAGGCACACCTTGCGAGGTTGGCGAAGAGAGTTGAGGCCCTAGAGGCCGGTGACAGGAGAATGGTGACAGTCGAAGTGGGAGTGGGGAATGAAGAGGGGGCTGCGCGGGGGCAAGAGGGTCTTCCGAGCTTCCTCCGGGACAACCCCTGGGTTGAGATCCTCTCTAGGCGTGGTAGGGATTAATTCAATCGACTCCGGGTCCGTCACCGCTATCGGTCCGCAGATCGATGGTTGCCTCTCCGATGGAGTGGCTTCCCTCGGGCTCTGTGGGCGTTGTGTCGGTCATCAATTATTCAACGTTTCACGAGTCCGGGCTTAAGTTATTTCTAGTAGACCCTGCAGAACGTTATGATGTCCGAGGGGCTGCTGCTGCTCGCGAACGGGGCGATCATCAGAGGCAAATCCATCGGTGTCGACGGTGAGGCCTTCGGTGAGCTCGTCTTCACGACGTCATTGAGCGGTTACGAGGAGACGCTCTCAGACCCCTCGTACAACGGCCAAATTGTGCTCTTCACCTACACACACATAGGCAACTACGGAGCTTGGACAGGGGAGCTTGAGTCCGACAGGATCTGGGCCGAAGGCGTGGTCGTTAGGGACGCGTGCTATTATCCGTCTAACGCGAAAAGCAGAGGTCGGCTCAGCGATCTCCTCAAGGAGTACGGGATCGTCGGGATCGAAGGGGTTGACACTAGGGCGTTGACGGTGATGATCCGTGAGCACGGAACGATACCTGCTGTCTTAGTCTGTGGCGACGTGAGCTCCGTCGAGATCGAGGCCCTGAGAGAGAGGCTTGCTGGTTGGAGGTACGAGGTGGACCTCGTAAGGGAGACGACCTGTAGCAAGGTCGAGCTGATGGGTAAAGGCCGGAAGAGCGTGGCGCTGCTGGACTGCGGAGTTAAACTCGGAATAGTGCGGAAGCTGTTGGAGGGGAACGTCACCGTCATAAGGTTCCCAGCCCACACGTCCGCTGAAGAGATACTTAGCTGGGACCCGGACGGAATAATCGTCTCCAACGGCCCCGGAGATCCGGCGGTGCTCGGTTATGCGATCGAGACCGTGAGGAAATTGATGGGTAAGGTGCCGATGATGGGGGTCTGCTTGGGACACCAGCTGATATCGCTTGCTCTCGGTTGTAGGACGTACAAGATGAAATTCGGTCACAGGGGGACTAATCACCCGGTCAAGGACCTGAAGACCGGTCAGATCCACATAACTCTTCAGAATCACGGTTACGCAGTTGACCCGCGCAGTCTGGAGGGTAAGGGGTTGAAGGTGAGGCAGGTCAGCCTCAACGACGGTACCATCGAGGGTTTGGAGCACGAGGACCTGAACATACTATCGACCCAGTATCACCCGGAGGGGCGTCCGGGGCCGTCCGACGGGGCCCGGATATTCGACGAGTTCCTGGTGATGCTCTGATGCCCAAGCTCGACTGGATCAAAAGCGTCCTCGTGATAGGGTCGGGCCCGATCGTCATAGGACAGGCGGCGGAGTTCGACTACTCAGGATCTCAAGCGTGTCTCGCGTTGAGGGAAGACGGCGTGAAGGTGATACTCGTAAACTCAAACCCGGCAACGATACAGACCGATTACGAGATCGCGGATGTCGTTTACATCGAGCCCTTGGACGTAGAAACCGTCGCGAGGGTGCTGAGGAGGGAGAGGCCCGATGCGATCCTCCCGACCATGGGCGGCCAGACCGGTTTGAACTTGGTGGTGAAGCTGAAGGAGACCGGCGTTCTGGATGAGGTGGGGACCAAAGTAATCGGTACTCAGGTGGAGGGCATCAGGAGGGCTGAGGACAGGAGGCTATTCCACGAGCTGATCAGGTCGATCGGGGAGCCGATTCCAAGATCCATTGAGGTCTCGAGCCTCGAGGAGGCCAGAGATGCGGTTCGGGAACTGGGCGGATACCCGGTACTCTGCAGGGCAAGTTACGCGCTCGGAGGCACGGGCTCCGGCGTAGCGAGAAACGAGGAGGAGCTGAGGAGATTGGTCAGCACTGGTTTGATGGTCAGCATGAACAACAAGGTCGCGATCGACGAGTACCTCGAGGGTTGGAAGGAGTATGAGCTTGAGATACTCCGGGACTCAGCAGACAACTGCGTCTGCGTATGCCCGATGGAGAACCTCGATCCCCTAGGGATCCACACCGGAGAGAGCATAGTGGTTGCTCCGGCACAGACCCTCACCGACGAGGAATTTCACATTCTGAGGAGGGTGGCATTCAAGGTCGTAAGGGCGATCGGAATCGAGGGGGCATGCAACATTCAGTTCGGTGTGAACCCGGAGCGTTTCGAGTACACGGTGATAGAGGTGAACCCCAGGGTAAGCAGGAGCTCTGCGCTCGCATCGAAGGCTACCGGTTACCCCATAGCGCGAACAGCCGCTAAGATCGCACTGGGTTATCGTCTTGACGAGATAAGTAACAAGGTCGTAGGGACCGTCACAGCAGCAATGGAGCCTACAATCGATTACGTCGTCGTCAAGATACCCAGATGGCCGGTTGACGTCTTCGACGATTTAGACGCGGTCATCGGAACGATGATGAAGTCGACCGGGGAGGCCATGGGCATCGGAAGGACCTTCGAGGAGGCGCTGCAGAAGGCGATTCGGTCGCTGGAGATTAACAGATTCGGTCTAGGTTCAGACGGTCGTGACGTCGAGAGAACTCCGGAACAGCTCAAGGGGCTGCTGCTCAACCCGACTTGGGAGCGCGTCTTCGCGATCAGGGATGCCTTGAGGATGGGAATGAGTGTCGATGAGATACATCGACTCACACGCATCGACCGGTGGTTCCTGAACGGCATCAAGAGGATAGTGGAGATGGAGCGCGCGCTCAGAAACGCAGATCCCGGATCCCCAGATTTCGCCTCACTTTTGCGCGAAGCGAAGAGGTTAGGGTTCTCGGATCGACAGATAGCGAACGCGTTGGGGATGAGCGAGGAAGAAGTCAGGAAGTTGAGGAAGTCCCTCAACGTGAGGCCGGTCTACAAGATGGTGGACACCTGTGCCGGAGAGTTCGAGGCCGTGACCCCCTATTATTACTCGACTTATGAGGAAACCGACGAAGCCAGAGTCAACGAGGGCAAAAGGCGCGTCCTCATAATAGGCTCCGGCCCCATCAGAATAGGTCAGGGGATAGAGTTCGATTACTGCTCGGTTCACGCTTCGCTCGCGATCAGAGAAGAGGGCATGGATTCGGTGGTCGTGAACAACAACCCCGAGACGGTCAGCACGGACTTCGACGTGTCGACGCGCCTCTACTTCGAGCCCCTGACGTTCGAGGACGTGATGAACGTGATCGAGCGGGAGCGGCCCGACGGCGTTATCGTGCAGCTCGGAGGCCAGACTCCTCTGAAGCTATCCAAGAGGCTGGCCGAGGCGGGAGTGCGGATTCTGGGCACCAGTCACGACAGCATTGACATTTGCGAGGACAGGAAGCGGTTCAGGGAGCTTCTCCTCAAACTCGGCATACCCCAACCTGAGGGCGGTACTGCGAAGAGCGTTGAAGAGGCCCTCGAGATCGCTGAATCCCTGGGCTATCCCGTGCTGGTGAGGCCGTCGTACGTCTTGGGCGGGAGAGGGATGGGCATAGTCTGGAACAGAGAGGAGATGATGAGGCTCATCAGCGTCGCTCTTGAGGTCACCGAGGAGAGACCCGTGCTGATCGATGAGTACCTGTTCCCTGCGGTCGAGGTGGACGTTGACGCCATAAGCGACGGCGAGTCGGTCTTCATCTGCGGCGTACTAGAGCACGTGGAGCTCGCGGGAGTGCACAGCGGCGACGCTGCCATGGTCATCCCCCCTCAAAACCTCTCTTCAAGGGCCCTCGAGAGGATAAAGGACTACACCAGGCGACTCGCCCTAGAGCTTGGCGTCGTGGGTTTCCTCAACGTCCAGTACGCGGTGATGGGGGACGATGTTTACGTCATAGAGGCCAACCCGAGGGCCTCCAGGACAGTTCCCTTCGTCGGTAAGGCGATAGGCGTACCCTTGGTGAAGGTCGCGACCAAGGTGATGTTGGGAGCCAAGCTAAGGGATCTGGGGCTAAGGGAGGAGATCAACCCCCACTACGTCGCGGTCAAGGAATCGGTCTTCTCGTTCTCGAAGTTGCCGGGAGTTGACCCAATCCTCGAGCCGAGGATGAAGTCAACAGGTGAGTGCATGGGGATCGGTGCGACCTTCGAAGAGGCCTACTGGAAGGCCCAGCTGGCTGCCAACAATCCGATCCGGAGGGGGGTGAGGGTGTTGGTCGCGGTGAGCTCGGAGACCGTTGCGGAGGGCGCCTATGCGATCGAGTCGCTGAAATCGATCGGTCTCGAAGTGTGCGTGATCACGGAGGGCGCGGTTGATGGGATCGAGCGGGACGTCGTGAAAATAGACCCTTCAAGTTGGAGCCATGAGGTCGATGCGGCCCTCGAGTTCAGAAGTCTGAACGTCGGCTTGATTGTTGACGTCAGGAGGTTAAGGGCCGGTGAGCGCGACAGGCTAGGGTACCTGATAAGACGCGGGGCCGTAATAACGGGGATACCCTACATAACGACCTTCCAATCGCTGAACGCGGCCATCAAAGTCCTGAAGTGGCTGAGCAAGGGCGACTGGGAGGTGAGGTCGCTCAACGAGCTCCACGCAGCGCACTTAAAGGGGCTGAAGAGGCCATGATGCGATGGCAGGGCAGTCCGGCGTGTTGTTTACCCCAGCACATAAATATTGCCACCACCGAATATGGTGTAAGGGGGGTTCATGCAAACATCGAAGATATCTAAGCTCGAGGAGCAGGCGATAAAGTTACTTCTCGAGAAGGAGGAGGGCATCCTTCAATCGGAGCTCTGGCACGAGCTGGGCGTATCCAGCAGGGACGGCTCGAGGATCGCCATAAAATTGGAAAGGAAGGGGCTGGTGAAGAGGGTCAAGATACTTGCGAACGACAGGTGGACCATGAAGCTCATCCCTCAGATAAGGAGGTTCAATCCCTCCGCCCTGTTTGGCTCGCCGTGCCCGCTCTGCCCGTTCAATCAGAACTGCGGCCCGAGTCAGAGCGTCAGCCCGATCGGTTGCACCCTCATAGAAGACTGGATCTCAGGGTCACCCAAGAGCTGAGAGAGCACCGGGGGACAGGCAAGGTCTCACCGCGCCACATCTCGGGTGATACGGTTCACGCGATCCATCCGGCAAGTCCGTATTTCTTCAGTTCGCGAAAGGCATCGCCTCCTTTGAATCGGTGCTGAGCCGTCACCTTTATCTTATGAAATTTAATACCTCCAAAAGGTATGGTCTCGACCTCGGCCGAGGCCGTATATGGGCTCTTCAACCTGTTCTTGACGCTGGGAACTCTTGTAGGAGTAGTCGTCGGCTCCTACATGATCTACAACCTGCTCCGCTATAGAGCTCGAGAGGACAAACCAGCAGAAGGCGAGGTAAGTCTTGGCGAGCTCCCGCCGCGTCAGGGCTTTCCGATCAAGCTCCTCCTGTCACTTGTCCTGAGCTCCGCCATCGTGATCTCGCTGATAGTGGGGACCTTCTCGACCCTCGAGTACCTTGAGTCTCCGCCCAGAGATTCCTTCGAGATCAGGGTGACCGCCTTCCAGTGGGGATGGGAGTTCACCTATCCGAACGGTGTCGTCGTGCTCGGTGAGGGCAGGATACCGGCGAACAGGCCGGTTAAGTTCATCGTTACCAGCAGAGACGTCTTTCACAAGTTCGGGGTCCTCGAGCTCGGAATAGGGATCGACGCGATACCAGGCAAGATCAACAGTTACTGGACGCAGGTCCGCGTCCCCGGCACCTATGAGATCAGATGCTTCGAGCTCTGCGGGACGGGTCACGGCGTAATGATCGGCAAACTGGTGGTCATGGAACCCTCAGAGTTTGAAAGGTGGTATCAATCACAAGGAGGTGTGTCCAAATGACGCATAATCCCTTGCCACCCGCCTCGTCGATAAAGCGTTGGCTGATGACCACCAACCAC
The DNA here is from genome assembly GCA_025058225.1 of Candidatus Calditenuaceae archaeon. GTDB lineage: Archaea > Thermoproteota > Nitrososphaeria_A > Caldarchaeales > Calditenuaceae > Calditenuis. The sequence goes on along the minus strand of JANXEE010000019.1, from coordinate 35,436 downwards.
AAGGACGTCGGCATTCTCTACTTGGTCACATCGATCTACTTCCTCATAATAGGAGGAGTGCTGGCGTTGCTTTTCCGCTTCCAGCTCACCGATCCATCACTGAACTTCCTGAACGCCCAGAAATTCAACCAAGCTGTTACAATGCACGGTCTCGTGATGATACTCTTCGTCATCTCGCCGCTGGGATTCGCCTTTGCGAATTACGTCGTCCCGCTGCAGATCGGAGCAAGGGACCTCGCGTTCCCCAGGTTGAACGCGTTGAGCTACTGGCTCTACCTCTTCGGTGGCATCCTCACAATCATCTCCTTCTTTCAGGACAGCGCAATCGACGCTGGTTGGACTATGTACGCTCCATTGACCACGAACCAGTTCTCGCCCTACGTGGGAGTCAACACAGGCGGTCTGGGACTGGCTCTCCTTGTGGCCTCCGTGACGGCATCAACGTTTAACTTCGTAGTGACGATCTTCAGGTCAAGGGCCCAAGGTCTCACCATAAACAAGCTGCCGATGTTCACCTTCTCGATCCTCCTCACTGTTCTGATGATGCTCTACGCGTTCCCGTCTTTGCTCGCAGGGTTAGTGATCTTGGCATCCGACAGGTTGCTAGGTACGGTGTACTTCACCTCCCCGGAGGGCGGAGCGTTGCTCTGGGACCACATCTTCTGGTTCTTCGGTCACCCAGAGGTCTACATCGTCCTGTTCCCGGGTCTCGGCGCGATGGCGGAGGTGATACAGGCTTCCACGAGGAAACACCTCTTCGGCAGGACGGCCGTGATGGTCGCGATGGTCATCGTCGCGGTCCTAAGCTTTTTGGTATGGGGTCATCACATGTTCAACACCGGCATCAGCCAGGACGTCAGGAGGGTGTTCACGATAACCACCATAGCGATCTCGATACCGTTCGACGCGATAATCCTCTCCTACATCTACTCTTTGGTGAAGGCAAACATCCGGATCAACACGCCGTTCCTCTTCGTCCTAGGTTCGATAGGCGTTTTCATCATCGGCGGGATAACCGGCGTCTTCTTGGGGTCCAACGTATTGGACTACATCCTTAGGGGCACCTACTTCGTTGTCGCCCACTTCCACTACACTATGGTCGGAGGTGGGTTGCTCGGGCTTTTGGCGGCAATCTACTACTGGTATCCCAAGATGACGGGGAGGATGTTCGATGAGAAGCTCGGCAGGATCCACTTCGTCACCTCGATGATCGGGTACAACCTGCTGTACTTCCCGTTGTTCATCGCATGGGAGACGCCCAGAAGGGTACCGATCTACCAACCGGACCTCCTCTTCTGGCATCAGCTGGCAACGATCGGCGGACTGATCTTCGGGCTGTCTTTCTTGATAATGTTCTGGAACCTCCTCTGGAGCTTGCGTAACGGTCCTCCAGCAGGAAACAACCCGTGGGGGGCCTTCACGCTCGAGTGGGCGACCGAGTCTCCACCACCACCCCACAACTTCCATGGGATACCGACCTTCTCAAGCGGAAAGCTCGAATTCATTTCCACCAACGGAGCAGTACATCACCACCACGAGACGCACTTATCGCCTTATCCTTTCGGCGTCAGTCTAGGGTCTTTCCTGACACTCGCGGGGCTAACGGTACACTCGCTGATGTTACCGGTCGGACTTCTGGTGCTTGCGATCAGCATCGTGGGCTGGGGGAGGGAGAAGTTCGTCGCCTTCGAGGACCCAATCGGAGAACGATGGCCCTTCGATGGTGTTGACAGGGTTAAGCTGGGCTGGTGGACGTTCATCGCGTCTGAGATCGCGCTCTTCGGAATACTGATCTCGGCTTACATCTACGTCAGGGGTGCTTCAGGCTCGTGGCCTGCGCCGGGTACGATGCTCGATGTCTGGCACGGCGCCGTGAACACCTTCGTCCTGCTGACCAGCAGTCTGACGGTAGTCTTGGCCTTAGCTTCAGCAAAAGCAGGGAGAAAGGGCCTGACAACTGCCTTCTTGGGAAGCACAATCGGGCTGGGGTTGCTCTTCCTGTTTAACAAGTACAACGAGTGGTCCGAACTGATACATCACGGAGTTACATTCGGAAGCTCCTTGCCAGCGTCGACGTTCTTCCTCACCACCGGAGTTCACGGCGCACACGTGACAGCAGGGTTACTCGCCTTGGCATATCTCGTCTCTAGGTCGATCAAGGGTGCTTACGGCAAAGACAACTGGGAGTCGATCGAGTACTTCGGCTATTATTGGCACTTCGTCGACATAGTCTGGGTGTTCCTCTTCCCGCTGTTCTACCTGATATAGCCATATCGAGACCGCAAACAGAGGTTCTGGTTATTCCGTGTGACTTTAACCCTTTGACTCCTTTTATGAATGACGTTAAAATCAATATGTAGAAATATTCATAAAGCGCAATCTTCTGTCGAGGATGAATGAGCGATCGCGGCGGCGATCCGATCCGTGTCTTTCGCTCACTTTGGGAGGAGGAGCGCTCGAACCCCGGAGCTTTCTGGGAGGGAAGGGCCGAAGAGGCTTGGAGTCAGGGAGACGTTACGTGGTTCAAAAGATGGGAGAGACCGTTCGAGTGGAAGTATCCCAGGTTCTCTTGGTTCGTCGGCGGTAAGACCAACATATCCTATAATTGCCTCGACGCGAAGGTGCCTAAGTACGGGAGCAAGGCTGCGTACATCTATCATTCCCCGGAGCTCGGGTTGTCCTATTCCGTGACCTACGACGAGCTCTTCTCGATTGTCAGGCGATATGCAGCAGCCCTTCGCGGGGCGGGAGTCGGACACGGTGACAGGGTGCTCATCTACATGCCGAACTCCGTGGAGGCGGCTGCGATGATGCTGGCGTGTGCTCGAATCGGCGCGATCTCCTGCACGGTCTTCTCTGGCTTCTCATCGGATGCGGTCGCAGACAGAGTCGAGCTGACGACGCCCAAGTTGGTGCTCACGCAGGACTATCTGATAAGGCGCGGAAAAGAGGTTCCATTGAAGCAGCGGCTCGACAGAGCTCTCGAGAGGGTCCGAGGCGCGGGGGTCACTAAGGTGGTGAAGAGGGTGAGGCCGTCTCTGGAGCTTCAGATGGACGACAACGACCTCACGATCGAGGAGTTCGTCAGGCTGGGTGGAGGCGAGAGCTCGGATTTCGTGGAGACCGATGCCGGAGACCCGGTCTTCATCATGCCAACCTCCGGTACGACCGCGAAACCCAAGCCGGTGGTTCACGTCCACGGGGGATATCAGATCTGGAACTATTGGGCTGCGAAATGGGTTTACGGACTCGGTCCGGATGACGTAGTCTTCAACACTTCCGACATAGGGTGGATAGTGGGGCAGAGTTACATCGTCTTCGGTCCGCTCCTCGCAGGCGCAACGGCCGTCGTCTACGATGGCACTCCCGATTATCCTCACACAGGAGTCTGGTGGGAGACCCTTTCACGGTACAGGGCGACGCTCTTCTGTACCTCTCCCACGGGGCTGAGAATGCTGAGGAAGTTCGGTACCGAGCAGGCTAAGGAGCACGATCTGAGCTCGGTTAAGAGGGTGGCAGTTGCAGGCGAGGTCCTCAACCCTGAGGTCTGGAAGTGGTTGCAGGTGGAGGTCTTCAGCAACTCTATCCCCGTGATAGATCACATGTGGCAGACCGAGACTACAGGGGCGCTATTCGGGTATCCGTACGGCATCGGTGGCGACGGTTTGATGAGGTACATCAGGCCGGGGTCTGCAGGGTTACCATTGCCGGGTGTGGATCCGGTTATCTACGACGAGTCTGGCAGGGAGGAGCTACCACGGGGGCAGAAGGGGGTCCTTTATCTCCGCAGACCTTTCCCGGGACTCACGCCGACCCTTTGGGACAGCTTTGAGCGTTACGTCTCCTCTTACTGGGAGGTAAGGGTCAAGGGGCTCTACTGCACGGGCGACGCCGCGATGATCGATGAGGACGGTTACGTCTGGTTCAGCGGAAGGGCCGACGAGATCATCAAGATCTCCGGCCACAGGATAGGGACCATCGAGGTCGAGAGCAGCCTGATAACACATCCGGCGGTCGCTGAGGCGGGCGTATCCGGTGTGCCCGATGAGCTAAGGGGTGAGGTCGTGGTGGCTTTCGTGGTGCTGAAGCCCGGGTACGCGCCGAGCGAGGAGCTGAAGAAGGAGCTGATCGAGTACGTAAGGAAAAGCCTCGGCCCGATCGTGGTGATCAGGGACCTGAAGTTCGTGAACATGCTCCCGAAGACGAGGAGCGGCAAGATCATGCGCAGGGTCATGCGGAGGTTGTGGCTCGGTCAGGAGCTCGGAGACCTTTCGACCCTCGAGGAAGAGGCTTCAGTGGAGGAGATAAGGGAAGCCGTGGCTAAGATGAAGGAGGTCCGGTGAGAGTCAAACCCTGAACACCGCTCCTATCAGTTTTACGTACGATCTGGCCTATCAAACGAGGAGCAGCCAAAGGATAGCGACGGCTGTCGGCATCAGTGCTCCCACGAGCCCCGGCTTCAACCAACGCAGGAACGTCACGTGGCCCAATTTCTGCCTCTCTATCATCCCGATCGCCACGATGTTAGCGGTGCTCCCGATCATGGTGAGGTTACCGACGTAGGTGCCAGCGAAGAGCATGGCCCACCAGACCTTGTCGGAGATAGCCCCAGAACCAATCATCTCTTGCACCACGGGAATCCAGAACGCCACAGCGAGCACGTTGTCCATGAAGGCCGTCATGAACCCCACTATCGAGTAGAGGACGGAGATCACTGCGAACTCGCCCATTCTCCCGAACGCCGAGGTCAGGGCCCCCGATATGAAACCGGTCACACCAGTGTATCTCAGCGTGCCCACCGATGCGAAGAAGAGCATGAAGAACGTCAGCGTCCACCAGTCGACCCTTTTCTCGACCAAGTCCCTTGCCTTCTCCCGCTCGAGGAGAAGGACTGTACCTGCTCCTGCCATCGCGACCCCTATCAGCATCGTGTTCTTCTTCAGGCCGAATAACTGCTCGATCGGTGTGTGGAGCACGAGCCCTCCTATCACGCCCAGGAAGACCATCAGGGCGGTCATGTCGAGTCTGTTGTTCATCCTCGGGTTGTTGGCCTTCGCGAACTGAACCTGTTCCTCCTTCGCTGCCTTCAGCTTCAGGTCCAGCTCGTTGAGGAACTTCTTGTAGTAGAGCGTGCACGCTGCGTATGTGACTAGGGTGGCGATGATCGCCGGCGGGGTCGCCCACCTCAAGAAGTCCAAGAACCCATAACCTGAACTCAGAGCGATCATTACACCTATTGGGTTCCCTACCACCGTAGCGCTGCTCCCGATGTTCGTTGCGAACACGGTGATCAGCATCAGCGGTATGAGAGGGACCTGGAACCTTCCAGCCAGCGTTATCACCGAGGTCATCATGAACAGTATCGAAGTGACCTCGTCGACTAGAGCAGCGGAGAGGGCCGACATGAGCATCAATATGAGGACCAGCTTAGGAGCGCTTCCCCCACCAAGCGTTAACACCCTGTCCACGACGACCTCGAAGAACCTTCTCTCCTCTAGGAACCCGATGACCGTCATCATGCAGAGGAGGAACGCGATGACATCGATCCTCGCGAACTCGATGAAGGTGACCACGTCCATCAGACCAGCCCCCATCAGGACGAATATTCCGACCATGGCGAACGCCAGCCTGAACCTCCAGAAGAGCAACGTCCCCCCGATGATGCCCGTGAAGACGGCCATCGCGATCGCCTGGGCCGTGCCGAGTCCCGCGGCCAGCGTCATGATCCCCGCTACAAGCGGAATGAGGGGGTAGACGATCCCCTTTAGCCCTTCATGACCGATGCTCCTCAAACCTCAGCCACGCCCCCTGAGCGACCGATAAGTCTTCTGACCTGCAACCGGTCACCGAGTTCAGCGGCCCCGTTCGATGACGACCGTCGTCCGTTACTCGGGTCTGACGTATTAACAACCATAGCGAGTATTTTACTGTATGATGCAGTATATATTTTTGTGTCACGACGAAATAAGCCAGCCTTTTTCGTCCGAAAGCGGAACGCCGACCGAGGACGTGCCGAGGGGTCGGAAATTTGGGTCGAGGGCGCCTCATCGCCCTCCTGCGCATACGGCCCAAGGACTCAGCACAAACGTCCAGGATAGGTACGCTTTCAGCACACCCCCATCAAATACGTTTACTCTAATCGTAATAATCCGATCATAATTCGACACATTATGTGGAGAATGGGATGAATGTCGTCCCTGCCGGCAGATCGGCTTGTCCCCTCGTTAAGCAATGGTCTAATTCCTTCCCCTCACCTAATAAAAATTGAACCGGAACGCGAAGTCGAAATGTTAATTCACGATTTAATGGCTCATCAAAATTTTTTTATAACGGTGCATCAAGTTCCGGCACGTGACGGGAAAAGACCCATACCAATGGTATTGGAAACGGCTGTCTCGGGTGACTGTGGTGTGGCTGATAATCTGGTTGATTATAGCGGTGATAATAGAAATTCCCAATCCATACTGGTTCAGGGGGATAAGGATAGGGTCGCTGCCGCCGCTACACTGGTACGTACCGGCATTCATCGTGATCGTAGCGGGCATAATTGCGATATTCGCGTACGCCGCGTACATGGATCGGGTCGACCGAGAGTTCCTCAAAATGCAGAAGGAGCGTGAGGTGTAGATGGGGCTAGTTTCTAACATCATGTCTGATCCGAAGAGGGCGACGGGGACGGCTCTCATCGTATACGCTATCGCGATCGCTGGCTCTGCGGTTGCGCTGGGCTCGTACATTGCCTCCCTGGTCATCGTGGTGGGGTCGCTGTTCGTGTACTTCGTGCTGGCGCTGAGTTTGAGGAGAGCGACCGTCGAGGCCTTCTACGTCGCGGAGAGGCGGATACCTCCTGTGATCAACGGAGCGGCCACCGCAGCAGACTGGATGTCAGCAGCCTCCTACCTCTCTATGGCCGGGACGATCGCGCTGTTGGGTTTCGACGCTCTACCGTACATCATCGGCTGGACACTGGGATACACGCTGATGTCCTTCACGGTAGCACCGTTTATCCGGAGATCTGACACCTACACCGTACCGGAGTTCATAGAGGCGAGGGCTGGGCACTGGGGACCTGCGAGGATGGTCGCTGTGGTGATGCTCTTCATCATGAACCTGACCTATCTGTCGGCGCAACTTTTGGGTGTAGGCGTGGTCTTCGGGAGGTTCCTAGGCATACCTGCGACAATCGGGGTCTTCGTGGGCGTACTGGGGACAGTCCTGTACTCCTGGACCAGCGGATGGCGAAGCATAACGTGGGTGCAGTTCCTGCAGTACATCTTCCTGATCTCGATGTACTGGACGCCCGTGCTGATCGCGTCCTACTTCTTGGGACTGTTCCGACCTCTGCCCCACTTCACGTACGGTGAGATCGTAGGGTCGCTTGAGTCAAGGGAGCTTGCATACGGGTTGAGAGCATGGACCGAGCCATTCGCGAGACCCTTAGCCGCAGGGACAGGACAGCTGAACTGGATCATGTCTGCAGTGCTCCTGATGCTGGGCACGATGGGTCTGCCGCACATCCTGATCAGGTATTACACGGTGCCGAGCATGAGGGCGGCAAGGTACAGCGTAGGCTGGAGCCTTGTCTTCATCGGGCTGCTTTACGTCACGGCCTCCATATACGCCGCCATAGCGAGGTACTCGTTCTCCCAGCTTTGGGGGATGCGGGTCAGTGACGCGATGGAGGTCGAGTGGGTGAAGAAGTGGCTCCCAACCGGGCTCATTACGATCAGGGACGCCAACAACGACGGGATCCTGCAGCCAGCTGAGTTGACCTTCCACGGCGACATTGTGGTGGTAGGGATGCCTGACATGTTCGGAATGATCTGGATTATATCACCATTCGTGGCCATGGGTGGTCTGGCTGCGGCGATCAGCACCGCTGACGGTCTGTTGCTAGCCATGTCTACCGGTGTAACAAGGGACATCTACAAGCGTTTCATCAACCCCCAGGTCTCCGAGAAGAGCGAGGTCTGGCTGGCGAGGATAATCCTCTGGATCATCGGCGTGATCGCTGCGATTCTAGCTTCCCAAGCGGTCGCTGACCCGAGGTTCGCAATCTACGTCGCCCTTCTGGTCGCGTGGGCCTTCGTGTTCGCGGCATCCTCGCTCACTCCCATCATCATGTTGGGGATATTCTGGAAGAGGCTCAACAGGTACGGAATAGTGGCTGGTATGATCGTCGGCATGCTGACGGCCTTCCCGTACGTTCTGCTGGTCGGCGTCTACAACTACCCGCCGATCGAGATCGCGGGACAGAAGATCGGTACCATCGCATGGGGTGTGATCGGTTTCTTCGCCAACTTGATAACGGCCATCATAGTGTCTCTGGCAACCAAACGCGAGGGCGAAGAGGTAATGAAGTTCGTGGACAAGTGCAGAACGCCGGAGATAAGGTAGCAAAATGAGCGGCAGATCGAGCAGCGACCTTAGAGAGTTCATTAGACAGTTCGATAATTTTTTGAAACTCTTCAAAAACTCGGTCTCAATAATCTATTTACCCCCAAAAACCGAGATCAAGCTCTCCGGCAAGGTTTATGTTTATAAAGGGGTTATCAAATACAACGAGGACTTCTATGAGAGCGGGGAAAGCCTACTGGTGAAGGGCGGGGTTGTCTCGGAGGAAGAGTCGATTCTGCTCGTCGATGAACGCGACGCGGTGCTCCCTCCAGCTTACCGAACGGAGAGCCCGATCGTTGAGGTGATCAGGGGCGAGCCTGTGACCGTTCCTGAGAACACTTCGATCAGAGAGGCGGCCAGGGTTATGGCAGAGCGATCTGTCTCCTCAGTAGTCATCGTAAGCGACGACGGATATCCCCTTGCGATATTTACGGACACGGACCTGAGGAGGGCTGTAGCGAGCGGCGTGGACCTCAACAGACTAGTTTCCTTCGTTTCGAGCAAGGAGCTTGTTGTGGTGGAGGAGACAACATCCAGCCTCGAGGCTTTGATCAAGATGACCATGTCTAACGTCAAACACCTGATCGTTGTAGACGGGCGAGGGAGGCTTAGGGGGGTCGTGACAATGCGCGACATAGCCTACCGGATGGCACCAATACCGCTGCACACGATCCGCGACCTCAGAAGGGTCAAGTCAGCTGACGAGCTCAGGCGCCACTTGAGGGAAGTCAGCGATTGGGCGTTGCGGGCGTCACAAGCTTTGATGAGCCCCGAGGCGCCGCATCCCCTCCACCTAACTAAAGCTATAAGTTACATAAACGATGAAATTATGAGAATTGTGATAGATGAAGTAGTGAACGAGTTGGGACACCCACCTCATCCCTTTTGTGTTGTGGTCACAGGCTCACAAGGTGTGTATGAACAGTTCGTAGTAACGGATATGGATAACTTCATAATAACAGCCTTTGAAGACAAATACTACAAAGATCTTGGAAGTAATGTAATCAAAAAGCTGCTAGACCTAGGATATCCAACGTGTAAAGACGGCAACACAATGGATAGTTTACAGTTTCCTGTTTACAAAATTGATGAGATAATCGAGAGCTCCGGTGACAAGGACGTTATTCTCATGAACCTGATATTCGATGGCCGGGTGATATACGGGCACCGAGAACTGTTAGACAAAGCGAAGGATGTAGTCCATAAGATAGCATCTCAGAACAGAGCTCGGGTCCTATCCAATTCGTTGTGCTTCAAACCGCCCCTCACAACCTTCGACAGGATCCGCAGGACTTTCAAACCGAAGGAAGAGGCCCTTGCACCTCTGTCTATGCCGGTAAGGGCCCTCTCGATGATTTTGGGAATCACGAGCGAGACCATCCCGGAGAGAATTGCAGCCCTCGCAGACAGATGGGTCATCAGCAGGGAGCTCGAGGTGAAGTTGAGGGAGGCCTATGAGGTCCTGCTAAAGATAAGCATATGGGCCAAGTCTCAAAATAAGCAAGAACTGAACGTCGATGACGTTCCTCTCCGGGACGAGCTGAAGAGCGCGCTGAGGGCGGTGAAGTTGCTCCACGACAAACTCGAGAGGGAGCCGGTGTGAGCCTAGTGGCGTTTGACGCTGAGTACACCAGCGCAAACCCCAAGAACGCGAAGATGGTCGCGTTCGCAATAGTACCATTAGAAGGGGAGGTCATCAGGGTGTCGAGGTCGAAACACGTCGTCGTCTCGCAGGCGTATGTCGGAGAGAGCGCAAAGGTGCACGGAATTACGGGGAAGGACGGCATAAGTGAGCGTGAGGCACTGGATCTCCTTTACCGAGAAGTGAACGGTCAGACGCTGATCGTTTTCGGCAGGCTCGACGTCAACTACCTGAGGAGGACATACGGTAAGAGGTTGAAGGCCAACTTCGTGGATGTAGCCTTCGGATACCTCAAATGGGTCGCTGGAAGGGATAACGTCGAATACGTCTTGATGCGTGAGGGGCTAAACCTCGTCAATATTTGCAGGAAGCTCAACATATGCGTGGGCGACTTCGTCTTCCACGACTCTCTGGTGGACGCCATCCATACGGCGCTGCTCTACCTCAAGTTGCGGTCCATGGGTACGAGCTTCAAGTTGGAGAGGCTTTAGGTGGCCACTTCAGCCTGACGCCGGGCTTGAACAGGGCGAGCGTCACCAGCTTCAGTGTCTTCCTCGAGTAGTCCAGGGTAATGGAGATCCTCTTAGTGTTCTCCTCGTCGTAACAGAAGACCCTCCGCCTGCCGAACATAAGCTTCCTCTCATCGAAACACTTGAGCTCAGGGAGGGAGATGCTCTCAGACAACTTGACGAAGAGGTAGTATGCGATCTCATCCTCGTGCCACCTGTAGCTACCTGATGTCTTGAAGACTCGCTCGAAATATCCCACTAGGAACTCCATAGCTTCCCTCGCGTTCTGAGAGGCCGCCAACGCTACCTGTCGTCGTTCGCCGGTAATGAACTTTTAACGGTATCAGTCCTTCTTCAATAAGGAGATCTAATACTATGAATTGGGTATTAAAGCTTATTACTGGCTCAAGGGATGGAGAGTTGATGAGCTACGAGGCCTTTCAGAGCGAGCCACTCCCCTTCGACGAGAATATAGTTGTAAAGGGTTGGGAGAAGAGGACCGTAGAGAAGGAGACTTACAAGAGGTTCCATGAGCTGACCACTAAAGACTACGAGAGGTTCTGGGAGGCTGTCGCCAGCGAGCTCGAGTGGTTCAAGAGATGGGATCACGTGGTAGTCCCGGGCGCGTACCCCAATGTCTACAAGTGGTTCGCCGGCTCCCTACAGAACATCTCTCACCTGTGTCTGGACAGGCACGTGAGGACGTGGAGGAGGAACAAGGTCGCGATCATCTGGGAGGGGGAGCCCCTCGACGAGCAGGGCGTGCCGAAAGAGGTCAGGAAGCTCACATACTATGATATGTGGAGGCTTACAAACAGAATAGCAGAGGGCCTGAGCAGGATCGGGGTTCGCAGGGGCGAGAGGGTTGCGATATACATGCCCATGGTGCCAGAGCTGCCAGCTGTGATGTTCGCCTGCGCTAGACTCGGCGCGACTTTCACGGTCGTTTTCAGTGGGTTCACGAGCGAGAACCTCGCGATGAGGATGAGAGACCTCGGGGCCAGGTTTCTCGTGACAGCCGATGGGTTCTACAGGAGAGGGAAGGTGGTGAGGTTGAAGGAGGTCGCTGACTCGGCGTGTCAGCTGTACGACGGCATTGAGAAGGTCGTTGTCTATAGACGACTCAGGGACGAGGTCCCCATGAAAGAGGGACGAGACGTCTTCCTAGACGAACTGATCTCACAGGTTCCGGTAAACGCATACGTCGAGCCGGAGAGGATGACCATCGATGAACCGCTGTACGTGCTCTACACCTCCGGGACAACCGGTAAACCGAAGGGCATCATCCACGATCATCACGCCTATTCCGTCATACTTCACGCTACAATGAAATGGGTCTTTGACCTAAGGGATGAGGACGTCTATTATTGTACAGCCGACATAGGATGGGTAACCGGACACAGTTACGTCGCCTTCGGGCCCTTGATGGAGGGTGCGACGATCGTAATGTATGAGGGGGCACCGGACTTCCCAGGGCCCGACAGGTGGTGGAGCATCGTCGAGAGGTACGGCGTCACGATACTTTACACGACTCCGACGGCCGTGAGGATGTTGATGAGGTTCGGAGAAGAGCCAGTGAGGAAGCACGACCTCTCTTCCCTTAGACTGATCCACAGCGTCGGTGAACCCATCAACCCCTCGGCATGGAGGTGGCTGTTCGAGGTGGTGGGCAACAAGAGGTGCCCAGTCGGGAGCACGTGGTGGCAGACCGAGACCGGTGGCATACTGATCAGCCACGCTCCGGGGTTGATGCTGGTACCGTTGAAGCCTGGAACTAACGGTCCTCCACTACCGGGCATAGAAGTGGAAGTAGTCGACGAAACCGGAAACCCGCTTCCCCCAGGGGCGAAGGGCCTTCTTGTGGTGAAGAAGCCGTGGCCGGGCATGCTCGGTCCTCCAACAGGGATGTGGGGTGACCCGGAGGGTTACAGGAGAGTTTACTGGAGTAGGTTCCCAGACGTCTATTACACGGGTGACTACGCGATAAAGGATCAGGACGGGTACATCTGGGTGGCGGGGAGGGCTGACGAGGTGCTTAAGGTCGCCGGGCACAGGATAGGGACCTTTGAGCTGGAGTCGGCGCTGGTTGCCAACCCAGCGGTCGCCGAGGCAGCGGTCGTAGGGCTGCCTGATCCCATCAAGGGAGAGGTGCCTCTGGCATTCGTCACACTGAAGGTGGGGCATGTGCCGTCTGAGCAGGTAAAGAACCAGCTCCTGAACTGGGTCAGGGAGAGGTTCGGTCCGGTCGTTGCACCGAAAGACGTTCTCTTCGTCAGGGGACTGCCCAAGACGAGAAGCGGCAAGATCATGAGACGGCTTCTGAGAGCGGTTGTGATGGGGGCACCGCTCGGTGACGTGACGACCCTCGAGGACGAGGCGACGGTTGACGAGGTCAAGACCGCGTATGAGGAACTGAAGCAGTATCTCAAGACTTAAGTCGTACTCCACCTAAACCGATTACCGTATTTCGGCTTCTTTCGGGGCGACCTTCGTTCAGGAAATCCCTTAATTCTTGAATGTTGGTTCACCTGCGAGGTTGGTGAGGCTAGGGCTGATCGGTAAGACCAACACGGGCAAGACGACCTTCTTCAACGCCGCGACTCTTCAATCCGCTGAAATATCCACCTACCCCTTCACGACGAAACAACCGAACTTCGGCGTCGCCCACGCGATCACGCCCTGCGTTGACAGGGAGTTCGGGGTTAAGTGCAGCCCCAGGTCGTCACCGTGCATTGACGACTGGCGGTACCTGCCGCTGGAGCTGATAGATCTACCCGGCCTGATAAAGGGGGCGTGGGCAGGCAAAGGTCTGGGCAACCAGTTTCTTGCGGTGGCCTCTCAGTCGGACGCTCTGTTGCACGTCGTCGACGCATCAGGTAGCGTCGATGAGGAGGGCAGGTTGACCGAACCCGGTTCCGGAAACCCGGTCGCAGACGTCTTCGACATCGAGGAGGAGCTCGTGATATGGTTGATGAAGGTGGTCGAGCGGAACGAAGACAGGATCTCGAAGGCGGTCAAGAGCGGGAAACCCCTGGCAGAGGCTATAGCGGAGCCCCTTCACGGCATCAGGATATACGTGGCGCACGTCGAACAGGCTTTGAAGGTGACCGGATTGGAGGGCAAGGACTTCGAGAACTGGAGCATGAACGACGACATGAAGTTCGCAAAGGCCCTGAGGGAGGTTTCGAAGCCGACCATCATAATTGCGAACAAAGTGGACCTAGAGACCTCGGAGAAGTTCTACCAGGAGCTCGTCGAGAAGTTCCCGGACAAGATAGTCGTACCCTGCAGCTCTGAGGCGGAACTGATCCTCAGGAGGGCGGAGCAGAAGGGGCTCATAAAGTATAAGCCCGGAGAGGAGAAGTTCGTCATCACCGCGGGCAGCGCGCTAACCGATCAGCAGAGGTGGGCGCTGGAAGTGATCAACGAACGGGTCTTCGGGAGATACATGAGGACCGGGGTTCAGTTTGCGATAGACGTCACGGTCTTCAAGCTTCTGAGGATGAACACGGTCTACCCGGTATACGACGTCAAGACGCTCACTGACAGGTCAGGAAACGTCCTCCCGGACGCGTTCTTGGTACCAGCGGATGCTACGGTTAGAGACCTCGCCGAGAGAGTCCACAAGGAGTTGGCGAAGGGGCTCCTGTATGCCATCGACGCCCGGACCGGCCTCAGAGTCCCCGCCGACCACAGGCTGAAGGACCGCGACGTGATCAAGATCGTATCGGCAACCGCCCACGGTTGAGCTTCACCGCACGACATCGTCCAATTGGAGGGGAGTTTATGGCTTTGGTAAGCTTTTTAGAAGCGGTTGGCGACTGAACGGTGAATGTCAATCCTGAGGAGGGAGGGTTTCCCCAAGGAGGGTGAGCTCGTGATAGCTACGGTCAAGAGGGTTGAGAGGCATGGGGCGATCGTCTCCCTCGATGAGTACGACGGCCTCGAGGCCTTCGTGCACGTCTCCGAGATCTCGCTGAAGTGGGTGAGGAACATCACCGACTATCTCAGGGTGGGCCAGAGGACCGTCCTGAAGGTGATCAGGAGCAACCCAGATACCCTCCAAGTCGATGTGAGCCTGAGAAGGGTCTCGAACAAAGAGCACGACGAGAAAATGTGGGAGTGGAGCAGGAAGGTCAAAGCCGCCAGGCTGATCGAGGCGGTTGCGAAGGAGACCGGAACACCCATGCACCTCATCGAGGAGCATCTCGTTCAGCCCGTGAGGTCCAGGGGTCTCAACTTCTACTCGTTCCTGGAAGAGCTGGCGATGGGCGAGGCCTTACCCTCGTGGGTGAAGCTGCCGGAGGCCTTCACTGCAAAGCTCATCGAGAAGTGCGTCAGGGACCTCAAGAGGCCCGGCCACGTGGCAAAGGCGATTGTGAAGATGTCTTCCAGAAAGGGAGGAGTCGAGGCGATAAGGAGGGCGGCAGAGACGTGTGCAGCGATCGATCCGTCCTCCGTCAAGGTGACGATCGTGGGGTCTCCGAGGTACCTCGTTAGGGTGGAGGGCAGGGACCTGCAGGACGCCGAGTCGAAGCTCAAGGCCTGCATCGAGAGGATGAGGGCCGTACTCTCCAATGAGGGGGACGTCGTTGAGGTCCTTCCCGCGGGTAAGGAGGTGCAGGAGAGGGGGTGAGGGTGCGCAGGTGTGAAAGGTGTGGCATCTACACCCTCAAGCCTGCCTGCCCGGCGTGCAACTCGCCCACGTTGTCACCGCATCCCCCCCAGTTCAGGGAGGGCAGCCCCGTACTCGAGGAGATGGCGGAGTCGGTCCTCGAAAAATGGAGGTCTCAGGGCCTCGCGGTGTCAGGAGAGCGGTCATCTTGAATTCGGAGGGCTCATGGCTCCTCAAGTTCCACGCAGCGACATCAAGTCTCAAGTCACAGGAGAGAACGGGCTGGAGGCTCAGGGGTGTGAGAGAACCTGAGAGCGTGGCCGATCACTCGCTCGCGCTCGCTGTCCTGTCCTGCGTCCTCGCGGCGGCACGCGGACTCGACCCGGGTAGAGCGGCTATCATAGCGGTTTTACACGACTTGCCCGAGGCCTTCACAGGCGACCTCACGCCAGAGGAGAAGGAGGCCATCGGAAAGGAGAAGTTATGCGAGATGGAGGACTTCGCACTGGAGGGGCTGCTTAACCACGCTCCGAGCGAGGTGAGGAGCCTCTTGGTTGACGCTTTAAAGGACTATCGGTACGGCATCAGCCCCGAGGCGCGTCTGGTCCGGGACCTGGACAAACTCGAAATGGTCCTTCAGGCCATCGAATACAGCGACGAGCTCGGTCCAGAGGGCGTCAAGGAGTTCGTCGAGTCGGCCCTGAGGGGCCTGAACGACAAGGACATCTCGACTTTGATAGGTGAGCTTCTCCGTGACCGCCGATCTACCTGAAGAGTTCTACCTGAGCTCCAAGCTCTTCATGGCTAGGTATCCGTTCGTCAGTGGAGCCAAGGATTACGTGGCTAAGTATTGGGGGTCGACTGTCGAGGAGCTGTCGAGGTCGTGGCACTCCGGCGCGGTCGATGCGGCGGTTCGGCGGGTCGTTGAGTCCATCATCAGGGGCGAGGACGTGGGAGAGGTGAGGGTCTCGGAGGATCTGGACGTCGAGATACTGAGCTTTCCGATCGCGCTCATGACGGTCGCGTCGCTCGGTGACCGGTGGCTCGCTAAGAGGTGGGCTCTTCACGAATCGAGACGGGTTGAACGCCTCCTCTCGGACGAGCAGGACGGGACAGTCCTCAGAGTTCTCCGGGAAGAGCTCGGCATCAATTGCGGCGTCGCTGAGAGTTCCGAGGAGGAGAGGAAGGGAGGGCAGCCATTCAGGATCAGGCTGCCGGAATACCTGAGGCTCGTCAAGGGGATAGACGGCACCGAGTGGAGACTCGTCAACAGGAACGTTCACGACGGCTGGGTCTACGTGTCCCGGCGCGAACTCATCAGGCTCGCCGCCGAGGAGGTCGAGTCGAGAATACTGAAGAGGGTCGTCGAGGTCGGGCAACCGAAGGTCCCTGATGAGCTGGTGCCGCACCTAGAGGCGATAAAGAGAGTCGTTTTAGAGAGGGCCGCGAGGCGCGAGCCGTACGGCGGCTTCAAGGGGGAGGAGAGCTGGCCTCCGTGCATGAGGGCTCTGAAGCATGCCCTACTCTCGGGCGGGAAGGTCGGACACTTCGGCAACTTCGCGATCGCAACGTTCCTGCTCTCGATTGGATACACTGTTGAAGAAGTTATCGGTGTCTATTCTCAGAGGGCCGATTTCGACGTGAAGATCGCGAGGTATCAGACTGAGCACATCGCGGGTTTGAGGGGGTCTCGTACGAAGTACTCGGTCCCCTCATGTCAGACGATGCGAACGCATAACCTCTGCATCGAACAGGGTAGACTCTGTCCAGCTAAGATCAGGAACCCGAGGCAGTTCGCGCGGCTCATGAGGGGCAGACCTAGAGGAACCGGTGAAGTCGGAAAGGGGGAAGTCACCTGATGTCGTGAACGTACCTGTACAGCTCGAGGGTGCTTGAGTCAACCTTTCCGTCCCTCACCAACTCCTCGACCTCTTCCAGAGACAGCCCTAGGACGAATCTGATGGTTGTCAGCGCAGTTTCGTTGTCCATCTCCGATAATGCGAAGAGCAAACGGGCGTTGTGTTGCACGTATCTCGGGCACGTTATCAGCGCCTTCAGGAACTCCATGACCAAGATAGCCTTTGACCGGTCGAACCTCGGCGCGTTCGCGATCACCTCCTTCTTGGCGTCTTCGACGCTCACACCGAGGATCTCGGCGACCGATCTCGCGACCTCTTCAACCCCGACCTCTGCGAACGGTCCGGAGCTGTACGCGCTCTTCAACACCCTTTTCACCTCGTGTATCAGCTCAGCAGGTGCGGTCCCCCTCAGCGATGACGTTAAACGCTCAGCCGCGATTCTGTCCAAGTCGTCATAAAAGGCCTTTGTCCACTCGAAGTGGAGCTCGCAGACCTTCCCGAGCAGGCTCTCATCGAACCTCGTGCCCCTCGGGACGGGCTCCACCTTTCTGGATAGCACCACACCGTCCTTGGTCCTCTCAGGTCCCAGCACATACCCGTCCTTGGTCACCGGTGCTCTGCTGTTGTAGAGCGACCAGAGCCACGCCGTGAAGATCCTGTAAGTGGCGAGGTCGTTCATGAAGCGCTGATTGAACTCGTAGTCGTCGATGGCCGCGGCCAGGTTACCGTTGAGGATCTGGAAGGCGTAGTTGGCGGCCATGTAGAAGGCGTGCTGAATGTGCTCGATCGTCACGTCGCCCTCCGGCACCGAGTACAGGGCGTCCCAGAGCGTCTTCCCGCCCCACAGCTTCTCCGAGAAGAGGTCTTCTGGTCGTTGGATGTCTGAAGCTCGCACGACCCAAAGCCTGATCTTGCCTTCAGATGTGAGAAGTCCGAGCTCGATGAACCTCCTACGCTCCTCGACGGTCAGCCCGCTCTCGGGCGTCGGTAGCCTGATGCCATCGACCTCCACGTACTCTATCGGTGCGTCGATTAGGGACTGCAGGCCTTCAACTTCAGACCTTAAGGGGACGTTGCCCGATGCGACATACTGCTCCTCCTTCGTTGCGACCCAACTCTGCCTGAAGAGGTCGTAAAGCCTCCCCCTGTACTTCCCCCTGAGTGCTTCGTCGAGCGTCACCACCGCACCCTCCTGAACGTCCTCCGCGACGAATATCAGCCCCGTGAGTCGTTCCCTCAGCTTGTCGATCCTTATGCTCCTGACCGCCCTGCTGTTGTACCTGTGCCTTCCGTAGTAATCGGTCTTGGGGTATAGCATGACCGCCGCCATGCCTCCAACCGGAGCCGCTCGCGCCTCACCGTCCTTGAGGCCCGCCATGAGCATCAGCAACGCGTTGTAACGCTGGTAGACCATCATACTGGGAGAGGTCATCGTGACGTTCTGAGGGTCAGGGAAGACCGCCTCGTCCTTCCACATCTCGATCAGAGATCCCAAGTAGTCCCAGCGGCCGTTGCTGGACTTGATCATCCTCTCCCTCCAGATCCAAAGTATGACCGGCAAGTAGAGCCCTGCAATCCCCTCCTCGTAAAGCATCGCGATCTTGATCTCACCCCTTTGAAGGCCCATGAGGTCCTCGAGGCGCCTGAGGAGTCTCTCCACCAGTAGGGCCTCTCGCGGCTTCATGACCTTAGGTACGTAGAAGTAAACGCCGGAACCAGCTCGCTTGAGGTCGTCGTAGTTGTTCAGTGCGTAGATCACCGCTGAGACCACGATCGCCGGTGCCGGCTTACCGTCGACGAGAACGTAGCGGTCAAGGAGGTGTATGCCGGGAAGCCTGTGAAATACGACCGGCCATTCGGACCTCGGTTTCAAGATTTCGTACACCTTACCGCCTTCGATGTAGGGCCTCGGCACCTTCCCCGAGAGTACAAGCCTGACGTTCCTGCGCCCTTCCCATACGGGCGGGTACTTCGTTCTCCAGCTGTGCGGAGCGTACCACGGTGGCGATGCGTCCTCCTCGTCCTCGAAGGCTGTCACCACATCGGAGTTGATCTGATGTATCGCCCTGCTGAGGGGGTACCAAGGGCCTGTGAGTTCGAGACCCGCTCTCCTGACCGGGTCAGCCTCCTCTGGGACTGGAACGCGGTCGTTCAACCTCCACGCGAGGGCGCTCCTCCTGGAGTGGAAGTTATCGATCAGTCCCTGAACGATCTCCCTGAAGGTCCTCACGTTACCGTCGGCGTCTGTAAAGCGCTCCTCCCACGATGGGAACCTTCCCTTCTCCCTCACCGGTGATCGGTCGTCGAGCCACCTCCTCCTCTCAGACAGCGCAGCGTCGATCTCATCCCTTAGAGAGACGGTCAGTTCGCCGATGACGCGCTCGACGTTAAGGGTCCTCCCGTTTACTTCTTTATCTCCCAATAGGTCAGCGTACTCTTCACGGCAGAGGACCTCAACACGCACGACATTAGATTGCGTTGCCTAGATATATCCGTCAACAGGGCTCTATCGTGCTCGGTGGCTTACTGCTCACGGCGTAACAGACCATCGTAACGCCATAAACCTCGTTGGTGATTCGCCTAGAGATTCGATCGAGAAGTTCGTGGTCCAGCTTGACCCAGTCGGCAGTCATTCCGTCCTCACTTGAAACGATCCGTACGATCACCACCCTCCCCTCCTCTCTCTCGTCGCCTTTGACTCCGACCCAGCGGTCGTCACCGACGACCGCGAAGGCCTGCCAAACAGCATCGTAAAGTCCTGATTTGATGAGCTCCTCTTCGACGATCGCCGATGCCCTCCTGCAGACCTCGAGCTTCTCCTCGGTGACCTCACCGACGACCCTCACAGCCAGCCCTGGTCCTGGGAACGGGTGCCTGCGCACGATATGCTCGGGCAGGCCCAGAGCCCTCGCGACATCCCGAACCTCGTCCTTGTAGAGGTCCCTTAGGGGTTCGATCAGGCCCAATCCCAGCTCCTTCGGCAGGCCTCCGACGTTGTGGTGGGACTTGATGACGCTGGTCGTCGTGCCGGTGGCGCCGCTCTCGACCCGGTCGGGGTAGATCGTCCCCTGGGCGAGGTACTTAACCCCACCGATCCCGGATGCGACCTCTTTGAAGACCTCTATGAAGAGCGCCCCCAGCACCTTCCTCTTCTCCTCCGGGTCAGATATTCCCCTGAGCGCTTCGAGGAACCTTGATTTAGCGTCGACGAAGTGGACGTTACTGAGGCCCATCGCCTTCAGGACGTTCATTACAGTCTCCGCCTCACCGGACCGGAGCAGACCGTGATCCACAAAGACGGCGTGAAGTTGCGATCCGATAGCCCTGTGAAGGACCGCCGCGGTCGTAAGCGAGTCGATGCCACCGCTCACCCCGAGCAGGACCCGCTCCCCCTCCGGAACTGATTTACGTACCTCTTCTATTATCTCGGAGATCCTGTCAATAGGTCTCCACCGGTCCCTCAGGCCTGCACCCCTCCGCAGGAAGTTCTCGAGGATCAGCGCGCCGTTCTCGGTGTGCTTCACCTCCGGGTGGAACTGCACCGTGAAGATTGGTCTCTGCGTCGATTCCAGAGCCGCGATCAAGCCGTTCTCAGACCTCGCGACTACCCGGAAACCCTCGGGCGGCCGGAGGACCACGTCTCCGTGACTCATCCAGACGGTCTGCTCTCTCGGTGAACCAGCGAACAGTACGCTCTCCTCTTCAACGGAAACTTTGGTCCTTCCGTATTCGCGCATCGACGACCTTGCGACCTCTCCTCCGAAGGCCTTTGCGATCAGCTGATGACCGTAACAGATTCCGAGCACCGGGATTCCCGACTCGACCAGTAGGGGGTCGAGCTGGGGTGCGTTGGTATCGTAGACCGACTTGGGTCCGCCTGAGAGGATAAGTGCCGAATAATCTGTCAGACGAACTCCGCGCAGCGCGGTGTGATCTACTATCTCTGAGTAAGCCCCGAGCTCCCTGCACCTCCTAGCGATGAGGTGTACGTACTGGCCGCCGTAGTCGATTACCAGGACCTTTTCCCTAATCGAGGACAACCCCCAAACGGCGACGTAGGTCGCGCTATAAAGCGGAGACGGCTTCGCTCTCAACATAAATACATCCTCGAGGATGCGGGGGAGGGGCCGTGGTCTAGCGGCCATGACGCCGCCCTTACGAGGCGGAGGTCGCCGGTTCGAGTCCGGCCGGCCCCACTGTGACGGGTGTTCGTCAAAGGAGGGTGTTGTGCACGTAGAACTTCTTTCGCTCCTCACACCAGGAGCTGGTGAGCCATCCGTGGACGGAGGAGATGCGTCTCGCGATCTGTATTGTGGCGTACCAGTTTGAAAATGACTTAATGTTGAGCCGGATGTCTATGGTCAGGTTGCACACCTCTGCCCTGATCTTAACGGAGTTCCGTCAGATAGGCGGTTCTAGGAGGGGCCTTCTCAAACTGCGGAGCAGACCCCTGATTCAGTACGTCTTCGAGTCGATACCCGATGAGGTCGACGAGCTGGTGGTCTCGGTGGCTGATGAGTCCGAAGCAGAAGAATACAGGGAGATAGTCGAGCAGTACCTGGGCAGTTTCGTGATGTCTTCCAACGTCGCACTCCCCAAGATAGTCCACGGTGTGCTCTCGGAGAAGCGAACCGACAGGGTGCTCGTACTCCCGTGCGACGCTCCACTCCTCACCGTTGAGTTCACGACGTTCCTGCTCGACCTGACGAGGGGGTTCAACGCCGCCGTTCCCAGTTCTCCTGAGGGGGATAGGAACTATTTCTTTTCAGCCTATCGAGCCGAAGAGTTCCTGAGGGCGTATGAAGTCACGTTCAACAAGGACTCCATGGGCGATGTGGTAGGGGGTATGCGCAACGTCATCTATCTGAACTACAGGGCTCTCCGGTCGCTGGATCCGAAGCTGACGTTCATCCTGAGGGTCAACGGCCCCGAGGACCTCAGGAGGGCGGAGCTCCTGATGCAGAGGAGGTGACGCAAGACGAGAGCGCTCGACTCGTCGAGGATCCTAGAGGCCTTGGGTATCGATTACTACACGACCCTTCAGCCCTCACGAAGGCCGAAGAGGGTCAAGGTCAGGTTCGGGGACCTGATGCCGGAGCTCGCGGAGAGGGGGCTCGAGATCGCGGAGAAGGAGCTCTACGTCCACCAGATGAGGGCCCTAATCGCCCTCAACTCCGACAAGAACCTCATCCTCAGGTCGGGGACCGGATCCGGGAAGACCGAGGCCTGGTTCGTCTACGTCGCGAGGAAGAGGCTGAAGGCGATGGCCGTCTACCCGACCTTGGCCCTCGCGAACGACCAGATCAGGAGGCTCAGGAGCTACTGCGAGGCGCTGGGGATGAAGGCGACGATCGTCGACTCGCCGACGGTCAAAGAGTACGCGAAGTCGTCGGGGACGAGGGCCCTTAGGGGAGAAATCTCGGGGAGCGACGTCGTGATCACGAACCCTGCCTTCCTCCTCAACGAGCTGAAGAGGATCGGGACCGATAGGCCGCCCTACACAAGGAGCTTCCTCGAGAACCTGGACCTCTTGGTGATCGACGACCTCGACTTCTACAACCCGAGGGGACTCGCGATAATGCTCGCGATGATGTCGATCCTCCGTGAGGAGGTCTCGCCGAAGGTGAGGTTCGTCGTCCTGACGGCGATGCTGAAGGACCCGACCGGGCTCGCCGAGTACGTGAAGCGGATCACGGGGAAGGACGTGGAGGTGATCGACGGCCTCCCGTTCAGCGCCGACAACCACACCTACGTCGTCCTCGGGAAGGACCTGATGAGGCTCTGGGAGAGGCTGAGAGCAGCTAAGCCTAGCATCGAGGCCGCAGGCGCGGGGCGCGACGTCCTTCAGGCCCTCGAGGACTTCCAGAGGTTCAGGTCGTCGCTCTTCAGGGTCCTCGAGGTCGCGAGGGCGGCGGGCGTCGATGTCCCGGAGGAACTGGGGCTCAACCCGGTCGAGGTGCTGGAGAGGTACGTGGAAGACGAGGGGGTCACGCTGGTCTTCACCAAGAGCATCGCCAAGGCCGAGGAGATCGCTAGGGCCTTGAGGGAGAGGGTGGGGGACGCTGTGGCCTCACACCACCACCTCCTCGAGAAGTCGCATCGGGCCGGGGTCGAGGAGAGGGCCAGGAGGGGCGAGGTGAAGATTCTGGTCTCACCGAGGACGCTCTCCCAGGGAATAGACATCGGGCAGATCGTCAGGACGGTACACATCGGGCTCCCCGAGAGCCTCAGGGAGTTCCTCCAGAAGGAGGGGAGGAAGGGGAGGAGGGAGGAGGTCGAGCGGACGGAGACCGTGATCTTTCCGTCCTCGGGCTGGGACTACAACCTCCTGAGAAGGGGGCCGTCTGCGCTCCTGAAGTGGCTCGAGCTCCCGAGGGAGATTCTGGTCATCCACCCGGAGAACAAGTACGTGACGCTGGTGAAGGGCCTGATCAGGCTCTCGAACCCGAACAGGGCCAAGAACGCGTCCCCTGAGGAGATGGAACTGCTCGGCAAGCTCGGGCTTAGGGACGGCCTCCAGCTCAACGACCGCGGCAAGAGGGCCCTTCTCAACCTGAACTTCTACGAGTTCGCTCCACCCTACGGCATCAAGAGGATTAGGAGGTCCGGGGACTCCGAGAGGTACCTCGAGGAGATCTCGCACGCGGACCTCGTCGAGAAGTTCCAGATCGGGTGCATCGACTACACCTCCGACGGCGTCGTGACCGCGTTCTCCAGGCCGGACTCGAAGCGCAGGATCGTGACCTCGGTGATAGTGGAGGACATCGCGGAGCACGTGCTGAGGAGGTACGATCCGCTCGCGTACGTCCTCGAGGAGTACTACGCCCTCTCGAGGAGGTGGGGCGTCACGCCTGACATCAGGAGGGACTACAGGGCCGGGTTGATCCACAGCGACGTCATCTGCGTCGTGAGGCCGCCGGACGGCTTCGAGCGGTACGTGAAGATCCCCAACAGGACTGTCTGGACTGTCATGAGCAGAAGGCCGAGGGTGGTCGTGGTGGGGGACGGGGAGACGGTCGTCGTGAGGGAGGCGAAGAGGATGGCGGTGCCCGCGATCACGGACGGCGTTTACACCGACTTCTCCTACGGAACGACGGTCGAGCTGGACCCGAGGACAGAGCCGGACCTCGCGAGGCTCGGGGCGGCCTTCATCGAGCTGGTCATGCGGAGGGCCCTCTCGATACCGTTCTGGACGATAGCGTACGACGTCGTCGTGATGGGCGAGAGGAAGTTCCTCACGGTCCACGAGCCCGACTCGGCGGGGCTACTGGAGAGGATGGACTGGGTCAGGCTCAGGGAGGTGATCGAGACCTACAACCCCGATGAGCTGGACGAGGCCCTTCTCGAGGGCTTGAACGAGCTCGGCTACTCGGCGCTGGTCGCGAAGGGTATGGACTGGGAGGTGGCAAGGCACTACGCGCTCTCGATAGTCGACCGGTTCATCGCCCGGGAGAGGATCAGGGTCGAGTTCAGGGGCAAGGAGCTGGTCCTCCCCAGGCCGTCGAGGGCCCTGAAGAGGGCCGCGCTGATGGTCTACACCCTGCCGTTCGGGGAGCATTCGGTGGTAACGGGTCCCTCCGACCAGCAGTACGAGCTCTACGCGGTCGCGGTCTTCGACGGCGAGTCGCTGAGGGTCCCGGTCGGCGTCTTCACGCGCGAGGGGCCCGACGAGGCCTACCACGAGTCATCCGCCTACCTCTCGAAGCTGATCGACCAGGAGTTCATTATCTACACCTACGACGTCGAGTCCCTGAACTCGATCCTCACCAAGCTCAGGATGAAATCGCTGAAGGTGAAGCTCGCGGGTCTCCAGGGCGATGACCTACTGATCGACCTCTTGCCGTACGCCTCGAGGCTCTTCGGGCCCGAGCACACCCTCAGGGACATCGTGGAGTCCTTCGGGGCGAAGTCCGATGAGCTGGCCGTCACGCCGATAGACGTCCTGTTGAGAGGTATCAGGGTCCGGGTCTCCCGGAGGGGATGGAGGGAGAGAGCGACGAGCGTCGTGAGCCCTACGCTGGAGCGGCTAGCGAAACAAGAGTTGACCTCGCTTTACCTCTTAAGCCTCCTAGCGCGCCCGCAGGACGGACACGGGTGAGCTCAGGACCGCTTCCAGAGCTGAAGACCTCCTAACCTCCTCATCGCCTCTTCGACGAAGGTCTCGACCTCAGACCAATCGATCCCCTTTCTCCTGAACACTTCGGCGACCTCCCTCTCCACCAACCTGTAGCTCTTCAACCGCTCGTTGAGGGTCCGCCACCTGATCTCTTTCAACGGCTCTCCGAGCTTAGCGTCGTATGGCAGTGCTCCTCTCACCATAAGATATGCTATTATGGGGTAGCCGACGTAGTTCCTGAAGACGGTGCCGTTGTCGTCGGAGAAGGCCTCTCCGGATCCTAGGTCCACTTGAACTGTATAGACCCTGTCACCCTCAGAGGCGGCAACTCTACATCCTCTGTCCGTGACGTCAGAGACTCGGTCACCGGCGACTGCGCCCAACGCCTCCAAGACCTTGACGCGGGGCGGGAGCGAGAGAAGTCTCCGGCGCATCACGACCCATCCGTGACGCGACGGCTATTCAATGATTAACAGCTCAGGGCTCGAGTTGATTCTGATCTGGTGTAACATCTGCCCGATGCCCCTGGAGACGTAGAGCTTAGGTCCTCCGAGATCGTAGAGGCCCCTGTTGTACTTCGAGTTGCTGATCACGGTGATTCCTCCGATCGTCAGCCCTCCGTGAGTGTGTCCAGCTATCACCAGCGCCCTACCGACTACGCTGTCGGCGGCGTTGGGGTCGTGTGCGAAGACGAGCCCGTCGAACGAGATCCTCGGGTACTTCCTGTCCTCTTGCCAGTCGTAACCGAAGACCCTTCCGAACGACGTTTCGGCGTAGCCGTTCGAGATGACCCTGAACCCGTGTCTCATGAGGGCCCCAACCGCGTTCTCCACCTTACCACTCCAATACTCGTGGTTCCCGAGCACCGCGAGCTTCTCCCTCGAGTCGATCCTGGAGAGCACGTCGTGAAGTCCGTCGATGTCGCGAGTCTCCTCGTCAACCAAGTCTCCACCGATCACAACCGCGTCGGGCTTCAAACTCTGCAGCTCCCTCAGCGCCCTCTCGACGTGTGCCTCTCCGGGGCGGTGATAGTGAACGTCCGGCAAAAAGGCGATCCTCCTCCCTAAACCGAGGTCAAGCCTCGTGACCACGAGCTCGTAGTTTATCGAGGTGACTGAGAGGGTGCCAGCGGCCAAGGCTATTGAGCCTACCGCGGAGGCTACGATCAGCTTCCTCCTCGCCGGATAAGTCAACTCATCCCTTCACGACTCCAATCGGCACGAGCCGTGCCACCTTCGAACTCATTCCCACGTTGTGGGCGACCTCTACGACGTCGTCTGGGTTCTTGTAGGCCTCCGGGACCTCCTCCACGATCGTGTCCATCGTGTCCCCTTTGACGTAGATGCCCCTGCTCTCCAACGCCCTGACGACCTGATCTCCCCTGTATGCCCTCTTGGCACCGGCCCTGCTCATCTGCCTTCCAGCTCCGTGGACGCTGCTGCCGAACGACAGCTCGAGCGACCCCCGCTGCCCCAACAGGACCCAGCTCGATGTGCCCATGCTCCCGGGCACGAAGACCGGCTGTCCGATGTCCCTGTAGCTCTGGGGGATCAAGTCGGTGTACGGGGGCTCGTTCCCGGGGAAGCTTCGAGTGGCACCCTTCCTGTGAACGAAGACGTCCCTCATCTCGCCGTCGATCTTGTGCTTCTCCAGCTTGACGATGTTGTGGCAGACGTCGTAAACGATCTTCATGCCCAACTCCTCGGCCGGCCTCTTGAAGACCTGCTCGAAGCTCTGCCTGACCCAGTGACTTATCGCTTGTCTGTTGGCGAACGCGAAGTTGACCGCACATCCGAAGGCCTTCAGGTACATCGTGGCCTCGGGGCTGGTGGTGGGGGTGCAGGCGAGCTCCCTGTCAGGCAGCCTGATGTTGTACTTCATCACGGCCCTCTCCATCACCCTGAGGTAGTCGCTGCAGATCTGGTGACCGTAGCCCCTGCTGCCACAGTGAATCAGCACAGTTATCTGGCCCTCTTCGGTGATGCCCATCCGCTTCGCCGCGACCGGGTCGTATATCCTCTCGACCTTCTGGATCTCTAGGAAGTGGTTCCCGCTGCCGAGAGTTCCTATCTGATCGAGGCCGCGCTGCTTGGCTTCGTTGGAGACGACGCTCGGGTCGGGGTCCGGAATGTCGCCGGTCTTGTACCTGGGATATCTCCCCTCCTCCTCGATGTGCTTGAAGTCCTCGTGCCATCCGAGGCCGTACCTCTCTATGACGTACCTGGCGCCCTCCATCGCGACCCTGTCGAGGTCCGACTTGGAGACGACGAAGTCCTTCCTCCTCGACCCCAATCCCGCTGGAACGTGTCTGAAGACTGAGTTCACCAGCTCGATTACCTTGGGCCTCACCTCCTTCTCGGTCAGGTTGGTGACCATCAGCCTCACGCCACAGTTGATGTCGTAGCCGACCCCCCCTGGAGAGATGACGCCCTCGGTCGCATCCATCGCAGCTACCCCTCCTATCGGGAAACCGTAGCCCTCGTGCGCGTCCGGGAGAACCGCCACGTGTTTCCGGACACCTTGGAGGGTCGCGACGTTGACGCCCTGAAGCAGCGTACGGTCGGTCCTCATCTTCTCCAGCAACTTCTCCGACGCGAAGACGTAGACCGGTACTCTCATGTCCTGCCTGAACGTCTTCGGTATCAACCAGACGTTCTGCGCTACCCTTTGCAACGGTATCGAGGCGCTCATTCCAAGCCTTATCGGACACGGGGGATATTAACGTTGGACTCGGCTGCAGGGCTGGGCCGGGAACCGTTCACGAGATGTAAGCGATCTGCGTCTTCATCCGCTCCTCGATCCTCTCGTAGGCGCTTCTCAGCTCCTCGCTGATGCTGGGCTTGACCTTCTCGAAAGCCCTCTCGAAGTTCCTCCACGAAACCCTTAACTTCTTAAGCTCTTCCTTGCTCTGCTTCGAGGCAGCGATGAGTGACGAGTGATCCCTGGCTGCGCTCAGGGCTGCCTCTCTACACAGCGCCTCTATGTCCGCACCGGTGTAACCCTCCGTCAGCCTGGCGAGCCTCTCGAGATTGACGTCCTCATCGAGCGGCATCTCTCTAGTGTGTACCCTGAGTATCTCGAGCCTCGCCTTGTAATCGGGTATCGGAACCCTGATCACGCGGTCGAACCTACCGGGTCTCAGCAGGGCCGGGTCGAGCAGGTCCGGTCTGTTGGTCGCGCCTATCACCACCACTCCGGTCAGAGATTGTATTCCGTCCATCTCGGTGAGCATTTGGTTCACGATGCGGTCTGTGACGCCAGCGTCCGTGTGCGTGCCCCTCCTCGTCGCGATCGAGTCGAGCTCGTCGAAGAAGATGATGCACGGGGCCGTCTCCCTCGCCTTCCTGAAGATCTCCCTGATCGCCTTCTCGGACTCGCCGACCCATTTGGACAGCACCTCAGGGCCCTTGACGCTGATGAAGTTCGCCTCGGACTCGGTCGCGACGGCCTTAGCAACGAGCGTCTTACCCGTGCCGGGCGGACCGTAAAGGAGTATTCCCTTGGTGGGCCTTATGCCGAGTCTCTTGAAGAGCTCCGGGAACTTGAGCGGCCACTCGACGGCCTCCTTCAGCTCCTGCTTCACCTCCTCCATGTCTCCGACCATGTCCCAGGTCACGTTCGGTATCTCCAGCACCACTTCCCTCAGAGCAGACGGCTGGACGACCTTGAGGGCCTGTAGGAAGTCGTCCCTAGTGACCTTGAGCTGTTCCAACACCTCTGCCGGTATCACCTCCTTCTCGAGGTCAATCTTCGGGAGGAACCTCCTCAGAGCGTACATCGCAGCCTCCCTGCAGAGGGCGGATATGTCAGCGCCGGTGAAGCCGTGCGTCACGTCCGCGAGCTCGTCGATGTTGACGTCCTCTGCCAAAGGCATACGCCGCGTGTGTATCTGAATGATCTCCTTTCTGCCGTTCCTGTCGGGGACGCCGATCCTTATCTCTCGGTCGAACCTTCCTGGCCTCCTGAGGGCTGGGTCGACCGCGTCTATTCTGTTCGTGGCGCCGATCACCACCACCTGACCACGGGACTTGAGGCCGTCCATCAGCGTCAGGAGCTGAGAGACGACCCGTCTCTCGACTTCGCCTGTCACCTCACCCCTCTTCGGTGCGATCGCGTCCAGTTCGTCGATGAAGATGATGCTGGGCGCGCTCTTCTCCGCCTCCGCGAATATCTCCCTGAGCCTGGCCTCGCTCTCACCGTAGAACTTGCTCATTATCTCGGGGCCGTTGATGCTCAGGAAGCGCGCGCCGGTCTCGTTAGCCAAGGCCTTCGCGATCAACGTCTTCCCGGTCCCCGGAGGTCCGTATAGAATAACGCCCTTAGGAGGCTCGATGCCGAGGTGCCTGAAGAGCTCCGGGTGTTTGAGGGGTAGCTCCACCATCTCCCTGATCCTCTGCAGCTCGTTCGCGAGTCCACCGATGTCCTCGTAGGTGATCCCACCGACCTCCTCCGTCCTCGCAACCGGCGAAGTCGAGACCTCGATGAGGGTGTCCTCCGTGACGAAGACGTGGTTCTTCGGGGCCGTGTGAATCACCTTCAGCTCCAGGCCCATTCCGAGAATGGGGATGATGACGGTGTCGCCCTTCGCGACCGGGAGGTTCATGAGCTGTTGCTTGACGACCCTTGATATGTCGCCGATGAAGGGCAGCTGCTCGTAAGGAGCCAGCACGACCTTAGTTCCCTTGACCGAGTCGGCCTTCGTGACGGTGACGTAATCCCCCACGTTGACGCCGGCGTTCCTCCGTATCTCGCTGTCGATCCTGATCAGTCTCTGCCCCTCGTCCTCCCTGTAGGCAGGCCAGCACCTCGCCACCGTGGTCTTCTTTCCGGTTATCTCTATCAGCTCGCCGGGTGAGAGGTTAAGTTCCTTCAGCACCGAGTTGTCTATCCTCGCGATCCTCATGCCGATGTCCCTCTGCCGCGCCTCGGAGACGCGCAATTGAGCACCACGCCTGTGGGACATTCCTGTTACTGTTCTTCAGTCCCCAGTAATTAAGAGATGCCCAAGCGTCGGGAAGGTGCCCCGGACGGTCAAACTTAAAAGTGAACGCGGCCCTCTACGTCCAATGAAGGTTCCGGAAGTGGTGAACGTCCACTGCCCGAAGTGCAACGCCCACACGGAGCACAAAGTTTCCCTCTACAAGAAGGGCAAGGAGAGGTCCCTCGCGATAGGCGCGAGGCGCCATCAGAGGGAGTTGCGCGGTTACGGGGGTCAGAAGTACCCCATTCAGAGGAACAAGGCCAAGACGACCGACAAGAAGACGATGTTGTTGACCTGCAACAAGTGCGGCAGGAAGCTGCTGCGCGCTGGCGTAAGGCTCAGGAAGCTGGAGATCGTGAGGTGATTTCAGTTGGTGAAAGTGGACCTGGAGAAGTTGATCCCCCAGCCCCGCTCGAGGTTCCTGATGGTCACCTGCATCGGCTGCGGGAACAGGCAGGTCGTCTTCGACAGCGCCAAATCGGTCGTCAGGTGCACGGTCTGTAAGGAGGTGCTGGCCTTACCGAGGGGCGGGAAGGCGAAGGTGGTCGGCAAGGTAAACGCGGTTCTCACCTGACCTCAGAGCAGCCCCTTCTCCCTGAGAGACCTCCCAACGGACTCGATCTGGTGACCCTCCACCGCGGCCATCAACCTCCCGAGCTCCTCGTAGGCCCTCGGGTTTCCGGTCCAAGACCTCTCGAACTCCCCGGACTTGATGGATTTCAGGGCCCTCCGCATGTTCTCCTTCACCTGTTCGTCGATGATCTTTGGACCCACCGTCAGCCCTCCGTACTTCGCGGTGTCCGATACCGCCCGCAGCATTCCCGTTAGGCCGCCGCTGTAAATCAAGTCGACTATGAGCTTGAGCTCGTTGCAGACCTCGAAGTATGCGAGCTCCGGTTGGTAACCGTTCTCGACCAGCACCTCGAAGCCCTTCTTTATCAGCTCCATCACGCCCCCCACCAGAACCGCCTGCTCTCCGAGGAGGTCGGTCTCCGTCTCCTCTGCGAAGGTGGTCTCTATGACGCCCGCTTTGGTGCAGCCGATGCCCTTCGCGATCGCTAAAGCGATCTTCCAGGCGTCACCGGAGGCGTCGTTATGGACCGCAACGAGCGCAGGCACCCCTCTGCCATCCAGAAACTTCTGACGTAACAGGGGACCCGGAGACTTGGGTGCCACCAGAGCGACGTTCACGTGCGGTGGAGGTCTTATCCTACCGAAGTGAATGTTGTAGCCGTGAGCGAAGACCAGCGTCTTACCGCGCCTCAGGTGGGGCTCAATGTGACCGCGATAGACCTCAGGCATGGGGACGTCCGGAATGAGTAGCAGTATCACGTCAGCTGACTCAGCCGCATCGTCAATCGAGACGGGTTCGAAGCCGTCGGCTCGGGCCTTACCGTAACTCGACCCCTCACCCCTCAAGCCCACCACCACCCTCACGCCTGAGTCTCGGAGGTTCAGTGCTTGGGCCCTGCCCTGACTCCCATAGCCGATGACCGCAACTGTCTTGTCTTTGAGTGGGTCTAGAGACGAGTCTGCGTCGTAGTACACCTTCACGCACACGCGAAGCATCGGGCTGAATCTGACTAAAAACGTTTCTCACGCAGCGGGGCAGGCGAATCGAACGCTCTGGGGCAGACTTCGAACTAAGGGCAACAATTATTATAGGAGCTGGTATTGTGAACGGAGGAGATGGCAGCTCTAGGTATGGCCGGTGCGTACGACCGAGCGATCACGGTCTTCTCGCCGCAGGGGAGGCTCTACCAGGTCGAGTACGCGCTGGAGACTGTCAAGTCCGGGTCGAGCTCTGTCGGCATCAGGGTTGATGAGGGCGTTGTGCTGGCGGTGGAGGAGAGGGCCCACAGCAAACTCCAGTCTCCGACCTATTCCCAGAAGCTCTTTCAGGTAGACGTCCACATAGGTGCTGCGGCCTCTGGACTCATCTCCGACGCCAGAGTGCTGATTGACAGCGCCCGGATCTATGCCCAGAGCTACAGGCTCACCTACGATGAGCCTCCGTCTGTGGAGGGAATAGCGAAGAGGGTCGGCGACCTCATGCAGCTGTACACTCAGCACGGAGGTGTCAGACCCTTTGGTGTCGCGCTCTTGATAGGCGGTGTATCGGTCGACGGTGCCAGGCTCTTCTACACCGAACCGAGCGGGGTCGTCATGGAGTATAAGGCTTGGAGCATCGGAAGGGGCGCTGACAGGGTCAGGGAGATACTGGAGGCCTCCTACGACGCTAACATGTCACTCGAGAGGGTGAAGGCCCTCGCGGTGACTGCGCTGGTCAAATCGGTCGACAAGATCGACGAGAACTGGATGGCCAGGGTTATCGTGATACCGTCGGATGTCAAGACGTACACGCCTGTTCCCGTGGAGGAGATCAACAAGCTCGTCAAGGAGGCCCTACACGCGGGGTAGCTCAGGGCGTTATCAGCACCTTCATCCCCTCTCCGGACTCGAAGATCTCGAGTGCCTCTTCGAACCTCTCCAGAGGGAACCTATGGGTTATCACCTTCGACGCGTCAACCCTCCGCTCCTCCAGCAGCCTCAGGGCCTCAACCATGTCGTCCTCGCTGGCGGCGTTCGACGAGACCAAGCTGACCTCCCTAACCAGGAGTTCGCTGAAGTCCTGATCGACCTTCGTGCCTTTGGGGGGAAGACCGAAGAGGCAGACGGTGCCTCCGTTCCTCGTCGACTTAATGGCGGAGAGGATCGCTACCGAATTACCCGTGGCGACGATCGAGAGGTCCGCACCTCTCCCTCCAGACAGCGACCTCACATCCTCCGGTACGTTGCCCCTAGACGCGTCGACGGTCCTCACGCCTATCGATTCCGCGAACTTTAGCCTAGGAGGTTTAACGTCTACCGCGACCGTCTCGTTGTCGAGGGACTTGAGGAGTTCGAGGAACAACGCTCCCATCGGACCTATCCCGAACACCGCGACCGTCCATCCCTCTCTCAGGCCGGACCTCCTGAGGGCTCTCAAGCAGCACGCGAGCGGTTCCGTCAGAGAAGCCTCTTCGAGAGAAAGGCTGTCTGAGACCTTGTAGATCGCACCTCGCTTAACGATGAATTCCGGAACTCTGAAGTACTCCGCGAAACCGCCGGGATCGAAGTGGTACCTCCTGTAATCGGGGCACATGGTAGGGCTTCCGTTCACACAGTAGTAACATTCGCCGCAGTTGGTGTGATGGTGCGGAACGACTCTGTCCCCACGCCTCAGCCACCTCACCTCCTCGCCCACCTCCTCAACTATCCCAGCCACCTCGTGGCCGATCACCGATCTGCCAGCAACGTATCCGCCCCTGATACGCTCGACGTCGGTACCGCAGAGACCGCAAGCAACAGTCCTGATCAGAACTTCACCTTTGCCTATCTTGGGCCGTTCAACCTCCCTCAAAACTGCCCCCCT
This sequence comes from Candidatus Calditenuaceae archaeon, assembly GCA_025058225.1. Lineage (GTDB taxonomy): Archaea > Thermoproteota > Nitrososphaeria_A > Caldarchaeales > Calditenuaceae > Calditenuis. The sequence goes on along the minus strand of JANXEE010000019.1, from coordinate 1,902 downwards.
CCCATTTTCGATCAGTGCTGCCTTCACGCCCTAACCTGATACTACTGTGATTTACGTCTCTCTGCTGGGGGAAAACACTTTTCAGCCGATCGGCAAGGACTCGTGTGGAAGTCATGCAGGAGAGGTGCGTCTTCTGCAGAATCTCAGCAGGTGAGGAGTGGGGCGCAATAGTCTGGGACGATGGAGAGCGCTTCGTCTTCATGGACAGATATCCGGTGACCGTGGGACACACGCTGGTAGCACCGAAGTCTCACCGGAACGACGTCCTAGAGATGACCGAGGACGACGTGGGAAAGCTCTTCTCCCTCGCAGCTAGAGTTGCACGGGCCATTAAGACTTCATTGAACCCGGCTGGGATCAACATACTTCAGAATAACGGCGCCGCGGCGGGTCAGGTGATCTTTCACGCACACGTCCACGTCATACCGCGGTACCAGAGCCCGGTCGACAACCCAATAAAGACACCAGGTAAGAACAGGTTGAAGGTGACCGAGGGCGAACTTTTAGAGACAGCGAGTGTCATCCGTGAGGCGATGCGCGGAGTCTGAAGTCGGGATGAGTCAGTCTCGTGATAACTATAGGGCTCAGAGAATCCATCCTCGACCGCTGTGCCTCTTCACAGCTTCTATCAGGAGATCAGGCTGTTTGACGGAGAGCACCAGCCTTCTCCAGAAACCCGTGCTCTTTCTTATCTCGACGCAGTTCTTCCTGCGGTCGATGATGTAGAGGGTCCTGTTGTGGAGGTATGGTTCGATTCCACGACCCACGTACCACGGTATTCTCTCGACCGAATTGATTCCCTCTACATCCGAGAAGGGTATCTCCATCCTGAAGAGGGGCGCCTTGATCTCTATTCGGTCCCAGAAGACTCTGACGTGCACGGTGTGGGGGAAGAGATCGATCGAGGTGGTGAACAGAGCCTCCAAAGGTGATACACCTGAGGTCACGAAGTGCGTCTCCTCAGAGCGGCCGCAGCGCCTACTCCGGCGACGAACACTAAGATTACGCCCACAACGAGAACCGGGTTAAGGACGTCGGATGCTGCGAGCCCCAGACCCACCGCGAGTGTAACGCCCCCCCAGAGCACGTAGTAGAACCTCTCTTTGGACGTGATGCCAAAGACGATCGTGTAGATCCCAAAGACCGCGAGCACGACGCCAGCGGAGGAGAGTAGCTCCGCCCTGAGGAGGCCTGAACCGGTCAGAACCAAGATGACGCCGATCGACGCGACGACAGCGATCAGAGCTCCGGTGCCGAAGCTCGTCATGTCAGCCTTGCTCCGCATTCGGGGCAGAACTTCGATCCAGGCTGAACTTGGTGACCGTTGGGACACGTCGAGGCCAACGGAGCACCGCACTCGGGGCAGAACTTGAAGCCCTGGGGAACGCTGTGACCGTTGGGACACTTAATCGTCGCCGGTTGCTGGGGCTGCTGTGGAGGCGGAGGCCCGAGCGGTTTGCCGCAGCTTCCGCAGAACTTCATCCCTTGAGGGTTCTGGTATCCGCAATGAGGACACACCACGAGCACCTGTTGGGGTTGAGGCGCTGGCTGCTGGAACAGCGGCGGGATTATGGCGATCCCCGCACCGACTGCAGCTCCCTGGCTCTGACCGAGGGCCTCGGCGGTCTTCGTGACGGTCTGCATCCTCAATACTTCGCTGGCAGATACGCCCTGCCTGAGGAAGAATATCCTGTCCCTCCACTCGGGCGTGGTGTCGATTCCCTCGAACTTGACGTCGATGAGCTCGAGCCCTATCCTCCTGAACGCAGCTCCCACCACGTTCCTCGCGAGGAAGCTGGTCTCGTCGAGCCTGCCGTAGACTTCAGCGATGCCGTGCTGACTGAGTTCGTCGATGAGGGCTTCGTTGAAGTAGCCCCTGAGGAAGTCCTGAAGCTGCTGCGT
>JANXEE010000033.1 GCA_025058225.1 Candidatus Calditenuaceae archaeon | reverse complement strand
GGCATAATCACGACGCCCGTACTCATAGGGAAGGGCCCGGCTCTGGTTCTGGTTGCCTTCTTCTGGGCAGGGCTCGCGTACTTCGCGATCACCCTCACGGGCTTTCACCCGCTGAGCTTCCTCTCGGTGATCTACGTGCTGATACCTCTCTCGGTTTTGGTCTTCAAGCAGGACATCAACCGAGTATACTGGCTCCTTCCGTACGTCAATACATCGCTTGGTGGACTTCTTTGGCTGGGGTTGGTGAACTACAAGATAATTCCGTTCTTTCCCGGCAGCGCACCGTTCACCTAGATCCCATCGCCCCTGAGGTGTCTGAGAACCGACACCGAGCCGAACCGAGGACGTAATGGCCAAATCTCCTCGTGCGAGCGCCGGGACCAGACTCCAGGTCAGCATTTCCCTGAGATAACTCTATCATGTGATCGATTGAGGAAGAACATGAACATGAGGCATGTGATACTCTCGGAACACGCACCTAAACCCGTGGGCCCCTACTCACAGGCTATCAGCGCAGGAGGTCTGCTTTTCGTTGCTGGACAGGTCCCTCTCGATCCGGTGACCGGAAAGACGGTAGAGGGAGGGATAAGAGAACAGACCAAGCGGGTCCTTGAGAACGTCAAGGCGATACTGACGGCTGCTGGGTGCACCCTTGAGGACGTGGTGAAGGTTAACGTGTACCTCAAGAGGCGCGAGGACTTTCAGGGCATGAATGAGGTCTACTCGCAGTACTTCACCAGGGATCCGCCTGCGAGGACAACGATCGTCTGCGAGATGGTGAGGGACGAGTTCCTGATCGAGGTGGACGCGATAGCCGTAATACGGAGCGATTGAAGGGTGCGAGGTCTTGGACCTAAGAATACTGCTCTCGCTGGAGGCAATATTGGTTATCCTGACAGCGGTGTTGATCTGGTTCTTCCTCAGGTCGATCTTCAGGAGGCTCGTCGCGATCTCAAGGGACTACATCAAGTTTTACTACTTCCTTTCGTCGCTCACGGTGCTCGGAGTTCTGGTTTACTTCGCTTACAGGTTAGAGCTCTTCGATATCGTGGTGGGGACCCTCACGGCCATCGGCGCGCTGGGCCTCGTGATGGGGTTGGGTCTGGTGCCATGGCTATCGGACGTCTACACGGGTATATCGCTGCTGCTCAACCCTTACATCAAGATCGGGACCGAGGTGGAGATCGCGGGGAAGAGGGGCAGGATAATCGCGATAACGTTGACCACCACCAGGATCGCGGGTGAGGACTGCATAGTCGTCGTCCCCAACAGGAAGTTCAGAGACGAGGCGGTTGTAGTCTACGGTACCAAACCTCGAGCTCAGGTCGAGCTGTGAGGTCAGCGCATGATCTGGACGTGCTTGATGCCGCCGACTGTCCTGGACGCCGATTCCGGAACTATACCCTCCTTTACCGCCAACCCGATTACCTCGTTCCCCACGAGGTTCACGATGGTCGCGTTTTGGAGCATGGACCTGAGCTGCTCCCAGTCAACGAGGCTGCCCATGTAGAACCCCTCCGAGATGATCGCCTCGAAGCCGTCCTCTATAGCGATGCTGCGTCCGAGAATGTCCTCATCGCATGCGGCCAAAACTATCTCACCGGTGTAGGCGTGATGGAGCTTGACCCAGAACCGATGCCCCTCCATATTCCCACCCTGATAACGCATCGGTCCGATTTAATGGCTCACCCATAGGGCCTCAGGGAGGACGAATAGGTACACCTAAATGACGCCGTCGCCATCAGAACCGGGGGAATGGGGAAGAGGAAGATCATCTCGGAGCCCAAGGAGCTGGAGGAGATGCCGGAGCTGGGAGCCGGCGACCTCTACGGCGTCGTCGTGAAGCTGATGGGCTACGACAACGTGATGGTGGAGTGCTCTGACGGCAAGCAGCGGCTCTGCAGGATAAGGGGCCAGCTTAAGAGGAGGATCTGGATAAAGGAGGGCGACCTGGTGGCTGTGAGTCCCTGGGACTTCCAGAGCGACCGGAGGGGAGACATCTGGTGGAGGTACACGAAGAACCAAGCGCTGGAGCTCTCGAAGAGGGGGATGCTGCCGGACTTCCTCAGGGAAAAGATCGAGAAGTGACGCGCCCTACCCTCGGCATGGGCCCTGCGACAGTTTAAACCTGCTTCTCCTCTATGCTGACTTCCGGTTCACGGACCTGCTCCGAACCCTCCTTCTGGTCAGCTGCTGAGGCCATTCGCCATCCGGGATGATGACGTGAGGCCCATGATCGATTCACCATCCCGTCGGTGAAGATGGCTCTGAGGGCCTGCCAGTTTACTGGGTTGACGGCGAGGAGGAAGTGGCCCGCGAGAGGTACGCCGACCATCAAGAACCCGAAATCGTGCACCAACAGCAATACGAACTTGTACGTCGGCCCCAAATCGGTGAAGATCATGAGTATCCCTGATGCTCCCAAGAGGAACAGGCCGAAGTGCACGATCATCAGGAACACCTTCTCCATCGGGTGATGGAACCCTATGGTGGGGTATTCGCGTCTCAGCCCGAACCAGTGCAGGACCACGCGAATCGCTTGCTTTATCTCATCCCAAGAGGGCCACCACCACTCATCGCCCCGTGTGGTAGCCGCCCTGATCGCGATGAAAGGTATGGCTGCACCGAGGAACACGGTAGTTACGTAGTAATGTAGGAACTCTCGGACTGCCTCTCCTCCCAATAGATCGTTGAGGGGTTTGAAAAGCCTACCGTCAAGTACGGGAAGACCCGATATGAACCCCGCCGTAACGCCGACAAGTAGGAGCCAATGGGCGATTCGCGCGGTCCTGTTCCACCTGAGGACGCGGTCACCCTTCATCCTTCTTCACCTTTCCTTCTGGTCTTCCTGACCTCCCTGACTATGTGTATCAGGCCGAAGACGACGGCCGCGGACATCGCTATCTCTGCCAAGGGCCTGAACAGGTGGTCCTTGAAGAAGCTCCAGTCCCTACCAGCTACACCGAACGAGTACTCACTCCTCGTCGGGTAGTTGACGAGCTCGTATCCTCCTCGGCGCGGAACGAAGAACAGCTTCGGGTTCGTCTGAAAGTCGGGCCTCGGTCCTATGGCCACACCCGTCCTCACGAGTCTAGTGACCCTGTCACTGGGATCGTCAAGATCGCCGAAGATCCTGGCATCGAAGGCGCATGCCTCGACACATGCAGGCGTCCAGAGCTTCCCGTCTTCAGTCTTTCTATGATAACATAACGTGCACCTGTCGGGCACTCCCTGTCTCACAGCGTATCGGTGCCATGCCCTCTGCACCCCCACGTCAGGGAACCTGATGACGTCATAGGGGCAGGCATCCCTACACAGCCCGCATCCGATGCAGAGCTCTCTATTGACCAGAACCACTCCCTCACTCGTCCTGAAGGTGGCGCCCGTTGGACAGACCGAGACGCATGGCGGCGAATCGCACTGGACGCATTGCTTGAAGACCCGCCTGAGCACCTCCTCAGTCCTCGTCATCACGGGCAGTGTCCTTGAGTACTTCACCGCTTCGCGATCCAAGAAGGGGGCACCGTTCAAAGCTGTAGCGTTCTCCAAGAGACAGGCCGCTACACAGGCCCTGCAACCGACGCATTTGTTCAGGTCTATAACCATCGAGGGCCTCATGACCTCAACCTCCTGACCTTGACCCGGAAGTCGTTGAGGGCTGCGCATCCGATGCCGTCTACTATCACAAGATCGGAGAGAAAGTTCGTGTTCAAACCGCGCCTTGGCATGAACTCAAACGTCACCTGCCCACCCTCATGGAGACCGGGCGTGAGCCCATGGACTCCGCAAATGACCTCGTCGCGCATGAGGTCCGAGATTTCGACCTTCACATCCAGCTCTTTACCGTCGGAGATGAGCTTAGCCATATCACCCCCGTGTAGTCCTGCTTTGGTACCCCTTCGCCGGCTGATGAAGACGCCATCGTCTCCGCTGAGCTCCAGAAGCTCCACCAGCTCTGGGGTGTCACGTGTCCACGTGTTGATCGCGATCAGTGGATGCTGATAGTCCACAGGCACGAACTCGTCCTCTCCGAGTTCACCCCCTCCCTCCATCCAGAGCGGCGGTATCCACGTCGGCAACGGGTTCAGGTTATGGGGCTTGTTCAGGTAGTCGCCGAACGCCTCTAGCGCCCTGAGGTTAATGAGCTCTATCTCGCCGGTCTCGGTCGGCAAGACGCCGGCCTCACCGAGTGGCAGGTAATTGGCCTCACCGTACGCGGAGATCACGCCCTGCTCTGAGAGCTTTCGGTAGTCGACCTCGAGGAGTTTGCACTGCTCTCGCCAGATGCCCTCGGGGTTAAGGAGCATATCCGCCTTGGCGGCCTTCTCGGGAAAGAGGCGCTTGACCAGTTCGTAGACTATCTCGGAGACGCTCATCGCATTGACGTCCTCTGGCGGATCGACGGCCTTCCTCGAGAGAGCTAGCTGACCCACATGAGTCTTAGAGACTTGGCAGACGGTTGCGTTGTCTGACTCGAAGAAGAATCGAGTAGGCAATATTACGTCGGCGTACTTAGTAGTCTCGTTCCATGTAGTGTCCATCACCAACACGAAGTCCAGCTTCTTCAGGGCCTCGACGACGTCCCTGTCGCACGGGATGTGGGCGACTACGTTCTGCCACAGGATCACGGCACCCTTTATCGGGTAAGGTCTCTCCTCGAGGATGCTCCTGATGGCGAGCATCGAGAACGACGTCTCGGAGGCCAGCGGATACCCGTGCCTTCTCCAGTAGGACGGAATGCTCTCAACACTTGCCTGCGACAACTTTGAATCCACCCTCCGGAAGAGGAATAGGGACAGGGAGCTTCCTTGACCACGCGACTCCTCCCTTGCTGCCCCATGAGCCGATGAGGACGTTGATGAGTGCGTTAACGCGGTGTAGCATCGGTTCGTTGTAGTATCTCACGGATTTGTAGCCTGGGTCAATGAAGGCCCTAGACCCGTAACTGGCCAGCGTCCTAGCGATCCACATGATCTCCTCCGAATCGACGCCGCTTATCGACTCGGCCCACTCAGGTGTGTACTTCTCCAAGGCGTTCCCTAGGATGCGCAGTGCAGTGATCACACGCTTCCCCTCGAATATCCCCGAAAAGTCCAGCTTCGCCCTCTTTGCCTCACCCTTGAACCGATACATCTTATCAACATCGCAGTAGACTAGGTAGTCCAGTTTATCGGCCCTGTCGCCGCTTTCAATCCTCCTCAGCCTCACAGGCCTCACCGTGTCGTGGTAGAATAGCATGCTAGCGTTAGTGTAACTGTTGAGGTAGTCTGCGTTGTAGAGCTTGTTGACGATTATCTCCCTCGCAATCGCGAGAGAAACTGCCAAGTCTGTGCCTGGCTTTATCAGGTAGTACCTCTCCGCCACCTCACATATCTCGCTATACCTGACGTCGAATACGACCACCCTCAGTCCTCTGGAGACGGCCTCTGACAGCGACTTGGTCCACGGTGCTGCGACGATGCCGCCGTAAGGGTTCCTTCCCATGAAGACGACGAATTGGGCGTGCTCGTAGTCGGGGTAGGTAGCTCCTGGTCCCACAAACCTCCCGAAGAGGAACCAGCGCCCCGCGGCCGACCCATGAAAGCAGGTGTCTGCGTGGTCCGTCACGTTAGGGGTCTTCATAAGCCTCGCGAACTCGTCCATTATGGGTGCCTCCCAGCCCTGATGTGAGAAGAACACCAACTGATGTGGGGCAGATGCGAACTTCTGGAGATTCTGGGCGACGTAATCGAGGGCCTCGTCCCAGCTCACAGGTCTGAAGGAACCGCTTCCGCGTTGACCCTCGCGTATCATAGGCCTTTTGATCCTGCGGGGGTGCCGGTGGGCGTAGGGAATCGCGAAGACCTTCCCACATACTGCGTAGTGTTGCGGCCTGTTGGGCTCCATGTTGAACGATACGCCAACTATAGTGTTGCCGTTGAGTACTTTCAGCTTAACGGGGCAACCCTGGCCGCAGATGGTGCAAGCTCCAGCCACCCACTTGACATCTCCCCTAAGGTCCTCCGTTTGAGCGATAGAACTCCTTTGAGGGGGGAGTGAACGTGATGAGAACAAGACGGGAACTGTGGTTGAGGCCGCCGCAATACCCTTGAGTAGCGCACGCCGACTGGTCGACGGCCTCATCGATTACACCCGAGTCCTACTTCTCCACCGGGTACCCTCGTGCGACCCAGTCGTCGAACCCGCCCCTGAGGTTGTAGACGTTCTCATAACCCATCATCCTCAGCATGGTCATAGCCATCCCTGAACGTATTGCGGCCTTGCAGTACACAACGATCACCGCATCTTTCGGAAGCTTGTCAACGTTCTTGGGCACCTCCCCGAGCCTTATGTGAATGGCCCCAGGTATGCGGCCAGCGTCCCACTCGGCCTTCTCACGCACGTCAACCACGATTATCCGCTCTCCCGCATCGAGCTTCTCCTTCAGGTCCTTCGTGTCGATGAACCACCAGCGTCCTACCGGAATCTCGGTCGCGAATTTGTCAGCAGCTTGCCGAATTATCTTAAACGTATCTACCCTCTGCTCCACTGTGACCGTTACTACCCGCTCGACCGTGAACGTCCTGTACTCCGTGACAGGCCTCTCCTGAACTATTGTCTTGACGACTGGTTCAACCGGCATTAGCGCCGGCCTCGTGACGATCCCTACCGCGAAACCCACCACCAGTGCTACAACGATAAAGGTGGACACCAGAGGTCCCACCTTCATGTTTCCTCCCTCACAAAATATTCCATGACCTCAAGATAATAACATGATGTTATTGTAACTAAGTTTGAACAGTGGTATGCAAAATTAGACATTTGAATACATAATTAACGGGGGCTCTCTATTACTACAAAAAATAACTCTAACGTGTTATTGCAGAGCGCGTTGTTGAACGAATCGACCGGGCGGATAGCCCTCGAGGCTTCTGTAATAACGCTGTAAGATGTGGCAGGGATTCGGAGAGATAACGACGTTCTTATAGGGGCGTCGATCGGAGCACTCAATCGCATCGAAGTCGAACTAAAACGAATATAGACCCACTGATGAGTTCTGGTGTGACTAAAGAGGCATCTCTTGGCACCGAGAAGTTCTTGATGCTTGAGTGGGAGGACATCGTCAGGGAGGTTGAGGACCTCGCGGAGAAGGTGAAGGGTTCAGGCTTCAACCCCGACGCGCTGGTCGGGATACTCAGGGGAGGGCTCTTCGTCGCGAACCTGCTCTCAGACGTTCTGAACGTGGAGGACGTGGTGCCGATGGGCATAAGGAGCTACGTCGGCGTTAAGGAGCGGCGCGCCCCTATCGTCTACCACAAACCCGGAATGGAGGTCCTCAACGGGAAGAGAGTGTTGCTGGTGGACGACGTCTCGGACGAGGGCAAGACGCTTCAGGTCGCTACCTCTCTGATATCGGGATCTTCGAACCCAGCCGTGATGAGGAGCGCGGTGCTGCACATAAAACCTTGGACGAAGTTCGTCCCCGACTACTACGTCCTCAAGACGTCTCACTGGATCCTCTACCCCTGGAGCAGGTACGAGAGCCTGAGGAACCTCTGGAAGCAGATGTCGGGCCTGATGCCGGAGGACCTGCTGCTCGATAAGCTCTCAGAGCTGGTTGGTATGGACAGGGACAGGATCAGGGCGATCGTCCTGGCCGCCACAGCATGAGGTCATGGCCCCCCGAATCTGCTGAACCGCGCCGGGCACAGGATTAAGGGATACCGTCTCTGAGTGGGTCACGGGATGCCCAAGTTATACGTCGAGAGCTACGGGTGCGCCGCCAACCTCCACGACACCGAGATAATGAGGGGCATACTGGCCAGCGAGGGGTACGTCGAGGTCGTCGATCCGCGTGACGCAGACGTCCTGCTGATCAACACGTGCACCGTCAAGACCCCCACCGCCAACAGGATGGTTCACAGGATATCTCAGCTCTCGAAGCTGAATAAACCACTGGTAGTCGCGGGCTGCTTCGCCAAGGCCCAACCGGAGATCGTGACCAGGGTCAGCCCGAGAGCCTCGATGGTAGGGCCGAACGCGGTTCACAGGGTCAGGGACGTGGTAAGGGAGGCTCTCACAGGACGGAGGGCGGTCGTGTTGGAGGACGGACGGGTCGAGAAGCCAACGCTCCCCCACATCAGGACCAATTCCGTGATAGACGTGATCGAGGTGGCCAGCGGTTGCCTCTCCTCCTGCGCCTTCTGTCAGACGAAGTTGGCGAGGGGCGGGCTCTTCAGCTACAGGCCATCGGTCATCAGGGATGCGGTTAGCAGGGCCGTTGAGGCGGGCGTGAAGGAGGTCTGGCTCACCTCACAGGACATGTCCGCTTACGGAAGGGACATCGGCACGAACCTCGCCGAGCTTTTGGAGGGGATAACCTCCAGCGTTGAGGGTGACTACGTCATACGCGTCGGCATGATGAACCCGCTCCACTTCAGGAGGTTTGAGCTCGACGAGCTGGTAAGAGCTTACAGGGACCGACACGTGTTCAAGTTCCTGCACCTCTGCGTCCAGAGCGGCAGCGACTACGTCCTCAGGGAGATGAGGCGGGGCTACTCGGTCAGGGACTTCACGAGGTACGTCGAGAGGTTCAGGGCGAGCTTCCCCAGCGTGACGCTGATGACCGACGTCATAGTCGGCTATCCTGTTGAGGACGACCACGACTTCGAGGCCACCGTGAGACTGATGGAGAGGGTGAGACCGGACTTCGTCAACATATCGAGGTTCTACCCGCGGCCGAAGACAGAGGCCGCGAGGCTGAGACCTCTCAGCGACGAGGTCGTCAAC
>JANXEE010000004.1 GCA_025058225.1 Candidatus Calditenuaceae archaeon | reverse complement strand
GAGGGACCTACGTTAAGGAGCTGATCCACGGGGACGGAGGGAGGACGACGCCCTCGGTCTACGAGCTGGTTGGCGTCGAACCGGTCTCGATCGAGCTCGCGGTCACCGGCGTCCAGTACCCGTTGAAAAGAGAGTAGAGATATTACTCAGAGACGTTTATTATTCCACCGACGTACGGTTTTTTGGTGCTCATGAGATAATAAACTCCTGGTGTATCGAACTTGTATTTCCACTTGGACTTCGGCTCTATAGTATCAGAGAGGAAGCTTTTCTCAAGCGGCCCTCTGTAGCACCACAGTACGTGATCGTCATCGTCTTCGTTGACGAAGGTGACGGTGGATCCGCGCTTGATGTTCACGACACAGGGCTTTAGATACTTCTCGTCGAGGATCGGCTGATCTCCTTCTTGCCATTCGGAGGGAGCTGCGTCGTGGAACCTGATCACCACCTTCTTGCCAATTATCCTCCGGACCAGTATCACAAGCGGCACCGGGAGCAACAGGAATGGCACCGTAAGGCCTGCGAAGAAGAACACCGACGCTAGATCCAGCGGCAATCGGACTTGTGTCACCGTATGAGTTACGTTGTATCTGACCGTCGTCGTGGCCGGACCCGCGAACTGATTGCTCTCGGGGATCCGCGGCGTCGTGAAATGAGTCAGCGTAATCACTACTCTGTTGACCTCGGTCACGAAGGTCGTGGCCTTAACGAGGTTCGTGTGCGTCACGGTTTCATTGATCATCCGGGTCAGGTAGAGGGTCGATGTCGTGGTTCTGGAAAGGGTCACCGTCGTGCTCCTAGTATCGAAGACCGTGGCCGTCTCGGTAGTGGTCCTGGTAGTCCCCCTTGTCACCCAGACTACCTCCGTATCGGTGACCCTCGTATAGACGGTTGACGTCGTAGTAACCGAGGCGGTACTGGTGGTCGTAGTGGTCGAAGTTGCATAGGTCGTGCTGGTGGTGGTCGCCGTGGAAGTCTGAGTGGTAGTCGTCGTTAACACTTGGGTGCTTGTCTCTGTCAGAGTCGTCGTCGTGGTCGTTGTGAACGTAGAGGTCTCATGAACAGTTATGGTTACTGTTGTCGATTTCGTGCTGGTGTCTATAAGTCTCGCATGACAGAAGACGCCGTAAAACGAATACTGTCGGGCCCCTGTATCTGCGTTGAAGGCTACACTCCACTCATTCTCACGGGGACTGTCAGGCATATCAGCCGGACTCAGCTCGGTATAGATGGGGGTGATATCCGAACCCCGTATCTCCGCTACCTTATGAAGTACGTTAGAAAAGACATATTCCATCAGGTAACTATTTGTAACTCCAGCGGGAAAAACACAGCCGTCTCGCGCATCAATTCCCAGTACCATGACGTTCGAGGACCCCTCTTGAGGGCCTTGGATTCTGAGCGAGTAAACTTCTGACCCCGACTCCGAGTCGATCGCAAGTATGAAACCCGTCTTGGATCCACGTTTTTCGCCCAGTCTGCTATGACCCATGAAACCTCCAACGAAGATTAACCCATCTGAGATGGCCGCATCGATGGGGTAATCGTAGAGAATCTGGGTATGACCCCACTCTGGCACTGGCTGCGTGATTTGGTTTCCCGTGTACGGGGAAGTGTAAACGTACGAGATGAAGTAACCGCGGTGCCACACTCTAATGTTGTTAAGGTCCCACGGTGTTCGTACGTCAGTTTTCGGGACCCTAAGCTTCAGGACCTCAACCAAGTCGTGACGATACCTTGGAAAAATATGTCCGTAAATCAGATACAGATCTACTTCATGCTCGCGCTCCTCCACCAGTATCTCTGTCCCAGTAAAGAACACATCCTCACCTAATGATAATTCGATAACGAATGATGTCGGGCTTAAGTCATTTTTATTGATCCTCATTATAATCATGTTTTTCGCTTCTGTAATTACACTACGATCTTCTAAGGGACCTACAGCTACGAAAATGTGATCCTGGCTCAACGCGAAAGAAGATGCGATAACAGCCCCCTTTAGGTAATTCATGGCACCAACGAAATTGAGAGAATGATCCAGCTTTAGAATAGCGAATCCCCCTAGGCTATTTTCGTCCGGGATAAACATACCAATCAACACATACACATTATTCTCATCGACAGCGATGTCTATCCCCTCTCCAAACTGTTCAGGGATTTTGGTGGGGGAACCTCCGAGGTCGTAGGTGTAAAAATTCATGACAGAGCACCTAGTGGCATCGAACTTCGTGACAAACAGAGCATAGAGAACTCGAGCATCTCTACCCCCGCCTGATGCGTAACGGTACAGACCCGCCACGAAGACCGACCCTCCGTACACGTCAACGGAGAAGCTGGAACCGAACGGGTCGCTGTCCGGGGGGAGGACCAGATACGTGCTGCACCTGTAGGAGTGATCCCTGTTGAGAATCAGCAGATAGGGTCCGGTAGCGTCGCTGGACTGCTGGCCAACTATGTAGATTCCATTGCCATCCACTTTGATGTCATACGCTACCTCCGGCCCCTGTGGCACTCTACCCTCATAATAAGAGCCGAAGGACCTCAGCAGCCCGTAGACATCGGACGGACTCGTGCTGTTCGCGACGAATATCAGAGGAGGCACGCCACCCAGTATCAAGAGGAGGAGAAGGGTTGAGGCACCAGCCCGTCTCGTATCCCACATCAGTGAGGCACTGCAGAAGTATTCAATTAAAAAAATATCATCGCTGAGAACCCTACTGTTACCTTGAGAATATCCATATCACCTATACAGTATGACGCAAATCACTTAATAATTGATATGTAGAGTGAGGGCTTGTGAAACAGAGGGACCTAAAGGGCTGATCTCAGACGGCCCTCTTCGATATCGTGATGATGCCTCGATGAAGCTCTCCGAGCAGTTCGAGGTAGTTCAGCTTACCCTCCTCGATGGCGTCCATCTTCGCCTCGAGCTCCCGGGTCAGCTCCTCCGAGACTAGGTCACCGTAGTTGCTCTCGAGATACTGGTAGACCTCCCTCCCGAGCTTCGTCGCGATGACCCGCCCCGCGTTCTGAAAGACGTAGCGCCTGTTGTACAGAGTCTGGACGATCTTCGCGTAGGTGCTGGGCCTCCCGATGCCTTTGCTCTTCATCGTCGAGATGAGGTCCCCCTCTGTGAGCAGCCTCGCGGCCGGTATCCTCCTGAGCTCGAGCCCCTTGACCAGACGGACACCTGACGTGATGCTAGGCTGCACCCTGACGACCGGGTTGACCTTGAGGAAACCCTCCTCCACCAGCTCCACCGGCCTCTCCATCCTCAACTCGTTCTCGCCGACCTTCACGGCAACGGTCTGGTACCTGACCTTGGCAGCGACCATCTGACTTGCGATGAACCTCCTGAAGATCAGACCGTAAAGCTGGATCTCCCTCCTCGTTAGCCTCGCGGCGGTCCTGAGGGCCCCTGACTGGACGTAGTACCCGAGCTCCCGCTCGTCCATGGGCTTGGTGGGCCTGATGCACTCGTGGGCCCCCTCCCTCTGGTAGGTCCTAGGCCTGAAGAGACCCGGATGCCTCTCCTCGAGGTAACTCCGCGCGACGTTGAGCCCGACAGTTGAGACCGCGGTAGAGTCCGTTCTGTGATAAGTGATGAGGCCCGACTCGAAGAGGGACTGAGCAGACTGCATCGCTTCGACAGACCCCATCCTGAGGTAGAACCAAGCGTCCTTCAGCATCGAATCGGTCGTGTAGGGTGGCGGTGGGAGGACGTCTCTGACCTCAGAGGAGACCTCCACAACCTCACCGAACAGATTGCCTTCCTCGAAGACGGACCTCAGCTCCTCGTAGCCGACGGGCTTGACGAACTCGAACCGCGTTCCGTCGTCGAAGACCACCACCATCAGGGGAACCTTCTTCCGGGCTTCAGCGGTCCTGTTCACCACCCACCCGAGGACCGGCGTCTGGACCCTTCCCGCTGATAGAGTCTTCCTGCCGAAGCGCTCCCAGAGCCTCCTGCTCAGCTCGAACCCCACCCACCTGTCCTCGATCCTCCTGAGCAACTGCGCCTCTACGAGGCCGTCCCTAATGCCCCTGGGCGACGAGAGCGCCGCGCTCAGAGCCCTTCTGGTCACCTCGTGGAACTCGAGGCGTCCGATGTGATCGTTGAAGGGTTTGAGGTTGCAGTAGAGGTCGTAGCCTATCTTCTCGCCCTCCGAGTCGGGGTCTGTGGCCACGTAGACCCTGTTGGCCTCCAGCGCCAGCTTCCTGAGCGACTCTATGACATCGGCCTTGCTGCTGAAGTTAGAGGAGCCGCAGTTGGGGCAGGTCTTCTGGTCCACGAATTGGGCCCTGCACTCCTCACACCTGAGGATGGCCGTGTAGATCGGCACGAACTTCGAGTCGTGCTGAAGAACGCCGTGATAGCCCCCCTCGGTGGTCAGGTCCAGTACGTGACCTCCAGAGGCCGCGACCGTGAGGACGTACTCGCCGCCGATAGACTCGTAGACCGTCAGATCGCCGATCTCGCGCCTTGCGGGTCTGCCGAAGAATGAGGCTATCGTCCTAGCCTTCGTGGGGGACTCGACCACCACCAGCGCCGACTTGATCACGTCGAACCTCTCCGGAGGGAGCTCACCTCTGCCGGCCATGACCACCTTCCGCCTGTCCTCGTCGACCCTCACGAAGTCCCAGCGGACCTTATCCTCCTCGTAGGGCTCGAGCGTCTCCTCGTAGAGCGTCTCGAGCATCCTCCGGAGCCCGTGGAAGGCCTTCGGGTCGTCGACGACCGTTATCGTGACGCCCCTGGTGATGCCTGCAACGTACAACCTAGAGCACCTCCCCGAGGCCTGCACGAAGCCGTCCGCGTCGGGCACGATCAGGCTGAGGCCTCCGTCCACGGCCTTCATCTGGATGTCTGCGCGCTCGGCGAGCCTCGCGACCCATTCGGGCGTCATGATCCTCCTGAGGAGCGACCTCGCCTGAACGACCAGCTCCTGGACGTGGCCCTCGAAGCCCTCCAGCTTCAGACCCCCTTCCAGCGCGGACCTGACCTTCTCGACGACTTCGGCAGTCGTCGGCACGACCCTCGCCAGTGAGCTCGTGATCCTGAGGGCCTCCGCGGCCTCAGACCCCTCCAGAAGCGGCGCGACGTGCTTGAGGACCGCGAGAAGCATCTGCGGCCTGTATTCGTTATCCTCGACTTTGATCTCCCTGCGTGGCACGCCCGCGAAGACCACGTACCTTATCGTCTCCGGGAGGTCGAGTCCCCTCGCGAGGGGGCTTCTGCTGCTAGCGACCCCGACGAGCGCCCCATAGGTCCCGTCCACGAACTTGTTCAGGAGCCTCGAGCTCGCCCTCCTGTAGGCATAAGCGGAAATCCCCGACTCGTTGAGGAGCCTGGCAAGCCCCTCTGCACCCTCAAGGCCGGCCGTCTGGGGAACGAAGACCAGGACACCTCCTCCGTGACGTTTGAGTATCTCGAGGACGGTGGCCTTGACGTCGCCGCGAACCTCGACGTAGTAGTTCCCGATGTTCCTGACCAGCTCCAGTGTGTGTCCGGGCTCGAAGCCGAAGAGGTGCCTGAAGGCCCTGACCCTTAGGGTCCTCCTAGCTCTGAGGGTCGCACCTGATACGACCAGCACCTTGTTCCTGTCGGTCCTCTTGAACTTCATCAGCTCCCTGTCGAGGGCCTCGTACTCCTCCAGCTCGGCGTCGGTGGCCCTCCTCTTCCTGCTGATACGGACCATTCGGAGGACCGTCTCTACCGCGGCCGGGTCATATCCCATCAGCTCTATAACCTTGTCGATGTTCCTGGGGCTCCTGAGGAAGGCGTCGACGTCGTCGACGAAGACGAAGTCGAACTCCTTACCCTTCAACAGCTCGTAGCGGTTGTAGAGGAACCTGTCAGTGGTGATGAGGACGTCGAAGTCGCCTGAGGAGATGGACAGGATGTTCCTCTCCATCACCGAGGGCGTCATGCCGGACGCGTAGCCCACGACCCTAACACCCCTCCCGAGCTTCTCGACGTACCTTGAGGCCTTCTCGACGACGTGCTGAACCAGCAGCGAGCTCGGCACCAGTACGTAGCTCTTGGCACCCGAGACGACGCTGAGGTAGAGGGCCATCAAGAGTCCGAACGTGGTCTTGCCCAGGCCTGTCGGCGCGACTATCGAGAAGCTCCTCCCCAAGAGGACCCTCCTGGCCCAGGTCTCCTGCAGGGACCAGGGGTTGGAGCCAACGAGCCTCCTGAAGAGCTCCTTGAACTCTTCGACCCTCATCGAGAGCTCCAGCGGCTCCCTGAATCGCTTCAGCTTCCGGACCTTGGAGAGGTAACGGTAAACCTCCTCCCTGCTCGTCGCACCGAAGGGCACACAGGAGCTGCAGACCCCGTTAGTCAGTAGCTCCTCGTCCGAAGCGTCGCCGCCGCAGTTGGGGCAGAGCCCGCGGTAGAGCATCTTCATACGGGTGCTGGACACAGGTCGATGACCTGTCATTTAAGAATCTCGATAGACTCGAGAGGAGCCTTTGCAGTTAATTACGGGGCTAGACACAATTGGCTCGTGGCCATCAAGCTCCCTGCCCTGAGGATCGAGAGGAGACTGGAAGTGCCTTCTCACGTCTCGGCCATCGTTACGATGGTCTTCCTCTTGCTGTCGTTCCTGATCTCCGGCTCGATACTGCAGGTGTTAGGGGTGGACGCTGTGGCCGCGATCTCGCAGGTTGCCTCGGTCTACGCCTCTCCCGAGCTCCTGACCGCTGCGGTCCTCAGGGGGGTGCCGATAGGGCTCGCGGCTGTGGGACTATCGATCGCCTTCAGGGCAGGGTTCTGGAACATAGGCGCCGAGGGACAAATGTACATGGGGATGTTCGCGTCGACGGGCGTCGTTTTGCTTCACGTCTACTACGGCCTCATCCCTGGATGGGCCCTGCTCCCTGTAATGGCGTTGGCGGCGTTCGTCGCGGGCGGACTCTACTGTAGCGTGGCCGGACTTCTGAAGGCGAAGCTCGGCGTCAACGAGGTCCTCACGACCCTGATGATGAACTTCATAGCGATACTGTTCGTCGACTACCTGGTCTACGGCCCGTGGAGGGACCCGAGGGGCTTCGGCTTTCCGCTCACAGTCCCTTTCCCAAACGAGGCTAGGTTCGGAGGAACGCTCGGCGACGCAGCGTGGGAGGGCCTCGCGCTGCTGGGTGCAGCAGCGCTCCTTGTCTACTTCCTTCTCACGAGGACCACCGTCGGGCTCGACCTGAAGCTCATCGGCGACAACCCACAGATCGCGGGCATAGCGGGGGTGAAGATGGTCAGGACGCACTGGGTGCTCTCCATGCTAACGGGAGGGTTGGCAGGACTCGCGGGGTTCTTCCTGCTGACAGGCATCGTCGGCCGACTGAGACCCAGGATATCGCCGGGCTACGGTTACACGGCTATTGTAATCTCCTTCCTCGCGGGGCTCCACCCGGTTCTCGCGGTACCTGCAGCGGTCTTCATGGGAGGTCTGATAGTCGGCGGTGACGTCCTCCAATCGACCCTGAACCTGCCGTTCGCGGCCGTGCAGCTCTTCCAGTCCACGATACTGATCATGATAGTGGTCGGCGAGTTCGTGAAGCGGTACAGGGTGATGATCAGATGATGGACGTGGGCTGGCTGGAAGGGCTCCTCGCGCTGACCGTTCAGGTCGGGGTCCTTTACCTACTGGCGTCATTGGGAGAGATCTACGCTGAGAGGAGCGGCGTCCTTAACCTCGGCCTCGAGGGGATCATGATCATCGGTGCGGTGACGTCGTTCGTCTTCACGAACGCGCTGGGACACGGCCACGCGCTCCTCGCGGCTGCAGCCTTCGGGGGCGGGATGGGTCTCCTGCTCGCGGTCCTCACGGTCACCATGAAGCTCAACCAGATCGTCGTGGGGCTCGCGATGACGATCATGGGCTACGGGATAAGCGGGCTCATGGGCCATCCATCGACTAGGGAGCACGTGATGAGGGCCCTCAACCCGGGTGTACCTCAGGAGGTCGTGATGCTGCAGAGGGCACCGCCTCTCAGTCAGGTCCCGATACCGGGCCTCTCTGAACTACCGTTGGTCGGTAAGGCCCTCTTCTCACACAACGTGCTGGTCTACCTAGCACTAGTTCTGGCCTTCGTGATGTGGTTCTTCCTCTTCAGGACGTCCTTCGGGCTGGCGGTGAGGTCTGTCGGCGAAAACCCCTCGATGGCTGACGCACTGGGAGTGAACGTCTTCAGGCTCAGGTATCTCACCTGCGCGATATCAGGGCTATTCGGGGGGCTCGCGGGTGCCTATCTCTTCATCGGCTATCAGCCCTTCTGGCTGGAGATGATGACCAGCGGCAGGGGTTTCATAGCACTCTCGTTGGTCATATTGGCCTCTTGGAACCCCCTGAGGGCCATATTAGGTTCGCTCCTTTTCGGCGGGGTGGAGGTGATACAGTACCGCCTCCAGTTATACGGCGTCGGTGCACAAACACCGCAGTTCGTCTTGATGTTGCCGTACGTGGTCGCTATAGTCACACTCTCGCTCCTCTCCATCGAGAGCGTCAGGAAGAGGATCGGCGTTCCCGAGGCCCTGAGTAAGCCCTATTCTAGAGAGTGAACGAAATAATAAAAAAGGAATAATGGAATTCAGCGGGGCAGCTCGCTCTCGATGTACTCCACGAACCAGTCCATTTCCCAGAGAGCGTCGCGGTCAGCCCTGCTGCCGAGCCTCCTCTCACGGGTTCGCTTGCTGACGACGTATTCCTTGTCGCTGATCATTACCTCACCGGCCTGGTCCCTAATGGGTTGTCCGAGGTTGCCCTCCGGCGAGAAGGGCTCGAAGACCAGCTCCTTCATCTGCTCATACCTCAGTTTGATCTCTCTCTGCCACTCGGCGGGTATCGCGGGGTTCAGGGGGGCGAGGTAGACGGTACCCTCTGCCTTACCAGCGGTGCTCTTCTCATCGGGGAGCCTCCACCTCCAGGGCATGTAGTCGCCGATCCTGGTCCAGATGTCGACCGACTCCCAGGTGTTGGTGGCTACCATTCTGTAGAACTCCAGGTATATCGGTCCCCAGTTCACTATCTGGCCGGTCAGGTGGGAGTTGGGACCGTACTGCCTCATGTCGCTGTAATGGCTGAAGCTCCAGACCCTCCTGCCCTTCTGGGTGGTATACTCCTCAGCTACCTGCAGTGTCGCCGGCGTGTCCTCCGTGTAGGCCAGCACGTCCGCGTTCTTCTCCTCGATCAGCGAGATCGACGCCGTCCTGGCCTTGGCCGGGTCGAACCAGCTGAATAGCCAGACGACGTATGCCTTGATGTTCCGACCTGTCCTTCTTCTATAGGCATAATTGGCACCGAGCACGAAGGCGTTGATATGTCTCACCACTTCAGGGATGGGGTGAGCTGCGACATAACCCACGATACCGGTCCTCGTCACCGCGCCTGCAGCTAGGCCGTTCAGGTAGTAGAGCTGATAGAACTCAGCGAACGCCGAGCTCATGTTCCTCGGTGCGTTGCCGGCAGCTCCGCTCCTGTAACCTGAGATGTGAACGAAGTACCTATCGGGATATTTCGCGGCCATCTCCGCGGTGGGGTCCATATAGCCAAAGCTGGTCGTGAAGATGAGCTTCGCGTCCTCCCTGGTGATGAGGGTCTCCATCGCGCTGGCAGCTTGAGGGTCTGGCACGCTCTCTATGTACGCCGACTTGGTTCCGGGGAGTCTCGCATCGGCCCACTTCCTGCCCTGATCGTGTGCATACGTCCACCCGTAGTCTCCGACCGGACCCACGTAGATGTAGCCCACTTTGACCTCCGGCGCCCTAGGAAGCGTGACGGTCCTCTCAGCGGTGCGGGTCACCGTGACTGCAGCTGCCGGTGGTGCGGCGGCCTGACCCGCCAGATATCCAGCGATGCCACCCACAACCCCCGCAGCGACAACACCACCGACCGCCATGCCAGTCGAGATCCCTAAGAACTCTCGCCTGTTTACCCTGCTAATTCTTTTGTCCCTGCTAGAATTTTCCTCTCCTGTCACGCTATAATAATTGACGTAATCATTAAAAAAATTTCCCTTATAGCGTTGCATATACTAATATGCACATCACAAATCCGGGAAAGCATTAGACACACCGCACCGAGCGCGTCAGAGCTGCCCCGAGAGTTCGACTCGACTCAGTCGAGGTCACGAAGTAGAAAAGGGTGAGTGGGTTGAATAGTTGCGGTAGAAGTTCCCTCCTCGGATTGTTAGATCGAGGCGAGGTGACCTGTGACAACTACGAGGATTTCGTCGGAATGGGAGCGTATTCAACTAAGTCGCAAGGCATAGGCGGGGTCATCAAGCTGGTCCCTGAGGACTTCGAAGTCTGGGAGGTCCTAGAAGGAGGGCTGGACGCGAGGGAACTGTTCGAAGCAGGGCCGACGGTCAAGCTTCCTCCTCAGAGGCTTGCGCTTCTGGTGATCAGGAAGAGGGACAGGGAGACGCTGAGGGTCGCGATGGATCTGAAGGCCGTGCTTGGGGTGAGGCTGAGGTCCGTGAAGACATACGGGCTCAAGGACAGAAGGGCCCTGTCGTGGCAGTTCCTGGCTGTGCCGGCCTCGAGGGTCCTCGACTATCTCTACGATGAGATCCTGCTCCACAACGCCACTGCGAAGGTCGTCGGTGAGGCGTACGGCATCGGGTCGAGGTGCCTCCTCTTCAACAGGTTCAGGATCGTAATCAGGGAGACTGGTACAGCAGCCAATCTCGAGGACCTAAGGGATCAGCTCGTCAAATGCGGTGTTCCGAACTATTACGGTCATCAAAGGTTCGGCTTGATGCGGCCCGTCACCCACCTCGTCGGATATTATATTTTGAAAGGGAATCTAGAAGATGCTGCGAAGGTCTTCGTGGGGTATTGGACGCGCTACGAGCCTGAGGTGTACAGGGAGGTGAGGAGGACGTTTCTGGAGTCGGGCTCGTGGAGCTGGGCCGCTGCGAACCTCCCTAAGTCCCTAGTGTACGAGAGAGCTCTCGCAAAACACCTCGCCTCAAATCCCGGCGATTACGTCGGGGCCTTCAGGAACCTGTCGCTGAGGATCAGGAGGCTACTCGTGGAGGCGTACACCTCGTACGTTTTCAACAGGGCCCTCTCCCTTACCCTTCGAGACGGGTGCTCTCTCGACGACGTTATGGTTGGAGACTTGGTGGTGAGGCTCGACAGGTTCGGCAACCCTGAGAGCAGCGTCCACGAGGTCACGATGTGGAACGTCAACGAGGCCGAGCGCAGGGTTCGGGAAGGTTCGCTGGCGATCGTCATGCCTCACCCCGGCAGCCGGGTCAAATTCCCGAGGAACGAGCGCGGCAGGTCGATGGCCTCGGTCTTAGAGGAGGACGGGATGAGACAGACGACCTTCCGGCCGGAGTTGATGCCAGAGGCTGGTACGATGGGAGGTTACAGGCCGATCAAACTGATACCGAGGGAGCTGACGATCAAGGCGCTCGACGAGTCCACGATCGAGACGGGAATGTCACTTCCGAGAGGATCGTTCGCTACGGTCGTGCTGAGGGAACTGATGAAGCAGAGGTGCGTCCTAGCGTACAACGGCAAGCTCGTCCATTAGCCCTGAGGCTCCGCTCTTCTACCGGGTTCGTTTGTAGTAGAACGCTTTGTAGTGGGTGCCGAATATGTCCTCAGGGCTCCTTCCCACAGTTTCGGGCTCGATGTACGACTCGATGATCTTGATCGGGTCGAGCTCCTCTGCCTCCGGACCGTGCCACTTCCTCTCCAGCAGATACCTCATCCCCCATCGGACCTCTGCGACATCGATCTCCTGTATGACAGGTTCGAAGAAACCGAGTGCTATCGCCTTTACAGCCTCATCCCTCGTAAGGCCTCTGCTCATGAGGTAGAAGAGCTGCTCTGGGTCGATCTGCGCGACGCTTGCAGAATGCGTCGCCTTGACGTTGTCCGTCTCTATCTCCAGACCCGGGATGGCATCGGCCCTCGAGTCGGGACTCAGCAGCATCGCGTGCTCAGCCAGATAGGCACCGGAGTTCTTCGCAGGCCTCTCTATCCTGATGATGCCCTTGAAGAGCACCCTCGATCTTTCGGCACCTATGCCCTTCGCGTTGACCCTTCCGGTCGTGTCGGGGCCCTCGTGCCTGAGGTTGAGGGTGACGTCGAACTTCTGGGTCCCTCCCGCGAGGACCACCTTTAGCGCGTCGGCCCTCGAGCCCTGCCCTGCCAGTATGTTGTCGATCCTGTACTTGAGGGCCCTGCCGCCCAGCAGCGCGCCGACCCACTTGCTGTTCGCCTCCCTCCCGAGGACGACCTTGTTGAAGCTCATGCGGACAGATCTGTCGGAGGAGCTGTCCATAACTGCGTACCTGACCCTCGACCCGTTCCCGGCTATCACGTGGACGACGTTCGAGGTGAGGTTCGCCCCTCCGTCGATCGCGTGGTACTCCTCGGTGACGCTGACCCCTGAACCGTCGCCCACGACGACCAGCGTGAACGCGGACGTGAGCTGACTCTCGGCCTCGGTGGCCCATATGGACCTGACCCTGACCTCCTCCTCGGTCCCTGAGGGCACCTTGACGAAGACCCCCGCGTTGAGCCTCGAGAGCGCGTACCCGGTAAGGCTCGACTCCTCAGGCCTCGTTGGGCCCTCCAAGAGCCACCGCCGGACCTCCTCCTCGGAGCGGGAGAGGGCTTCCCGGAGCGGGAGCGCGACAACCCCGAGCCTCCCGTAGGACTCCGGAACCTTGACCAAGACCGGCGTCGCGTCGACGTGGAGCACGACGACCTCCTCCGACTCCTCGAGGGCCCTGAACCTCTCCGGCACGACCGCCCTCCCCGACGGCTCCTCGGCCCACTCGGCGGAGGCGATCTCCTGCGAGAAGGGGACGTGGTGCTTAACGTAGAGCGGGCTCGTCTCCTCCGGGAGGCTCCTGTAGCTCTCCTCGCCCCTCGACCTCAGCCCCCTCAGCCACCACGGCTCCTCCGAGAGCTTCACCATCCCGGGTGAGCGGGCTCGGCCCTCGATTTAACGGTCCCTCGAGCCTACGTTTTCGAACTCAACGGAGGACGGTCTAGCTCGGAACCGCCCGGTGCCCTCAGGCCGCGGGGGCCCCTCGGCCGAGGACTTCAGAGACCGAATAGACCTCGATCCCGAAGTGGCGCGCGAGCTCTAGGGCCCTCTCGTCGACGAAGGGCGAGACTATCACCAGCTTCGGCCTCACGCCGGTCTCCCTTTCGTAGAGCTCAGAGATCCTCTTCAGCTCGATCACGTCGCCCTTGCTGACGCTGGACTTCACCTCGACCAGCAGGTGCTCCCTGTCCCTCACCAGCACGTCCGCCTCGACCACCGCGGGGCTCCCGTAGACGAAGCCCTCCCTGTCGAAGAGGCCCCACTTCGTCACCTTGCCCCCGAAGTACCTCTCGATGATCTCCTTCAGCCCCGCCCTGAACGCGGACTCGGCCATTATCCCCCACCTTGCACCGAGCGCGGAGATCTGCTTCTCCACGGCAGCAAACCCCCTGTTCATGTCCTCCCGGAGCCTCACGAGCTCCCGGTCATACCTCTCGAACCCCTTGTTCATGTCCTCCCGAAGCTTAGCGAGCTCGGAGTCGTACCTAGCGAAGCCTCTGTTCATGTCCTCCCGGAGCCTCACGAGCTCCTCCTCGTGTCTGTCGAACCTCCTCAGTATCTCCTCGAGCCCCAGGAGCCCGACCACCGCGTACCTGAACTCCTCGTCCTCCTTCAGCAGCCTCAGCAGCTCCTTCTTCAGCTCCTGCGTCACTCCCGACCCAGAGCGTCGCCACTGAGGTAAAAAGGCTTGACGCAGAGGCCTTCGCCGGACGAACGCCCTGACCCGCGAAGACTGTCCGGACCAAAAGGTCAACGCGTTGCGGGGGTCCTGCCCAGGAAGACCACTTTCGGGCGACCGTGGACTCCACCTTTAAATCCACCGAGCGGAATCGGGGGCGCAGCTCAAAGGGTGCACCCGATGGAGAGGGACGTCGAGCTGGAGATCGAGGTCACCGTCTCACCGGAGGTCAGGCTCAGGGTGAAGGGATACGACGTCGGTGAGGTCCTCAACACCGTGAGGAAGGTCCTCGAGGAACTCTCGAAGGCGCAACCGATCGCGACTGCACCTGCGAGACAGCAGGCGATGCCGAGGGAGCTCGTCGAGAAGTTACCGAAGCTTAGCTACAGGGACGTCGTTCTTGTCCTCCTGTACTACGAAGGCCAGATGTCGAAGGAGAGGATCAACCAGAGGAGCAGGGAGCTGGGAAAGGAGGTGACGAAGGAGTGGCTCGACAAGAAGCTCTACGAGGAGCTGAAGGGAATGGTGGCCTCCGTCGAGTCCGGAGAGGGGCCGAAGAGCTACAGGCTCACCGAGTACGGCCGGCAAAAGACCGAGGAGATACTAAGGACCTTCGGCATCGCGAAGTAACTCAGACAACCCTCTCAACAGCTCACGAACCCTTTCCCTGAGCTCTCTATTAGGATGCGCGGTTTGAGTCCACCTCTCTAGCTGGCTCACGATCGAAGAGATCAGACCTTTAGGGTCTCTGAGAAGGGCCCTCAGCACCTCCTCCGGCACATCCTCGACCCCGAGCTCCCTCACCTGCGTCCTCATGAAGGGGCCGAACTCGTCCCTCGAGAGCCTCACGACTGTAACCCTCCCGCCCTCCAACACATACCGCGTTCCGGCCACGTCCAGAAGCTCGATCCCCCACTCTATCCCGGGAGGCGAGAGGACCCGCAGCGAGTCGATCAGAACCCTCACAGCGTTAACGCTGGGTTCCGCCATGAACCTAGCACAGGCGTCGAGTGCCCTGCTGACGGACTCGTCCATGTAGTATGACGAATGGTCTCATCAAAATAGCTTGTCAGGAGAGGGAAGCCTCACCGGCGGCGCCTGAGGGCCAGTAAGGCTCCCACCGCGACGACCGCGATCACGACAGCTATGACGGGGAGCAGCATCGAGACATCGAGGGGCTGTGCCTCGGTCCTTGTTGGCGTCGGTGTAGGTGTGGGGGTAGGTGTTGGTGTCGGTCGAGGAGTGGGAGTCGGTGTTGGAGTTGGCGTCGGCGTCGGTTGAGGCGTGGTCTCGGCCAGAACGGTCGTGACAACCGTCAAGGTCGTGATCGTGGTGCCCGGCCGAACGACGGTCGTCGTCCTAGTGGTACCGGGAACGACTGTCACCATGGATAAGGTCGTAGCAGGAATGGTGGTGGTAATGAGCTCTGTCTCCCCCCTCTTGGTGGTCGTGAAGGTAGTCGTGAGCCTGACGTTCGGCATCATTCCGGGATCGAGGGTCATCGTGAAGCCCGGTATAGTGAAGGTCTGTCCCGCCATCGCTAAAACGAACGTCGCGGGAAGCCTCTCGGGCTCGAATCTCTGCCTGACTATCTCATAGGCTACGTTGCAGGCCTCCTCCAGGACACCGTAAATCGATAGGGGATACGTGAAGACTATCGTTATGCCAGCGGTGGCTATCGTGGTCACAGTCTCCGTCTGGATGAAGCCCGTGGTGGTGACGCGTGTGGGGAGCGTGGTGGTTATCGCGGTTGAGAAGGGCGAGCTGATCACGAAGGTCGTCGTGGTGCCCGGGAAGGTAACCGTCGTGCCGGCGAAGGAGACCACAGAAGGTGGATCTCTGGATGAGAACCTCACAACACAGACCTGGTCCTGCACCTCGATGCTCATGATCATTCTGACACGAGGCATCTCGACGAGAAGCGATACCGTGCTGCCTTGAGCCGTTACGACCGTGACGAACGTCGTCCCAGGAGACACGACGGTCGTTGTCACGGTCCTAGTTACTGTGGTCGCGTTGAGCACCGGGTAGATCAACCCGAGAGCCAAGACCACGGTCAGCGAAAGGAGAAGAACAGCTCTTCTGGCCCCGATCTCCATGACTCGTTTCCCAAAAATTGCTATATAACTATTAAACGGTAACATATCTTCGCAAAGCTCGACAGAGGACCCGCGGACGCGTTCGAGGTAAACGGTCATCCTAACCGGGCAACCTAATATTGAAGACGGGGAGATTGCAGAACAGCGCCCCGGTAGCTCAGCTCGGTGAGAGCACCGGCTTGGTAAGCCTTCAGGCAGAGGGCCTCAGGGGTCGAGGCCGGGGGTCGCGGGTTCAAGTCCCGCCCGGGGCTGTTATCGCATGCATGACGCTCCACCGCCATGATCATCGTCTCGGGCTGAGTCAAGACATCGAAGTGACGTACCTCGTCCACCCCCATCGGTCCATGGGGCCCCACGCCCTGATAACCGGCACGGAGGCGCTGACGGGTGGGCCCCTATCGGCACCCTTCCTGCAGTCGGAGGATAGGCCTTGCTCTTGAGGGAGCTCCACGGGTTTTCCGACCGTCTTCGCATCCGATCATGTCCACGACCTTCACCTGTCTTCGGAAAGCTCCTATCCCCCGTCGAATCACATCCTCAAGGTCTGGTGCCCTCCGGGAGGGCTATCACTCTCGTCCTCTGGTCGGCGCCGTTCTCCAGCAGTGTAAGTCTCACCGCGCTCTTCGAACTTTCTGATGATATACCGACCTCGCTCACATGCGGAACCTCAGTAGAGGTAATGCGTTCGCTATGACCAGTAGCGTTAAACCGTCATCGCCTATGACTGCGAACCACAGAGGTATCAGACCGACTGCGCCTAAAGCTATCATGATCGCCTTCAAGCTCAAAGCCAAAGCGATGTTGACCCTGACCTTCGAGGACACTTTCCTGCCGAGCTTGATCAGATACGGGATGCTGCGCAGGTTGGAGCCCATCAGGGCGACGTCGGCTGCCTCGATCGCCACGTCGTTCCCCGCTGTACCGATCGCTATGCCGACGTTGGACGCCGCAAGCGCGGGCGCGTCGTTCACACCGTCACCGACCATGGCTACGCTCCCGTATCGGGCCCTCAGCTCGTCGACCAGCCTCACCTTATCCTCAGGGAGAAGGTCTGCGTAGTATTCATCTATGCCGAGCTCGGCTGAAACCTCCCTGGCCGTTGACGGGTTATCGCCCGTCAGCATCACAGACTTAATGCCCTGCGAATGGAGCTCTTTCACGACGCCCCTCGCTTCGGACCTGACTTGGTCCTCGACGTGGATCAGCCCAGCGATCTTACCGTTGACCGCCACAGCTACCGTTGCAACGCCGGAGGGAAGGAACTGTGAGACCATCTGGCCGCCGGCGTCCACGCCTTCTTCGACGAGGAATGAGTGCTTGCCCACCAGAACAACGCTGCCATCGCTAAGGGTGACCTTCAACCCTTTCCCGGGAACGTCCACGAACTGCGTCACCTCTACCGTTCCCCTCTGGACGTGACCTGCCCTTTCCACGATCGCGTTGGCTATCGGATGGCTCGACCTCGACTCGGCCATCGCTGCAAGCCTCAGCACGTCTTCCTCTCTGTAACCGTTCAAGGGGATCACCCTCGAAACCTTAAGCCTGCCCTCGGTGAGCGTACCGGTCTTGTCGAAGACCACCGCCCTGACCCCCGCCAGCTCCTCAAGGTACCTCCCCCCCTTCACGAGGATGCCGCTCCACATGGCTCTGGTCAGCCCCATCAGCACGGTGACCGGGGTGGAGATCACAAGGGCGCTCGGACAGGCGATGACCAGAACTATCAGGGCCCTGTAGAGCCACGTCGCGTAAGGTTGGCCGAAAACCAGAGGCGGTATCATAGCTATGCCCGACGAGAGCAGGATCATCGCCGGCGTGTAGTATCGCGAGAACCTCTCGATGAAGCGCTCCACCCTGGCCTTTCTCTCTTGGGCCTCAAGAACCATCTCAACGATCCTGCTCACCGTGGACTCGCTGTAGGGCTTCTCCACCAGCACCTCTATGGAGCCGCCGATGCTGAGGCTTCCCGAGAGCACCCTGTCTCCTACAGACTTCTCAACCGGTATCGACTCCCCCGTGACGATGGACTGGTCTATGCTGGACCTGCCCGCCACGATCCTCCCATCCACCGGGACTCTCCAACCCGACTTCACGATGACGACGTCTCCCACGTTCAGGCTCTCGACGGAGACCTCCTCTTCTCCTCCGTCCTTCTTGAGCAGGGCCCTCTTGGGTAACAGCCCGGCCATTCGCTTCGCCAAGTTCCTCACCCTGTCGACCGTGAGGTCCTCTATCCTCTCGGCTGCGTTGTAGAGAAGGAGGACTGCAGCGCCCTCCTCCCACGTGCCTATTGCGGCTGCGCCGATGGCCGCTATGGCCATGAGCAGGTCCTCGTTGAACGGTTGTTCCCGAAGCCTCCTGATGGCGTCGTAGACGACGGGTGCTGCGACGAGGGTCAGCGATGCGCCGAACAGCCCTTCCCTGACCTCACTTGGTACGTTCACGAGTGAGCCGAGGAGGCCGGCGCCCAGAAGGACGCCGGAGACCACCGCCAACCAGAGCCTTAACCGGCCTCCCTCATGCTTCTCCCCGTCCATTACCATCATCTTACCTGTACCTGACACACGACGCGATCTCTTCGTAGACCTGCATCATCACGTCGTCCGCGCCCTCGAGGACCCCCCTCACCTTTTCGATGATGCTGCAGTAGACGTTCTTGCCCTCTTTCCTGTTCCTGACGAGCCCGCAGCCCATCAAACAGGGGCGCTCCACCTCAACTTACACGACAGTCCATTGATCAATGAACTAATTTACTACATAAAACTTCCCGCGTACGCTTCAGGGCGTCCCACGAAGAGCCCTCACAGCTTGAGGGCGCCGAAACCTCAGGGGGCATGGCTCGATGCCGAGCAACCTAAAATGCGGGGAGGAACCGCATATGCGGGAAATGATGCTGGTGACGGGTGCCTTCGGCTTCATAGGAAGCCACCTCGTCGAGGCGCTGCTCGCCGCGGGGGCGAGTGTCATCGCTGTGGGGCACCCTTCACCCGGAGAGGGCTACCTGAAAGAACTCCTCGAGAGGCACCACGAAGGGATGGTCGTTCCTGTGACGATGGACCTGAGGTCCGCGGAGCAGGTCATCCAGCTGATCGAGCGTCACGCGCCAGAGAAGGTCTTCCACCTCGCGGCCCTCTCGTCGCACAGGCTCAGCGTCCTCCAGCCCCACACCTTCCTCGAGAACAACGTGATGGCGCTCTTGAACGTCCTGGAGGCCGCGAGGAGGTGCGAACCGTCACCGAAAGTCGTCTTCACGTCATCCAGCAGCGTCTACGGCGACCAGAGCCCTCCCCACTCTGAGGACATGCCGCCCAGGCCTAAGGGGCCCTACGCGCTCAGCAAGTGGATCGGGGAGGAGCTGGTGAGGGGCTACGCTTCCGACTACGGGTTAGACGCGGTCGTCGTGAGGTACTTTAACGTCGTCGGGGAGAGGTGCAGAACCCACAACGTCTTCAGGGTCTTCGCCGACAGGATAGCCTCGGGGCAGGCCGTGGAGGTAAACGGCAGGACGGTCGACGGCGTATTCAGGCCTGCCACGAGGGACTTCGTCTATGTCGGCGACGCGGTCGAGGCGACGGTCCTCGCGTCCGAGAGGGGCAGGAGGGGAGAGGCCTACAACGTCGGTAGGGGGGAACCGGTCAGCGTCGAGGAGCTGGCGCACGAGATGATTGCAGCGATCGGGAAGAAAGTAGACGTGGTCAGGAGGGAGCTCGCGCACCACGAGTCGCTCGAGAGCTACGGCGACGTCAGCAAGGCCAGGAGGGAGCTCGGGTGGTCCCCTAAGACGGACCTGCGCACGATGGTCAGGAGGTACGTCAGGTGGTACCTGGCCGAAAGGGCCGGGACGGACCCTGAGTGAGGCTCACCCGTCCGCGGGCCCGAGTCCGATCGCCCTGAACCTGACCTTCCCGGAGAACTCTTTCGGGTCGTAGACTCTCCTGCCGTCTATCAGCGCTGGCTCCCTCATCAGCGACGCGAAGTCCTCGGGCCTGAGCGACCTGAACTGGCCCCACTCGGTCGCGAGGACGCAGAGGTCCGCGCCCTCCAAGCACTCCTCCACCGAGCCGACCACCTCCGCCGTGTCCCCGAGCTCCCTCCTCGCGTTCTCCCCGGCGGCCGGGTCGTAGGCCCTAACCTCTGAGCCCCTCTCCGCGAAGAGCCTAACGAGCTTCAGCGCTGGAGACTCCCTGACGTCGTCGGTGTTCGGCTTGAAGGCCAGTCCGAGGACCGCGACCCTCTTCCCCCTCAGGTCACCCAAGAGCTCCTCTGCCGTCCTGACGACCACCGAGGGCTGGAGCTCGTTCACTTCGTAGACAGCCCTCGTGATCCTCGGATCGTGCCCGAGCTCCCTCGAGAGCGCGACGATCGCCCTGATGTCCTTCGGGAAACAGCTCCCCCCGAACCCTATCCCGGCCCTGAGGAAGTGCGGGCCTATCCGCTCGTCGAGCCCGAGCCCCTCGGCAACTACCTTGACGTCCGCGCCCGGGATGAGCTGGCAGAGGTTCGCGAACTCGTTGATCAGGCTGACCCTCGCCGCGAGGAAGACGTTGTTCGCGTATTTTATCAGCTCGGCGTTAACGTAATTCGTCTTCAGGACAGGCGACATCCTCCTTCGGTAGAGCCTCCCGTAGAGCTCGAGGAGCAGGTCAGAGGACCCGTCGCCCGCGTCGCCGAGGACGATCCTGTCGGGCTCGAGCATGTCCCTCACCGCGGACCCCTCCCTCAGAAACTCGGGGTTGACGCAGACGAAGAGACCTTCCCCGACCCTCTTCCCGCTGGAGGACTCGAGCGTCGGGACGACCACCTTGCCGGTGGTCCCGGGGACGACGGTGCTCTTCACGACGACTAGGTGACTGTCGGACTTTCCGCGCAGCGCCTCGCCGATCGACCTGCATGCCTCCCTGACGTACCTGAGGTCGATGCTCCCGTCGGGGTTGCTGGGGGTGCCGACGGTGACGAAGGTGACTGAGGTCTCCCTGACCGCGCCGTAGTCGGTCGTGGCCGCGAGCGTCCCCTTGGAAACAGACCTCCTTACCAGCCTGTCGAGCCCCGGCTCGTGGATGGGACACCTCCCGGAGGAGACCGCCGAGACCCTCTCCCGGTCGACGTCGATCCCGGTGACCCTGAAGCCCTTTGAGGCGAGGACGGCCGCGACCGTGAGGCCGACGTACCCCAGCCCGACGACTGAGACCCTCATGACGTCGATGGAGCCCGAGGCCCAGCTCAACGGACAGCACCGGCCGCGATCGCGTAGGAGACCCTGATCGCCTCGAAGTAGGACTCGGGAGTTCCTACGTCGAGCCAGACATCGGACTTGGGGAGCCTGACCGCCATCACGGACCTCCCCCTCTCGGTCAGGAGCTGGATCGCGTCGGTCAGCTGGACCTCCCCGCCATGACCGGGCCCGATCGACCCGAGCGCGTCGAAGACCTCGGGCGTGAAGACGTAGAAGGGGAGGATGGCTAGGTCGCTGGGGGGAACCGGGGGCTTCTCGACCACCCTGAGCACCCTGAGCCTGCCGACGGAACCGTCCTCGACCACCGCGACTCCGAACCTCCTCGGGTCCTCGACCGACTTGAGGAGGAGCGCGGCGTCGCACGAGTGGTCGGCCCTCAGGGCCTCGAGCGACCTGAGGAACCCGTTGTCGGGAGAGTGGACGTAGGTGTCGCCGGCGCAGAGGAGGAACTCCTCGTCGACGAATGGCCGAGACCTCAGGACCGCGTCGCCGAACCCGAGGGGCGCGGGCTGGTTCACCCAGACCGTGACGGACCTCTCGAGCATCGCGTAGAACCTCTTCAGCTCGGCAGCCTGTCCCGCCTTCCCGTTGGACTCGAGCCTCTCGACGAACTTCCAGTCCGGGGTGAAGTGGTCCTCGATCACCCTCTTGCCCCTTCCGACGACGAAGCAGAACTCCCTTATCCCGAAATCGAAGAGCTTCTCGAAGAGGACTTGGAGGAGGGGCTTGAGGACCGGGCCGGACTCGCCCCTGACGTAGATCGGGAGCATCTCCTTCGGCATCTCCTTCGTCGCGGGGATCAGCCTCGTCCCGAGGCCGGCAGCGGTGATCACCGCCTTACTGATCATCGGCGTCGCGTGTCCTGGACCAAATATAGTCCTTGCCTTTCCAAAGCGCGGAACTTCACGTCCTGTGGCGGCGGTCGGTGCGGGGATCCGGGGCGCAGGACCCCGGGGCGGGCGGGCTCGCTATGTATAAGAGAAGGGAGCGGGCTCTGGCGGGGAAGGAGATGCAGCTGAGACTCCAGAGAAGGCTTGCGGCGGACCTGCTCGGGGTGGGAAAGAACAGGGTGAAGTTCGATCCGGAGAGGCTGGAGGACGTTGAAGACGCGATCACGAGGGAGGACGTGAGGGCTCTGATCGAGGAAGGTGCGATCTACGCCGCACCCGTCACGGGACACACCAGGCTGAGGGCCAAGGAGAAGAGGGTGAGGAAGGGAGGGAAGTACTCGACCCTGACGAGGAAGGAGAGGTGGGCGATGAGGGTCAGGGCACAGAGGAGGTACCTGAAGAGGATGAGGGACTCCGGTGTCATCGACAGGAGCACCTACAGGAGGCTGTACCTCCAGGCGAAGGCGGGACGCTTCAAGTCCATCGCGGACATCAGGAACCTGTTGGTCGAGATGGGTAAGCTCGAGAAGGTGTGATCGGTCTTGAGCGAGCTTAAGAGGTTTCCGCCCAGAAGGAGAAGGTCAGGTACAACCGACTACAGGAAGCGGTACAGGATGGTTAGGTCCGGCAGGCCGAGGCTGGTGGTGAGGAGGACCGGCACCCACTTCATCGTTCAGCTGGTGGAGCCGAAGGCCGGCGGCGACAGGACGATCCTCACGGTCAACTCGGGGGTCCTGAGGAGGTACGGATGGAAGGCTGGACTGAAGAACACTCCCGCCGCGTACCTCACCGGATATCTGGCAGGGGCCTTGGCCAGGTCCAAGGGATACTCGGAGGCCATAGCCGACATAGGGATGCGGACACCTTCGAAGGGCGCGAGGGTCTTCGCTGTGATGAAGGGAGCGATCGACGCGGGGCTCTCGATACCCACTTCGGAGGACGTCCTGCCGGACGAGTCGAGGATACGTGGTGAAGTGCTGTCAGAATACGTGAGCTCCCTCGGTGAGCAAGGTGTTGAGAGGTTCAGCGCCTCAGACCTCGAGGTGTTGAGGGATCTGCCTTCACACTTCGAGGAGGTACTGAGGAGGATAAAGGCTGAGCTCCCTACCGGTCGATGAGTTCTCAGACGAACTCCGTGGGTTTCCTGTCCTCCCTTGCCCTGACCTTCAGAACACCGTAATGGATCGCGCACGAGATGCAGAGGTTCTCGGTGATGACGTTCTCCGCTATGTAGGCGCCCGAAGATTTCAGCTCCCTCGCGAGCTCACCCCTCACCAGAGAGACCCTCCGCGTGACGCGCTGGACCTTGCTCCTCGGCACGAAGGCTCCGCAGTTGTCGCACTGCACCATCGGCTCGGAGCCGGCGCTCCCCTTCCTCCGCCCCCTGTTCTTCCTCTTGACCGGCAATCAGGCCACCTGTGCTAATTGTCTACGTCCGCATATAAACCCAGCACCTTAAACCTCATCCTATCGGGTCACCACCGTTTTGATGCTCCATCTGAAGATGGAAGCAACCTTTGAGCCGAGGGGTCCTCTGACTGCCGAAGGTGGGAGAGGTCAGTTTAAGTGAACGGACCATCGACTCACCGGCGACGCGATGGGGATAGTCAGACTGGTCAAGGCGAGGGTGCTCACGACCAGGCGTAAGTCGCAGGAGGTCCTCAACGAGCTCTACAGGTTCGGAGATTTCCACATCGAGGAGGGCGATGGTGAGCGGCTCAGAGAGGTAGAGGAGCTCTACGCTAGGGTGAGGGAGCTTCACTTGGAGCTCGAGGCGGTGGTGAGGGAGCTGAGCGTCTCTGCTGAGAAGGGACCCCTAGAGGTTCTGATGAAGGGCGATTTGCCCGACCCCGAGGTAGTCGAGGTGAAAAGGATCGAGGAGGCGCTGGAGAGGCTCGAAGAAGAGGCGGGGCCGGTCCTGAGGGAGCTCACGCGGCTCAGGAAGGAGGAAGAGGAGATCGCCGCGAAGACGAGAGAGCTCCGGAAGAGGCTGGAAGAGCTCGAAGCCTTTGCGGCCCTCGGACGCGAGGCTAGCGTACTGAAGGGCTTAAGGCGTTTCAGGGCGTCCGTCTTCGTGGTACCCAGCTCCGCGGTCGAGGAGGCGAGGAAGGCCCTTCAGGACTTCGTCGTGGTGGACACACCGATCGGTGAGGGCAGGTCAACCCTTCTGGCCCTCTCAAGGCCTCAGGACGCCGAACGGGTCCTCAGGATAGCGCGGGGCATGAACCTAACTCCGCTCAGGCTTGAGGGGATGCCTGATGACGCGGCAGAGGAGGCCACGAGGGTCAGGTCGGAGATCGAGTCACTCGAGTCCAAGCGGACCGAAGTCGAGAGGGAGATCGAGAGGATCAAGCTGGAGAGGGGCCCTAGAATTGCAGCCCTCAGGGACTTGGCACAGAGCCTCAGGTCGGGGGTCGACAAGCTGAGGGAGCCTGAACTCAAGAGGGTCGTGGTAATAGAGGGTTACATCCCCGAGGAGAGGAAGGAGGAGTTCACGAGGACCGTGGGGAACAAGGCATACACCGAGCTGGAGGAAGTCGAGGTCCACGGCCATCACGACGGTCACGAAGGTCGCGGAGTCCCGACGCTGGTCAGGCACGGCAAGCTCGTCGAGTCCTTCAGTCCCATCACGTCGATGCAGGGCGTGCCCGGATACAATGAGGTCGACCCGACACCCTTCATCTCGCTCTTCATAGTTGTGTTCTACGGAATGATGTTCGCCGACCTGGGTCAGGGCCTTGTGATCATGACGGTCGGACTGCTGCTCTGGAGGAGGGCCAGGGGCTACCTGAAGACGTGGGGCAAACTGCTCACGTTCCTCGGTGCGGGTGCTGCTACAGTCGGGTTCCTGATACAAGAGGCCTTCGGGTTCGGGATCTACGAGTTCACGGGCATCAAACCGGTCATAGAGCTGCTCGAGAAACACGGAGCCACCAAGGCGTTGAGTCAGGGCGCGATACTGACGCTCTTCACGTTCGCGCCTTTACTGGGTGCAGCCCACATAATGCTCGGGATGTTGCTGGGGGCGGTGAAATACGCGAAGCAGGGCGAGCTGGGCGAGGCCATCTTCTCCAAGGGCGTCACGATGGTGATGTACCTCATGGGCATAATGTTCGCGATCGCCTTCATCGGCGCGGGAGGCTTCGAGGGAATGACCACGCTCAACGAGCCTGCACCCCTCATAGGTCTCCCCATAGCGACGGTCGGCACCATCGCGCTCTACGGCATAATGGCATGTCTCGTCCTACTGGTGATAGGAAGGCCGCTCTCCTCGGTACTCGGGATAGGGCCGAAGACCTCCATCGTCGGCGGGATCGGCGCAGGGCTCCTCGAGATACTCGAGAACATCATCCACTTCATGTCGAACACGCTCAGCTACCTCCGCGTTCCCATACTGATGGTCATTCACGCGGCCCTGATGCTCTTGGTCAACTCGACGTACGCGGGCATCGGTTTGGCGGCCCTTCCGATCCTGGTGATCGGCAACCTGGGCGTGATGGCCCTAGAGGGTACGCTGGCCTTCATTCAGGCCCTGAGGCTTCACCTCTACGAGTTCTTCAGCAAGTTCTACGAAGGATCGGGCAGACCCTTCGAGCCCCTGCGGATGGAGAGCAGGCTGCTCAGGATACTGATTCGCTGAGAGCGTCGGTTAAGTCGCCCGAGATTCCGCACGGCCTGAGGGACCAACTTAATTACGATGACCGGTGATTATCGAAGGACTTTGAGCGTCGGGGAACGGCGCACCTCAAGCGCTAAAAGCTGGCCTCTGTGGGGAGAGGAAGAGGAGAGGAACGTTCTGGAGGTCCTCAGGTCAGGCCTCTGGGGAATCGGTGGAAGATGGGCCTTCAGGTTCGCTGAGGACTTCGCTCGTTACTGTGGTTGCAGGAGAGGTGTGCCCTGTGCCAACGGAACTGTCGCACTCAAGGTGGCACTGAGGGCCGTCGGAGTGGGAAGAGGTGACAGAGTGGTGACTTCGCCTTACACGTTCGTATCCACCGTCTCGGTGATCGCTGAGCTGGGTGCGGTGCCGGTGCTCGTGGACCTGTACGAAAACGGGCTTCACATGAACTCAGCAGAGGCAGCGGAGCTCGCGGAGGAACTCGACGCAAAGGCTGTGATACCTGTCCACATAATGGGCATGCCGAACCCGATGGACGAGCTCCAGCGCCTCGTGAACACGAACGACGTTGCAGTCATAGAGGACGCGGCACAAGCACATGGCTCCGAGTGGCGTGGCAGGAGGACGGGATCGCTGGGAACGATCGGTTGCTTCAGCTTCCAGTCGAGCAAGGTGATGACCGCGGGAGAAGGTGGATGCCTAACGACCGATCGCGACGACCTCGCGGACCTCTGCTGGTCCCTCGTCAACTGCGGCAGAACTCCCGAAAAGGATTGGTATGAGAGCGACACGCTGGCCTACAACTACAGAATGACCGAGTTTCAGGCAGCGGTCCTCGCGGCACAGCTCTCGCGTCTTGACGGCCAGCTCGAAGTCAGGCAGAGGAATTACAGGCTGCTGCTGGAGGAGCTCGAGGACATCGAGGGAATCGAACCGGTCAGACCTCCGGAGGGCACGACGAGGTTCAACGTCTACACGGTCCCCCTGAGGTTGGAGAGGAAGCGGATAGGTAGCGTCGACAAGAGGCACGTCGTCGAGCTGCTGAGGTCTCGAGGCGTCCCTTCGTCACCGGGTTACACGGTCCCGCTTCACAGACACAAGGGCGTCGTCGGATACTGCGCCTCGCTGGGCATCGAGCCGCCACACCTACCGAACGCCGACGCCGCCGCGAGGGACGTCCTCTGGATACCGCACCACGCGATGCTGACCGATGAGGAGACGGTCACCCACATCGCCAGATCGCTGAAAGAAGTTATTAGAAACATAATTTCATAGACAATCTATGTAAATTTGGGCCTGTAAGGGCCATCTCGAAGCTAGATTTAAATATCAATCAACGGAAGGTGGATCCGTGGAAGGGAAAAGTTAAATATTAAATATTTTCTATTGAGACCCGGAATGAATAGACTATCTATAGTTCGGAGGCCGGGGGGTGGCGATCGAGGTGCTACTGGCCCCTCGTTGATGGGTGGGGTCGGCGGAGGGGTGAGCAGGTGGGAGCCGTAGAGCCCGGTACGGGGAGGCAGGCTCAGGGGAGGAGAATGGACCAGATCTTGAAGGAGATCAACGAGCTGAAGGGCCCCATCGAGAGGACGCTGATGGACGTCCGTGAGATCCTCTCAACGCTCGATAACCCTCTGAGGACCGTTCAGACAGCCGACGACCCGAGGGCCACCGCGGACGCGAGACGCGACGTTCCCGAGAAGGAGAGTAACCAACGACCTCAACAGAAGCACGTCCGCTCGACGACGTCGGAGTCGCACGAGGGGTTCGACACCCTGACGTTCAACGTGTACGCCTGTACCGAGCTCTTGACGAAGCTGCTCGGTCGGTGGCAGGTCGAGAGGTTGCTGATGGGAATGGAGGGCGAGGACGTGGAGGATGTGAGGAATCAGGTCCGTAAGGCCCTCGAGGCCCTCTCGGCCGTTGAGCCGCTTCCCGACCAGCCGATCTTGGGGATACCGATGAAGGACGCGCTCCACTTGGGGCTCGTGCTGCTCAACCTGCTCCTCAGGGACCCGAGGAACCCGGTGATAGGGGTGGTGGTTCTCTTGTTGGACAGGATCATCTCGCCGTTGTCGGTGAAGAGGTGAGAGCGTGGCCAGCGCCTCGGTGATAGTGGAAGGTATCGCCCTCGTGGCGGCCGTGATCGCCGCGTCCTCGCTGGCCTCCGTGGTGCTGAACAACTTCTCGATGCTGGAGGACGTACAGAGAGGTCTGCTCAAGGACCTCCGCGATAGGGCTCTGACCAGGCTGGTCGTCATGGCCGTGGTTTACGACGAACCTGACCAGGTCCTGAGGGTCTACCTGAAGAACGTAGGCCGCAAGTCCATACCGGTCAGCGAGTTGACCGGCGCCAGCGTCCTGCTCACGTCAGTTCAGAGGTCAGAGATCTACGTCCACGACAGGTCTCCGAGGAGGGGTGCGTGGAAACTGGAATATCCAGCGACCGAGCTGGTGAGGGGCGGAAACGCTGAGCTTACCGTATACCTCAAGTCACAGTTGGAGACCGGCGAGTACTCGCTGACGCTGTTCCTCACGAACGGCTTCTCTGTGGAGGCCAAGTTCTCGGTGGTGTGAGGAGCATGACGAGCCTCGCTACGGTGGTCTCCGGTGGCATTCTGTTGATCACGCTCTCGATCGCATCGTTCAGCGTCATCACGGCCATCACAGAACACTACAGGGACCTGATCTCGGCCATAGACGAGCTGAGGGAGGACGGAAGACTGCTCGGTTCGTCGATGGTCCGAAATTCGACCCACATATTGGTGACGATGCGGTACGAAGGAAGAGACGGTATCCCCTTCAGCCAGTTGAGGCAAGCCGACGTGGTGCTGCGATATCTCAGCAAGTCCGGGAGGACATCCGTGATCATACTGAGGTACGGGTCGGGCTGGGAGGTCACTTGGGTTGGACTCAACGGAGGACGGGAGGTCCGAAACCCGGTATCGCTCGTCGCTGGCACGGGAATCTTGGACCCGTGGGAGGAGATCACGCTCTCACTGCGGGCGCCGCCCGACATAGATCCATCGGCCCCGGTCTCCGTGGAGATCTTCTTTCCCACCGGCGTTACAGGGGTGACGGCAGGCTGAACGAGTTCGAGGGAACGATCGTCCTGAAGACCTTCAACGAGGAGCTGGACAGGAGGATCAGCGGCATCCCTCTCCCCTCTCTGATACTGATCGAGGGGCCCAACGACTCCGGGAAGAGCGTCCTCCTCTACCACCTGCTCAACGGATGCGTTAGGCTGGGCCAGAGGGCGTGCCTCTTCTCCAGCGAGGGGGGTGGTAAAGTTCTCGTCGAGTCGATGAGGAACTTGGGACTTGAAACGCAGCGCTACTACCTCTCTGGCGACCTGACGATCATTCCCTTCGGCCTCGACCAGCTCGAGGTCTCTCCTGAGACCCTCAAGCGGATCCTGGGATATCTGTTGGCCTACTTCAGGAAGAGGGGCGACAAGTTCGCGCTGTACGCTGTCGACTCGCTGACCTTACTGATAACGGGACTGCAGGAGAAGGACACGCTCGCCTTCTTCTCGGACGTCAGGGAGCTCAGGGAGCGGAGCGGGCTGAGCTTCGTCTTCACCATCCATCCCTACTCCTTCTCACAGGACTTCATGGTTCGGCTGAGGTCGATGGCAGACGTTCACCTTTCCCTGAACATCAGAGAGGTCTCGGGCCAGATCCTCAAGACCCTTCAGGTGCTGAAGGTGCGAGGGGCCAACAAGGCAACCGGCGACGTGATCACCTTCGAGGTCGAGCCGGGTTTCGGAATCAAGGTGCTCCCCTACACGCAGGTGAGGGTCTGATGGCGAGTCAGGGGAACGTCCAGCTGCCCAACCTTCTCTCACGCTATCCGCACCTCAGGGAGTACCTGACGGTGTGGCAGAGGGAGGGGAGGAGGCCTCCGGTCTTCGCGGTTCAGCTCTCAAGGGAGATGAGGGACATGGAGGAGGTCAACGTCCTCTACCCGATAGGGGATCCGTTCTTCGTGCACGTCTACTCCGCCGAGGGCCCTTGGAGGAGATACGCGGTAATCCAGCCCAAGGTCGAGGAGGCTTCCTGGAAGGCCTTGGAGTACGTCGACGAGGCGGTCGCTGTGAGGCTCCTGCGGGGAGGAGAGCCGTTGAGGGGCGACAAGGAGGAGACCCTGATGAAACTGCTCGAGGACGCCGTCGTTCCGGATCCACAAATGAGGCGGGGAGAGTACAGAGTGGTGCGGCGTGGCGGCGTCGTGACGGAGATCAGGGCCGACCCGATGCTCGCCGCGGGGATAAGACACTACGTCCTGATGGAGAAGACCGCCCACGGCGTCATAGAGCCCTTCATCAGGGACCCCTACATCGAGGACATCAGCTGCGACGGCGTCGGACCGGTCTTCATCGTCCACAAGGTCTTCGAGGGGTGCGTCACGAACATCGAGTTCAGGGACGAGAAGGAGCTGGACCAGTTCGTCCAGAGGCTCTCCATAAAGTGCGGCAGGCCTGCCAGCTTCAGGAACCCAATAATAGACGCACAGCTCCCCGACGGGTCGAGGGTCAACATCGTCTACGGCTCCGACGTCAGCAGGAGGGGCTCCAACTTCACCATCAGGAAGTTCTCCGACACACCGATCAGCATAACTCAGCTGATCAAGTGGAACGTCCTGAGCGCGGAGGCCGCGGCCTACCTCTGGATGCTCCTCGAGAGCAACATGAACGTCTGGTTCTGCGGCGAGACCGCTTCGGGGAAGACGACTCTGCTCAGGGCCGCGGCGGTCTTCATCAGGCCTACCGCGAAGATCGTCTCGATCGAGGACGTCCCGGAGATCGTGGTCCCCCACGAGAACTGGGTCAGCGAGGTGACGAAGAAGGGCGAGGCCGGTACGAGCGGCGTCGAGCTCTTCGACCTGCTGAAGGCCGCGCTGAGACAGAGGCCCAACTACATCATCGTCGGCGAGATCAGGGGTCAGGAGGCGTCGGTGGCCTTTCAGGCGATGCAGTGCGTCGATGACGCGGTCGTCTTCACGGAGAGGGGCCCCGTGAGGCTCTCCCAGTTGTACTCCCAGTTCAGGTCACTCGAAGTTCCCAACGGTCAGGGCTCAACGTACATCCGGTTTCCGTATCAGATCCGGGTCTACGCGACCACTCCATGCAGCTCAGAGATCCTGTTGGCGAGCGCGGTGGGTCTGAAGAGGTCCTTCTCCAACGAGACGGTGAGGGTCACGCTCTCCACCGGAGAGAGCCTGTGCGTCACACCGAATCACAGGTTCATACTCGCTCCTTACTGCAGGGAGGTCGAAGCCTCTAGGCTGTTGGAGATGTGGAACTCCGGCCACAGGGACCTGAAGCTGGACCTGAGGTCGCCGAACGGCGGGGCGCTCGGTCACCCCAACTCCTCGATGGTGCTGCCGGTCGGACACGGCTACCTTTGGTACCTCGTTGGGAGGTTGATCGGCGGTGACTATCTGGTGAGGAGAAACAGGAAATACGAGCTGGTGTCAAAAGTGAGAGGCCAAGGCGACGCTGCATCGCTCGAGTCCGTCATAAGCTCGATCATGACATGCGACGGCAGCTCTTCAGCGAGGCTTAGGGGATCCAGAACCCGTTTGACCTTCAGGAACCTGAGGCCGGAACTGGTACACTGGCTGAGGGCGTCGGGCCTCCTGGTCTCCGAGGGCGACAGGCTCTGGGGAGGCCTGCTCACGGACGAGGTCGGTGACCGGTCGGCGCTGGTGAGGGGGATACTGGACGCGCTGGAGGGTTGGGGCTCGAGGTTCCAGGGAGGGTTCGGCGTCAGCAGGGCCTCCTGGACGATCTGGTCGCTGTCAAAGCTCGGCCTGAGCAGACACTTCAGGGCGCGGGTCGGAAGGGAGGCGCTGGGGTGGAGGGGACTGGATGGCGTCCTGAGGTCCTCCGGCATGGCGTACTCGATCTCCGAGGACAGGACAGTTGAGCTGCGGTGCGACCTGGAGGTCGAGGCGGAGCTGAACGGCGAAGGCAGATCGAGCGTTATGCGTTACTGGAAGCTGCCTCAGGACTCGGTGGAGAGGTTCGTCTTCGAGAGCTGGAGGGACGGCCTCAACCTCAGGACCTTCCATGAGGGCGGCACGGCCTACTGTTACGGCTCTGGAAGATACGAGTGGGTGACGGACGTCTCGCCCAACGGCCCCTCATACGTCTACGACCTGGTGCTGAAGGGAGCGACATACTACATCGGAGGCACAGGTCCAGCGTTGCCGATCATGGACACAGGTCACGGAGTGATATCGACGTTCCACGCCGGCAGCGTCCAGAAGCTGATACAGAGGCTGGTCAGCGACCCGATAAACGTCCCGAAGACCTTCATCGACAACCTGAACTGCGTCGTCCTCCAGAGCGCGGTGCTTCATCCTGTCACCCGGAAGCTGGAGCGGAGGGTGATCAGCGTCAACGAGATCCTCGGGGTCGACCCGGAGACCGAGGGCATGAACTACGTCGAGGTCTTCAACTGGAACCCGGTCTACGACGCCCACGAGTTCAGGGGAGAGGGTACCAGCTACCTGCTGGAGGAGAAGATCGCGAAGATGCGCGGGATCGCCCGGAGGGAGATCAGGAGGATATACAGGGAGCTGGAGACGAGGGCGAGGTTCCTGAGGGCACTGATGGAGAGGGGGGTCTTCGATTACAGGGAGGTCTTCAGGGCCGTCTCTCTGGCCTCCTCGATCGGGGTGGAGAAGGCGCTTGAGGGAGAGGCAACTGTTTGAGAGGTTGCTGCGGTCCAGCACCGCCGACCACCATCTGACCATCACGTACCTGAAGGCGCTGGCGACGGACGAACTCGACGACGTCACCTACTTCGACCTGGTGTCCTCCACAGAGGGGACCCTGAGGGAGCAGGTCTCACCCTTCAGGGCCGTCAGGTACCTGCTGAAGGAGTGGAGCTATCCGCTGAGCAGGGCCCTCAGGTCCGTTGCGATGGCCTCGAAAGAGCGCAACTCCAAGTCCCTAGTCGACAAGATGTCCAAGGCCGTCGAGGCCGGCATGAGGGTCGTGAGCTTCGTGAGGCTGGAGTACGAGAGGTTCCGTGACTTCGGGAGGAGGGAGATGGAGGGGGCCCTCGAGCAGGCGAGGACCCTCAGCGACCTCTACGTCACCCTCATCAGCACCCTCACCTTCCTCTTCGCGGCCTTCGTGGTG
Source organism: Candidatus Calditenuaceae archaeon (assembly GCA_025058225.1). Lineage (GTDB taxonomy): Archaea > Thermoproteota > Nitrososphaeria_A > Caldarchaeales > Calditenuaceae > Calditenuis. Next base: position 22,729 of record JANXEE010000004.1, on the reverse strand, counting down.
GCGTCGTCGACGTTCAGTGGCATTTCTGCTGCGGAGGTCGTTACCATGATAGCGCTGGCCGCCGTTGCCTCCTCTATCGGAGTCTCGTTCATCACCTGGAGGATCCTGAAGCCCGACACAACCATAACCTCCAGTCAGTACGCGCCGCTGCTCGTGAAGACGATCGAGTCGCTGTCGGTGCCGATCGCGCTGATGCTCCTTGGGACATCGATCACCTCGGCGATATTACTTGAACCTGCGACCGCGGACTTAGTGATTGCCGCTGCAGCTGCGGTCTCGTTGTCCATAGGGTTGGTGAGCTGGCTCAAGACCCGTAAGGTACCGGCCCTAGATGAAGAGCTGCCGCTGCTCTTCAGGTCGCTCGCGGAGGTCATGTCTCACATCAAACACCCGGCCGCGTCCGTGGAGGTCGTGATGACCGGGCACAGGGGGAGGGTGAGGAGGACGTTGGAGGAGCTGAAGTCCCTCCTCTACAGCGGTATCGACTTGGGGGTGGCCATGAGGTCGACGTTCGGGAGGACGTGCAGCAAGCTGGCCACAGACTCGGTGGAACTCCTTTTGGAGTGCAACAGGCTCCTCGGGTCGACCAAAGGGGTGGGGAACGAGGTCTTCGTCTATCTGAACGACAAGCTGGTGCTGAGGAGGAAGAGGCTTCAGTTGGCGGGGTACGTGAAGGGGATTTCGCTTCCATCTGTAGGTACGTCGGCAGCCGTCTTCGGAGTAGTCGGGTCTCTCTACTCACTGCTTCAGGACATATCATCGGTCGTGAGCACGTTTCTGCCGCTCAGGCTGGACATGCCGATCGACCTGATGTGGAGGGTGACCATCATCATGTTGTTGACGTTCTCCGCGACCTCGTCGTTGTTGATCCACCTGGCCTCCGGGACCTCCAGAACCAGTCTGCTGGTGAATTTAACGACGTTCCTGCTGGTGGGCTCACTCGTTCACTTCCTCACCATGACCGGTACCACGGCACTCCTCAGGTCCCTTACGGTCCACTACGAGAGCCTCGTACCAGTGGGGTGAGAGCGGTGCAGGAGCTCGTTGGCATAATCCTCTCTGTTGCCTCATGCGCCGTCCTGATAGTCATGTGGATGATCAGCAGACCCCCGAAGCGTGACCAACGTCAGATCGCGGTGACCTTCTCCGGCGAACGGTCGCATCCCGAGCTGGAGGGAGCCCCCGACGAGAAACCGACCAGAGAGGAGACTCCCCCACCTCCCCAGCATCTGACGCTCCTGACGACGAAAGCGGTCGAGGTCAAAGAGGAGAGGAAGACGGCTCCTGAGGCCGAGAAGCCCGTCGTCGCAGTACCCGAGGTGCCGAAGAACGGTGCGCCGGAAGCGTCCGAGGAGGAAGAGGTGGAGGACCTGCTACCCGCCCTCGATGAGGTGAAGTCCTCCTATCAGGAGCTCGTGGAGGAGCTGAGGAAGCTCAGGTCAGCGCTGTCTGGAGACCAGCGATAGAGCCTCCTTCGCCTTGACGTGTACTGCGTCGCCGTGATACTGGACGTTCCTGATCACCTTCCCCTTTGAGACCGAGGCCAGCTCAGCCGAAGAGATTAGAGCCTCGCCGATCGCTATCGCCTGCCCGCCCTTCTCCTCCCTCACCACCACGTAATCGCCCTGAGAGAACTCGCCGACCACCCTCACAATCCCGGGCCTCATGACCGAAGCTCCGTTGATTATGTGTTTGACAGCACCTATGTCGACGTAGACTGCCGGCATACCTGCGAGCAGAGGACCGTTGAGCTTCTCGTCGGCGACCGGGACCGGTCTTCCCTCATCCTCGAAGAAGACGTTCCAGTCTATCACGAAGACCCTGAAGTCTTCCTCCTCCAGCACCGCACCTGTCCTCCCCTCCACCGCGAACCCCCGACTCAGGAGGTCCTCCCTCAACCTCTTGAGCTCCGACTTGCTGAGGAGATGAAACCGCATCCGTGCGGCGAAATTCAGGACTTCGCTTTAAGTTGGAGCGGCAGAGTCGGACTAAGCTAAAATGTAACCCGCAATCAAATGATGAAAAGCGGGGAAGACATGCCCGAGAAGGTCATCGGGATCGACTTGGGAACCAGCAACTCGGCCGCGGCGGTGGTCTTGGACGGTAAGTCGGTGATGATACCCGCCAGTGAGGGCTTCACGATGTACGGCAAGGCCTTCCCTTCGTACGTCGCTGTCACGAAGGACGGCCAGCTGCTGGTGGGAGAGCCTGCGCGGAGGCAGGCCGTGATGAACCCCGAGGGCACGGTGACCGGGTTCAAGAGGAAGATGGGCACGGACTACAAGTACGTCCTCCACGGGAAGGAGTTCACGCCGCAGCAGCTCTCAGCCTTCCTCCTTCAGAAGATAAAGAAGGACGCGGAGGCCTTCCTTGGAGAGAAGGTCACGAAGGCCGTCATCACGGTGCCCGCCTACTTCAACGACAACCAGCGTCAGGCCACGAAGGACGCCGCGACGATCGCTGGGCTCGAGGCGATCAGGATCATCAACGAGCCGACGGCCGCTGCGCTGGCCTACGGGCTCGACAAGGCCGAGCAGGAGCTGAAGATCATGGTCTTCGACTTCGGTGGAGGAACCCTCGACGTGACGATAATGGAGATGGGTGGGGGCGTCTTCGAGGTCAAGGCGACCTCCGGTGACACGCAGCTCGGAGGAAGGGACATGGACGACGCGATAGTGAACTACATCGTCAGCAGGTTCAGGTCCGAGACCGGCATCGACCTCACGAAGGACCCCACGGCCCTCCACAGGGTGAGGGAGGCCGCGGAGAAGGCGAAGATCGAGCTCTCGACGGTCTACGAGACCGAGATCAACCTGCCCTTCATAGCCAGCGACGTCTCCGGCCCGAAGCATCTGGTCATGACGCTCACCAGGGCGAAGCTGGAGGAGCTCGTGAGGCCGATCGTTGAGAGGTGCAGGGGTCCGATGATGCAGGCCCTCGCTGACGCGAAGCTCAGGCCCGACGAGATCGACAAAGTGATTCTGATCGGAGGTCCTACGAGGATGCCGTTCGTGAGGGAGTTCGTCAAGTCAGTTATCGGAAAGGAGCCCGAGAGGGGGGTGGACCCGATGGAGGCGGTCGCGATCGGTGCGTCGATACAGGCGGCTATACTCGCAGGCGAGCTGAAGGGCAAGGATATCGTGCTGCTGGACGTCACACCGCTCACGCTGGGCGTTGAGGTCCTCGGAGGTCTTGTGGAGCCGATAATTGAGAGGAACACGACGATCCCGGTCAGGAAGAGCAAGGTCTTCACGACGGCCGAGGACTTCCAGACTTCCGTGGTGGTTCACGTTGTTCAGGGTGAGAGGCCCATGGCGGCCGACAACGTCTCGCTGGGCAGGCTCCTCCTCGACGGCATACCTCCTGCTCCCAGGGGAGTTCCCAGGATAGACGTGGCCTTCGACATAAACGCGGACGGCATACTCACCGTTACGGCTAAGGACCTGGGGACCGGGAAGGAGATAAGCGCGAAGATCACCGCGCCCCACAGGCTCTCCAAGGATCAGATCGAGAGGATGATCAAGGAAGCGGAGACGTACGCGGAGCAGGACAGACGGAAGAAGGAGCTCGCGGAGGCGAAGAACGAGGCCGAGTCCCTGATCTACTCCGTCGAGAAGTCCCTCAAGGAGTACGGCGAGAAGATTCCTGTAGAGCTGAAGGGTAAGGTCGAGGCCGCGATCAGGGAGTTGAGGGACGCAACGAAGGGCGACGACATCAACGCGATCAAGTCGAAGGCCGAGAGCCTCCGGAAGGTCTCACAGGAGATCGGCATGGTCATCTATCAGAGCTCAGCCGCCTCAGCCTCCGGCGAACAGAAGCAGAAGGGATGATCACGGGGTTTAGCTGAAGGAACAAGTTATATTGGCTCTGGCACCGAATCGATACGGAATCATGAGCAGCAGGCCGAAGAGGGACTACTACGAGATTCTCGGGGTTCCCAGGAACGCCACCAAGGAAGAGATCAAGAGGGCCTACAGGAGGCTGGCCCTCCAGTACCACCCCGACAGGAACAAGTCACCGGATGCGGAGGAGAGGTTCAAGGAGATCAGCGAGGCCTACGCGGTCCTCTCCGACGACGAGAAGCGACGGCTCTACGACCTCTACGGCCACGAGGGCATCTCCCAGACCTACGCGAAGACCGAGGACATCTTCAGGGGAAGGGAGGCCGACTTCGAGGAGATCTTCAGGGACCTCGGGTTCGGTGACATAGGGTCGATCTTCGAGAGGTTCTTCAGGGACTTCGGCTTCGGGTTCAGCTTCGGCCGGGAGCCCGAGGAGCGGAGGCTGGTGGAGGTCGAGGTGGACCTCAAAGACCTCTACTACGGAGGCCGGAGGAGGGTTCGGGTTCCGAGGACGGTCGTGTGCGGCTCCTGCAACGGAACCGGCGCTGAGGGAGGGAGGTTGAAGGTCTGCGGCGTCTGCGGCGGCAGCGGCCAGACGGTCACCAGGAGGAGGTCAGGACCGGTCTTCATGACCGTGGCCACGACGTGTAGCTCCTGCAGGGGAAGAGGCAGGATGGCCGAGAGGGCCTGCGGTACCTGCGGCGGCACGGGAAGGGTTGAGGTGACGGAGGACGTCGAGATCGAGATACCGCCGGACGTCACCGACGGCGACGTGATGAGGCTTAGGTCCAGCGGGAGGGAGGAGCTCTACATCAGGTTCAGGCTCAGGGTTCCGGAGAACGTCAGGATCGAGGGCAACGACGTCCACGTTGAGGTCCCCGTGACACCGAGTGAGGCCTTCTTCGGGTCGAAGGTGAGGTTCAGGTTCCTCGATGAGCTCTTCGAAGTGAGGGTGCCGTCGGGTCCCGAACCGGTCAGGCTCAGGGGCAGGGGGCTCAGGGGTCACTACGGATCAGGAGACCTGGTGGTGCGCTTCAGGGTCGTGACGCCGACCGTCTCGGACGGGAAACTGCGGAAGCTCTACGAACAGATCCACGAGATCGAGCGGACTATCGGCGAGAAGATGAGGGGTGCCGCGTGATACAACACCGCCCCTTGTCGTTGGGCAACCGTTAAGTGCGCCGTCCACTTGAACTGCCGGCGTTGAGGCTGTCGGAGCTGGAGGTGGAGCGGAGGCTGAGGAGGTTGAAGGGCTGGAAGCGAGCAGGAAAGAGGATCTACAGGACCGTGAAGTTCGAGGGCTTCATGGACGGCGTCAAGCTGATCCAGGAGATCGCGGAGCTCGCGGAGGCGATGAACCATCACCCCGACTTGTCCCTGAGTTACGGCAGGATGAGGATATCGCTGACCACCCATGACGAGGGCGGGCTGACGGACAGGGACTTCAAACTGGCCAGGAAGATCGAACTCCTCCTCAGGTCTAGGGGCCTTTGAGTGCCTCGCGGGCATCCAGCGCGGCTGCTGCCGTCAACCTCACGACGGCCTCCAGATCCCTGAGGTCAAGCATCAAATTCGGTGTGTGAAGGTACCTGCACGGCGTCGAGATCACCACGGTAGGCACTCCCCTCCTCTGAAGGTGTATCCTCCCAGCGTCCGTCCCTCCACCGGTCATCACCTGCAGCTGATACGATATGCCCTCGCGCTCCGCGACCCCCGTCAGCCACCTGACCAGCTTAGGGTTCGTCAACATCGTCGAATCCATCATCCTTATCGCAGCTCCCTGACCGAGCCGTGTGACGTGGTCCTGCGGAGGCGTGCCAGGAACGTCAGCAGCTACCGTGCACTCCAGCACCACAGCTAGGTCAGGCTCCACCTGCTCGACGATCACCGAGGCTCCCCTGAGGCCGAGTTCCTCCTGGACCGTGAAGACGGCATAGAGCTCCGGAGCGGACCCGAGGCCGTGAAGCTCCTTGGAAACCTCGACCGCTGCTGCACAACCGGCCCTGTCGTCGAGGGCCTTCGAGACGACCCGCGTTCCGGAGGTGACTGCGAAGTTCGGGGGAAAGGTGACGTAACTCCCGACTCCTATCCCGAGGGCCCTTACCTCGTCCCTGCTGGAGGCGCCGACGTCAACGTAGAGCTCCCTCACGTTGGGCACGACCTTCATCTCGTCGGGCGTCATGACGTGCGGAGGCTTCACACCGATGCAACCCTCGACGGGACCGTTACCGTGAACGACGACCCGCTGGCCAATGAGGACCCTGGCGTCGAGACCACCGAGCGGTGCGATGTGGAGGAACCCGGAGTCGTCGACGTGCCTGACGATCATCGCGACCTCGTCCATGTGGGCTACCATCATCACCCTCGGGCCGCTTCCGGACCTCACCTTCACGAAGAGGTTCCCTAGGTTGTCCCTCCAGCTCCTCTCCACCACCTCTGAGGTCATCCCCCTCAGTTTCCCTACTACGTCCTCCTCCCATGCAGGTGGGCCGTAGGCGTTGGAGAGCACCCGAAGCGCCTCGAGAAGGCGCCCCCCTTCGAACACGCTCCGAACACGAATCGGTCGCATTTAACCCCTCGAGCCGGCTGCTTACGGGACGACCCCAGACCAGCAGCAGTGCTAACTATTTGAGAGCCCGACGGCTGAGGGAGCAGGAGTGGCACTCTCGATCGTCAAGCTGGGTGGGTCGGTCCTGACCGATAAGAGGACGGGAAGCTCCGAGCTGAGGGAGCAGTTACTCAGGGAGATCGCGAGACTCATCCGCGATCGCGTCAGGGACCAACTGATCCTGATTCACGGCGGTGGAACCGAGGTCCACAGGACGGCGCTGGAGGGGAGGGTACGCCTAGGCAGGGGCGGAGGAACCACAGAGGGCCTCGTGAAAACCGCGCTCGTGGTCAGGAGGCTCAACCAGAGGATCACGGAGCTCTTAGTCGATGAGGGGATACCGGCGTTCTCGATACCAGCGTCCGTGACCTTCAGGACATCCGGGGGAAAGATAAGGTCTGCAAACCTCGAACCCTTCCTCAGCGGCCTCGAGGAGGGACTGGTGCCGGTGACGATGGGCGACGTAGTCTTCGACAGGGAGCTCGGATTCACAGTGCTCTCAGGCGACTCGATAGCGGTCTATCTCGCCGTGAAGCTCAGAGCTAAGAAGATCGTACACGCGACCGATGTGGACGGAGTTCTGATACGGGACCGTGATGGCTCCACCAGAGTGGCCGAGGCTCTTGACTACGAGGGCCACAAGAGGGTCCAATACGCCGGTGTGAACGACGCGACAGGCGGCATGGCGACCAAGGTGGAGGAGGCCTTCGAGGCGGTAGCGTCTGGCGTCGAGGTCCTCATCGTGAACGGACTCCACCCCGAGAGGGTGGTGCACGCCCTCCTAGACTATCCGGTGCTGGGGACCAGGCTCGTCCGGTGAGCCATAACGACGCCGTTCGGCCCCCGTCGCAGACCAACTGAACCTAAACGCGAATAGCCTCACACGTGATTCCGAGGACTACACGGCACGAGCTGGTGCGTCCCCATCGGTGTCGACGTTCTCGGGGCCACTGCACCTCTCGGTGGATTGACAGCAAGGCATCACCTCGTCTCGGGAGAAGCTTATCGAGTCGCGCCAGATCGCCACCTCGTAGAGGTCGCTCCTAGGTCCTCCAGATTACCGTACTGACCGGGTCCGTGCCCTCAGCCCGAAAGCACCGTACGCGTCGACGGAGACCACTATGCCGCCTTACTCCTCCACAGCTCGGAGGAAGACCTCAGGGCCTCGAACATCGGTAACCTCTTCCCGGCCAGGTACATGACCAGCGCACCTCCGGCGGTGCTGACGTAGTCTATCCAGTCCTTGATGTTGAGCTTCTGAAGGGCCGCGCTGAGGTGCCCGCCGCTGACGATCGTGACGCCGAGGGAGCTGGCGACCGCCTGAAGTATTTCATTGGTCCCGAAGGAGAACCGGTCGTCCTCGAAGACGCCCGGAGGGCCGCTGGCGAAGACCGTGCCGGCGCTCTTGATCACCTTCACGTACTTCCGCACGGTGTTGGTGCCTATGTCCCTGACCAGACTCGGGTCCTCTACCCCCTCGACGGGGAGCTCGACCCTACTGTCGCCGGAGAGGATCGCGAGGTCCTCTGGCAGCTCGATGCGATCGTAGTACTTGGAGTAGATGCTGCCGGCCTTCTCGATCAACCGCTCTTCGTCCTTGATGTTGATGGGCCTCTTGATCTTTCCCACGGACCTGAGGAAGACCAGCGCGATCAGACCGGTCAGGAGTATTTTGTCAGCTTTGCCGCCCTCTATGAGGGCCTCCATTGCCTCGAGCCTGTCGCTGATCTTCGCGCCTCCGAGCACCGTCACGAAGGGAGCCTTCATGACCTGCTGGACGTTCCTGAGGGCCTTCAGCTCCTTGACGACGAGCCTGCCCGCGAGCGTCGGCCTCACCTTTGCGAAGCCCACGATCGAAGGATGGGCCCTGTGGGCGGTGGGGAAGGAATCGAGGACGCAGTAGTCGACCACCGAGGAGAGCCTCCTGACCAAGTGGGTGTTGCCCGCGGCCTCGATGGTGAACTCGAAGTTCTCCTCCGCTGCCAGCCGCAGGTTGTCGAGGAGCAGCACGTCACCGTCCCTGAGAGACCTGATCTCTTCTATCGCGGCCCTTCCTATGACGTCCTCGACGAACTTCACCTTCCTCCCCACGTACTCCTCGAGCGCCTTGGCGTGCCCGTGAAGCGAGACGTAATCGTAGCCGCCGACTCTTCCTTGATGCGACCCGACGACCACTTTGGACTTCGAGAGCTCCCTGACCGTGATCGCGGCCTCCGAGATCCTCGAGCGGTCAAGCAGCTTCCCGCTCTTCGGGTCGATGGCGCTGTTCATGTCGGCCCTCACGAAGACCGTCTTTCCCGTTAGATCGAAGTCATCTATCGTTAAGATCTCAAGATGGGATGACATAAACACCCCCTCAATTACATATCCTTTACGCGGGAAATAAACGTTAGACTATCGGTGAGTGAGACGAGCTCGATGTGTACAGGAGGAAGAGATGCCCTAAAGGAGAAGTCGTTCCGGGGTGACGCGAGCCTGAACACCTTCAGTCTTAGGGTAGGGTGTCGCTATGCGCTGACCGGTCACTTCGTGACGTTTGACGGTCTCGAATGGATTTCACCTGGCCCTGCCGCGGCCCGACACCATCAGGACGAGGTCGACGAGTCTGTTGCTGTACCCCCATTCGTTGTCGTACCACCCGAAGACCTTGACGAAATCGCTCCTGTCACCGAGGACGAGCGTCTGGGTGGCGTCGAATATACAGGAGTGCTGGTTGCCTATGATGTCGACCGAGACTATCGGGTCCTCCGTGTACTCCAAAATCCCCTTCAGCCTGCCCATCGCCTCCTCCCTGAAGGTGGCGTTAACTTCTTCGACCGTGACGGGTCTCTCGAGTACGGCCGACAGGTCTGTGACCGAGCCGTTGGGGACGGGGACCCTCATCGCGATCCCGTGGAGCTTCCCCTTCACCTCAGGTATTACCAGATGGAGGGCTGAAGCGGCACCGGTCGTCGTCGGAATGATGGAGAGCGCAGCAGCCCTAGCCCTCCTCAGGTCCTTGTGGTACAGGTCGAGAACCCGCTGGTCGTTCGTGTACGCGTGTATCGTGGTCATGTAGCCCTTCACCAACCCGAAGTTGTCGAGGAGAACCTTCACCATCGGCGCAAGGCAGTTGGTCGTGCACGATGCTCCCGAGATCACCACGTGCTTCGACGGGTCGAGGGCTCTGTCGTTCACTCCGGGGACTATCGTTACGTCCGCGTCGCTCGACGGTGCTGAAATGATGACCTTCTTCACCCCTCGTTCGAGGTGGGCTGCAGCGTCCTTCCTTTTCGTGAAGACGCCGGTCGACTCAACAACGACGTCGACGCCGACCTTGTCCCAGGGGATCTCGGAGGGCTTCGAGGCGTTGAAGAACGCGAACTCCCTGTCTCCGATCCTTATCCCCCCAGTCTCGGTGGACTTCACCTCCTCGGCCAGCCTCCCGTGAACAGAGTCGTACTTGATCAGGTGCGCGGTCGTCTTGGCGTCTGCTATGTCGTTGAAGGCGACGACCTCGAAGGCCTTTCCATACAGCGGGTCCTTGAGTGCAGCACGGAGAAAGAGCCTCCCGATCCGGCCCATGCCGTTTATTCCTACCTTAACGGTCGCCACGGAGTTCCAAACGCGGCTTGTAATATGAGTATTTGGTCCGTTATTAGGTATGACCAAGAAACAGAAAAATACGGCTGACTGTGATTCCACGGGTTCACGTTAACCGAGCATCCGCACCGGTCGCAGGTACGTGTACGTCACACCGATCTGATGGGGTGCGGAAGGGTCTGACCGGTCACCGGACCACAGGGACGATGGGAGAGGGGCCGACGGCGGGTGAAAGCCCAGGGCGGAGCCATTCGTTCACTCGATGCACGTCGAAGCGCCACCTGCGAACCCGTGCCGGTTTCTGCAGAGGCGGTCCACCCCCATCACCGCGACGGGAACGTACTGGATCAGCGCGCAGTGATCCGTTCGATCGAAGGGAACGCTTATCCGTTGACGGACGTTGTCGTGCCGTGGAAGTGGGGAGGGTGGCGTCGATTCGGCGCTATCCGCTGCTGGGTTGCGGAGGTGAGGAGCTCGTCGGAGCTCGGTTGATGGACATCGGAGTCGAGGGCGACAGAGTCTACGCTCTCCGAGACAGGTCCTCCGGGTTGATGCTCGAACCTGAGGGGAAGACCTACGGATGGGGCAGGACGCTGACTGAACCGAAGCTGCTCATGCTGAACGCAGGGCTTCCGGAGGACGAGCTCGAGGTCGAGCTGCCGGACGGGACATGCCTCTCCGGGGAGAAGATCAACGGGGGCCTGTCGGAGTTCCTGCAGAGGGAGGTGGAGGTCATAGAGGTGCCCTGGTTGATGCGGTCGAGGGCCTCGAAGGGAAGGGCGGTCCATCTGCTGACGACCAGCAGCGTAGATGCCCTCAAAGAGAAGAGGAGGGAGCTCGACTTCTCGATTGCGAGGTTCAGGCCGAACCTCTACCTGGTGGTCGGCGAGGGGGCTCCGCACTTCTGCGAAGACCTCTGGGTTGGCAAGACGCTGGCCCTGGGAGATGGTGTCGTCCTGAGGGTCGAGGCGAGGAACCCCCGATGTGAGGTGACGACGCTCCCTCAGCGGTTCGTCTCGAATGAGCCGGAGGTCCTGAAGTCCATCATCGAGCTCAACGGAGGCAGCTTGGGCGTTATGTGCTCGGTGGTCAGGGCGGGTAGAGTCTCAGTCGGAGATCGAGTGGAACTGATGGAGTGAACCGTCAGATCGGGTATCCACTTCATCCCGCTCGGTCAGAAATACCCGCTCTCCTCATCCTCACCTGAACGGTTTGAAGGTTCAATTTCACCGTTTCACAGCTCGGTAGGGATTAATATCTCAGTGAGGACGGGGACGATAGGTGTAGTGATTGGCCGATTTCGTGAACGACAAGGAGTTCGTGGTCCCTGGACAGCCCCTCTCGGACGACGCCAACAGGGCCGGGAGGCACACGTACGTTCATGGAGGGAAGGTCTACTCCGCGGTCTCCGGAACGGTCCGTCTGGCAGGCCCGAGGATCGACGTGATCCCCGCGAAAGGTCCCTACAAGCCCCGGGAGGGTGACAGGGTGGTCGGGATCGTAATCGATGTCAAGCCCAGCCACTACGAGCTCGACCTGGGATGGGGAGTTCTGGGGATACTCCGGGTCAAACAGAAGAAGGGAGGCGGCGTGAAGCAGGCCCTAATGGTGGGCGACGTGGTCTACACGTCTGTCGGGTTCGCAGGCGTCAAGGGCGTGATGCTTCGATCGGGGAAGGACGTCGTCAAGGTCCAGAGGGGAATACTGGTGAGGATGTCTCCGGCGAGGGTACCCAGACTGATCGTCCGAAACAGGGAGCTACAGGAGACCATCGAACGCGAGACCGGCTGCAAGCTCTACGTCGGGCTCAACGGTCTCATCGCACTCGTGGGGCAGTCTTCGGTCAAGGAGTACGCCGCGGTCGCTGCGATAAACTTAGTAGAGGGTGAACCCGCTCTGGAGGGATTGAAGGAGAAGGTCACCGGCCTGATCAGGAGACAACTCTGGGAGGAGGTGAGCGCCCTTTGACCAGCGAGCTCGCGTTGATCAGGGATGACGGCACCCGCATAGACGGACGTCGGCCCGACGAGATGAGACCAGTTCACATGGAGGCAGGCGTACTTGAGAACGCCGAGGGCTCCGCGTACATCCAGATGGGGAAGACGAAGATTTACGCTGCGGTCTTCGGGCCGAGGGAGGCCCACCCTAGGCACCTGGCCCAGCCCCACAGGGCGATCATCCAGTGCAGGTACCACATGGCCTCCTTCAGCGTCACCGAGAGGACGTCGCCGGGGATGACGAGGAGGGAGCACGAGCTCTCGAAGGTGATCAAGGAAGCCCTGGAGAGCGTCGTCTTCCTCGAGGAGTACCCGAGGTCTGTGATAGACGTCTTCGTCGAGGTGATTCAGGCCGACGCCGGAACGAGGACCGCGGGCCTGACGGCCGCCTCGCTTGCGCTAGCGGACGCTGGCATACCGATGGCCGACCTCTGTGCTGGTGTCGCGGTCGGAAAGGTCGCGGGGACGCTGGTTCTCGACCTCAGCGAGGACGAGGACAAACACTGCGAGGCCGACCTGCCAGTAGCGATGGCTCCTTCCCTCAACTCGATCGTGCTGCTCCAGCTCAACGGTCGCCTGACGAAGGACGAGCTCAGGGCCGGACTCCAGCTGGCGAAGAGGGGCACCGACCTGCTCTATGACCTCCAGAAGAAGGCCCTTCAGAAGAGGTTCGCCACCTACGGAGAGGTGCCAGAGTGATTTGTACAGGTTAGGCGAAAAGCCCTATCCGACGCAGATAGTCCAGCAGAAGCTCTACGAGCTGATCTCCAGCGGCCGCAGGATAGACGGAAGGGCCCCGAACCAGCACAGACCTGTGAAGGTGGAGGTCGATGTGGTTCAGAAGGCCGAGGGCTCGGCGATGGTCTCGATGGGCGGGACGAAGGTCATCGCAGGCGTCAAGTTCGATCTGGGTTTACCGTACCCCGACACACCGGACAAGGGGAACCTCACGGTGAACGCGGAGCTGCTCCCCTTGGCATCAGCCTCCTTCGAGCCCGGCCCTCCCGACGAGAGGGCCATCGAGCTCTCCCGGTTCGTCGACAGGTGCTTGAGGGAGTCGCAGGCCCTCAGGCTCGACCGGCTGGTCCTCATACCGGGCCAGAAGGTGGGGGTGGTGTACGTGGACGTCTACGTCTTAGACTACGACGGCAACTACTTCACGCCCGCTGTTCTCGCGTCGACCGCTGCCATCGCCACGGCCAGGGTCCAGAAGTACGAAGTCAGGAACGGCATCCTCTCGAAGGTCGAGGGCGAGAGGGCCCCACTTCCGGTGGTGAAGCTGCCAACGGCCGTCACGGTGGGTGTCCTGAGGGAGCGCGTGATCGTGGACCCCAACTCGCTGGAGGAGGCTGCCCTGGAGACCTCGGTGGTGATGGGATGGGGCACGGACGACGAGCTCGCCGCTATCCAGAAGAACACCCCCGGACTGTTGCCGGTGGAAGTCTTCGAGGAGATCACGGAGGTCTCGAGGACCGTGGGCGCCAAGCTGAGGAGGACGGTCAGGGAAGCCGTGGGTGACAGATGGGCCGAGCCGAAGGAGTAGCTCAGACCGGTGCGGTCTCCAGCGTCCACCTCAGAGCACTGATGATCTCCCGAAGCCTGGCCTCGTTCCTGTAGTTCCGGATTTCGATCTGTCTTACGACATCGCCCTCGTAGGTCACCTCGTACGAGAAGGCCTGGTCCTGATCGAGGTAGCCCTTGCTCACCATCTCTTGGTCCTGTGTGACGAAGCCGTCCAGCACCTTTCTCAGCAGGAACGACGAAAATGGCTTGTGGTCCCTCATCAGCTGTAGTTCCGGGCTCAGGACGAACCTCGCCGCGTCGGCGGTGAACGTCAGGGTGGCCAGCGTCTTCCCCGACCTGCTCCTGACGGTCCTCAACGCGGGCCTCTCTCTCTGCTCCTCTGCAGTCGACTGCTCGGGCGCCCTTTTAGCTACGAGCGCGTCCGCCCTCTTGAAGCTTGATTTCGCAAGCGCCTCGTCGACGTATCTCACGACCGCCCTCAACCTCTCCAGCTCCGATTGCAGCTCCTGAATCCTCCTCTCAAGCCAGGCCTTCAGCTCAGCGAGCTCCTGCGACCGGTCACCCTCCTCTGAATAACCCATGAGCTCCTCCTCTGGCCCCCAGCCGGCTGGGCAATATGGGTCTTTCGATCACGATGACTGTGCTGCCCGGAGCTGAAGGGACAGGGGGGAAAAGCGCCTGGAGGAGACCACGTAGACGAGGGCACTTCCTCGATCACGAAGGACGTCGGCCAGGCGCTCACCGTCCGGGAGGACCCTGGTACCGAAGAGGACCTCGGCGTCAGGGAATCCGAACCTTTCGGCGATGACCTCCCGCACTCTGGACACGGTGTCTTCGGGTCCCACCTCGAGGACCGGTGGGGCCTCGACCTGACCGCAGACGATGCACTCCTCTGCCCTTCGGAGGGGAACAAGGGTGAACCTGCAGGACGAGCCGTCGTAGACCAGCAGACCTCTCGGGGGCTTGCCCACCCTGCCTCGGTGAATCAGCTTGAGGACCTCAGTCGACGCAACGCCGGCCACGACCGATGACACGCTCTGAAGGGCCGGCATCTTGGGTCTCAGCTTCTCTCTCAGGGACTCGATCAACGAACTGAGCACGGGGTCTTTGAACTCAGCGGGATTGGAGTACTTGATGTCGTAGATGGTCTTGATGTTGTAGGAGAACAACCTCTGGACTAGGTCAAGGGAGAGCTGGATGCCCTGCTGCTCGAGCTCCCCCTTGAGCTCCTCAGGGCTCCTCTTGCGGAGCGTACACTCGGCGAGCCTCTCTTCCTTCGGAATGAGCGTCATGCTGTGGCACTCGAGACACGCGGTCCTGTAGGGCAGCACCACCTGGACGTTCCCCACGAGGCCCTCCATCGCACCGTCCACCAGCGGCTTCGACATGGAGACCGCAACCGAATTCAACCATCTCCTGATGCCCCAGCTGTCGAGGCAGGAGCAGAGGACGTCCGCACCGGCGAAGACCTCCTCCCTCAGGTCCCTGAGATCGGAGTAATAGGGCTCCACCTTCACGTGTGGGTTGAGCGACTTCAACCTCTCAGAGGCAACGTTGGCCTTGGGCTTACCGATGTCCTCCTCGATGAAGAGCATCTGCCTGTTAAGGTTGCTCAGCTCGACGACGTCCCTGTCCACCAGTATCAACCTGCCCACGCCTGCTAGGGCTAGGTTCTTGGCGACCTCGCAGCCCAGCGCGCCGACGCCGGCGATCAACACGGTCGACCGCATCACGAGTTCCTGGTCCCAGCCAACTATACGCATCTGCCGGTCGTAGCGCTCCAGCTCGTCGGAGCTCATGATTAGCCCCTGAGGACCTTGTCGGACGTTGCGTAAAGCTCGATGTACTGACGGACCCTCGCCGCGAACGTGTGGAAGGAGTTCTTCATCTCGTAGGCGGCCCAAGCGTTGAGCGGGTCATCGGGGTTCGGGTTCGCTAGGAGGTTCTTAAGGGCCTCGATCACCGCGACGACGTGTATGTTCGGGTACCAGTCCTTGGTGAGGATGGACTCGCAGATCCTCGCGGGTACCTCGTCGGTGAAGTTGGGATGCCAGATCCGCGTCAACCAGAGCACCCTCGGCGGGGTGTAGGGGAAGGTGCGGTCGAGGAACAACTCTACCAGGAACATCCCTCCCTCGTACAACTCGCTTCCGACTATCACGCCCCTGTAATGGGTGAGGTCGCCCCTGACCGTGTCGAAGGTGGGCTCGTAGTTCCTGACGAGCTGGTACTCCTGCGCAAGCCTCCTGTACCAGAGGTGCTCGGGCAGGAGCCCCACCTCCTCGCTGTACAAACTCTCACCCACCGACCGTCCTCGTGACGAGAACCAGTTTATCGCCCTCTGCGACGCCCGCCGACTCCAGCGTCTCCGTATCGCCTAGGGCCCTGCCCTTATATGTGAGCTTCGCGTCGTCGGGCCTGAGCTTCTTCATCGCGCAGACCCTGAGCTTTATCGCGCCCACGGTGGTGCTGGGCGGAACGTCAATCTCGAGGGGCGGACCTCCTCCTACAGCAGGGACTATCCTCACCTTCATTGCTGTTCCTACGTTTCTCTTCGGCTAAATAAGGTAATCCCACGTGGAGGTTCTCCTGGCAGAGGCCCTGCCCACAGTCCGATCGACCAAATCGCACGTATTTTGCTGCAGTTCGCTACGCCGGGGGCGGGATTCGAACCCGCGCGGCCCGCGAGGGGCCACAGGCTCTCAAGGCCTGCCCCTTGGTCCACTCGGGCACCCCGGCCGGTAGTTCGACGTATTGGGCCGAATTTTAGGCTCCTGTAACGTACTCCTATGGGTCTGATTCTCAAGGTATTGTCCCGGAGAGACGACCCGTATGTCGTGCTCTTATAGTCGTGAGGGAACGGGGACAACGTTTTACGTGGGCTGTACGAAGAGGTCCCGAATGGAGGCCGTTGCGCGGACGCGGGTGAAGCTGACGACTGACGTAGCAAGGGTCGAGATCGCCGGCAGGGCTTACGAGGGCCTTAGGGCAGGTACGGTCATCGAGGTGCCGCTGTGGGCCGCCGACGCGCTCGTGAAGAGCAAGGTGGCCGAGATCGTTGAGGAGTTGAGCGTACATCAGCTCCGTCAGATTTCCCTCAGGGAGAGAAGGAGCCAGATCGAGCCGGTTCCGCTCCGCGAGGACTTCTACGCGAGAGTCCGGTACGAGCTGAAGAGGGCCCGGAGTTCCGCGAACCCGGAGGCCCCGAAGCTCGAGGAGGCCCTGAGGGACGTCGTGGTGCCTAGGCTCTACAAGGTCTGTGTGGCCGCTGCGAAGGGAACGGAGCCCACGTGGTTGGGTAACCTCACCCCGGAAGAGAGGCAGCTGTACGTGAGGGTGAGGGAATTGGTCAACGAGTTCCTCTCTGAGGTCCTGAGGTCGGAGGGAGATGGTTGAGCGGCCGATGGAGGAGAGGCTGATCGAGCTCTTCAAGCACGAGAAGTACAGGGACCTGATAGCGAGGGCTGTCCTCTCCAACAGGCGCTCGGTACCGGTGGACTTCGCCGACCTGGCGATCTTCGACTCGGAGTTCGCGTCGGCGCTGCTCGAGCATCCGGACAGGCTGCTGACGATGCTGGACGCTGCTCTAACAGAGCAGGTGAGAATCGAGTTCCCGGAACAGAGCGACAGGAGGTTCAGGGCCAGAGTGAGGGGACTTCCCGAGGCCCTGAGCGTCAGGGCGATCCGGTCCGCACATCTGGGCAAGCTCGTCATGGTCGACGGCATCGTGGTCAGGGCCACGACGGTCAGGCCGATGGTGGTAAGGGCCCACTACCGCTGCAGGAACTGCGGCAGGGAGTACGAGGTCGAGGGTTGGAGGATGGCTCCGAGGTGCACGAACCCGCGCTGCGCCGAGAGAAGGCCCGTGATGGAGAGGCTCGAGGAGAAGACCGAGTACACGGACTTCCAGCTTCTCGGCCTGCAGGAGAAACCCGAGGAGCTGCCTCCGGGCCAGCTACCGAGGACCGTGGAGGTGGCCCTTACCGAGGACATAGTTGACACCGCCGCACCGGGAGACAGGGTGACCGTCTGCGGTGTACTGAGGGCCGTCTCGGACCTCAAGGGCGGGGCGGCTCAGGGTCAGCTTAAGATGAGGATCGAGGCGATATCTCTCGAGACGAGAGGCAAGGAGCTCGAGTCGCTGGCGATATCCCCTGAGGACGAGAAGGAGTTCAGGAGGATGGCCTCCGAACCTGGGTTCTACGAGAGGCTCGTGACGTCGATCGCACCATCGATCTTCGGGCACGAGACGCACAAGGAGGCGATACTGTTGGCGCTGGTCGGCAGCAGGCAGAAGGTCTTCCCCGACGGTGTCAGGGTGCGCGGAGACGTACATCTGCTCTTGGTCGGTGACCCGGGAACGGCCAAGTCGACGCTGCTGTTACACGCTGCTCAGATAGCACCTAGAGGCGTCTACACGACCGGCCGGGGGTCAACTGCCGCTGGTCTGACGGCCGCTGTGATCAGGGAGCAGGGCGGGGGGATGGTGCTGGAGGCCGGAGCGACGGTTCTGGCCGACATGGGAGTCTGTGTGGTGGACGAGATCGACAAGATGAGGCCCGAGGACAGGGTCGCGATGCACGAGGTCATGGCCAATCAGACCGTGAGCATCGCGAAGGGAGGGATCGTGGCGACGCTGAACGCAAGGTGTAGCATACTCGCAGCGGCGAACCCCGAACTCGGGAGGTATGACCCTTACAGGCCCTTCAACGATAACGTGACCTTACCGGTCACACTGCTGAGCAGGTTCGATCTGATCTTCGTCATCAGGGACGAGCCCAACCCAGACCTCGACAGGAAGATCTCCACCCACATGATATCCCTGCACGCGAGCAAGACTACGGCCGAGACCGCACCGATTCAGCCCGATACGCTGAAGAAGTACATCGCCTACGCGAAGAAGTTCAACCCGGTCCTGACCGAGGAGGCGGCTAGGGAGATTCAGCAGTTCTACCTCCAGATGAGGTCGGTCTACGAGAGGACGTCGACCGTGGCCATAACTGCGAGGCAGCTGGAGTCGCTGGTGAGGCTCGCGGAGGCTAGGGCGAGGGCGCTGCTGAGGGACGCAGTGACCGTAGAGGACGCTCAGGCCGCGATCAGGCTGATGAAGAAGAGCCTCTCGGAGGTCGGGATAGACGTGGAGACCGGGAAGCCGGACATCGACGTGATCATGTCGGGGAAGCCCCTGAGCGTCAGGGAGAAGCTGACGATGGTGCTGGACGTCATCAAGAAGCTTCAACAGCAGCACGGTTACGCCGACGACAACGCCCTCCGTCAGGAGCTTCAAGAGAAGGGCCTCAACAGGTCCGAGATCGACAGGATACTGAGCAGGATGATCTCCGACGGCCGCATCTACTCGCCAAAGCCGGGGACCTACAGGGTAACCTGACCAAGGAGGCCCCTGAGGTTGGAAGTCGACGATCTTCGGGTCTCTGAGGGCATGAAGAGGGCGCTCAGATCGGAGGGCATCGAGCGGCTCTACCCCCATCAGGTCGAGGCTGTCGAGAGGGGCCTCATGGAGGGCAGGAATCTGGTCGTCTCCGCGCCGACCGCCTCCGGGAAGACGCTGCTCGCGGTGCTCGCGGCCTACAGACACCTGACCGAGGGGAGGAAGGTGCTCTACCTGACGCCCCTCAGGGCCCTCACGACCGAGAAGGTCTCCGAGTTCTCCTCCCTCTTCCAGGAGGCCGGGATGAACGTGAAGGTGAGGGCCGCATCGGGCGACTACGACGACAGGGGCGACTGGCTCGCCGACAGCGACCTCATAGTCGCGACCTACGAGAAGGCCGACAGCCTCGTCCGTCACAGAGCGGGGTGGCTCGGAGATGTAAGGTTGGTTGTTGTGGACGAGGTCCACATGATCGGCGACGGTGAGAGGGGCCCCACAGTGGAGATGACGGTCGCGAAGCTTCTGGAGGTCTTCGGGGAGCCGCAGATGCTCTGCCTCAGCGCGACCATAAGGAACGCTGAGGAGATCGCCCGATGGCTAGACGCTGGGTTGATCAGGTCCGACTTCAGGCCCGTCCCGCTCAGAGAGGGCGTTCTCGTCGAGCATGAGGGAGAGATCGTCTTCCCCGACGGGTCGTCGAAACCCATCGGCGATTACGGAGACGGCCTGCTGGCTGCGGTGAAGGAGGGCCTGCGCGACGATGGACAGGTGCTGGTCTTCGCGATGACCAGAAAGAAGGCCGAGGGTTACGCCTCGAGGATCGCCAACTCGCTTCTCGAGATGGGAGACCAAGAGGTCCTGACGAGATACGCCGCGAGGGCTCTGGAGGATCGAGAGTCCCCGGTCAGCGAGGTGCTGGCGTCTCTCATGGCGAGGGGACTCGCCTTCCACCACGCAGGGTTGAGCTTCTTCCACAGGTCGCTGATCGAGGATGCCTTCAGGTCGAGGGCCCTCAAGGTGCTCTGCGCGACCACGACGCTCGCGGCTGGAGTCAACCTCCCCGCGAGGACCGTGGTGATCCCCGAGCACAGGAAGTACACCGGAAGGGGTAGGCCGGAGGAGCTGAGCGTGATGGAGTACAAGCAGCTCTGCGGCAGAGCCGGGCGACCGAAGTACGACAGAGTCGGGTACGCGATACTGCTGGCCAAGTCCTGGAGGGAAGCTGAGAGGCTGATGAGCGAATACGTCCTCGGAGAGCCTGAGAGGGTGTGGTCGGCACTTGCCAGCGAGAGGCATCTCAGGTCCCACGTGCTGTCGTTGATAGCCTCGGGGATAGCCAGGAGCGAGAACTCCCTCTTCAGGACCCTCGGGAGGTCCTTCTTCGCCCACCAGCACGGCACGAAGGTGCTGTTCTCGAAGGTCGAGCCTGTTCTGGAGTTCCTCGAGGAGAACGAGATGATGCGCCGGAGCGAGGGCCTTGAGGTGACGCCGCTCGGAAAGCGCGTCTCCGAGCTCTACATCGATCCCTTGACGGCCGTCCGAATAATGGAGTTGACTTCTGGTGAAGTGAAAACACTAGACTTGACACTTCTTTATCTGATCGCTATGGTGCCAGACATGCAGGACGTCCCTAAACCGGGCGTCCCGAAGTCTGTGGTCAGAGAGACACTCGAGAAGCACCGCGATCAACTGATGGTCGATCCGCAGGACCTCGAAGGATCACCGGAGGACTACGAGGACGCCGTGGCAACGGCCCTCACGTTGAGGGAGTGGATAGAGGAGGTCAGGGAGAGGGAGATCTACGAGAGGATGAGGATCGAGCCCGGAGACTTTGCGGTACTCAGGGAGAGGGCCGAGTGGATTGCGTACTCAGCCAGTCAAGTGCTGAGGGTGGTCGGGAGGCGAAGACTTTCATCGAGGTTCGCGGAGCTCACCGAGCGGATAAGGCATGGCGTCAGGCCGGACATCCTGGAGCTCGTCTCGCTGCCGGAGATCGGGAGGGTGAGGGGCAGGGAGCTCTGGAGGAGCGGCTTCAGGACCGTGAGAGACGTCGCCGAGGCATCGATCGAACGGCTCCAATCGGTCCCGGGTATAGGGCCGAAGCTCGCGGAGAGGATCAAGGCTCACGCGGTCGCGGCTGTCCGGTGAAAGCCTCACGTCGTCAGGACGGCCACGGCGTCGTGAAGTCCTCGTATTCTCCGAACTCTCGAGTTGTCGGGGACGCTGCGGTTCCACGGCTGATCTCTCAGCAGCAACAGCCCCTTTCTCCCTGCCAGCTCCTCGGCAAGTCGCGGAGAGTCGTCGATGTAGACGTCGTATCCGAGCTCGGCCTTCTTGGAAACGCTGATCACCAGAGCCCTATACTCTATGCCGTGAAGTTCCAGCCAGGACCTGATGTGGCGTCCGTCTTCCCTGGGACGGCCGGTCACCACGTCAACCGTACCGATCTCCGACAACCTCCTGACCTTCTCCCTCAGCCCCTCCTCCGCCGGCGGCACCTCCCTCCAGCGGCTCCAGGCACGCGAGAATATCTCGGAGAACTCACGCTCCGTGATGCCCAACCTCCGCCAGAAGTCCCATTCGTCGATCGACTCGTAGGTCAGGAGGGGTAGACGTTCGGCGTTCCAGATGCGGAGCCAGACGTACATCGTGCCGGCCAGCACGCCGTCGAGGTCAAGGGCTATCCTCATCATCCGTCCTACCACCGCCGATCTTATGTGATTATTTAGACAACCTCCTGCTTCACTAAATCGAGAGCGTAACCTCAACCGTGATTCTCTCCCTCGCGCGCTCACCGGTCCACGGAAGTTTATATGTCGAGTCGGGCGAGGAACCGAAGGCGGCCGTCGTCTAGCCTGGATCAGGACGGCGGGTTTCCGGCCCGCAGATCCCGGGTTCAAATCCCGGCGGCCGCAGAGGAGCTTGACTTCACAGACCGATTACAACGAATCAACAGAAATCAAAACAGACTTTGTGGGGGTGATCTGTTCGGCTCAGAAGTCCTCCTTGATGATCGTCTTCCTGTCGTTGGCCTGACATCGCTTCACGGCCTTGAGGACGGCCTCCTTCACGACCTCGTTGAGACCCTCCAGCGCGTCCTCCTTCAGCCTTATACCCTCCGGCAGCATCTGTCTCACTTTTGTCTCCACTATGAGCAGATCCCGTGCCAATTCCGTTCAATGAGTCATAAAAGTCTGGCAATATATGGGTTTACGCCGGGAAAAGGAGGCAAAATGGGTCGATATTACTTGAAAAACACGGAGAACCTGGTTCGATTACGCGTAGCGCCTCAGCAGCCTCTCGAGGGAGTCTCTGTCGGAGAGGGCAGCGTAAAGGATCCTGTCGGCGAGCTCCCTCATGGTGACGCTCCTCTCCAGAGCCTGTCGCTTCAGCATGTTGTGGGTGTCCCTCCTGACGTAGATGACCTCCCAATGTTCGTCTCTGCTGCTCATGTCAACCTCAGTCTTGCGATCGCGCGAGGGTCTGCGATCTTGGCCGCGATGTGCATGTAGGCGTCTATTCCGGTCAGCGTCGTGCTAACCTCCACGGGCTCGACTATGAGGCTCTGGTAGACTGCCCCAACCAGCGACCTCTCAGGGTTCACGAGAAGCACCTTCTCCCTCGGGACGACGCTCGTCACGTGAACGTCTATTCCCACGGTGGACTTCGACTGCATGCCGGTCGTCTTGTCCAGCGACTCCCCGAACATCATGCTGTCGATGAACTTCTGGTCCTTCAGGAGGTCGTTGTACCTCGCCGGGTGGAGGAAGCACCTGTAACTGGTGTA
>JANXEE010000028.1 GCA_025058225.1 Candidatus Calditenuaceae archaeon | reverse complement strand
GACGAGCCCACGGTCCACCTCGACTCGGAGAGGAGGAGGCAGCTGGTGAGGCTCCTGGAGGGGTTCAGGAGGGAGAGGGGAGCGGTGCCGCAGGCGATCGTCGTCACCCACGACAGGGAGGTCGAGGAGGTCGCGGACCAGTTGGTCGAGGTGGTCAGGGAGGGCGGTCACTCGGTCGTCAGGGCATCGGGCTGAGCCCGTTCAGTCGCTGAAGAGAAGGAACGCGACGTACTCGACGAGGAGGACCAGCGCCAGCGGCCTCGAGATCCTCCCCCTCAAGGAGAAGGCCCATAGCGTCCCGGAGACCAGGACCACGAAGAGGACCGTCGCGTAGTGGGGCGAGAGGAATACGTCGACGCCGGCGATCAGGAGGAGCGACCCGAGCATCAGGGACATGTTGGTGAGGTTGGACCCGACCGCGTTCCCGAAGGCCATCTCGTACTCCCCCCTCCTCATAGAGGCGGCCACCGTCACGATCTCCGGCATCGAGGTGACCAGGGAGACGAGCTTCGCGCCTATCTCGAGCTGCCCTATGCCCAAGACTTCCGAGAGGGCCTTCGCGCTCTGGACCAGCGCGGTCGCCGAGGTCACGAGCCCCACCACACCGATGGCGACGACGGTGAACACCCTCCATCCCGCATCGAGACTTGGGAGTGCAACGTGGACAGGCCTGGACCTCGAGGCGTAGATACCGTACGTCAGGAAGACCAGTATCAAAGGGAGACCGGTTATGGGTGGAATCCTGGGCACGAGCAGCAACAGAACTGGGATCAGAGAGGAGAGGAACAGCAACCAGGTGAGGTTGGCTCTGAGGCCCCGACCGATCGCTACCCCCTTGGCAGCGAAGAGGACCGCCAGCCCCGTGACGAAGGTTATGTTGACCACGCTCGAACCGAGGAGGTCTCCCACGGAGAGCTCAACGGCTGCCCGGAGACCCGCTATCACGGCCACCGTCAGCTCCGGCACCGACGTGACGACCGAGAGGAAGATGAACCCGACCGCGAACCTGTCGAGTCTGTACCTATCGGCAAGCGCCTCGGCCCCCCTCACCACCGAGTATCCAAAGGCCGCTACGCCTGAACTCGAGAGAGCGAAGAGCGCGGCCGCTTCGGACAGCTGATTCAACGCAACGCTCCCTATGAAAGCCCAGTGATTAACTCAAGACCAGGCCCCGCAAGTCAGCGCAGCTCAACGGTGAACATGGTGGTAGTGTTGTTCATGTTGATCTCCGTCAGCAGCCAGAGCTTCCTGAAGTAGGAGTCGAAGAAGTCACCCCTGACGTCCTCCGAGACCGCGACGATCACGTCGTATATCCCGAAGACCTCGTAGGCCTCCAGGACCGCGTCGATGCCCCTCAGGAACCTGTCCCAGAGCTTCGGTGCCGCGGGACGCCTGATCTTGATGAACGTATACGCGCACTTCTTTTTGGATTTGGACTCCGGCTTCTCGAGGTTGAGTCCCCTGGGGTTAACGATGAGCGTGTTG
>JANXEE010000027.1 GCA_025058225.1 Candidatus Calditenuaceae archaeon | reverse complement strand
CCAACTTCTGGTGATGGAGGAGCTACTGATACGGTGATCTTGAGGTTTGAAGCTCCTGGTGCTGGCGGAGGTGGTGTAGGAGGCGGTGTTGGCGTTCTCGTAACGCTCTCGACTATTCTGTCTGGCGGTCTGTAAGATGGTCGAGGAGTGGGCGGTGCTGGCGGAGGTGCTGGAGGTGCTGGCGGAGGTGCTGGAGGTGCCGGCGGTGTTACTTCTACTCTTGGTATAGGTAGTTCCGGTCTCGGAGGGGTTGGAACTACTGGTTCCTCTCTTGGTACTGGTAATCCCGGTCTTGGTGGAGTTGGAACTACTGGTTCCTCTCTTGGTATTGGTCTATCCGGTCTTGGTGGTGTTGGAGGAGTAGGGGGCTCTGGAGGCGTTACTGGTGGAGATGTAGGTGTAGATGGCGGGCTGACTACGTGCTCAATCCTATCTCTTGAACTAGTTACTGTCTTCTGAACAGCCTGAGTTGAATTAGATACAGACTCGGTTATTCGATCAGGAGGGGTGTAGTACCCGGACTCGAAATCGAGTCGTGGTCTTCTGCTACCTGTCACTTGGTAGTAAAGCTGGCTGCCTCGCTGCAAGTATCGTCTGTATGGTGTCGTCGGCATGGCATGAGTCTACCTACCTTGCCTCGATACCGAACTCCTCTGGTTCTATGAACTGTCCCATGTACGTCTGGGTTTCCGTGGCTGGAGCAGGAGCAGGCGCAGGTGCGACGGGAGCCGGAGCAGGTGGAACCGTCGGTCCGCCGAACAGACCTCGACGAGCAGCTCTCTGCCTGACCATATTCTCTACTCTGTCGAGTACAGGTGTAGTTGCGGGAAGACCCATCCTTCCCCGAGCCTGAAGCACCGTCGTGCGTGCGCTCGCTATTACAGATTGAACCTTTTCAAGGAGCATAAATTGACTGCTCACTTCCTGATCGCACCTCCGACCTTAGATCTTAACTTCTTCACTACAGGCGACGTAATGAGTGACATATCGGAAATATCACGTCTGCCGTATCGAACGAGTCCGAGTGGCCCGTCCCGCATGAGCGGAAACGCCGGCGGTATCAGCACTGACGGCAGATGCACCTCTAGTATCGGTCCGGACACACCTATTTTCTCCCTCAGTGACATCGCTATTAGTGAAATCTGGTTCTAAAAAAACGTTTCTATGCTATCCCCATAACTTCTTTAGCGTAGGACATCCACTTGTCCCACGTCAAGACGCCCCAGCCATACTGGTTGTTCTTCAGCTCCCCATAGTATTCACCGTATGACGACATCACCTGCTTGATCGTCGAAGCTGTCACGTTGATGCCATTTTTCTGACCGTGTTCTACTATCAGTGCACATAAGCCTGCACAGTGCGGTGTAGCCATGGACGTACCTGAAAGTACTCCGTAACCAGGAATTGGCTTCGGTCTTGTCATGACGTCCAATAGACCAACCGTGGGTCCTAGAATGTTCTCTCCAGGCATCACCAGGTCTGGCTTGACCCTTCTGTCAGGTGTCGGCCCTTGTGAAGAGAACGGACTCAAAGACCCGCTTATGGGGTTGTAGCTGCCTACAGTGATGGCACTTTCAGCTATTCCTGGAGTGTTGATGGTATAAGGTTCACCGTCGTTGCCTGCAGCTACACAGAATATCACTCCGAGTTTGCTGAGTTCTTCCAGTGCGTAAACCTGAGCGTCATCTTCAGGGTTCTCGGGAGCATCAGAAGATCCGAGGGACATGTTGATAATTTTGGCTCTGTGTAGGAGCACCGAGTTGACCATCGCTTCAATAATGGCTGATTGAAGTCCTACTCCCAGAGTCGTAACTAATCCCTTGTAAAGCAACAACCTGGAGTTAGGTGCGACTCCCTGAACTGGTATTTTCGTCTGACCCGCAGCCACCTCAGCGTAAGGGCCAGCAACACATCCTCCTACCCACACTCCATGACCGTTCGTGTCGCTCAGTATTCCCGGATAGCTGGTCTCCCACATCGCACCTCTCAGTGACGGATGGAACGGTACGGCAGTTGTATCTATAACACTGACCGTCACTCCCTGACCAGTTATGCCCATAGACCAGGCCTTGTCTGCACCAATTAATCTGGACGTCCAATATGTCGATGTGTACTCTACTGGTCTCTTTTCACCAGTCGTATACCTTCCTTCAGGTGGAACCACAGGGAACTGTAGCGCCTGAACCAGACGATCGGGATAGATCTTCTTTACCTCTTTCCTATCGGCAAGGTCAATGATGGAGTCTATCGGGAGTGGTAAAGCGAGCATACGCAACCTCTCTATGATTCGCATACCAATTATTCCTTCAGTGGCTTGACCGAAGATTGCCCCCCTAAACATCCTTGATGACCACAGTAGTTTGATCTTCATCGGATGCAACTCCTCGAGTAACTCCCTAGGCTTGTCCGCGAGTACTATAACGGGAGCTATGGCCGTCCTGGGTCGTGTATAGATCCATCTCTCGACATCCGCAGACAGCCTGATCATGGTTTCACCAGAAGGTAGTGCTTTATGACGGGTTCACCCTTGAACAGCGGCTTGATACCGAGGCGATCCAATATTTCCTCATGTGAGGAGCAGTTTATGCACAATTCGTACTTCACCTCTCGCTTCTTTACTCCAGGGAGTTGATATTTGAACGCCAGTAACTTGCCTCCTAAATCAGCTATCATCTCGCCCTTCAGTAAACCCATGCCGAAGAGGCCTTGATGTAGCATTTCGTGGTATATTGAGTCGATACGCGAGAGCGGCGTAAAAACGGCTACCGACTCATGTGGCTTGGCCATAGCAATGGCGTATTTTACCCCCTCCTCTGTGGGAACGTTAATGACTCCGTCTAAAATGAAGATCTCTTTGGGAGGTTTGCCGATGAGTGTCTTACTCAGCGCATCCTCGATCTGTTCGATTGTAACGCCCATCAACTTGACGAGGCGTGACACTGCAATTAATCCTTATCGGTCAATAATGGCGCGAATTACTCCGATTCTTTTTCGTCTATCCTTTTAACTAGTCTGAAGCGCCTCGGTAGTGCGTACATCGGTCTCCTCAGGCGAATCGCGTTCATGACTGGTTTGGGCCGTAGCTCTTTCATTAACGCGACAATTTCGCCCCGCGTCCTGACTATGAGGTCCTGCGTTTCGTTGACTACTTGTCTGATCCGCCTTATTGCGTCTATGAGGTCATCGGGTTCGCTTCGTCCACTCACTTCGCTCACCCCTCAGGGTTTGCATTAATTCACTCCTGACTTTGGGCAATACAGTCTGCACAATATCCTGTACCAGGGGCAGGATGCCTAGTCCTAATGGTCCTTTGTCAGCAGTCTGTGATTGAACAGACGATTGGGCCGCTTCAACCGACGCAAACAGGGCTGCTACCGCCTCGTAGAGCTCAGTTAGTTCTGGCATCGACAACTTCTCGAACTTCACGTTCACGTTCAACATCGACCGCAACTGTGCCGCGATCTCCTCCTTCTTGCGCGACAACTCCCTCACTTCTCGAAGATCTGGACGTTTCGACATTTCGGACATCGGTAGTAATACACTGAGTTCTCAATAGCCGTCTCAAACTCCATTGCCTTCTGTACAGCGAATTTCTGAACCACGCGTAGCGGGTGTTGTCTGGCGATATTTGAGACCTTTAGGTATGATGGAAGCCCTTCCATCCTGGTCATCTCAACGGTTCTCCCTTCAAGCGCGCACATTGGACACTTCATGCCAGAACCCCCAATATCGACTCGAGCTGAGCGGGCTGATACTGCCTTAGCCTTTCTAGGACTACCTGTAATACGTACCATGCTCTCATGTTCTCCCACGACTCTCGCTTTCCATAAACCCTAGCCTCGTCGTTGAGGTATGCGGTCAGGAAGTCATAATACTCATAACCCCTTTCGGTTGGTCGCCTCTTCAATATCGCCCAAATCAACGCCTTGTAGTACATCACGATGGTCACATCAGGTTCAGCGGTCTTGTCGAGGACCTTTAGGGCACCATCCTTCAGTGTCAGGAACAGGTCGACTACAGGACGTTCGAGGCTCCTGTCCGTCAACCTCAGGTGAATTACACGCCCCCCAGGGAAGTTGAACTGTCTCTGTATATCAGCTATGGGTACTGTCCTTTTGGCCAGAACAAGCACCTCAACTGCCGCCTTCATCAGTGAATTCTTCAGGCTATCGGTGATTGACTCAATGGCCTTCTCGAGGAATCCGGGTTTCCTCGGTTTTGCCTTCAGAGCCGCGTCAGCAGCCCTCACTATTGGGGCCCTGTACTCCTCGTCTATGATGGCCGGCTTACCCGCATTGAGCATTTCCCTCACTCCCATCATTAAGGGTATCGACCCAAAGAACTCAATGCCATAATTGCTCGCTATCTCCTCTGTTGAACTCGCGCCATAGATGAAGTGCTCCGTCTTACAATTGTCGCAAATGAAGCTACTCATGTTCTCAATGCATCCGATAACGGGTATTTCGTTAAGACTGTGCAGGTCAAGCACTCGTATCAGATCCTTTGAGTGGGCGGGCTGTGTTACAATCAGCGTTCCGAGGTATGAGCTGTCGAACGAGGCGATAACACTCTTGTGGATGTCATAGTATCCTGCAGGCGCATCGACAATGATGTAATCCGATTTCCAGGCAGTGTATTTGATGAGCTCTTGAATCATGGCCGCTGACTGTTCACCAGGTTTTGCGACACCTCTACTACCAGCCAACATCTCTACGCTACAGACCTCAAGCTGAATGTTGTCAAAAGTAATCGTCGCTGGCACAATTCTATGGTCAGTCGTGAATGTAACTGATGTCGACTCGCCGTCATAGTTAGCAAGTGTTAGGAGATTAGCGTTTGAAATGTCTGCGTCCAATAATGCGACTTTTACTCCGCGCCTTGCCAGCTCGAACGCTAGGTTCAGTGCAATGAGCGTCTTTCCCGTCCCGCCTTTTCCACTCATCACTGAGATCCCGAGCGGCATGGCCATCACGCCACTAATCCTTCTTTACGTAACTGTTCCGTTACGTCTGCCGGTAGATATGACTGGGCAGGTATAACCGGTGGTGGACCCCCGTATCTCTCTGGGAACAATATTCGTGCCATTACCTCGAGCGGCCTCCTCTCAAGCGCCTGACTTAGCAACCTGTAGGTGTCATTGGTGTAACCTTCGATTACCCTGGCTTTCTTAATCTCCTCCAGTGAAGATTCCAGGCTGACCAACTTTGCAGATAACGCCTTCATTGCCTTGTTCTCCTCGGCTTCCTTCAATTTTTGCAGCTCAGTAGTAATACCAGCGAGAGCTGACTTCAGTGATTCGATCTCTGGATTCGCCTTCTCCTGCTTTTCCATAGCTGAAAGTTTCTGCTCGAAGACGGTAATCTGGGTTTTGAGTAGGTCTATGGTCTCGTTAAGCTTCTTCTTCTCCTCCTCCTGCTTCTGGCGCTCTATGATGTTCTCCAGTATCTGGACGAGTTCCTCCTTCGTCACGTAGTTAGACTCAGCCTCTTCTTCTCGTCTCCGCCTTGAAGTTCTGGGGGGTGGGGTAGGGGAGGTCTCCATTTGATACGGACCATATGGCTGACTGTACGCTGGATGTGGCTGATAGCTATACGGTTGTGATGGGTATCCATATTGCTGAGGTTGAGGGGGCGGAATAACCGGAGGCATCGTCGGGCTTGGAGATGGTGGAACGTTCATCATGCTAACGAACTGGGGATGCTGAGCCTGTGCTTCCCATCCTGTGAAGAAGACTGGCGTTAGGCCTTTTGCCTGAAGGATGTCCGCATATTCCCTCTCAACACCGAAGACGTCTTGAGCTATTGAGACAGCGTGCTCCATGGCGACTTTAGCTGCGCTAACCAGCGTCCATATGAACAGCTGCGGGTTGTCCCTGATTTCAGGATAATAGTCCCATTTGCGGAGAATGATCTTCCTCTGCCACTGCTTTATTATGTCAGAATAGTCCCTCAGGATCTCCTCTAGTCTCATTCGTTTAATTTTGTTTAGCCCTTCACGACCGTATTTGTGAATGTACTCCTCAGGATCTTGCAGCGCGGCCTTCAGTTCCCTGGATTCGACGCTACTCTTGACCATCTTTGTTTTCAGCTTCTCGAACTCCTCGGGGTGCATCTTCCTCACGTGAGAAGTCCATTGGCCAACTGTCGGGAGCTCCTCTCCACAGAACTGACACCGACGTGTAACAGATGATGCTTTTTTCTTCTTAGCCGGTTCCTCCTTCGGCTGTTCCTCCTCTACGATCTCGTCAATAACATCCTCGGTCGTTTTTTCAATGACGTCCTCCCATTCAGTCTCGGACATTCAGAATACACTACACTTAGAGGCTAATAAAGCTTTAATTAAAAGCAATAGACCCTATTTGACCGATGGGAACGAGTATATCCTCGATACGATCCTTTCCAAAGCTAGCTAGACCGTTTACTCTGCTGCCTCCGATGGTCGGTGGAATGATGTTTTCGGTTCTGGCACTGAAACAAGAACTAGGCTTTAATCATTTCCCGCTCATAGCACTGAACGGCTTCCTTCTAGCCTGCGCCAATGCGATATCGAACATTTTGAACCAGGTCTATGACCGTGACATCGATGCGGCACATCCGAAGAAAAAGTTCCGACCTATCCCGTCGGGTCAAGTCTCAGTCGATCTAGCGATGAGCTTTGTCTTCATTCTCACGGTATGTGTAGTTGGCACTTCTTTCGTAGTCTTCGGTCTATACTACGGCGTTCTGATGAGCCTCATTTTGATATTCGCGTGGCTCTACAGCAGTCCACCAGCTAGGTTGAGATCGAGGTTCCTGTGGAGTAATCTGGCGATTGCGACTCCACGTGGAGGTCTCGGCATAATGACCGCATACTCGGCGTTCGCTTCACCTTTCAACCTCGAGATAATACTACCTGCGATAGCATTCGGCATCTATGTGTTCGGTGCTAACACGTTTAAGGACTTCGATGACTATGAGGCTGACGCGTCACAAGGTGTCCGCTCGATACCGATAGTTCTGGGAAAGAGGAAAGCTACAGCGTTCTCTCTACCGTTCGTTTTCGTCCCTTACACGTTCGCAGCGCTTTTCCCGAATTACTTCTCGATACACATCGCTATGGCCTTCCCGTTGGCATTCGCAATTGCGTTAATGGGTATAATTGATCCTGAACTGAAGGGCCGAGGTGAAGTAGTATGGATGCTATTCTACTATCACTACGTAGCGCTAATGGTCTTATACGTCGTACCGAAGGTGATGTTATGAGACCAACAGTAAAGTCTCTCACCATAAAGAGCCTGCTGTACAGGGTCTGGATAGTCGTTTACGAGCTGACACTAGCATACGTGCTCATTGTGCTCGGAATTCACATATTGACCTCAACGCCATTTGGCTTCATCCTCGTCAACAACTCGGTGAAGTTCTTCGGTTATCTGCTGTGGGAGCTGATCTGGTTTGGTTACCTCAGAACAAGACTTAATTTACTGAAGAGGTTGCTTAAGGTATGATGATACGTGAGACCTTCCAGCTCATGAGGGCCCAGACGGCACCGGCAACAGTAACGCTGGTAACCCTTGGTTATATCGCAGGTGGTGGCAACCTGCTCTCGGTTCAGGGATTGTTGGTCGCACTTTACGCATATCTGGTGCACATATTCGCCAGCGGACACAACAGTGTGGCCGATTACATGTGGGACCTGAGAGATCCTGCAAAACAACATCATCCGCTCGTGAGTGGTAAGATGAGCTACAATTATGCTGTTAATTTGATCAACACGGGAATAATAGCCGTAGCTTCTGCAGGAGTGATCATGGCGCTAATGTGGTCTCCGAGGCCGGAGCTGGCTCTGGCGTCCTATGTACTATTCGTCATCGGGGGGTTCACTTACAACGGCGCACTATCGAAAACGAGCTATCTCGGGTGGATAGCTAGCGCCATAAGCGTCACGTCTTTCGCATCATACTCGTACTGGCTGTCCGCATCCACTCTAACGCCGATTGGAATACTTTACATTAGCTACTTTTTCCTGACGAACGTTTTCCAGATAGGTTACAGTGGCTATCTCAAAGAGATAGAAGTCGATGACCAGCCAAACATGCTACACAAACTTGGTGCTCGTGTTGTTCTCGGTGCTTACCTGCCAACCATAGCAACAATCGTATGGGCTGTAGTCGTTAAGATGGCCGCAATACTCGTCGCCATGTACATGGTCTTTTTGCGACCGAGCTTACCGGTCGTAATATGGTGCATTGTCGTATCGATCGGTATAGTAGTGATATTGGGTGAGATGCTGGCGCCGAGGAGATGGGTCAGGTCGAGAGAGCTCAAGGTCATGAGCCTGATGGAGATCCTCAGCTTCTACCTAGTTGTACCGATTATAGCTCCGCCACTCGAGTCGGTTATCCTGATGGTGTTCGGAGTGGTGTACTTTTATCTGATGAACAAGACGCTCTGGGGCACCAGTTACCCAAGGGTGTAGTAAAGAATAATAGTAGGACGGTCTTTTTTCGGTTGATGGTGAATAAGACGCGTTACATGAAGCTGACATCCTTGACCGATTGGGATTTCCCTCTGCTGAAGTTCCTGTCATCTAGGACTACAATTGTCCTTCCAAAACCAATCGTGAGCGGCCTATTGGAAGGTCAATACGGTTTTCAATCATACGAGATAGGATATCAGACTCAGCTAATGATACCGCACATTGGCGCCGTTGACCTCGGTTTAGAGGAGAAATTGGAGGAGAAGAGAAAGAGCTGGACAAAGCGCGGATACCCCGAGCACCTTCAGGACTCTGCAATCCGACTGGCGTACAAGTGGACCGAGAGAGTGTTGCGAGATCAGCTAGAACGTCATTACGGAGAGATGACCGAGCAAGAATACTTAGCTTTCGCGAAAGACATGGCTGCGTCTGTCTTCAAGATCGCCCTCGATCACGTGGTGGAGAATTGGCTTCGCAGTGTGAGTAGACAGTGGCGCGTTTAGGAGAATTCAGTCGAGATCGGTATGAAGCGCTTATATAAGGCCACCATTATCGTTTCGTGATGGGCGATAAGCAAGAAGATCGACGTAGGTTTTTGTTTTGGCCATACCCAATTCTGAGTGCACTGTCATCAAGACCAACGCTATTCCTGAATGAGCCGCTGGTCAACACGCTGTTCCTTAAAGAATATGAGACCCAGTTGCGAATTCGGGAATTAGGGATGGAGCTAACTGGCTATGAGGAGAAGGTGAAGAAGAAGAGACGTGAATGGGAAAAACGTGGGATTCCTGAAAACTTACAGGATTGGGCGACGAGTATGGCGTACAGATGGGCCGAGAGCATTATCGGATGGCAGATCAGGAATTTGCGTAAAGTCCTCCCTGAAGATCAGCTAGAGGAAGTAGCGAAGAAGCTCGCTGACACAGTATTCGATCAGGCGCTAAACGTGGTCGCGGAGAATTACCTCAAAAAAATAGCAGCCAAAGATTGACGGGAAGTTATCAAAAAAACCTCATTTAATTAGCTCAGCGACTCAATCGATTTACCGTCTAGTAATCTTCGCAGTGTAGTTATCGACCATCTTGGTGACGTCGGGCTTCCTGTACGTAGCCGCAGTCATCCTACGCCTGTACTTCTCCGCGATCCTCGGGTTGAGGCCCTCGGTCTCGGTGAAGTGCTTGATGGCCAGAGACTTCATCGCATCCCACTCTGCAGCCGCGAGATCCCAATCAGTTCCTTCGACGCCTTTCTTGTATTTCTCAATCCACTCTCTTACGCTCGCCATTTCGACATATTTGTTGATCAGCCTATATATAAGAAATTTGGACAGAGCAGAGTTGCTTTAATGGTAGGGGAGGGGGTTCCCCGAAAAATAATTTATAACACTACTTAGTTCTAAGAATCTCCTCCACGTCTCTAACGATTTTTGCTCGTTGGGATAATACCTGCAGTCTCGGCCACTTTAGGTCGCTACTTTCAAGGAGGTGTGGTGCGAGATAGAGCGGTCGCTTGAGCATATGAGATGCCCAGGCCATCGATCGGGTACCACCCATTTCTCTGGAGTCGGCTATCACAACCGCATCGGCAATTAACGCCATAGTCACGTTCCTGGCCCTAAAGTCGTGTCTATGTGTGGCGCGATAGCTGGGGAACTGGCTTACAGCTAAGTGTCTCTCCATTATCAGCTGCTGGAGTTTGGATCCCTCCGCCCTACTACCGCGATTCGTGGAGTCTCTAATGGAATCCGCAATCGGCCAGCAACATATAATACGTGTGGAGCGAAAATCCGCTCGTGATCCGTGAGCGGTCTACCCAATAGCTCCTCCACTGTGAGTTTGCTGTAATTCATACCCCCGATCGAAAAATCACTTACGTTCTCTAACGATGTCCACGATCCGGTCGACTTCTTCTTTGGTGTGCTCGGTCAGCAATCTCGCGATCTTGATGGAGTCTCTCGGGTCACGACTGAGGAGATCCTTCATCACCTTCTCGCCTATGTATATTGCCAACTGCATGGGTATCCGCTCCCTGTTGACGAGCACTACCCTGACGACCTCCAGGTATTCGTCTGGCGTGTAGTCCCTGAAGCGCAGTCGTAGGAACCTGCTCAGGAGCTCTGGTGGTAAGGCCTCGATTCTGTTACAGGCAGCGAAGACGGTTGTGTTAAGTTCTATAGCCCTTCTCCTCTTGAACTTCGCCTCAACCACTTTCCCTCTCTCCATGAGGCTGAGCAGAGCACTCAGGTTATCCTCACTGTCTATCTTGTCGATCTCGTCGATGATCAGGAATCGAGGCCTCTCCTCAAAGAGTATCTCGAGAAGTCCAGCTTTACTCAACGATGAACCCAGAACGAACCTGCTCCCTGGGATTCTACTCAACTCCTCGAGGAATAGTGATTTCGCTGATGCCGGTGACCCATGGAGAAGGACGTGAACTCTGCCGTTGGACCTTATGCTTCTCATGATGATCTCCTTAACGTCGTCGTGTCCGACTATGACGCTGAAGAGATCGCTAGGAATCTCGGATGTCGGCGCCACAACCTCCGGCTCATTCGAGCTCAGCTCTATTGAAGCGATTATCTGTTCTGGGTTCCGAATCCTGTAGCATGTCGACTTGTTGCTCTTATAGCCGATCTCCAGTATACCCGCTCGGACCAGTTTGTTCAGAGTTTGTGGTGCTGCCTGGACTTTCCACCACTCGAACCCCATGTAGTCGTCGACGTTGGTCTTACCATATTTTTGCATCTCCTCTTCCTGGACCTTGATGCACCTCAGCAACAGGTTGGCAATCTCTTTCTCTTTCAGTAGTCTAAGCGCTTCCGGTTCCATCCTAACCCCCGAAGCACAATAAACACCATAAGTTTTTCGATGTGGTACACCAGCTAGTCCTCATTTATGTTACCATCCTCGATTAACTCCTCGTAGATGTCGCTGTCCTCGAGGGCGAAATGCGGCTTTATCCCATGTGTTATGTGAACACTAGTCAACCTGACAGATGTACCGTATTTTGTTTGAAATTCAGTTATTATCTGGCGGAGCTCCTGGTCGTAAGCAGGGACACCTACAGGATATCTTATCCTAATTGCTGATGTCCTCGGCTGCCCCAATATTACAGGTCTAAACCTCTCGCTCGCGTGATGACCCGCCTTCCTAAACCGATCTCGAAGTTCTATCGTAGCCTGAATGAGCGCTTGAGGCGACTCTGACTCGAGCTCTATTATTACCCACGTCCCCATTATCGTCGGAATTCGCGTGAAATTGATGAGAACTCCGTCTTCTGCCATAACGTCTACTAAGTCCTGAACTGTCGCGAGATAGGCGTTAACGCTCCGCCGACTCCCGTATACAATCACGGAGTCTCGGAAAACTTGGTATCCTAGTCGTGGAGTTCCGAAGATCGGCCTCAGCCTCCGTCTTCCGAGCTGAACGTTGAGAGCTTTGTCGCGAGCGAGCTTACTTAAGGTGTCTATCCATTTATCGAGTACCTCTCGGTCGGTGCTGGTCAACCTAATGGCGATTGTTATCGTTCTGCTCGGAACCCCGGGGGCGAGCTGGAAATACACCATCAAATGGTCCCTAATAACCCCTCGAATTTAATTTTTGCTAGTCCAGTCGTCTTATTCTGCCGGCCGGTCATTGCTCACAATTTCGTTCTGTGGATTCACTCTCACGATCCTAATGATCCCGTTGACGGGGTCCAATATCACGTCGACCTCAGTCCCTTTACGGATTTTGAGGGCGTTTGCGATATAGTACGGTATTCGCACGTAGAGGGCTTTTGATGATTGTATCACCTTTACGCGCGCCTTAACTACTACCTCGTCCATGTTCTCACCCCGAAAAAAATAATCATTTGTTCCAGTGACCTCTCATGTGGACATAGACCTTTGAGTAAAGTGTAGCTTCGTCTGGAGCCGTTATCTTGGTCTTGCATATTGGACATGTATACTCGTATTTCTTATCAACTTTTCCAGTCATTTTGCTCATAGTCACTCATCCGGCTATTAATTCCTTAATGATGGACCTGTAGTTCTCGTCATCAAGAGGCCAGGCTATAGCATATCGTTTGAAGTCTCGCTCAACAATTTTCACGATCTTCACATTGAGCGTTAGGTGCGGTACCGGGCGCTCCATTAGTAGCTGGTGTATTTGATGATCCGTTGCCAGTAAAATGATGATGCCCTCGTCGCTTCTGGCTATGTATCCTCGCGTAGTCTTTACGAATCGTAGAGTTATGACGTCGTTCACATTTACTTCTCGGCCTAAAATACGCATATTCATACCCCGAACAAAAAAAGCGAATTAATTTATAGAATCTATTTCTTTGGTGCCGTCTCTTCGAAGAGTTGCTGGAGCCTCCTTACTAACGCAATCTTTCTCGTCGGTGACGTATTGGTTTTTGTGGTCCAAATCTTATGGCACGTCTCCATGTATAGGTCAAAGACTGGAATTAGGTTGGTCAGCTTGTATCCCTGCTTGACGATGGAGCGCGCGACAGCCGGCATGTACACCTCGGGGAAGTTCTCGTAAATCAGCTTAATAGTCTCGGTATCAAAACTGACTTCGCACCAGAGGCGCCACAGCAATACTACGTCTCTGCCCTCACTGATCACAGTCTTGATCCTCTCAACTAGATCTCTCGTCTTCTCCTCTACCTTCTCTGTGCTCATCTTGGCGCTCTCCCTGTGAACTACGTGGACCATCGCTACAGCTTTTGTCGGCGATAGAACTCTAGCAACGCGCCTGAGATAGACCAGGTTATCGAATACCTGTCCGCGCCAGTTGACTCTCGCCATGAAACTCGCCGTCAATGCAGACGTACCGTCTACAGCATTGACAATGTAGTAGCCCATTTGGACCTCGGTGTCCTTCATCTTATAAGTCTCTGGAATGGTGTATAGGATATATACTTTCCAATTATCGTAAATCACTGCACTCCGAGTGGCGTTGAGCGCAGGTGCCAGTTGGTCAGCCACTTCGACGACCAACTCATTTGGTATCAACATGTAGTTTAGCGACGTTATTGTCACTAGTTCGCCGTCCTTGACAATCGCTTTGAAGCGAGTTTTTTCGCCATTAAACGCTAGTATCTGCTCCTCGTAGCCGTATCTAGCCCATCGATCTCGTTTTTCGTATACACTCCACATTTCCTTGTCCCCCGAATAGTATTTTTGTTAACATCCATAACCCCGAACCATAAAAAAATTAGTAAATTATATTTCAGTAGTCTAACAATAGATGCGAAACAGCTAATGCTTCAGCAAGCTTAGCGTCAAAGGGTCGAATTTTGTCAATGATATACTTTGTAATCCTCATTCGTCTCAGCGTTTTCCATCTGGTGTCGACTTCTTTTTTCTGAAAAACTTGTACTATCGTCTTTGTGCTCTTTGTCGTGAAGTACCCAACATAACTTAGAATGTGGTATACCGAACCAAGTTCGAAAATATAAATCTTCTCATCTATACAAGCAGCTTTGACATCGTAACGGTGAGAAAGTGTGCGCCCTAGATTGGAGGCCGTGAAATTCCTGTACTTGTAAAAGTACTCGTCGATCTGTTGATTAAGCTTTTGGACTCTATCGTAAATATAGTTCCTCAAGGATACTCGTTGGCAGAGATCTTCAAATTTCAATTTGCCAGTCCAATAGTCTACCAATAAAGCCGTCTTTTTTTCAATAGATTTATAATTTGAGAGAAGTTCAAGAGCAGCCATCTTTTCTTCGTCAAGATTGTTTTGCAGTAGGTCATTTATTATCATTCGGAACCCTTCCTTGTAATCATAGTCATACCGCAAAGTAACCTGAACGTCGTCGATAATTATCCGATAGTATATATGATATCTAGTTGTCTCGATACTTATCCTAACCTTGTCTGTCTCAATAGTCATAGGTGGGTGGAAAAAAATTACCATTTCCCCC
This sequence comes from Candidatus Calditenuaceae archaeon, assembly GCA_025058225.1. Classification (GTDB taxonomy): domain Archaea; phylum Thermoproteota; class Nitrososphaeria_A; order Caldarchaeales; family Calditenuaceae; genus Calditenuis. The sequence goes on along the minus strand of JANXEE010000027.1, from coordinate 11,612 downwards.
GGACATAAATAAAAATATATTATTGAGATACATAGTATTCATATTTTGTTATGCTGCGAATCGGCTTCTACTTTGCATGTTCTATGTCAAGAACGTACGCTTTACCAATTACGTGCACCTTTCTAAACATCATCCCCGAAAAAATAGTAGATTTTTTAGATTTTAATGGTCCTCCATCCTCGGATTCTAATGTCAGCTGCACTCGTCAATATTACTGCAGTTGACGACTTCATTTGGATGATACTGAACATCCTTTGTACTTCATCTTGATTAAGATCACCAATGTACCCATCGGTGATGATTATCACGATATCGCCAGCCCTAATATCTTTTGCCACTTGCTTTAGAGCCTTGGCAATCAACGTCCCGCCACCGCCTTTTATTTTTACTTTCGTTATTATGTCGGTCTTCTTTACTATGCCTATCGGATAGCAGTCAACGTCCCAGAAGTATAAGAAGATCCTACTATTTATTTTCCGAGTAACCGAGTAAACTATCGTTATCGCCTTCGACAATTGTGTTCTGTCTATGGATGCTGACGTATCCACTAGAAATCTCACATCTGGGACCGTGAGCTTTCGGCTGCCCGGCAGCAATTGCGGAAGTCGCCGAGAGGGCCTAAGCCAGGTCTGCACAACGACCCGGCCCAGGCCCTCTACGAGAGTTTGTTTGAAAATGGACGTCCATGACTGGGACGGTGGCATCAAGTCGAAAGCTCGCTCGATTGATTCTTTTGACCGGCCGGCGAGCCTCGCTAAAACAACAGCCCTGTTCAGCACACCATGCCAGTGCTCGTCGTCGTCTCTGTCTTCCGAGCTTTTAGAGTCTTGATCTTGAGGAATACTCTGGTCTTGCTTGTCTCCGTCGCCGCCGCCCTCCTCCTCAACGTGTAATCCACACGCCTCCAACTTAACATCGGGGGCGTGCCTGAGGAGGAGAGAGTATATCTCCTCCGCAGACATTCGCTTGACTTCAGCCGGATGTCGGCGGATTATCTCACTTACAACATCAGTCGTGATAGCTCCCTCGGGGAGGGCGAAGCCCTCCTCCTTCAGCATAGTGTTAATGACGGAGTCAGTTGCAATGTTCCATAAATATGAGTTCTCTCGTCTTCTATTATGATGCCGGAAAGCCAGGTGTAACACTTCGTGAAGCAGGACAGCCGCCTGCTCCGCGGGTGCTAGCTCAAAGAATTTCGGATAGAGATAAATCGTCCGGCGACCGTCTGTGGCCGCAGGCCACGGGCCTCCATCAGCCTTTACTATCCTCGCCCCCCTCAGGATGGACCCGAGGAAGGGACTAGCAGTACTTATGGCTGCCATAAGTGTGTCTAGTTTTTTCTTTTCCATACCCCGAAATCAAAAAACTCTTAAAGATTATATAGGTTTTATATTGAGGAGAGTTGAGCTGATTTTCATTAACGTCCGTTGCAATTTTGCTACTTCGTGTTTTCGTAACAGGTTTTGATCGGACAACGTTTTAACTGTAAATGCCTTTAATTCGTAGGGAACCAATGTGTAAAAGACACTGACAAATTCGAGCGACTCTTCAGCGACAATATTTAGAAACCTTACAAAGTCCTCGAAGCGTTTGGTGTATGCCGCCCGCGCGTAGGTCGCCAACAATGAAATCGCGAGCCACTTCTTGTCGAGATCATATTTAGTGAACTTTGCCGGATTATTCAGCAATTCTTCGGGGTCATCTACCTGTATCCGCAGAAAAGCACTCAGCCTACTACCCACCTCCGGTCCGAGGTACCCAATACACTTCGCTTCTACATACTCATCGGGTGTCACTGGCAACTCGTTCGCAAGCCATGTCCACGTCCGCGGCACCGGATAGGGAGAGAGCGTCTCCCCCTCACCCGGTAGCCTGATAAAGTCTTCTGGAAAACGGTTTAAATATGCGGCGATTCGTCGGTCATACTCCGGGTATCTGGTTTGCATATACTCTACCCATTCGCTAACGCTTGGCGGCTCGACGAAAACAACGTGAAACCTGCTAACCAGAGGAGACGGAAGCAAATTCGCAACCGCCGACTCCTCTGGTCGATTGCCAGCCGCGATTATTCTGATGGAGGGTGGTAATTTTATGAACCCCACCCTCCTATCTAATACTATCTTATACGTTGCCGCTAAAAGATCGGGTCGCGAAATATTCGTTAACTCGTCTAAAAACAGCATTCCCGCCTTTGCATGGGCTAAGACTGCTGCCCACCTCAACGGTTTATATGCAACATAGCCATCCGCATCTCGAGGAATACCAATCAGATCCGACGGCTCCATCTCCGTTAGCCTAAGATCAACGTATACGTATGCGTCTTCACCGATGTCTGCTGTATCATCATACATGAAGAATTTCAGCCCCATCCTCTCAGCCTCCTCTACAGCAAAGTCGCGGACTGACTCCGACTTTCCGATGCCGGGGGGCCCAAGTATCAGGATGCTTCTCTCAGGTGATATTGTCGCCAGGTAGTTCCTTATTTGAGAGATTCTCAACCCCGAAATAAAAAAAGGGTTATGTTATATTTAGATGTCGGCAGTGGAGACAGAGTTAGAAGAGTTGATTGAGCAAATACTCAATCAGCTCTTCTAACATTTCTATCTCTTCTTCAAATTCAAATTCCTCCTCTCTCATCCCCGAAATAAAAAAAAGATTTAAATAGGGTCGGGGTATAATGCTACTCTGCCTCCTCCTCCGAATCTACAAGCTCGGGGTGCGAATCTACAAGCTCGGGGTGCCGCTCAATGAACTCGGCTATTAATGAGATCGACTTGTGATATTCCTTGGCTGTTATAGATACACGGCTAAGCAACTCTCCATGCTGCTCTCTCCACTGCTTCGTCAGTTGGTTTTTGGCTTCAAGTAGTTCGAAATACTTCATCGACTTACTTAGCATTGCTGCTCTCATGGCCGCTGAAATTTGTCTCATTTCCGGCGGAATTGACCGTAGCATCATGCTTAAGGCGTTGAAGTGCTCCTTTCTAGTTCGCGCCAACCGCGCCGCGCGTCGGGCCAAAGCTCTTATTGTCCGAGCATCTATCTCTTTATAAGCCATTTCCTGCTGGGACATACCCCGAAGTCGGCTCGGGCGGGGGGCCCGGGCCCGACGAGTCACCAGTCCAGGGTCGCCCCTGGACCGGCGTTCCCCGCCGGTAGTCGGCTCTACCAACCTCGAGGGATGGTAGAGCCTTAAGAGGGTCCGCCGAGGCACGGTGGGGCACCGTGCCCTACCCTCGCCTCGGGTGGGAGACGGTCTCCCGCCCCCCTTCCCGATCCCTCCCCGCCACGCCCCGCCCCTCAATAGAGAGGGGGAAGGCATGGACTTGGGTCATCGGGGTCGCCGAGTCCTCTCTACGGCCTTCGGGACGGCTCTCGTCCACGGGCGCTTGCGCACCCGTCGGGGGGGTTGCCGCCCTCAGCTAAGCCTTCCCCCCAGCCCAAATGGGCGGGACTAACGGCAGGGGTCACCCGCGGTTCTCCCCCTACCTTAGCTGTAGGGGGCGGCGGCCCGCGGGGTCGGCACGACCGTAGAGAGGACTTGCCTGATAGTGCGTGCCTGATAGTCCGGGTCCCGGATTGCGGTAATCCGGCGCCGGCCCATCACAACCACACGGCTAAAGACCTTAAGCCGTGGTTCAGGGGCCTTAACCGTAATAACCGTAACCGGAAATTACGGTTAAGGGTTTTACCGGGCGCCGATCCGCGATCCGGCCCGACCTCTACATTACCCATGTGATTTGGGTAATGTAGAGTTGAGCTTTTAGCTCAACTCAACATTGATGCGTTAATCCAAAATAAAAATTTTTTGCATTTTTCGCATTAAAAAAATAGCACAAACATACTATGTTTGTTCATATATCCTCTATCTCCGATTTTTTAAAAAAGTATATATACGGTCTATCTACAGGGATTACCATTTTCCCGGTCCTCTGAGGCGATGAGCCTAGGGTATCTTGGCCAAATCATACCGCTCCGCGGACTTCTCATTAACGATATATAAACAATCTGAAGTTAGGCTTATATACCTCTCATTATAGTTTATATGTGATGACTCAATCTCCAGATTCTCGGATCCACGAGGAGTTCCAGCTGCTACAGTTGATTGAAATTGCGGCTCGCGAAATAATTGAAAACGTCAAGCGCATTGATATGGCCTTGAAAGCACTTTATAAGAATTCTGAACTTTGTGAGCGGATAGGATTGGACTATTATAAGATGCTTTACACTGCTGCTGGGATGATAGGGTCAGACGCTGCGCTCCTGGACAGATTACGAGGTGAACTGGAGGCACTTCAGGCACGTGCTAATTTAGAGCGCTAAACCTGGACCTCATTTTGTTCGCCGTTATTTTCGATCCCGTCCTTGACCACCTCGAGATATAGGCTTGGAACTCCGTTATCACTAACAATTTTGAGACGAAACTTGGTCCCTGCACGTACTTTGAAGCGTGGACCCGGGATGTATAGTGCGAGCGACTGAAGCCTAGGGTGGACACGGCGAAGTTTGACTATGGCGCTGTGTTCCTCCCTATATCCCAGTGCGTATTTCGCTGAGAACGCCAGTAAATCGCCATCATCTCCCAATAGAGTGCGGCTATAACGTGCTGGCATTATTGCTACCTCAGAGCCGGGCTTCCAGTTCAGAGACTTGACGATTAGTGTACTCAGCTTAATGCTGCCACCATTTCGTTGGTACTTGTTGTGAGGGATAACGCTGACAACATGGTCGTGATCATCGTGGTAATGTTCTGTACTGCGCATCTCAATCACCGGTGGTGTTACTTTATTGAGCTAAAATATATAATTATCTGATATAGCTCTGGAGGACATTCTCACCATGCCATATCCCAGACCTCGTGAAACAACATGAGTAAGACTTAAGAAGACAGGCGATATTTTGGCGAATTACCCGTTATTTCATGGGGTTGCAACGTGTGAAATGAGAATAAAAGCGTTAATTTCACGGATTACTTAAGTCATTACCGAAATTACTTAATAATACATTAAGAGAAATGCTTTAATCGTCATTTCACTCATTTCAACCCCCTGAAATAACGGCAAATTCCCCGATATTTCCGGTTTCTTTTTAAGTCTATCGGACGTTGTTTCACGATACCTCGGAAGTGGAGGACGATGAGTATCTCGAGAGATATGATATCACCGACTCCTGTACTTTAGGTAAAAGTTGACTCAATTCAAATTTCGATGGCTTTCGGGATATGTAGTATCTGAATGGTCGGCTAGACGTATCAACCCCTAGATATCCAATACTTGTCAGCTTCTGGAGATATCGGTAAACCGTAGCCTCCGATAGTATTAGGCCTCTCTCTCTCAACCTGGCTGTTATGTCCCTGCGCGTCAACTCGAGAGGCGGATCGTGACCGTCCATGACCTGTATTATCGCTTCATCGATTGGTGACAGCCTGGTGAGTGTTATGTTCAGCTGGTGGTAAACTCTCAGTAGGTTCTTGAAGTCTTCGTCCGTGGCTATTACTACATCATCGATCATCGGTCTATGTCTCTGGAAGAAGATTGCACTGGCCGCCAATATGTTAATCATCTTCTGGAAGTCCCGCCTGAACGTGACTGGTAGATCGTCGTGGTCAGTTATGAATGGTTCCAGGAGGATGTCGATATACGGTATGACGACCGCACGCGGTACCAGTGATGCAATGTGATTGACCAGCTTCAATACCCCCTCTTTGGCCCTGTTCTCAAGTTCCTCTGACTTTCCGTTCATCCACAACTCCGTATAATGCTTCATGATCCTCTTGGTCTGTTCTACGCTCTCGTCAGTCCTCAGCAGGAGCACTCTATTTGTGAGGTCTTCCCTGAACTCGACGGCTGTCGTTGTGGCATAAAGAAACGGCTGTCCTTCGATCTCGTATTCTATCGGCGCACCACTGTCCTTGTCAACGACTCCGAGGACAAGCCGCCGCTCTGAAAGTAGTATGTGTAATTGCTGCGGTGTATCGGGAAAGAGCTCCGGCACGGCAATGATTAGGTTATCGACGTTCTCCCTCTGAAGAACCATTGCCAACCGTTCCAAATACGCGCCCGTGAATCTAGTGAGCTCTTTCACCCTGCCGAGCGCTTTCCATGCCCGCAGTATTTCGTTCATGATGTAGCTCTTACCTGATGAGCTGGACCCCTGGAGCACTATACCCATTATCCACTGTTTCTTATTCAGGTTGAAGCGACTCGCAAGACCCAGTATAGATAGAAAAATGGTTTCATCTTCCCCAACAATCTGGGGATAACATTCTCGAACTTCATCCAATGACTTCATAGAATAGTCGTGTTTTATCTCACCTACTACAGGTCGGACACCAATAACCTCTATCCAATACTCGACCTCGGAGTTCTTCTTCAGATCTCGTCTCACGTATCCCGTGACTTCACACTCTATCCCAGAAATGAGATACCAGGTCCCATGTTGGTAATCATACATACGCTTCTTTTCTCCTCTGCACTTGATGATATCGGAATCCGTCTTCAGAATGAACCTCACTTCTTCGATCTCTGATGCGACACCGGCTTTTTCCATGCGTGCGTTCTTGTTCGGACACGAGGATTTCATACATTTTGGAGCAGGTGAGCTAACTGGAAGCCTGACCTCGAGACCGCATCCCTGGCATTTATACAAGACCTCCTTCGCTATTATCCGTTCATCAATATCCTTCGGTATTCCAACGATAGAGCGCACCAGACCTACTATATCGCCGCTTATCTTCGTCACTCTTGGCGCATTGACGAAAATAACGTTCTGCATCAGCTCACTTGATCCGGGGAACTCAATGTAATGGGCTTGTCTCACAACTTCTTCTATCATAGAGATTTTATCATCTGTCAACTCCTTGTATAGTTGACTGAGAGGTATACGATCACTACCCTCTTTACTGAAGAACAGCTGTAAGTCGAAGACTATTGGCCTTGCTGCGAGAACGCTGTCCACGACTAATTTGTGAAGGTCGTCATGCCATACGTGGTGTAGCTCCTCTTCTATTGGCTCCTTATAGTCTACATTTTTATCGTGGTTAGGTACAGAGGGAGGGGATGGTGAGGACTCTTTGTCAGTCTCCAGAGGCATGCGTTTATCATTTAGTACAAGAATATTAACATTGAGGTGTATTGCATGGTAAATCCTCGCGTAGCAATACTCAGGAGATTCGGAATACAATCTGTTACAGATCTTATACGAAAGTCACTACTTAGTAGACCTTATAACCCATACGAGCTATATAAGGAATATTTAAATTACTTGAGGGTAGGACGTCTGCCGCGAGAGGAATGGCCGAAGTTCATACACTTCTGGAGGACTCATATCTACCCACTCAAGAAACTCGGTCTGATAAGGCCGATCGGAAAGACCACGAGTGCTACCGGTCGAAGGGTAACACTATACGCCATAGTGCCGGGGAAGGAGGATTCTCCGATCTGGGCTCAGAACCCCCAGCGCGTATTGGCAGAACGAAAGAGATGGAAACCCACACATCTTGGTAAAAGGAGGTACAGACGGCGCGTAATGGGAGTGCCGCCATTGCCTAGAGGACGACCACGCAGGAGATAATCATGGAGCAGGGATCTCTTTTCTGAGAGCCTCCGGTCCTATGTGGGCATAGATCATAGTCGTGTTGATGTTCGTGTGACCGAGGAACCTAGCAAGAGCGTCAATAGGAACGCCTCTCTCCCTCAAATGAGCAGCACGGGCATGCCTTAGCATGTGTAGTCCCGCTGGGCGCACTCCAGCACGTTTTACTATTCTCCTAAAAATATAATTTAGATAGACTGTCGTGAAAGGTACAATCCTATCCTCACCAGTGAAGTTGTTCTCCTTGATGTAACGCTTTAGCAGTTCTACCTGGTCAGGATACCATTCACCCCCTCTGTACAGCTCCTTGATTATGAACTGGACACCGCGCTTCTTGGCAGCCCTCACTCTAACTATCGCTTGTTCAAGGTCGAGGTCCGATACCCTGACTTTAGATATCTCTACCCTCCTCATGGCCTGAAGGTATGCGAATGACACTATTACCAATTCGCGGTCCGTTTCGCATGCTGCGAATATGCGCTTGACCTCGTCTACACTCCACCACCACTCGAGTTCTTTCCTGGGCTGAGGTAACCTGAGCTCCTTGGCGAGGGCCTCCTCACCTAGGAACGTGAGATACTTCCTGAAGCTTACGCTGAGCTGACCTTTGGTAACGGGGTTATCATATTGTTCGAGGGCCCTGATTATTACTTCACGATCTATTCTGTCTTTTCCGAGCTTGGACATTGTTAGTTCCAGAGTTCTGGCGATTGACACATAGGTCGATATGGTTACATCGCTAAGTCCCTGTACGTGCTTTAACCAGTTTTTGTACTCCTGTAGTCTGGCCTCGCTCACTAAATTATTGAGTCAAAAGGTACTACTTAAGCTTATATTTGAGATTAGAGTTTCGATTGTGATGGTTCTATTCGTGCTCGGCATATTCATGGGGTTATTGCTTGACCGTGTCTGGTGGGAGTCGGGGTTCAACAAATACGAAAAAGGGGTTGAGTTCATGGAGCATTACCATTGGGGGCTTCTTTCCATCCTTATCGCCTTTTTCCTCCCGATGATCGCGTTTGACTTCATGGTTGGACTTGGGCTGTCTATGATCCTCGCTGAATGGGCACAGACGGGTTACTGGAAGAACGGCAACTGGCGACGTGGCCATCCATTCGCTTACGGATCGTCCCATTTCGTCCTTAGCACGCTTATTGGAGCCGTGTTACTGGCTAGCGTGATCGCAGTGTGGCTATACGTGATTTTTAGGTAGTTAATATTTTTATGGGAGTTAGGGATCATCATTTGTGAAGATGAACCAGAAGGAATACCTGAAGATCGCAGCTGCGATCGCCGGAATTGCGCTACTTTACGCTGGCTATGTTGCCGTCTACCTGTCAATCGCTGATCCGATAAGAGGTCAGTGGATGTTCGCCCTATCGCCATGGGTCGTTGCGCTCGGAATAGCCTACGCATACGGAGTTGTAAGCTATAGGATGACGCAAGGCGAGGAGGGCTGGAAACAAATCCTGGGACTGGTCGTCTACATCATGACCGGTTGGCTACGGCACTGGAGACTGATTGTTGCACTTGTGTTCATCACAGCCGGTCTGGTCGTGATAACGACGTCGCAACGGTATTATACTTACACTGAAGTAACTGGATATCGATACTTCTTGGACGTAAAGACCGCACCAGCAATAACTGGGGTGTACCCAATATATGGACCGAGAACTGCTGAAGTCAGGATTTACCCACCGGGAGGCGAGGCGTTAAGGGGAGAAGTATTCCTACCGCCTATTGTTTCAGGGCTTAGCACAAGCATTGGCGAGTTCGTGACCGCCGCAGCACTTATGGAGTTCCCAGTGAGAACGCATAGGCAGATCTGGTACCTAGAGATGGGGCTCGTAACTGTTGGTCTGACTTTGATAATAGCAGGCTTGTTATTCGGTCTCTATCACGGAATCCAAGCCAATAACAATCTGCTCCGCCAATGTGGAGACCACACTGCGAATTATTACGCTAATCTCCTCAAACTGTACGGCTATGAGGTTCCGGAAGGATACACTGAGGCACTCGCTGAGTTCTATAAGACCGGAAAACTCGATAAATTGAGGAGTCTCGAGGCAAAGTAAACCTGAATAGACAAATTTTTATGCCACCTGTTATGATAGCTATAATGATGTTCACGGAGATAGTGGCCGTAATACTTGTTACTGGGGCATTGGTATTGGTCGGTCTCGGACGGCTGACATTCGAGCAGGCCATAAGCATTATCACACTCGGTGTAGGACTCGTAGCCGGGAAGTATGTAGCGAAGTTCGAGCTATACGCCCTGAAGAGGAGGGGACCTGTTGTAATATTGTTCAAGTTTACGAAGCAGCTATCCTCGATCTCGGTTGACAAGAAAACAGGAACCATTAGGATAGGTGTGATTCCAGACTACTACGACAGCAAACACATCAGAAAGATCATGGAATACGCCACGTTGTTCTTCCCGGGACAGAAGATTGAAATAGTTAAAGAGGAGAGAGTCAAGCTGGTGTAGGTGACCGAGATGACGACGTACAGTGTCCGGGAGGGGGATATTGTCACACAGAAGGACGCGAATTGGGAGGGAAGTCTGGGTTTCTTAGTAGACGAGGGGTACGTAATATCGAACAAACACGTTCTCCCTGACGTAGGTGCTACTGTAGTCCACAGGAGACAGCAGTGGGGTGATGCAAAGGAGATAGGGGTTGTAGTGCGCGTATCTCAGTGGACGAGACCGTCGTTCTTCGACTATTTACTTCTCCTGTTCGGGATAAGACCGAAAAACGTCAACAAGACCGATGCTGCACTAGTCGCTCTCAACCCGTCAGTAGAGGTTAAACGGTTCATGGAGATTGAGGGGTTCTCCGATCCCACCATTGGTTCAAAACTCTACAAGAGGGGTAGGACGACAGGTGAGACGACAGGAGTTGTCCTCAGCACCGACGACACAATCATTGTCAACGTTGGTGATAAACCAATCATATTCACTGATGTATTCAAGTTCAGCAACACAACTAAGGCAGGAGACTCTGGTGGACCGTGTGTGTCTGAGGTTTCAGGAAAACTGTACGCTGTCGGAATAACGTTTGCAGGTCCTCAAGACGGTAGCTACGGATATGGCATTAAGATTAATAACATCCGAGCGGAGTTTAGGTTGAAATGAGCGAATACGACAAGTATCTTCACTTACCCATAGATCAGTGTCCCATATGTAACGCATTAGGTCGTCCTGCAACCGAGGAAGAGGTATTCCATATTATACACCACCTCACAAAGGAACAATACCTAAAGAAGGTAGGCGATAACTACGCATTAACTCAAAAAGGGAGGCGCAGGGTTCTCAGTATACTGAGCAACGCAAAAAGAGAGCCCTAACTCATCTATTGTTTATTGCTTCTTATTGTAGAGATTACCGATTGAGCCTTTACCCAGTCTTGTATGTATAGTCGGATCGCATCACGGATAGCATCGGTGACGCTTACCGCATATCCCTCCTCCACGATCATTCGAAGCACGTCCATTATTGGTATTGGCACCTTCACCGTTACGGTATGCATCTTCGGATAGCCGCCGTTCAGCTTCCCGCGCTTCATAGCACATAGTGGGACTGCGACTCACTATAAAATGTTACCCATATCAACTCGCTGCGCTTCGGAATGAAGCGAAATATCGCTACATTCCCATGAGTTTCGATACGGCGTTTACTAGGATAGACGAGGTCACAGAGACCGCAATAGGTAGGACCCATCTGATAATTCGCATCGCTATGGTTAGATTGTCAAGAGTCTTTTGGATAATATAGACCGATTCCTCAAGGCGTTTCAAGTCTTTTACTGCTCCGTCCAATGCGACCATCAAGACTGTAATCCTACTGTCCAATTGGGATATTTTGGTGTATATATCGGCGATGTCTCGCCATGTAACGCTTTTTTCAACGTCAGCCATGCCACTTGTAGCCAGATAAGGTATGAAATATACATTAACGAGAGGGCAGCACCTACGTCATAGTTCTCACGAAAACGTTGACCATAAGATCATCCCCGATC